>NZ_WUQY01000195.1 GCF_009829085.1 Sphingobacterium bovisgrunnientis
TGGTATAGGCTACATTTTGATATATATTTTCTTATCTATTTTCGAGTTATACAATACTCTCATATATAGAGCAACTTGCTAGGCTTCTATCAACTAATCTACCCACTTGTCTATAACCATACTAGACAATACAATGACAGCATACTCTATTAAAATAGCATACAAAATAGGTATAACTTTCATCATTTCATAGTTAGCCTTCAACCAAATATGTAACTAAATCAAAAATGAAAAATTACAATAATTTTGTGACAACAAAAATGTCACAATTCCAACACTTTCTATTTCGGAGTCTATAGTTGTTGAAAGAAAGGTTTGTTAAGCCAAACTTTTTGAAGACTCCAAGCAGGAAGGGGGAAATA
>NZ_WUQY01000196.1 GCF_009829085.1 Sphingobacterium bovisgrunnientis
GGAAAGTGAAAGTGAATGTTAGAGGGCTAAATTTCAAAAATCCTAAAGATGACTCGGAAGGCAATATGAAGATATGAAGATTTGAGAGTGTTTGGCATCAATTGGCTATGCAAAGAAGCCAAAAGGGTGAAATATAGTCAAAGCATTATCACATATGCTGAAAGATTTTGCACCGATTTTTAGTCTCATATTGGGACCAGTTTTTGACATGTAAAATTATGGAATTCGAAGATGATATCTGAAGAACATCTGTAGAACTTTGAGTTAGCTTTCCAAAGAAACTTGAATCACTTTAGTTGGACATCAGGAGAGAAAGATATCGTCAAAATATTAAAAACTGTCCGGCGAAAAATTGGCAAAA
>NZ_WUQY01000197.1 GCF_009829085.1 Sphingobacterium bovisgrunnientis
AAAGATCTTATCTTTCTTCTTTACAAAAAAATAAGTTAATAAGAAACCTTACATCTTATCCGTAGGAAAATGTCGTGAGCCAACTAGAACAACCCGATAAGAGATCTCCTCCAAGCAGTTCAAGACCTAGGCAAACAGAACCCGAACCAAACTCAGCCCCTAGCACCAGCTCCTAATGCTCTTCAAACCCATGCTTCAGTGGTCGAGCAATTTCGAAGGCACAAGGCCCCTACTTTCAATGGAGCAACTGATCCACTTGCAGCCAAGGAGTGGTTTCACAAGTTGGAGAGAATATTCCGATTGATAGGGTGTACGGACGCTAAAAAGTCCAGTGTGCAGAGTTTATGTTCTCCGGTGATA
>NZ_WUQY01000198.1 GCF_009829085.1 Sphingobacterium bovisgrunnientis
GGCGGTGTGTAGTGGTGTTGACCAATTGTGCTGATGTGGGGTGGCTCTGGCAGTAGTAGTGTTTGACGATAGTGCGATGGTGAGGTGATATTCACAAATGATGGTAGTGGTCACAAATCATTTGGTTTATTGTGATTAATAAATTGGTTAATTTGTGACCGGTGAACAAACTGTGACCTACGAAATTTTTGAATTGTAATCTGTGATTTATTAAAACTCTGATTTGTGACCTCGAAAATAATCTGTGACCAAATAAATTTTTGATTTGTGACCTTGAAAATAAATTGTGACTTATTAAAATTTCGATCCGTGACCTCGAAAAAAATCAGTGACCTAATAAATTTCGATTTGTGACCTCA
>NZ_WUQY01000199.1 GCF_009829085.1 Sphingobacterium bovisgrunnientis
CCTGCTTGGGTCCATTGCTGGGTTACCAAGTGTGATACAGGACCTCGCCTTTGTCTTTGAGTGGGTGGCAGCCCCAAAGAGGTCCTGTTGCGATGGTCAATCAACTCCTCGTTGACTATTTCCCCCCTCATCATTTCCACAAGGGCATCATAAGTAGTGGGGTTTCTGTTTCGCACATCTCTCCAAAAGAGAGTATTCATGTTAAGTCCGCCTCTGAGTGCCGATAGGGCCTCCCTATCCGTTACCTGCTCGCAATATGTCATTTCATCAGTGAACCAAGCCAAATAGCTCTTCAACATTTCACCCGCCTGCTGCCTCATGTCCTGAAGCCTTTGTATAGGGGCCTCTCCTTCTTTACT
>NZ_WUQY01000200.1 GCF_009829085.1 Sphingobacterium bovisgrunnientis
GGTAAAGTAGATTGTCTTAGGAATGATTATAAAAGGAAAGATAAGAGAGCGGTAAGACGAATGTTGCCACTGGATCGAGTTATGACCAGGTTACTGCACGTACATATGTGTGTAATCATTTTCTGCATATGTGAACACTCAATTCTATTGCAATGTTGATATGTTACACTTTCAATATGTTAGATGTCTGTAATTGCATGAATTAGAGTGATCTTATTACTTTGTGTAATATGTTTGCATACATAGTGGATTGAGATTTGTGGTGTACTCCGTTTGCTCTGTGAGTGGTGTGAGAGGGTGGTAGTGAGAAGAAAGATGGGGTAGCCGTTTTCTCCTTTATCTTTGTTAGCTTGTGTGG
>NZ_WUQY01000201.1 GCF_009829085.1 Sphingobacterium bovisgrunnientis
TTCATCAAGCACTTCAAGAAATTAATTGAATATCTACTCGGGTGATGACGTTTCTTCATTTATTCTTTTGTTTTTCTTTCTTTAGTTATGCTAGTTTTTTTTGTACTAAGAGATCGATGAACCTTGTAACATGATATTTGAATCTTTAGTTTTATACTTTTGACATTAAAACACGTTTTTGGATGTTTGAACGATTTATACGTATTTATTCCATATGATTTTTGTGCGCACATTAATTGTATGAATGTGGTGATCTATTTTATGCATTCGAAAGAAGGGAAATAGATTCGACGTAATATAAATTGTCATAGGGTCCGATAGGGGATAGAAATATCCCGCTATGCTCTATGTGAATTT
>NZ_WUQY01000202.1 GCF_009829085.1 Sphingobacterium bovisgrunnientis
AAGTGTAAAATCACATCATTAAAACACAATGTTATTTTCTTTCTCAATATATCAACAATCAAACCATAAATTACCTGGTAACTCAATCTTTCTGATGATTTTTATTTTTTTTTATTTTTACATTTAAGTTCTCAACTTTTTTGAAAAAAATATTTTATCATCAGCACTCTTTCCATTTTCAGATCTTGTCTATAAAAACAATGTTCGTTCAAAATGTTTATTATGAGAACGAAAAATACATATTTATCTCTCGTATTTTTATATAATTGAAATAAATAATTAATACAAAAGATATTTGTCCCTATTTCAAATACGCGTTAGTAGAATATTTGGATAAAAATCGTGATTAAAGAT
>NZ_WUQY01000203.1 GCF_009829085.1 Sphingobacterium bovisgrunnientis
CTATGGAATATATGAGACTCAATTAAAAATAAATAAATAAACTCAACACAAAAGTCCTATAAGTTACAATTTAGAAAATTTCATTTTTTATTAATTTTTTAATATTTTTCGCCGGTCCGATTTGATTTTAAACAGCAATGAAATTTCTCAGACCTAAACCAAACCGTTTTTGACCGGTTTGGTTTGGTTCAAAACCATTTCGTTGACGGGTCCACGTGGCACCAAACCGACGGTTTCCAAAATGCGGTTTCGATTTGATTTTTCGGTTTGACGATTTTTGCTTACAGCCCTAATTGAAATTACAAGTTGTCACAACTCTACAACCAGTGACGGATCCAGGAAAAAAATTAACT
>NZ_WUQY01000204.1 GCF_009829085.1 Sphingobacterium bovisgrunnientis
ATAAACATCACAAGGGAATTAATAGCTGGACACATTTTGTGAGTATGCTTTTCTGCCATCTTTCATCGGCTGATTCCGTTCGTGATATCTCTAATGGTCTTCGTAGTACTACAGGAAACATGAGTCATATGGGTATCTCTAGAACGCCTAGCAAATCCAATCTTTCCTACATTAACAAACATCGTGATCATCGTCTATTCCGAGACCTTTACTACAAACTTTTAGATCATCTGTGGCATAAAAATTCTCCTAGACGAGCTGAGCTTAATAGGCTTAAACGTAAAGTATATCTCATGGATGCTACTATTATTCCCTTATGCTTAAGTGTATTTGACTGGGCTAAATTCCGCAG
>NZ_WUQY01000023.1 GCF_009829085.1 Sphingobacterium bovisgrunnientis
TTTTTCTACTGCTACGCAGTTGGATTTTAAATCTCTAAATTAACTATTTTTTTCTATTGCGTAATCTGGGTTTAATTTAGGATGACACGTTATTTCTTTATGAACACCTGTTGTCTTTGAAGTAATATCTCCGATAGGATCTTTTTTTCCAGATGCCATAACCCTTAACTTTTGTTTCACACGCCTCAATAATTGTTCAGTCTTAGTGAATTGTGTCAAATTTGTGAAATAAAGAAATATGCGTACGATATATAATTCTTCTATTTTTTTATCTTGACATACTAGTCTTGTATGTTCTCCAGGAACAAAGGCTACAAGATGTTTAGTGAATTGACCGATGATAGCTTCGTCAGATTCATTCGGAGTATCTTCAACTGCTGAGACACTTTCGATTTGAAAATAGAAATCTCCATAGTCAAAAATATATGTCGTAAAGTCCCACCAGATTTTATGAATTTGATGTTCTTTTAAATACCTTATAAATTGTAATTCACTGGTCTTATACAAATAATCCATTTTATATTCTTTTGGGGATTAATTTAGGGTGTATTCCCAATAGTATGAGTAAATAATCTTTAATTTATGAAAATAAATGGTGTCTCCTTAATTAACTTCATTTACAAAAAAAACTCCCTCACAGTTGCTTGTGAGGGAGTTCCTTTTTATAATATTTCTTGTTTGCTTATTGTGCGTTCAAGAACATTGATTTTTTAGATACCAATTCTCTAAAGTAAGGGTCTTGTAAATCTTTGATAAAGCGGATCGCTTCACCTGTAGATTTCATTTCAGGGCCTAATTGTTTGTCTACTTCAGGGAATTTAGAGAACGAGAATACCGGTTCTTTAATTGCCCATCCTGTTAACTTACGCGCAATAGTGAAATCTTTCAATTTGTTCTCACCCAACATAACTTTAGTAGCAATATTGATGTAAGGCACATCGTATGCTTTCGCGATAAAAGGAACGGTACGTGATGCACGAGGATTAGCCTCGATTACGTATACATTTTCACCTTTGATAGCAAACTGAATATTCAATAATCCTTTTACGTCTAATGCTTTTGCCAATTTGATAGAATATTCTTCCATCTTAGCTTGTACATTTTGTGATAAACTAAATGGAGGCAATACCGCGTAAGAGTCACCAGAGTGGATACCCGCAGGCTCGATGTGCTCCATCATACCGATAATATGTACATCTTCGCCATCACAGATTGAATCCGATTCGGCTTCTTCCGCTCTGTCTAAGAAATGGTCAATCAAGATTTGGTTTCCTGGAAGGTTTTTAAGCAAGTTAACTACTGCCTTTTCCAAGTCTTCGTCGTTGATCACGATGCTCATACCTTGACCACCTAATACGTACGAAGGACGAACCAATACTGGGTAACCCACTTCGTTTGCTACTTTGATAGCTTCTTCTGCTGAAGTTGCTACACCGTATTTCGGGTAAGGAATTTCTAATTCTTTCAATAAATCAGAGAAACTACCGCGATCTTCAGCCAAATCCATATTACCGAATGAAGTTCCGATGATTTTCACGCCTAAAGCTTCTAGTCTGTCAGCCATTTTAAGTGCTGTCTGACCACCTAACTGTACGATAACACCTACTGGCTTCTCTAACTCGATAATCTCACGTACGTGCTCCCAGAATACAGGCTCGAAGTATAATTTGTCTGCCATGTTGAAGTCTGTAGAAACAGTCTCTGGGTTACAGTTTACCATAATGGCTTCGTAGCCACATTCTTTAGCTGCTAACAACCCGTGTACACAAGAGTAATCGAATTCGATACCTTGACCGATACGGTTAGGACCAGAACCCAATACGATGATTTTCTTCTTATCAGAAGAGATTGATTCGTTTTCTTCTTCGAAAGTAGAGTAGTAGTATGGCGTTTGTGCTGGGAATTCAGCCGCACACGTATCTACCATTTTGTACACACGGTTGATACCTAATTCTTTACGACGATCGTAAACTTGATCTTCTGTTACATTACCTAACAACCAAGAGATTTGTAAATCTGAATAACCTTTTTGTTTCAAGGTCATAAAAAAATCACGTGGAATATTTGATAATTGGTATCTTTTCAATTCAGTTTCTAATTGAACCAATTCTTGAATCTGAAGTAAGTACCATTTGTCAATATGTGTTGCTTTACGGATAGATTCCAAAGGAACACCTAATTCGAAAGCATCTTTGATATGGAAAAGACGATCTGCACTTGGATGCTCTAAGCTGTGCATTATCTCTTCTAAATTGCGCAATTGACGACCATCAGCACCTAGACCAGCACGACCTGTTTCTAGCGATTGAGCCGCTTTTTGCAATGCCTCGATGAATGTACGACCGATTGCCATTACTTCACCTACAGCTTTCATCTGAAGACCTAATTCTTTGTTTGCACCTTTGAATTTATCAAAGTTGAAACGAGGAACTTTTACGATTACGTAATCTAATGTAGGTTCGAAATATGCAGAAGTAGTTTTTGTAATTTGGTTTTGCAACTCATCCAAGTTGTAACCGATAGCCAATTTAGCAGCGATTTTCGCAATTGGGTAACCTGTAGCTTTAGATGCTAACGCTGAAGAACGGGATACACGTGGATTGATCTCAATCGCGATAATATCTTCGTTTTCTGGATTCACGGAGAATTGTACGTTACAACCACCCGCGAAATTACCAATCGAACGCATCATCTTGATCGCTTGGTTACGCATATCTTGGTAACACTTGTCCGACAATGTCATTCCTGGTGCTACTGTAATCGAGTCTCCTGTGTGGATACCCATTGGGTCAAAGTTTTCGATTGTACAGATGATGATTACGTTATCGTTTTTGTCACGTAATAACTCCAATTCGAATTCTTTCCAACCTAATACAGCTTGCTCTACCAATACTTCGTGCGTAGGAGAGGCGTGAAGACCACGGTTTAATGCCGCATCAAAATCTTCTTTCTTGTGTACGAAACCACCACCAGTACCAGCTAATGTGTACGAAGGACGAATTACCAAAGGAAATCCTATTTCTTGCGCAGCTTCTTTACCTTCTAAGAATGAGTTAGCGATTTTTGAAGGCGCAACACCTACACCGATATCAATCATTAATTGACGGAATTCTTCACGGTTTTCCGTTTTTTCGATTGCTGCTACATCAACACCAATAACCTGAACGTTATACTTTTCCCAAATTCCGCGCTCTGATGCCTCAATACACAAGTTCAACGCTGTCTGACCACCCATAGTAGGCAATACCGCATCAATTTGTTGTTCCTGAAGAATTTGCTCAATACTTTCGCAAGTAAGTGGTAATAAATAAACGTTGTCTGCAACAACTGGGTCAGTCATAATAGTTGCAGGGTTAGAGTTGATTATCGAAACCTTGATGCCTTCTTCTTTCAAAGATAGTGCAGCTTGAGATCCTGAGTAATCAAATTCACACGCTTGTCCGATAACAATAGGACCAGAACCTATGATTAAAACGGAGTTAATGGAGGTGTTTCTTGGCATTATTTATTAAATCAAAAAGTTTAAATTACTATTTGTTGTTTGTGAAAAAGCGGTAGAAATACCTTTGATTGGAAGAGAATTCCGACTGCTTTGTCGGAGTGCAAAGTTATATATTTTATTTTTAAAATCCTTAAATTATTGTGATAATTTATTGTCAAAAAAACGTCTTAAAATCAAAAAGCCTTACAAAATTTGCAAGGCTAGTTACTTTTATTTTTTCAAATGCAAATCAAAATATTTTGCAATCTTATCGTACATATGAACTCTGTCTTTTCCACGAACATTATGTTCATGTGATGGGTACAGGAAATAATCGACTTGTATGCCTTTTTTAATGCATTGTTCTACGAAATCCATGCTATGCTGTTGTACTACGACTGGATCTTGTGCGCCATGAATAATCAATAAATTGCCTTTCAATTGACCAGCTTTGTCTAGCAATGAAGTCTTTTTGTAGCCATCTGGATTTTCTTGCGGTGTATCCATGTAGCGCTCGCCATACATCACTTCGTAATATTTCCAATCCATTACTGGGCCACCAGCTACACCAGCTTTGAAAGTTGTATTGTGTTTTGTCATTAACGATGTAGTCATAAATCCGCCATAACTCCACCCGAAAATTCCCATATTATCTTTGTCTACATAAGGGAGTGATTTCAAATAATCAAATCCAACAAGCTGATCAGCCATTTCGGCTTCGCCTAATTGTCTGTGTGTAACGCGCGTAAAGTCACGACCACGAGCGTCTGAACCGCGGTTATCCAATGTAAATACTAGATACCCTTGTTGAGCCATGTACAAATCAAAATAACCAACGCCTCCTAGCCATCTGTCTGTAATCATCTGTGCATGCGAACCACCATACAAATACACCATTACTGGATATTTTTTGGTTGAATCAAAATTCGTAGGGTAGGTGATACGAGCATTCAACGGAGTTTTTCCGTCAGGAGACAAAAATTCTTTAAATTCTATTTTTGGTAAGTTAATTTTACCTGTGAATGGATTTTCGGCTTCAAATATTGATTGGGTTTGTCCATTTTTAGTTGTTATAACTTGTAAGGTATAAGGTGTATTTAGATTGCTGTATTGATCGATCACATAATTTCCTGTAGGACTAACTGAAGCATTGTGTACACCTTTTGAAGTTGTTAATTGTTTCGTTTTTCCAGACTTAATCTCTACTTCATAAAGATGACGTTCCAAACCCTTATTACTTGCGCCTACATAATACAATTTAGAGGCGTTCGCGTTAAAGCCTTTGAAATTTTCTACAATGACATCTTGATAGCCTAGATGTTTAATCAATTTACCAGCTGTGTCATACAAATAAACTTGATTGTAGCCATCTTTGTCAGTTTGATACAAAAATTGGCTTTTATTATTGGGTAAGAAGGTCAATTCATGTTGCGGTTCTACCCAAGTAGTTGATTTCTCTTCAAAAAGTGTTTTTACGAAATCCCCTGTAACTGCATTGTACTGATTTAATTTCAAATGGTCTTGACCGCGGTTCAACACGCCGACATAGACAAATTCATTGCTAGGATCCCAAGTTACCGAAGTAAGATATTGTTCTTTTGGTTCGCCAGTTTTTAATGTGGTGTATGTTTTACTTTCGGTATTAAAAACTACTATAGTTACTTCTTCCGATTTCATACCCGCCATTGGATAGCGTATATCTTTGTTCGTCGCTACGCGCGTATCCCATTGCGGGAGCGGGTATTTAGTGACCATGGTTTCGTTCTTACGGTAGTACAATAAGCTCTTTCCGTTTGGTGACCACCACATTCCTTTGTGAATTCCAAATTCTTGACGGTGGGTATTGGAGCTACCATTGACAATCCCATCAATTGTATCTTTAGTGACTTGAATTTTTTGACCTTCTGTCGTTAGAATCTCAATATTATTACCGACCAAATAAGCGGTATATTGTGCATCTTGTGCTTCAACTAAATCCTTTGGAGATGATTTTACAATTTGCGCAGATTTATTTTTCGTATTGTAATGAATGTCGTAACTATCTTTCTCTGCTATTAATTCAAATGCAATGTTATCGCTATCAATCCAAGTATAAGTATAAGGGAAAGTACCTAAAGTAAACTTATCTGTCGTAATAACTTTCTCAAGGGCAGTTTTCAACTCTTCAGTTGAGGCAATTACTTTTTCATTCCAATTATCTTTTGCAGTTCTCGAAACCAACTGCTGATATGTGGCATCCAAATGCGTGAATGTATCTGTAGATTTCATCCACTGCACGCCAAATACTGTTTTGGGTGCAAATTTACTTGGTCCAAAGACAGTTTCGTCAATCGTAAAATTACGTTGCGCGTAAACAGTAGAACTGCTTAATAAAAAAAGTAATAGTAGTTTTTTCATTTTATGAAATAATTGTCAACGCGAAAATATGGATTTCCATTTAATTCACAGGAACGAAATTGTCTTTGTTCTTTATAATGGTCGAATCCAAATATTTCTGAAATTGACCAAGTCCCCATGGTCTTGCAAGGCAATAGGTCCCGGTCCGTGTGGAATCATTTGAGGCATACCAATATATTCGGTTGTTCCTTCTATTTGTGTGTTATAATGTACCACTACGCCATTGTGTAATACTGTGACTAAAGCTTTTTTGATAAGCACGCCATCTTTGTTGAATCTCGGAGCAGTATATAATATATCGTATGTATGCCACTCTCCGGCAGCCTTTGTAGCAGATACTAAAGGCTGTCTTTGTTTATAAATAGAAGCAGCTTGACCATTTACATACGTGTGGTTATTGTTGTTGTCCAACACTTGCAACTCGTATTTCCCTTGTAAAAAGACACCGCTGTTACCTCGTCCTTGACCTTCACCTTTTATGACTTCGGGGCTTTTCCACTCCAAATGCAATTGAAAATCTTCAAAATGCTGCTTGGTCTGAATATCTCCAGTTCCTGGTTTTACTGTAAGCACACCATCTTTTATTGTCCATGCTGCATTAGCGCCTTTTGTTTTAGTACTTTCCCATTGGCTTAAATCTGTGCCATCAAAAAGAATTAGTGCATCACTCGGCGCTTTATTCGGGCTGGTATGTACAATTTTTGATTTGGGTTCGTAAAATTCCGTGTCTTGTGGTTGGAATTTAGTCTGCGCAAATAAAGCGGTCGGAATGGAGAGTGTGAAAATTGAAAGTGTTAGAATGTTTTTAATGTTTCTCATGTGTTTAAGTTTATTGAATAAATATAAGGAAAAAGGCTAAAAATGCTTATTTTTAATTATGATTACACAAAAAGTTGCCCTGACGGATGTACGCTTCTATGCGCCAATAGGGTTTTATGAGGAGGAGCAGGTGATAGGCAATGAATTCTATATCAACCTCGAAGTACTTTTTCCTTTTGAAAATTCGGATGCTGAGGATTTAAAAAACACCATCAATTACGAGGAGCTTTACCAAATTTTAGTGGATGTGATGCGTCCTAAACGCAAGTTATTGGAATCTGCTTTGGAAGATATTTTGGATATGGTGTTGAAAAAATATGCTTTTGCGCAAGAAGTAAATGTGTCTATTCGCAAGGTAAATCCGCCTTTTGGGGGCGATTTAGCAAATTCCTTAGTTTCGCTAGCTTATAAAAGAGATTAACTTCATAATACTTATATGTTTAAGAAACGCCTTTTAGTAACCTAAAAGGCATTTTTGTTTTACAAAAATTGACAATTTGTCATCTAAAAATATAGTTTTATGACTTTTTGTCTTTAAAATACTGTTGGTATAGAAGTTGAATATTCCTTCATGTAAATAATTGAATTAAAATAAAATAGATAAAAATTAAAATTGGAGGATTATAAAATGGCATTATTAAAGTTCCCTACTAAAGCAGTTAACACAGACGGTGTAAATCCATTTGTAAACAGTGTATTTGACAACTTATTTAATGATTCTTTCATTACTGATCGTTTAGTAACTCGTATTCCAGCAGTAAACATTACCGAGTTAGAAAAATCATTTGAAGTTGAGTTTGCAGCTCCTGGTTTGCAAAAGTCTGATTTCAAAATCAATGTAGATAAAAATATTATTTCTATCTCTGTAGAGAAATCAGAAGAAAATGCTTCAGAAGGTAAATTGTATAGTAAGAAAGAATTCAACTATAATTCTTTTACAAGATCCTTTACTTTACCTGATACTGTTGATTACAGCAATATTGACGCGAGCTACGAAGATGGTATCTTAAAAGTAACAATTGGCAAAAAAGAAGATGCAATTATTGCAAAAAGATTAATAGAAGTAAAATAGTTTTATATTAGGTTTTGGTTAAAAAGGAAAACCCCTCGTATGAGGGGTTTTTGCTTTATATATTAACCGTTGAATTAGATAAGACCGACAAAAAGGAATTGGCTTTATTTACAAATTTTGTTAATTCCTCTTTTTCAGATTTAATAAAGGCATTATCTTCTAAACTTCCGATCACAACATTCATTTCTTCTTCGTTTTCGTATACCATATATCGGAATGGGTTTTCGTAATCTTTTTTGCGCGAATTGTAGATTTCAGTATATATCCATTGTTGTGTAGCAATGCTTTCTTCTATTAAGTTGGAGATAAACTGGACATCCCAATTTTCAATTGGTGTTTTCGTAATTTCTGCTAGTGAAGCTAGTGCGTGTGCTAATTTTTCTTGATTGTAATTAGCACTCCATTTATGATATTGCTGATGAATTTCTTGCCAGTTTTTGAATTTGTCGGCTTTGATGTCTTCTATCAAAATTTTTAAATCTTCTTTGGGAACGATTTGTCCACCTATATTTTCAAATTGTTTTCTTCCAATATCTTTATATTGTTGAAGTTTATTAAGTATGTCTAAAGCCCCATCATTTTCATCAACTAAGTGATCTAATATTTGTGTAGCGGCGTAGTGACGAATTAATTTTTTGAAAAGATTATAGCTTTCACGCGGTTTTAACAAAACGACTTTACGCTTCGAACATTCCACGTTTTCAAGATAAATATCTTGGTTTATTTTAATTTGATTATCCAATAAAACCTTCTTACCCTCTATTTTTGAGTTTGTCCAATTTGGATAAATAGATTTTCCGACAGCTTCTTCAATGATATCTAAAGAATCAAACATTTCATTAATCGTATCTGGCGCTAATACGTCGTATTCTAAATGTTGATTTTTCATTGTACGTTTATCACGCGCTACAAATTTCTTCGAATTACGCATTACGGCGTACATATTGTACAAAAACCAATAACCCGGCAAAATTATTAGTCTGTCATTTTGAACATCAGTACTTATTAATGAAAACGGTAGTTTAATATTTAATTCGTGTAAAAAATCTCCTTTAACAATCAACGAGTAGGAAGCGAATTTGGAATTATGCTTTAAACTTACACAGAGTCCCGGCCAGAAACCTCGATTTGCAATTATTTCGCCATCAGCAGAACGAGAATTGTGATTAGAACCAATTGTGGCGCCAGCAGCCATGTTGCTTTGCCCCATAATAAGTGCTGCACATAGAAAGGAGTTATTGTGGTGTTGTTCGTGTGCTGGAAATAACAATGAATTTAAAACCTCGCAACAGGATATGGTAGAGTTATCACCCAAAAAAGAGTTAATTAATCGTGCACCGTATTTTAATTGTGAAAAAGAAGAAAGGATAAAGCGAACAGCTTTCACACCGTAAAAAATGCGACACCCGTAACCGATAATACCATTTACGATTTCGCAACCCTCACCAATCTGTGTAATGGCTGTTTCAGTAGAATGTATAGTTACATTTTTGAGCTTATTTACACCTTTGATATATGCGTGATCACCAATAATAACATCGTTAATCATGTTACTATTTTTAATCACAACTTGATTGCCGATCTCACTGTAATATCCGCCTTTTTTTGAAAAGGCAGCTTCTGTTATTTCTTTCAGCTTATCCTGTAGCGCTACATCGTGACGATTGCGTGTCCAAATGTAGGCGTCAGTGGCCTGCATTCCATCAAATGGAAGAATCGGTCTGCCTCCGTTTTCGTTACACAGCTCTATCCAAATTCTCTTTTCTTCGGATTCGTCTTCTTTTATGATTCCATTTCCAAATTTTGCATTTTTGCTCGTTTCCATGTCGTTTATATTCAAAAGGATAACTTCGTTTCCTGTAATATAATTAGACATGTAGCGTACATGGTGAATGGCGTTGTCGTCACCAATTTCGCAATTAATAATTTGACTATTATATATTCCTGTAGGAAGTTTCAAGTCTTTGTAATCCAAGTAGAATGGTGATAAATTGCCTATACAAACTTTTCCGTAAAACTTAGAATTATTTACAAGATCAGGATTGAATTGATCGGTAACCAAAACATTCTCCCAATTGGGAGAATAATTTTGGTTTTGAATTAAGGTTGATACCTCTTGATTTGATAAATTACGATATTTCTTATTTTTTTTATTTCTATTGGAAGCTAGATGATAATAACTTCTTGTTTCTTCATCATTGGTCCAATCGTAGCCGAGTTTATCTAATGGTAGTTTATTTACTTTCCCCATTCTATTCCACTGTTACTGATTTTGCTAAATTACGAGGTCTATCTACATCTATTTGACGCTCGATTCCTACATAGTACGATAGAATCTGTAATGGTATAGTAGCTAGAATTGGAGCAATCATTTCATGACTTGCAGGTATTTTGATGTGTTCATCAGAAATGCTTATTGCAAGTTGGTCATCTTCTGTTACTACCGAGATCAATTTACCCGAACGCGCTTTGATTTCTTGCATATTACTCACTATTTTTTCGTGTACACGATCTTTCGTCGCTACGAATACCACGGGTAAAGTCTCATCTACCAAGGCTATTGGGCCATGTTTCATCTCAGCAGCAGGATAACCTTCTGCATGTATGTACGAAATTTCTTTGAGTTTTAATGCGCCCTCTAAAGCGATAGGGAAGTTGTAACCTCTTCCTAAAAATAGGAAATCTGTGGCGTGTTGGTATTTTTTAGCGATTTCTTTTATTCCGTCAATCGTATTGTCTAGAATATGCTGTACTTTATTTGGTACGTCGCTAAGTTCTTTCGCCAATTGTTTTCTTAATTCTTCAGAAGCAGATTGCTTGAATTCAGCGAGTTTTAGTGCGAATAATAACAATACAGTCAATTGTGCAGAGAATGCTTTTGTACTAGCTACACCGATTTCGGGTCCTGCATGCGTATAAATTCCCGCGTCTGAAAGACGTGCGATAGACGATCCAACAACATTTACAATACCAAAAATTGTAGCACCTTGAGATTTTGCGTTTTCTAAAGCTACTAAAGTATCTGCTGTTTCACCACTTTGTGAGATAGCTATAATAACATCCTCAGGAGTGATAATGGGATTGCGGTATCTGAATTCTGAAGCGTATTCAACCTCAACATTCACGCGGCACAATTCTTCAATCCAATACTCTGCTAATAATCCTGCATGCCAACTCGTGCCACATGCCACAATAATAACACGTCTTGCAGCGATGAGCTTATCTTTGATTTTATCTAATCCGCTAAGTGTGATTGACAAGTTTTCGGGATCTAATCGTCCACGGAGTGAATCAAAAATAGCTTGTGGTTGCTCATGAATCTCTTTAATCATGAAATGCTCATAACCTCCTTTTTCAATAGCAGCTAATTCTAAATCTAACTTTTGAACATAAGGAGTTAATGTTTCATTTCCTAGATTCTTGAGAACAAGTTGATCCGCATTGATAATCGCTAATTCATAATCATTTATATAGACTACCTCTTTTGTGTACTCTAACATTGGAGATGCGTCTGAGCCTAGAAAATGTTCACCTTTGCCTATACCAATAACTAATGGACTACCTTTACGAGCTGCAAAAAGTGTATCTGGATGTTCTTTTGACAAAATCAATATGACATAGGCACCAGTAACTCTTTTCAATGCAATACGGATAGCTTCTTCAAGCGAACATTCGTTATTTATATAAATATCTTCGATGAAATTCAATAAAACTTCTGAATCCGTCTCGCTATTGAAATGATAGCCTTTTTGTAGTAATTCTTCTTTTAAAGAAGCATAATTTTCGATAATACCATTATGTACTAAAGCAAGGTTTCCTGAATTGGAATAATGCGGATGTGAATTGGCATCTGATGGAATACCATGTGTTGCCCAACGTGTATGTCCAATTCCTAAAGTTGATTGTTTATCTTGTGATTCAAATGCCTCTTCTAGAGCCGCAACTTTGCCAGTTTTCTTGACGATTTGAAGATCGTTTATTTTGTGAAGTGCAATTCCTGCGCTGTCATATCCTCGGTATTCTAATTTTTTTAAACCACCAATTAGGTAAGGATATGCTTGATTGTGTCCGATATATCCGACAATTCCACACATATTTTCTTTGTTAAGTTTTTTAGTTAATAGGTGGCGCAAATATATGGAAAGACAATCGATTGTTTGGCTCTTTAGAAGGCTTTTTAGTTAATAAAAATTTTATTAATATTTTAAATTTATTAAAAAACAATATGGAATTTATCGAATAAATAGATGCTGATGGATCAGAACTTTTTCATTACTGAATAGTTTATAAGGTATAAGCGCATTATAAAACAATACCTAATGAAATATTATCGAATTAAACGCGGCAGGGGATTTTCTTATATAGATGCAGAAGGAAGGTCTGTGCAGGATGAAAAATTGCTTTCTTTTTTCAAATCATTAGTAATTCCACCTGCTTGGACTGAGGTAGAAATTAATGCTTCGCCACGGGCAAAAGTTAGAGCTACTGGTTATGATGCGAAAGGAAGGAAACAATACATTTACAACAGTAATTATAGATTACGCCAAGAGCAAAAAAAATTTGATCGCATATTGCAGTTTGCAAATAAGTTACCACATATGCGCAATATAACCGCACAGCATTTACGAAAACGGAAGTTAGATCAAAATAAGGTGTTAGCCTGTATGGTTCGGTTGTTGGATGTAGCTTTTTTTCGTCCTGGAAATGAAACCTACGCGAAGCAAAATAAAAGTTATGGGCTAACAACCTTGCGGTCAAAACATTTAAAAATTGATGGAGATAAATTGATATTCACGTATGTAGGGAAAGCTGCTCAGCCTCAAGAGAAATTAATTGCGAACGCGCAATTGGCTCGAATTGTACGAGAGATAGGTGAGCTTCCTGGTTATGAAATTTTTAAATTTATCGACGAAGACGGTAACATCAAAGATGTAAAGAGCCAGCACCTAAATGCGTATATCCGTGAGATCATGGGACCTGAATTTTCTGCTAAAGACTTTCGTACTTGGGCTGGAACTGTCATTGCTGCAATGAGTTTGGATGAATTAGGTGCTATCGAAGAGATTGATCAACGAAAATTAAACAAAAACATACGCGAAGCGGTTATAAAGGTAAGTGAGCGATTAGGTAATACGCCAGCTATAGCACGCAAGTCCTACATTGATCCTCGTATTATAGATAACTATACGAAAGGGAAAACTTTGGCTTATTTTAAAAAAGAAGTGAATAGGCTATTGAAAAGGAATCAAGATTTGTCGGTGGAAGAAATAGGTGTGCTGTGTTTACTCAAAAAAAGACTGCAATAAAAATAGATCATTATGAGAGCAATTTGGAATGGAGCAATTGGGTTTGGCTTAGTCAATATTCCCATAAAAGTCTACTCGGCGACAGAGTCAAGTACATTGGATTTAGATATGCTTGACAAAAAGGATTTAAATAATATTCGCTATAAGCGCGTTAATGAAGAAACGGGCAAAGAAGTAGCTTGGGAGAATATTGTAAAGGGCTATAAAATGGAGGAAAAATATATCGTTTTGGAGGATGAAGATTTTGAGGCTGCTAGTCCTGAAAAATCAAAGATTATTTCGATTTCTCAATTCGTAAAAGAAGCGGAAATAGATTCTGCCTTATTCGAAACGCCATATTTCTTAGAACCACAGAAGAATGGCGAGGCTGCATACAACCTATTGCTGAAAGCATTGTTAAAAACCAAAATGGGAGGAATAGGATCATTTGTAATGCGAGAACGTGAAATTTTGGCTTTGATCAGACCTTACGACAACAAAATGTTGATGTTGAATCGTATGCGTTATCCTGAGGAGTTGCGAAGTTATTCGGATTTGAATATTCCGATCAGAAAAGCAATTCCAAAAGCTGCCGAATTGAAATTGGCAGAATCATTGATTAAATCTTTAGCTAAGCCTTTTGAACCAAAAGATTATAAAGACACCTACAATGCTCAATTGTTGAAAATCATCAAGCAGAAAGCGAAAGGAAAAAAAATCAAAGTTGCGCCAGCAAAAGAGCAAGATGCAAAAGCTTCGGACTTGATGGCTATGTTGAAAGCAAGTTTGGAGAAAGGTAAGAAAAACACAGGCTAGAAAATTTGGTTTACTATGGGGTTAGAAGAATATAACCAAAAACGAAATTTTAAGGAGACATCTGAACCCGAAGGGAAAAAATCCCGAAAGCGCAAAAAACTACAATTCGTAGTGCAACGTCATGCCGCATCGCGGTTGCATTATGATTTTAGGTTGGAGGTAGATGGTGTGCTCAAAAGTTGGGCAGTGCCCAAAGGTCCTTCGCTCAACCCGGATGACAAGCGTTTGGCGATGATGGTCGAAGATCATCCCTTTGCGTACCGGACGTTTGAAGGAACGATTCCTAAAGGAAATTATGGGGCGGGAGAGGTTGAAATTTGGGATAAAGGATATTATGTGCCCCTTAATAAGACCAAAGGAAAACCGCAAGACAAGCTGATGCAGGAAGAATTGGATGACGGATCTGTGAAAATTATTCTTTATGGAGAAAAATTACAAGGAGAATTTGCGTTAGTAAAGATTAAAAATGGAGATCAAGACAATGCGTGGTTATTAATAAAACATAATGATAAGTTTGCTGTATCAAAGAAGTACGACGCAGAAAATTATGCTGCTTCAGATTCTAAAGTGACTGCTTATCTAGAAAATAAAAGAAAAAGTAAAGGCAGTTCTTCGTCCAAAGAGAAAATTATAAAGCTTACCTACTCTCGCACAAATAAAGAAAAAAAACTTTCCGAAACCATTACCCCGATGCTTTGCAAAGTTTCGGAAAAGCCTTTTGACGGTGAAGAATGGGCTTTTGAGATTAAATGGGATGGTTACAGAGCGATAGCTGATCTGCGGAATGACAAAACGCAACTTTACTCCCGAAACGGACTTGATTTTTCAAGAAAATTCTCTAAAATATTTAATGCACTGAAGCTGCAATCTTATGAGATGGTGCTTGATGGCGAAATTGTAGCGTATGATTCAAGTGGCAAGCCAAGTTTCAATCGTATTCAAAATTTAGATGATGATCAACAGGCTGTCGTATTTCAAGTGTTCGATTTATTGTGGCTCAATGGACATTCTACGCAAGAGTTAACGTATTTACAACGTAAAGAATTACTGAGTGAAGCCTTGGTGGCTAATGAAGTCATCCAATATCATGATTTTGTGCTGGAAAATGGAAAAGCATTTTTCAAAGAAGCACAAAATCTAGGCTTAGAAGGGATAATAGCAAAAAAGATAGACTCGTATTATACTTCAAATGTACGAAGTTCAGAATGGTTGAAAATCAAAATTCAACAAACAGAGGAAGCTTTGATTTGTGGGTTTACAGAGGCCAAAGGGTCGCGCAATAAATTTGGTTCGTTGGTATTGGGGAAATACTTGGACGATGAGCTGGTGTTTTGTGGGCATGTTGGAACAGGATTCAAAGAGAAAGATTTGAACGAATTACACAGCAAAATGTTGCCTTTAGAACGAAAATCATCACCGTTTCAAAAAGTTCCCAAAACCAATGGCAAGACAACTTGGATCAAGCCAGAGTTGGTCGCTGAAATTAAGTTTACCGAACTCACCAATGATCTGATTTATCGCCATCCCGTATTTTTGCATTTGCGAGAGGACAAAGATTCTACAACAGTTTATTTTTCCACAGATGAAGAATTAACAACCGCAGAAAAAAATACACCTATGAATATTTCCACTTCATCGAAGTCTTCTACTAAGAAGAGAGATGTAACCAAAAAGATTGGGGGCCAACAATTGAAACTAACTAATCAAGACAAGATTTATTTTCCCGAATTGGAGATTAGAAAGTCTGTGGTTATAGATTATTACCAAAGCATGGCTACATTTATTTTGCCACATCTCAAGGATCGTGCACAATCCTTAAATCGTTTTCCGAATGGAATTGATGGGATGAGTTTTTACCAAAAGGACGCGGGAGACGAAACCCCAAATTGGATTCCGACACAGGAAGTATACTCGGAAAGCACAGATAAATATATTGATTACTTGATTTGCAACGATAAAGCAACAATGGCTTATTTGAATAATCTAGGCTGTATAGAATTTAATCCTTGGACGAGTAAAATATCAAACCTTGATAAGCCATCTTATTTGGTGTTGGATTTAGATCCTTCGGATAATAATTCATTTGAAGATGTGATTGAGGTAGCTCAAGCTGTAAAGTTAATTTTGGATCAAGGGAGAATTGAAGGCTATCCAAAGACGTCCGGAAGTACAGGTATGCACATATATATTCCGATGAATGCGAAATATACATTTGATCAGGTTAAAGATTTTGGACATGTGCTGATGCAAATGGTACAACTAAAATTGCCAAAATTGACCACATTGGAAAGAAGTTTGCAAAAACGCGATAAGAACAAAATATACCTTGATTATTTGCAAAATCGTCGTGGACAAACCTTGGCTAGCGTTTATAGCCTGCGACCTAAAAAAGAGGCGACAGTTTCTATGCCATTAACTTGGGAGGAAGTCAGGTCTGGTTTGAAACCTTCTGATTTCACGATATTCAATGCTTTGGATAGGGTGAAAGAAAAAGGTGATTTGTTCAAGCCTGTAGTAGGAAAAGGTGTTGATATTTTGAAAGCAATTAAAAATTTGGAATACGAGAAATAGTTGTAAAAGCTTAAATTATGGAGGCTGAATTTTTGTTAGAAATATTATACCGCACCTGCATTATGTTTGTGGTCATCTTGTTGGTGTTAAGGTTGTCTGGACGAAGGGGGGTACGTCAATTGACGCTTTTTGAAGTAGCTATTATTTTAGGGATGGGATCTGCGGCAGGAGATCCGATGTTTCAAGAAGAGGTGCCTTTGCTGTATGGTGTGACTGTTCTTTTTACGATTTTGGTGTTATATAAGGGAGTGACCATGTTGAGTGCGCGTTGGAAATTTCTACATGAATTGCTAGAGGGGAAGTCTATGGTTATTGTTCATCATGGGATGTTTGATATCAAACATGAAAAAGATTCTGATTTCTCTCAAATGGAATTTTTTGCAGAACTTCGAAATCAATCGGTAGAACATTTGGGACAAGTACGTTATGCGTTACTTGAGACAGACGCAACATTAAGTGTTTTATTTTATCCTGACGATGATGTTAAATATGGATTGCCTTTATTTCCTAGTCAATATAAAGCAATCAAAACTTTACCCATAAATAAACCAAGTGCTTGTATGTTTTGTGGTAGAGTAGAAGAAGAATTAATAGCGATAGATGCGGTTTGTCCACGTTGTCACCACAAAGAATGGGCTTTAGCGCTGAATACGAAACGAATATCTTAGGTTTTAATATTTTTGGGATGATTTCCTGAATATCTCGTCATCTCCACTAAGGGAGCTAACTATATTTTAGATTTTTCTATTCGATAACTTCGTTCGAAAGCACGTAGAATTCAGTCATTGAATCTTTTAATTTTTTTCTGTAAAAGAGTTTGTATCGTATAGTCATTTTCGAAAAGAAAAAAATAATTGTATACCTGAAAATTATGTCTTATCTTTGCAACTCATTAAAGAAATTTAAATAAATAACAATGTACGCAATAGTAAGTATAGCAGGACAGCAATTTAAAGTTGCAAAAGACCAATATCTTTTTGTACACCGTTTACAAGGAGAAGAAGGCGCTAGTATTGAATTTGACACAGTATTGTTGGCAGAAGATGGCGGCAAATTCACTGTAGGTGCTCCAAGTATCTCAGGTGCTAAAGTTTCAGCAACGATTTTGTCTCATTTAAAAGGTGATAAAGTTATCGTTTTCAAGAAAAAACGTCGTAAAGGCTACAAAAAGAAAAACGGTCACCGTCAACAATTCACTAAAATCCAGATCACTGGTATCAGTTTATAATCGAATTTTTTAATCAGACGCAAGTCTTAAATTAAGATAAAGAAATGGCACACAAAAAAGGTGCGGGTAGTTCTAAGAACGGCCGTGAGTCACACAGTAAGAGATTAGGTATCAAAATTTTTGGTGGTCAACAAGCTATCGCTGGAAATATCATCGTACGTCAACGTGGAACTGTTCACAATCCTGACGCTAACGTTGGTATTGGTAAAGACCATACTTTGTTCGCTCTTGTTGCTGGTACAGTTGTATTCCGCAAAAAAGCTAACAACAAATCTTACGTTTCAGTAGTTCCTGCTGAGCAAAACTAAGGTTTACCTAACAATATCACAAAGCCGCTAAGTTTCTTCTTGGCGGCTTTTGTTTTTTAAATATTGGATTATGCTTTTGTGATAAGCCGTGATTCAACAATAATTTATGGAGGCTCTTTCTTTTAAGATTGAAAGTTCCTCAAAATACATTACATGAAGACTTTCAAAGATTTAAAAGTAAGTGCGCCTATTTTGGATGCGCTAGATAAACAAGGTTATCAAAATCCAACACCGATTCAAGAGCAGGCTATTCCTGAAGTATTAAAAGGTAATGACTTGCTAGGCTGTGCGCAGACGGGTACAGGTAAGACAGCTGCATTCTCTATTCCTATTTTACAATTATTAAATAGTCATAAACCAAAGGACCACAAACGTGGAACTATACGTTCATTGATTTTGACGCCTACGCGCGAATTAGCTATTCAAATCAACGAATCCATCGAGGCGTATGGTGAGAATCTTAAATTGAAACATGCTGTTATTTTTGGTGGTGTGAACCAATTTAGTCAAGTACAACAATTGCGTCAAGGTGTCGATATTTTAGTGGCTACACCAGGGCGTTTATTGGATTTGGTATCCCAAAAAATCGTGTGGTTGGATAAGATTGAAATCTTAGTATTGGATGAAGCGGATAGGATGTTGGATATGGGGTTTATACACGATGTAAAGCGTGTTTTATCTTTAGTGCCTGATAAGAGACAAACGTTGTTTTTCTCGGCGACTATGCCTAAGCAAATCCAAGCTTTAGCGGATTCTATTTTGCATAATCCCGTAAAAGTAGAAGTAACACCGGAATCAACTACTGCCGAGACAATCCAACAAACATTATATTATATCGAAAAGGCAAATAAGCCAAAAGCATTATTGCAGTTGTTGAATACACGTGTAGATAACAATGTCTTGGTGTTCTCGCGTACCAAACATGGTGCGGATCGTTTGGTGAAGTTGTTGCACAAGAACGATATTTCAGCAGCAGCTATCCACGGTAATAAATCCCAGAACGCACGTCAAAATGCATTGGAAGCTTTTAAGAAAAAGGATATTAAAGTATTAGTCGCTACGGATATTGCGGCTCGTGGTATCGATATTGATTTGTTGCAATATGTGATCAATTATGAATTGCCAAACTTGCCAGAATCTTACGTGCACCGTATCGGTCGTTCGGGAAGGGCAGGAGCATCTGGTTTTGCGATCTCACTGTGTGACGTGGAAGAAATTCCATATATCAAGGATATTCAATATACAATTGGCTTTGAATTACCTGTAGAGGTAATGGAAGGATTGAGTATGTCACCACAGTTCGTGCAGAAAAATCAATTTGCTGGTACGCAAGGTAAAGGCAAAAAAGGAGGAGCAAAAGAGCAACCAAAAGAAGGTGCGAAACCTGATTTTCGTCATAAAAAGAAAACAAAACCTACAAGTAAAGAGCGTCGAAGAAATCAAGAACGAAATGCTGCAGGTGGAGGAAGCTCCAAACCCGGAGCAAGTGCTGGAGGAAATCGAAGCAGATCTACTAGAACAAGATAAAATAGAAGGAAGCGAAAGCTTCCTTTTTTGTTTACTGATAAAATCCGTACTTTCATATATGATACGTTTCTCTATTTTTCTTTTGTTATTGTGCTTTGGCTGTAATTCGGATAAATCATCTAATCAGCATGAAGAATACTATATGCATGTGGATGGTCGGGATACTTCAAGGCTACGATTAGTCAGATACGAAAATAGATTCTTTGGTTCATACACCCATACAAAAGGAGGTATTGCTCCTGTCGTAGGTGAAATAAATGGGGATATAAAAGGCGATACGCTTATCGGAGATAATCACTATACACCATACCGTTGGAAGGAAAAGAAGCGTGCTCCAATTGTGCTACTTAAAAAAGGAAATACTTATATAGAAGGTGATGGTAAAAAGATTGAATTTATGGGGGTGCTAACTTTTATAGAATGGACGTTAAAATTTGATCCACCTAAAAGAATTTATAAGCCTGTAGATAAATTTGAGGAGTGAATTGTTTTCTAGATCCAATTATTAAAATTTGCATATAGTAAAGTAATATAATAATTAATTTTTATAGTGTTTCCAAAACCGCAAGCCTTTCATTGATCGATGATTGTACTTTTTCTGGTGTGATACCAGTTGTAGTATTAATGCCTTTTTTATCTCTATTACAATGAATGCAAATGTCGTCGCTTTTTTTATTAGTATTATTACAAACACATAACCAAATTTCTTTATTTCCAAGTAAACCTTTTTCTATTCTATATTCTGCATCATACTGAAAAAATGATAGAAGATTTTCACCAGATAGACTTTTTAAATTTGCAACTATCTCATCATTAATAATTTCAGGGTTTTCATTTAAAATAAATAATGCTGCAATTTATAGATACTTATCATTTTCGTTTAAAAATTTGATAGCTCTTGAATAATCAATTATGCCCAGTTCTATTATAGCCTTTAAAATTCTATCTTTTTCCCAATAGGCTAATGATTCGTCCTTAAGTTTATTGTAAAGAATATCTTTTGATATTGAACTATTTATTATGCTAAAATAGTATAAGACCTTTTTATGTTTTCGTATGTGTTGTATTCATCTGATAACTTACTGTAAAGAAAATTAACTAAATATGGTGCGAATTCAACGAACTTCGATTGAATAATAAAATCAAGCTCTTTTATACTTATAGAATTTAAGGAATATCCAGTTTCTAATATTTTTTTCGCATGAACCTTATCTGATAAGTATGATCCTGTAATTGTTTTATTTGATTCTAGTTCGAAGTTATCAATTGTCGATAAGATTACTGGAGTACCCGTTGCTGTGATCATAAACATTTGTTTTCCACCTCCAGAAATTTCATCAATATCGATTGATAGACCGACTAATCCGTTTGCCCTTCTCTTCTTTGCTTCTACTTTTAAAGCTTCGATAACATCGAGATAAATTGCACTTAGCTTTTTCTCATATGTATCTACTCTCCCTCCAAAAAAATCCATAAAATTAGCTCCAATGTCTGAAAGCACGTTTGAACCTATTACAATATTTTTTGTTATTGGATCAAGATATTTTTTTATCGTAGAACCTTCAATACTATTGGTTGTTGTTATTATCATAATTTTTTCTCAACTTTGTCATAAGTAAATTATATGAATTAATCTATCATCATTTTCGTCTAGCGAGGTGCTCTAACCAGTTGAAAAACTAGAAGATTGAAAATTCATTTCTCAACAATATTGATAACTAAACTGATAATAGAAGTTTAATATAAATAAAAAATTGTATATCAAATAATTAATGTTATATTTGAGTATAATCAGGCTTTGCCTTGCTTCTCTAGAACCGAATAGTTTACTCTTCTTTTTTAGTTTTCGCTTTACTTGGCTAATGTTATCATCTAATTTGATGAAGTAACTATTTGAATTTGTTTCCTTCAAAATCATTTAATTCTTTTCACGTTTAGTTAACGAATGATTATTTAAGATTGAAAGATCTTAAAAGGTATGGCTTTATGCCTTAACAAATTTATTTATTTTAATACATTACAAAAATGCAACAAGGAACAGTAAAATTTTTCAACGAAACAAAAGGTTTTGGATTTATTACACCAAGAGATGGTGGTCAAGACTTATTCGTACACATGACAGGATTAGTTGACAACATCAGACAAAATGATGAAGTTACTTATAATGTAGAACAAGGACGTAACGGACTAAACGCTACTAACGTACGTATAGCATAACAATACTTCATACTGTATTATTAATATGGCTAAAACATTTTGTTTTGGCCATTTTTATGCAGTTTGTTTTAAAAATTTAAGTTATGTGGAGCATATCGGATTCGAACCGATCACCTCTTCGCTGCCAGCGAAGCGCTCTAGCCAAATGAGCTAATGCCCCAAATTCAGAAGATTATTTTTCTTCTGCAATATTAATCGTGTAGCGTATACGATCGTGTGCTGCTACTTTGGATATGAAATCAAAATACGTTTGGTAGTCATCAACGGAATAAGTTCCGTCTTTGATTACTAATTTACGATAATAATTTACCTTTTGCCCATCCGATGATATTTTCAACTCATATTTTCCCATCGGACTTTCAATAATTTCATTTACCGGAATTAGAAAACCTTTTAATTTTTCTTCGAAAATAAATTCAGATTCATCAATATCTGTATACCCCCGATTTATATACAATGGATTAGCTCTGTTTCTTGATTCGGGAATATTGCGTTGTGCGTTAAAAATATTCGGTGTGAAAATATAGCTATTACCATTCTTTACCACATAGTTGCGGATATTAACGGCAAGATTTTCTTCTAAAATAGGTGCTGCCTCCGAATTGACTTTGTAGTCGATTTTGTTGAAAGCAATATTGTTGACATCATAATATTTCTTCAACTGTTTATTTTGATCTGGCAGGCTGTTGAACATATTGTGAAAATGATTTTCGAATTGTGATCCCGAAAATGAAGTCGCTACTGTTCCGTCTAAGCTACCGTCTTTGGATACTTTAAATTCATTTTTGCGCAGTTGTAAACTTTCAGTAGCAGGGTAGGTCTGTGTGCGCAAAACTTTTCCTCCTTCTGCTGTACAAGCCAATACAAGGCGATCATCCGTAAAATCACCCAAATACCCGAAAGGACTTTTGTTGCTCGTACATTCAAGCCAAGTGGTGTCGTTTTCAAATGGTACGCACAAAATAATATGGTTTCCATCTACGGCATTTGCAAAAGTTTCATCCAAACTTATTTTTTGATTGCCAGCTTCCACCACACAATACAATGAAGGAATGTCTACAGCAGCTAATAACGCTTGCATATAATTTACCAACGCTTTACAGTCACCATAACCAAGTTTGTCTACATATGACGCCGGAAAGGGTTCTAAACCGCCAATTCCGATTTGTATACTGATATAGCGCGTCTTGTCTTGCATATATTTGTACAATGCCTTTGCCTTGTCTTTTGGATTGTCATATTGACTGGCGATTTGCTTCGCTTTCTCAACTGTCGCAGCTGGTAAATCTTGCTTTCCTACCAATAATTCATCATGAATCCATTTACCTAGGTCTTTCCAATCGCTCACATTACCTCTTCTTTTGTAATATTGAAAAGTCTCGGGCACAATCTTTACAATAATTTTATTTGGATTTTCGATAGGCGAGAAGGGCTCTATTTTTCTGGCGTTTAATGCTGAAGCAGACCAAGTGTAAGTTTTTCCTTTTTCGTCAGAAGTTATATTAGCCTCTTGTTGTAGGTTTTCTACTTTGATACGCAGCTTTAGATCAGGCTTGCAACTAAATTGATACGTGCTTTTTTCTACAGCCAAATCGCTATTACGGTTGGGATACCAATACGGAATAAATAAGTTCTGCGCATGTTTGATTTCGTAGCTGTACACAATCGTGTATGGGTATACAGTCATACTAGGCGCGTAATGCTTTACACGCAGATCGCCATACATACTCACGCCATCAGTTGCGCTGTAATCTTTAAAATCTTTTTGCCCAAACTTGCTTATTTGCTTCCCAAATTCATCGTATACAAATCCTTTTATATCCTTTATGACTTTACTTTTATCGTAATAAAGCGTAAGCTGTGCATAATCTTCACCAGATTGATTGAGAATAGTAATAGCCCGTGTTACTGTTTCTGTTATATTGTTTTCAGCTTTCATGTCAAGACTGATATGCTCATTGCGCAAAACGGCTGTAGCGCGACTTTTTAGGCTATTAGGGATAAGTTCCACCCCATAATCCTGCGCAAATAAAGCGACACCTGAAAGTATATAGCTGAGTAGGAATAATAATTTTAAACGCATTATTTTGTTTGGTAATTAAATTCGTGATCAATCTGCATATGTTGAATTATTCGTGAAAATAATTCCTTTAAGCCAAAGTATTCTTCGCTCGTATAAATCGCTTTGTTTAACATGAGTTGTTGCGTAACCGTCAATTTGTTCTCGTTAATATTACTGATGTATTGATAACGGGCTGAATTCTCGGGTAGCGCCATATTTACTCTTTTGGGAGCTTGTTTGAATGTTAGACCTTCAGGTAATTCTATTTCAATGAAATGCTTTTCGGTATCTTTTGCACCTAAATCCACGTCATAATTACGCTCATCTAGGTTAAAAGGATTTTTGTTGATACGTGAAATAAAAATTGGGTTAAATTGCACATGACCATTTTTCAATGGCGATGCGACATTTATTTCAACTTCGTATTCTTCGGATAGCATATTATCGGGATTGTCAACATTCTCAACTTTTGAACTTAAGATTTGCAAATGCGACTGTTTTTCGTCAAAATTTTCGGCATACTCCTCAATACTTGGGAAATTTAGAATTTCTTTACGCTTCTGCAACGCATCTAGACCATTGCTGACAATGAAGAGTGTACCTTTTAGTTTACCATCCAGATCTAATTTTCCTTTGAAAGAATATTCGGTGATGGAAATTTCTTTATTCGTCAGTTCAATCCATTCTGAGGATTTGCGTGAGTAAATTATACGTCCTCGGCCATTGATACAGTGAAGCGGCAGTTGACCAAATCCAATCAACGGATCTGTCGCATCTACCAACACAAATTCATCATTTAGCTTCACAGCAGCTATGATATAATTGAAATTAGATAAAACGGGATGCAAATCATGCGGCAAGCCATTGTTTCGCGTGGAAATAATAACGGGGTATGCTTCTAATTCTGCCGCGTTGAATGCAGCGATTAAAGCCAAATTAATATCACCGACATTTCCACTTTTGCTTTCTAATGCATCCTCTATGCCGTGTTGGCTATATTTACCATACACATTATTTAATCGAATATTCTTGGAAATCCAACGGTGAACCTCAGAAGCACGTTGGTAATTATCCGTTACAGCAAGTATTTTAGGATCCAGTTTTTGCTTTATAAAATCAACTTTTTTGAGCTGTCCTCCAAAGCTTTTGTCGGTCATCAATTCAATATCCACGTCCCTCCAAGCCTTCGTATATTTGTCCACACCACCATTTGGATTAGCCATTTCGACCAATTCGAAATTAATAGCAGAAATATAGTTTTTTGGCGCAAGCATATATGCTTCCTCCTTGAAAGCAGGAATATTGTTCATCGTATACGTGATATTGGAGCAATCTAGACGCTGTCCCATGACAACAATACAGCCTGTTTCTCTATTAGTCTTCGTGTTTTCTAATTTTAGGGCACCCTTTAAAGTTACATTATAATTGCTCATAGACGGGATGCGCACATTGTATTCACTCCGAATTTTGGGTATATCGGTTTGAAATTCCCAACTTCTGAAATTAAAAATATCGGGTGAGACAATATAGTATTCAATCTCAATGATAGAACCTACTTTTATGTTTGGTAGGGTAAATTTAGTAAGCTTTAGAAATTCACTTTTATTTTCTGTAATGATGTTTTTGCGTTCTAATAATGTTTCGGTGATTCGCCCATTTTCCAAATTGTATGTTTTACCAGTAACCTCTTCTGTATATTCGAAATTTTTACCAAAACTATAAAGTGGAAGTGTGAAATTGGCTTGGTCAAATCCTTCTTGGGATAGTATCTTTATGCGAGCTTTGTAGCGGTGGTAGACACGTAAGGCATGGTCGCGATCGCTAATATCCAAATGCGTCTTTCCAGTTTCCAACAGCACGACAGCGACAGCGTTCGAATCTAAATTCTCCGATGTTATATTGAAATTTCCTGCTGTTACGTTCGGAAAGTCACTTACTTGCGCGCTAGAAACTTCAAAAATAGTTAGAGCTAGAAAAAGAAAAATTAATTTCATTAATTTAAAGTATAATTGTTTGGTGAAAAATAACAATTATACTTTAAATATCCATATAAATTATTCTTGAGCCTGTAATAATTGTTTGTCGTAAAGATCAGCGTATTCTCCGCCTAGCGCAAGTAAAGATTCGTGGTTTCCTTCTTCCACGATTTTACCGTTTTCTAACACAATTATATGATCAGCATTTTTGATAGTTGAGATTCGATGCGCAATAAAAATGGAGGTTTTGTCTTGCATAATCTTACTTAGGTTGCTCAATATTTCTTCTTCCGTTTTGGTATCTACCGCAGAAAGACAGTCGTCAAAAACTAATATATCTGGATTCTTAATTAAAGCACGCGCAATTGAAACACGTTGTTTTTGACCTCCCGAAAGTGTAATGCCACGTTCGCCTATATGCGTGTTGAAGCCTTCTTCAAAGCCTTTTATATTTTCGTAAACGGCAGCTTGTTTAGCAGCTGTTTCAACTTCTTCCTCGCTGTATTTGTCCAGTCCAAATGCGATATTATTTGCAATGGTGTCGGAAAATAAAAATACTTGCTGGGGAACAAAACCAATCTGATGACGCAAATGCGCGTAATCGTAATCTTTGATATCTACACCATCATAGCTGATTTTACCGCCATCAGCATCATACATGCGTAATAGTAGATTGGCAAGCGTACTTTTTCCAGAACCTGTTTTACCGATTATTGCTACAGTTTGTCCCGCTTGAATATTTAAGTTAATGTTGTCTAAGGCTTTTATTCCAGTTTCTGGATAGGTAAATGAAACATTTTCTAATGTGATGTTTCCTTGTAAATCTTTGGTCACAGTGCCGTTAGGAATTTCGGATTTAGTATTCAGAAATTCATTGATTCGTTTTTGCGAAGCTGCAGCGCGTTGGATTAAAGAAGTTACCCATGCTAATGCCAATGCAGGGAATGTTAATTGGTTCACATAAATAATGAATTCCGCGATATTACCCGCTGTGATGGTGCCTTTATTCACTTCCAAGCCTCCAATGTATACGGTAATAATTGTACTGAAGCCTACCAAGAATATAATCAACGGAAAGAAAATCGCTTGCACACGAACTAAATCCAACGAAGTATTTCGATAAACATTGCTTTCCTTTTTGAACTCTTCAATTTTTCCGGCTTCCTGCGTATAGGTTTTAATCACACGAATACCCGAGAAAGTTTCTTGAACAAATGACGAAAGCTTGGATAATTGTGCTTGAATCTTGGTACTGCGTTGGTTGATCATTTTATTGATGAACAATATAATCACCATTATGATAGGAATCGGTAACAGCGCATAGGTGGCTAATGTAGCATTCACATCATACATCGCGTATATCACCATTATGGATAATGTCACCGTATTTATACTATACATGATAGCTGGACCGAGGTAATTACGTACTTGATTCACATCTTCGGTCGCGCGATTCATAAGATCACCCGTATTATTGCGTCTAAAAAATGCAAAATCTAAAGCCTGATAGTGCTTATAAATTTCATTTTTCAAATCATATTCAATATATCTGGAGATTAAAATGATCGATTGACGCATCAGAAATAAAAATATTCCACGCAATAGTGCAAGTAGCAAAACGATACCAGCGAAATACAATAAACTTTTTCCAAATTGATCATAAATGGATTGTTGATTGTCAAATCCATTGTATAGCTTATATAAATCTATGTTTTCTTTTACCAAATCAAATGCTTCACGAATGACTTTAGCTGGTAGTATGCCGAAATAATTGGATATAATGACGAAAATAACGCCTGGAATAAGACGCCATTTATATTTTATGAAATATTTATTTAGATAAGCGAGATCTTTCATGATTTGCTAACAAAGGTAAGGGTTTCGCTTTAATATTTTCATCGATATGGTTGTATTAAAGTCATACTTTCATAAATGCATCAAAAGGTAATTTTAACAAAATTTATTTCTTATTTTTGTACTGCCTTAATTTGGCATATAGATTAATAATTTTGGTTATGCAAAATTCCACTATTTTCAGTCTGATGGCTAATGCTGATCATCAGAATTTATTCTTTTGTAATGATCCGGCAGTAGGATTGAAGGCTATTGTAGCTATCCATGATACGACATTAGGTCCAGCAATTGGCGGTGTGCGTATGTTGCCTTACGAATCGGAAGAAGAAGCTATCGAAGATGCTTTGCGTCTTTCAAAAGCGATAACTTACAAATCTTCGTTGGCGGGATTGAATTTAGGCGGTGGTTGTGCGGTGATTATTGGCAACAACCGTACGGACAAGACAGAGGTTTTGATGCGTCGTGTAGGTAAATTTATCGAAGGGCTTAACGGAAATTTTATAGCTTCAATTGACGTAGGTACGACTCAGCGCGATTTGGAATACATCCATGCTGAAACAAACTATGTTGCTGGTCTTCCTACTTCGATGAATGGCGGTGGTGATACTACTGTTTTCGCCGCGAGAGGAGTTTTCTACGGCATCAAAGCTGCAATCAAAGAATTGTATGGTGATGATTCTTTAGCTGGACGCAAAGTTGCGGTTCAGGGTGTGGGATCTGTCGGGGAGCAATTAATAGCGATGTTGCGAAATGAGAATGCGCGTGTGTATGTTTCGGATATGACCGAAGAGCGCAATTTGAAAGTAGCTGCGAAATACAAAGCAGAGCCTATTCAATATGCAACAAGTTATGAATTGGATGTGGATGTGTATGCACCATGTGCCTTAGGTGGAACGGTAAATCCGGATACAGTGCCTAAAATGCGTTGTAAAATCATCGCTGGTTCAGCAAATAATCAACTCAAAGAAGAAGAAAAAACAATACAATTGTTGAAAGAACATAATATTCTATACACACCAGACTTCTTGATTAATTCTGGCGCTTTGATAAGTTGCTATTCGGAATTAGAAGGATATGGTAATGATCGTACAGAATCGTTAATTCGCAATATATATACAGCGACACGTCATGTGTTGCAACGTGCAAGAGAAGAAAATATTACCACCTATGAGGCGGCCAAGCAATTAGCGGAAAAGCGAATTGCGGACATGTCCAAAATTAAAAGGTAATAATTTGTTCTCCTTTAAAATCGTTCTTTATAAATAATTCGTTCTTATACACTTATGTTAAACAGAAGACACCTTAGAGTTAAGGTTATGCAGACGCTTTATGCGTACAATTTATCGGAAGATAAACAGGTTAAAGATTTTGAAAAGGCACTTTTCAAGAATGTAGATGAGGTAAATGAAATGTACATCTGGACATTGAATTTACTGGATGAAGTAGCAGAATACGTAGTTTTAGATGCCGAGAGTCGTGCCGCAAAATATTTGCCAACGGAGAAGGATAAGATTTTGACAACCAAACTGAATAGCAATACATTTATTGAGTCATTGCGTCAAAATAGAGCTTATCTGGAATTTGTAAAAAAATATAATGTGTCGTGGGGATTTGATCCAGAGATTGTGCGTTCGATTTTTGCGCAGTTGAAAGATTCAGAGGCCTATTTGGAATATTTGCAAGTAGAGGATAGAAGCATTGCTGCCGAAAAAGATATTATTAAATATATATTTAAGAAAATAATCTTAAAATCGGTTGAAATCGAACAAGTCTTCGAAGAAAAATTTATCAACTGGACAGTAGATAAAGAAGTGTTGCAGGCAATGGTTGCCAAAACCTTCAAAAACTTCAGTTCAGAGGTGCCTTCACAGAATAAACTAGCAGATTTGACACCAAATTGGTCAGAAGATGAAGATTTCGTTGCTGACTTGTTGAAGACTACTATTCGTTATTCGGAAGAATATCAGCAGCTTATTGCTGAAAAAACAAAAAATTGGGAAGCTGATCGTATTGCGTTAATGGATACTATTTTGATGCGTATGGCGATTAGTGAATTGATTAATTTCCCATCGATTCCTGTGAAAGTTACGATCAATGAGTACATAGAATTGTCAAAAACATTCAGTACATTGAAAAGTAATACATTTATAAATGGTATATTAGACAAAATTCTTGCTGATTTGACCAAACAAGGTCGTATTAATAAGTCAGGAAGAGGACTAAAAGACTAAGTGAAAAATGAAGAAACTATTATTTGCGGGAGCAGCATTATCCATGTTGTTTGCTTGTAATAATCCATCTCAAAAATCAGATGAATCTGGGGATTCGACAGCTTATGAAACGAGTTCAAATACAGTGGGAACGGGTAAAATTGCCTTTGAATCTGATGTGTTTGATTTTGGAACAATCAAAGAAGGTGAAGTAGTCGAGCATACATTCAAATTCAAGAATGAAGGTAAAGAGCCTGTGATATTAGCGCAAGTAACTGCTTCATGTGGATGTACGACACCAAGTTATACGGTTGATCCTATTTTGCCAGGAAAAGAGGGAGAGATTAAAGTAAGCTTTAATAGTGCAGGTCAACCTGGTTTGCAGCAAAAAATTGTAACGGTATCCTCCAATGCAGAAAATGCAGTGACTACAGTGCAATTAAAAGGAACCGTAGAAAAGTAAATTTAAAATTATTAATTACAATATGATATCAACTATTTTATTACAAGCTGGTGGCGGAAGCAGTTTGATGGGAATGCTACCAATGGTATTGATCATCGTTGTGTTCTATTTCTTTATGATTAGACCACAAATGAAAAAACAAAAAGACCACAAAAAATATATCGAAGAATTAGGTGTAAATGCTAAAATCGTGACTACAGCAGGTATTCACGGTCGTATCGTAGAAGTTTCTGACACTACTTTTTTAGTAGATGTAGGTTCTGGTGTACGTATGCGTTTTGACAAATCAGCAGTTTCTTTGGATGCTTCTAAAGCAGCGAATGCAGAGCCAAAAGCGTAATTTTTAGTAATTAAATATAGGAAAGCCATTTGCAAACTTGTAAATGGCTTTTTTTATTGTAAATACGTTCTGTACGCTTATTTTTTTAACTTTGTGTATATGAAGCAACGTAGATTTTCAAAAATCCATAAGAGAAAGATAAACATCTTTTTGCGTTGTCTCGTTATTTCTTTTATTGCTTGGCTTTTGATAGCTGTTTCCAATCAATACACGTTCACAATTAATGCAGGTATTGAATACGTCAATATGCCTGAAAAAAGAGCGTTCCACCCACTACAATCGGATACGGTTAGTGTAAAAATAAAAATGAGTGGCTGGAATGTCTTACTTGCCAAAATGCGTGCAGATTCGACTAATATTCAGGTAGATTTGAGCAGCTTGAATACCCGAAATTTTGTCGTTTTTTCCAATCAGATTGGATTTATTAATAGGCAATTTCCAACTGAAAAGCGTGTAATCAGTGTTTCGCCTGATACATTATATTTTGATTTTTCGCGCCAAAGGCAGCGTAAAGTTCCTATAAAAGTTCCTACAAATATTAGCTTCAAAAAGCAATACGGATTCGTTGGGGAGACTAAGGTTAATCCTGCTGAAGTGACAATAACGGGGCCAACAGAAGATGTGGCAAATATTGAATTTTTGGAGACGGATACCATTAAGGGCGATTTGGTATTTACCGATATTAGAACCGTAGCGCATATCAATAAGAATCATAAAACAAATATCACGATTTACCCGCGAATGACGGAATTGGTCATTCCTGTAGGTGAATTGACAGAAAAGATTATTGAGGTTCCCATCAAGATAATCAATGGTATGAAATATACATCAGTTCGTACTGTTCCTAGCAAAGTTACCTTAACGGTGATGGTTCCATTGAAGGATTTTGTAAAATGGACAGCAAGCGATTTTGAAGCGGTCGTAGATATGGCGAATTGGGAAGACAAGCACGTCAAAAGTTTACCTGTACGGATAACGAAGATTCCGGATTTCGTGCAATTGATAAAGTTAGAACCTCAAAACGTCGATTTTTTCGTTCGTAAATAAAACTACTATGAAATCCATTAAAGTTGGTATAACTGGAGGTATTGGCTCTGGCAAAAGTTTTGTCGCAAAAATCTTTAAAACATTAGGTGTTCCTTTTTACGATGCCGATAAAGAGGCTAAGGATTTGATGGTACGTAGTGAACTCATCCGAAATGGTTTAATAGATGCTTTTGGTGCGGAGGTGTACTTCGAAGATGGGACATTAAATCGTAAATGGTTATCTTCTCAAGTATTTAACAACCCAGAGAAATTAAAACTTCTTAATAGTATTGTGCACCCTATCGTGATACAAGACGCTGTGGATTGGGCAAATGCGCAAACATTCTGTTACAGTTTGAAAGAAGCTGCTTTGTTATTTGAATCTGGTTCTTACAAAACATTAGATTATACGATCTTAGTAGTCGCGCCAGAAGAATTGCGAATTGAACGCGTTATAAAACGCGATGAGGTTTCACGTGAAGAAGTGCGCAATAGAATAAATAAACAAATGCCTGAGGAGGAGAAACGAAAATTAGCTGATTTTATTATCGTTAATGATGGTATTCAGCCATTAGTTCCTCAACTATATGAAATACATAAGAAGCTAATAAGTACATGCTAAAAACAGATATTTTAGAAGATTTTTTAATAGAAAATGAGTTTGGTTATTATTGTGCGTATGGGGATTTCTATATTGATCCAAAATATCCAGTTGCAAAAGCAGTAATTTCTCATGCACACGGCGATCATGCCGTACCAGGACATACCGCTATTTATGCTACCGTAAATACAATAGCCTTTATGCAACATCGCTTTACAAAGCAACCTTTGTCTTCTTATACGGAGAAGGGATACAAAGAAAGCTTTAAGATAGGAGAGGTCGAGATAAGTTTTATTCCGGCAGGACATATATTAGGCTCTGCACAGATATTGATGCAGTATAAAGGTGTGCGTTACCTCTATACGGGTGATTACAAATTACAAGAAGATATAACTTGTGAGCCTTTGGAATACATAAAAGCTGATGTATTAGTAACAGAAACAACTTTCGCAGATCCTACGGTCATACATCCCGATCCAATTGAAGAAATCAAGAAGCTTAATTCCACTTCGTTGAATATTATGCTTGGATGTTACGCCTTAGGAAAGGCGCAACGGATTACGAATTTGATTAACACTTATTGTCCGCAAAAAACTGTTTACGCACATCACAATATCGCGCCAATTCACCGTATTTATGAAGAAAAAGGTTTGGTGAAATTGACTTACGAAATTTATAACCGAAAGGCTTTAAAAGATGGACAAGATAAGATATATCTTGTGCCTCCGATGATGTTTAACAACTATTTCCGCGCAAAAAATGTGGTGCGCGTCTTTGCGTCAGGATGGAAGCGTTTGCAAAATTATAACGATATTACTTTGTTTATTTCGGATCATATCGATTGGAATGATCTGAACAATTTTATTACGGAAGTTCAACCAACTGAAATTTGGACCGTACATGGTGAAGGTGCTCACCTTAAACATCATTATGAGGGAAAAATAAAAGTTAGAAATATATTGAAATAGTTTTTTGGCTATTTCAATATATTTCTATTAAGAGTTGTCAGCTTTTTTGGTAAAATATTGACCTAATCTTTCTCTATTTTTAAGGATTATTTATCCTAAAATGCTCAAGAGTATATTTCCAATTTCAAAGTTTATTCCGAACGAAAATCCGCTGCCTGAATCACTTTCTGACTTGTTGAAATTAAATCCAAACGAATTAGCTAAGCCCCAAATTAGGCTAATAAAACCAAAAGAAACTACGAGTAAGTGAATAAAATCAGGCTTAGTAGTTTGGATTTTGTCGTCATAACCAGAAAGTAACCAATTCGCAAGCCAATCAGTTTTTACTAAGAAAATGTAAGCAAACAGGATTGGGATAATGAAAGTTGTGATTTGATTGCTGTTGGTTGTTGGTGGAGGAGCGTAAAAAGCCGAATTAAAAAATCCGAAAATTCCTGTTCCGATCAAGTATAGAAAATAGATTCCGAAAGATTTTATTATGATTTTAAGCAAGTTTGAAATTAACATAGATTAGAAGTATTAATTGGTTGGCGTACTAAAAGTAGTTATATCTCTGCACATATCCAATTGCCACAAAACATTTTGGCTACATATTGGTTATACAAGCGTATCACATTAATAAATACTTACCAATATGAATAAATTATTTAGAGCATTAATTGCAGGTTGGGGAGCCAAAAAAATGGGACTTGGTTGTTTCGGTACGATAATCGTATTTATCATTATCTACTATCTGTTGGGATATTTGGGATAATAGATATAAACAAGAAAAGCTTCTGAAATTTCAGAAGCTTTTCTTGTTTTTGTGGTGCCAGCTGGATTCGAACCAGCGACACAAGGATTTTCAGTCCTTTGCTCTACCAACTGAGCTATGGCACCTTAAGTTTTTGATTAGAAACTGTTACTTTCAGTTTTTGTGGTGGTGCCAGCTGGATTCGAACCAGCGACACAAGGATTTTCAGTCCTTTGCTCTACCAACTGAGCTATGGCACCTTTAAGTTTTTGATTAGAAACTGTTACTTTCAGTTTTTTGGTGGTGCCAGCTGGATTCGAACCAGCGACACAAGGATTTTCAGTCCTTTGCTCTACCAACTGAGCTATGGCACCTTTTTCAGCAACAATTTATCCTTTGTTGCGTTGCAAATGTAGCTTCTTTTTTTTAATTCTAAAACATTCCGCGCATTTATTTTTACTTAATTTCCCAATTCCTTGATTTTGATTGAGATAAAATTACATGAAATAAACACGGTAATAAATGATTTTAGGGTATCTTTGCACTTTAATAAATTGATATGAGTAAAAAGGGTAGAGTATTGGTCGCGATGAGTGGTGGAGTGGACAGTTCAGTTGCGGCTGTAATGTTGCACGAGCAGGGGTATGAGGTGATCGGTATTACGATGAAAACTTGGGATTATGCTAGCTCAGGTGGTTCATCAAAGGAAACTGGCTGTTGTAGTTTGGATAGTATCAATGATGCGCGTTCTTTGGCTGTCAGCTATGGTTTCCCGCACTTCATTCTAGATATACGTAATGAATTTGGCGATTATGTTATTGACAATTTTGTCGATGAATATATCGCTGGTCGTACACCAAATCCATGTGTATTGTGTAATACACATATTAAATGGGAGGCTTTGATTAAGCGTGCTGACAAATTGGATTGCGAATTTATCGCTACTGGTCACTACGCGAATATACGTCAACATGATAATGGTCGCTATGTGATTTCAAAAGGTTTGGATGAGCATAAAGATCAATCTTACGTTTTGTGGGGCGTTTCGCAAGAAAATTTGGCTAGAACCCAATTTCCTTTGGGGTCATTTCATAAGTCAGAAATCAAGCAAATGGCGTTGGATATGGGACAGCACGAGCTAGCAAATAAATCGGAAAGCTACGAGATTTGTTTTGTGCCAAATAACGATTACCGTGATTTCTTACGCAACAAAAGACCTACATTGGATCAAGAGATTGGACCAGGTAATTTTATCTTGTCTGATGGTACCGTTGTAGGGCAACATATCGGATACCCTTACTTCACTATTGGTCAACGTAAAGGCTTGGGGATTGCATTAGGTAAACCAATGTTTGTGATTGAGATCTTGCCAGAAAGTAATTCTGTAATGTTGGGTGAAGAACATGAATTAGAGAAAACACAAGCTTTCGTTCGTAATATCAATTTGGTGAAATATGCTTCAATTGATGAACCAATGGAAGCTATTACAAAAATCCGTTACAAAGACGCTGGTGCGCAATCTATTTTGACACAACAAGGTGATATTATGCAAGTGGATTTCCCACATGCAGTGAAAGGTATTGCTCCAGGTCAATCTGCAGTATTCTACGAAGGAAACGACCTTTTAGGTGGTGGATTTTTGATGAAATAAGAGAATTAGTTTTATTGTAAAAACACTAATATACATTTACAAAGAAAGCAAGCTTTTATAGCTTGCTTTCTTTTTTGATTATACGTTTTGGAGTTGGTTTATTTTGTTGTTTGAAATCGTATTGTCGCTCCAAATATTTGATAATTTCCGCTGCAATATCTTTGTTAGTTGCTTTTTCGATACCTTCTAAGCCTGGAGAAGAATTTACTTCCAAAATAAGTGGTCCACGAGCCGATTGTAGCATATCTACACCTGCCACAGTTAACCCCATTGCCTTTGCTGCAGCAACTGCGCTTTCGCGTTCTTTGCGCGTTAATTTGATAATTTCGGCAGTTCCTCCACGATGTAAGTTGGAACGAAATTCTCCCTCTTTAGCTGTACGTTTCATCGCACCGACTACTTTTCCGTCTACGACAAATGCACGAATATCAGAACCTTTAGATTCTTTGATATACTCTTGAATCAAAATATTATTCCCCAATCCATAAAAAGCTTCTATTACTGATGAAGCAGCTTTCTTCGTTTCGGCCAATACTACACCAATACCTTGAGTACCTTCTAATAATTTGATCACAAGTGGTGCGCCACCAACCATGTTGATTAGATCATCTACATCAGATGCCGTACGAGCAAACCCTGTAGTTGGTAAACCTAAACCAGCGCCCGAAAGAATTTGCATACAACGCAGCTTATCGCGAGAGCGCGTAATGGCTTGACTTGGGTTGGCAGAGATTACATCCATCACCTCAAACTGTCGTACAATCGCTGACCCATAAAAAGTTACAGAAGATCCTACTCTTGGTATAATAGCATCAATGTCATTAATGTCTTGACCTTTATAGTGAATGCTTGGTTTTCCTTGCTGAATTCCTACGTAGCATTTGCTGTGATCCATCACAATGCATTCATGCCCACGAGCGGTTGCTGCTTCTACAAGACGACGTGTCGAATAGATGTTTTTGTTTGTCGATAAGACTGCTATTTTCACAAAATGATTGTTAAAGTTTTTTATTAAAACAAGAAAACTACTGGATTGGTTTTTAATTAGCTAGATGGAGTTGGATGCCAAGTTTTTTTTGGATACATCCACAAGGAACTTTTTACTTATAAAATTACGTCCTAACAGCATAGGATAGGACATTGTTGAGCGATCACGCAATGACAATTTAATATCATATAACTGATCAAACATTCTGATTTTAGTCAGAAAAATATGTCTAGTTTCGGTTTGTCCGAAAGAGCTTTTTACCACTCTTTCGCGATGTACCGGAAATGTTATGGTGAGGATTTCATCGGTTTCCAGATGCGGTCGTATGTGACAAGTAATGAAATGTTTTTCATTCTTCTCTGTTACTTCGTAATCCTCACAATGTAAAACTGAAGTTTCAGCTCCTGTATCAATCTTTGCCTCAATATTGTACATTCCCAATTCGGGAAGGTCAATAATTTCAGCACGTCCTATGATGAGCTTCTCCTTCACTATATTATTCGTATATAAATGTACCGTAAGGCGATGAAACTGTAACTTGTTTTTTATCGCTAGCTTCTACGCGACCTACGATTTGTGCTGGAATTCCGAATGATTCTGAAATAGCAATAATGTCTTGTGCGATTTCTTCTGCTACATACAATTCCATGCGGTGTCCCATATTGAATACTTTATACATTTCTTGCCAGTCGGTATTCGATTCTTTTTGAATCAATTCAAAAAGTGGAGGAATAGGGAACACGTTATCTTTGATAACGTGAACCTTATCTACAAAGTGAAGCACCTTTGTTTGTGCGCCACCTGAACAGTGAACCATACCATCGATCTGTGAACGGTACTTATCAAAAATTTGTTTAATCACAGGCGCGTAAGTACGTGTAGGTGATAACACCAATTTACCCGCAGTAACTTCTTCGCCAGTTTCTGTTGTAATTTTATCTGTCAACGCTTTGCCACCAGCAAATACTAAATCGTAAGGAACTGCTGGGTCAAAACTTTCAGGATATTTTTCTGCTATATATTTGCTGAATACATCATGACGAGCCGAAGTCAAACCATTCGAACCCATACCGCCGTTGTATTCTTTTTCGTAAGTAGCTTTACCATATGAAGCCAAACCAACGATAACATTACCAGCCTTGATATTGTGATTAGAGATTACGTCTTCACGTTTCATACGACAAGTAACTGTACTGTCTACGATAATCGTACGTACCAGATCACCGACATCAGCCGTTTCACCACCAGTGGAGTAAATGCCAACGCCCATTTCACGCAATTCAGCTAATATTTCTTCGGTTCCATTAATGATCTCAGCGATAACTTCGCCCGGAATATTGTTTTTGTTACGACCTATTGTTGAAGATAAGATGATATTATCAATAGCTCCCACACACAATAAATCATCTAAATTCATGATGATGGCGTCTTGTGCTATACCTTTCCATACAGAGATATCACCCGTTTCTTTCCAATATACATATGCTAAAGAAGATTTCGTACCAGCGCCATCTGCGTGCATGATATTGCACCATTGCTCGTCGCCACCTAGTATATCAGGGATGATTTTACAAAAAGCCTGTGGGTATAAACCTTTGTCGATATTTTTTATAGCATTGTGTACATCCTCTTTCCCAGCGGATACACCTCTTTGGTTGTATTTTAAGTCTGACATCTTGCCACAAAGATAATCAAAGCTGTTTAGTATAACTAAATTTTTTACAAACTCTAATAAGGCGATTCGAAGGGTTTAGGTTTTGATAATTTCCCACTGTAAAAGCAATCTTTCGAGATTAAATTGTGCGTTGGCGGGGCTCGTACTTGGTATAGTAATATATTGTATATGTTCTAACTTGTCGAAATATTTTTCAAAGAGTTTTTGTGCTTTTTGACCGTTAAAAATTACGGTAGTAATACTGGGATGTTCAGCTAAAAGTTGGTCGATGGCATTTGGAATAACTTCTGTAATTGCTGTATCCATACTGCCAGGGCGAATAGCAGAAGCACACACATCCCAAAGTGCGATTTGTTGTTGATGAAGTAAGGCTATCTTTTCGGAATAATCAGTAGTAAATTCTCGCTCAAAATGTGAAAATAAAACCTTCCAAAATCTATTTTGTGGATGGGCGTAATATTGGTCTTTAGCAATCGATAAATCTCCGGGTAAAGAACCTAAGATTAAAATTCTTGGTTGAGAAGGGATAATAGGAGCAAAGGATTGTTTGAGCATTTCAATTATTTTAATAATTCTTTCCAAGCCTCACTTTCTGCAATTTTTTTCAACTCTTTGTTTCTTGTGAGGAGGAAATCTGTCATATATTGTTTTAGAAATAATCTGTTTACAAATTTTCCCAGTATTCCAAAAGGTGATTCAAATTCAAAAACATCTAACATCTTAGTTTGGTTCATCAAAGACTCAAATTTATGTACATGTTCCATTCTTGAAAATGCACCTTTCACCATTTTATCCTCAAAAAAGTATGGTCGTTCTAGTTTGGTGATTTGTACGGTAAGATTTTGATAAATACCGAGATGCTTAGCTCGCCAAGTGACGGTTTCTCCTTCATTAATAAGTCCTGAAGTTTTTCCTGCGATAGCTTTTTCATTGGTATTTAAAGCAGAAAGTTTGTGTAAATCAATGCTTCTCGCTAGATCAAAAACACGTTCAATAGGTGCATTAATTATGGTCTCTAGGTATATTCTTTCCATTCTTGTGGAAGTTTGAAACCTAAATATACTTAATTTTAACTTAACCCCTGCTTTTCTTCCATTTCAAATACAGAATCAATTTGCCATTTTAAGGGATTTTTTGAAGCAGCAACGGCTAATTTATCACAACGTTCGTTAAGTGGATGGCCAGCGTGACCTTTTACCCACACCAATTTCACATCGTGCAATTTGTAGGACTGCATAAGTCGTAACCACAAGTCTTTATTTTTCTTACCAGCGAAACCTTTTTGCATCCAACCATACACCCATTTTTTATCAATAGCATCGATAAAGTATTTTGAATCAGAATAGATTGTGACTTTTTGTTTTATATTTTTCAATGCTTCTAATCCTACAATTACCGCCATGAGTTCCATACGGTTATTGGTAGTTTTACGGTATCCTCCTGAAAATTCTTTTTCGATTAACTTACCTTGGAAATCAGGATTTGCCCCTGTATAGATTGTACGTAAAATCGTCCCATATCCCCCTGGACCTGGGTTTCCACTTGAGGCACCGTCTGTATATAATTCAATCATTGACGACAAAAATACAATTTTGCGAACGGAATAAGTGATGAAGTGGATAAAATCCGATATTGTTAGTATGGTATACCGAATTTTCTTTTTAGTGGTCTAAAAATCATAGAAGTAAAAACCACTATTAGTAACCCAATAATACAGCCCACAGCAACAGAACCAAATCTATAAATCGGTGCCTCTACCATGGATGATTCATGCGGCTGTACCATAATGATTAGTAAGGCAACCAAGGCTACACGAGCCATGTTCATTACATTAAATAAACGACAGATTACTATTGTAATGAATATACCAAAAAGTATAGAATAAACCGATGGTTCGAAAAACAATAACAATCCCATAGCTACTGCTGAACCAATGAAATTGGATTTGAATCGTTCAATGGAAAGTTTGCGTGTATCTTTCTCTTCGGGAGAGATAACTAAGATAATCGATAATAAAGTCCAGAAAAGCTCGAAATCGGGAAACTCAATATACAATTGATATCCAATCATAAAACCTATGCAACATCTGATTATGTAGATAAGTAATGGGGAGGAAACAATTCTTTTTAACAGTTTGTCAAACATTCAAGGTTTGGATTTGTACTGCAAAATTACGGATTGTATTATATTTAATACAATCTAATTTGAGTTTTAATTTCTTGATTTTAAAGTTTTGTAGTGAATTTATGTAGATTTGAAATACTAATATATCCTATCAATTCATCATGCGTATTAAATTGCTAATCCTATTGGGAACAATAATATTATCATCTTGTAATTTGTTAAATTCTAGTAAGAAAGTAGAAGTCAAAAAATTAGTTACTCTTACTTACAATATCCATCATGGTGCCCCAGAGAATTCGACGGAAGTAAATTTAAATAATATAGCTGCAGTAATACGAAAGAGTGGTGCTGAACTCGTCGCCCTGCAAGAAGTGGATGTAAATGTACCAAGATCAGGAAATGTCGATCAAGCTAAAGTATTGGCTAAACTGCTTGATATGCATTATTATTTTTCCAAATCTATTGATTATAGTGGGGGAGAGTATGGAGTTGCAATTCTGAGTAAATACCCGTTGACAAATACCCGTAATGAATTACTACCCATGCCAACTTCTGGTGAGCAACGCAGTGTGGCTATTGCAACGGTGAATTTGCCAAGCGATTTTTCTGTAGAATTTGCTTCGACGCATTTGGACTTAAATGTATCTAACAGAACGGCACAAGTTGAACGATTAACTACTATTAGCAAAAGTTTGAACAAACCTTTTTTGATTGGAGGAGACTATAATGCTATACCAACTTCGGTTGAAATACAAAAATTGCAAGAAGAATTCAATTTATCATGTGTGAGTTCTTGTCCATTATCGTTTCCAGTTGGAAATCCTAATAGGGCTATTGATTTTGTGGTTTTTAATAAATCAGCGGCTACTATTCTAAGTTTGGTTGCGTCATACGCTATGACAGGGGAATATGCCTCAGATCATTTACCCGTTGTAGCAGTATTTGACTATAATTAAAACGAAGAATCCCTTAACATCTAAAGTTAAGGGATTCTTCGTTTTATTCTTTGCTACTAATAGTTGCTTTTCCCTCTTTCCCGGGAGAACCAGAATAAATCTGACCTTGAGGTACTCCCCGAAGTCCAGGAGCAGAACGACTAATTTGGTCGTAAATATTCCTTAAGTCGGTGGATGGCGTCACGCGTAATCCACCAGGAGTCACATCAGTGTGAATATAACTCTTTCCTTTTTTGTCTGCGGATTGAGGTGCAATTCCCTTAGGATCATAAATTAAATTAATATTTCCAGCGTCACCATTTGGATCTGTTTTTGTGCCATTCATAGCGTCTTGTCCTCGTGCAACTATGTACAATGAACCGAGTTTTTGGAAATTAAAATCCAAATCAAAATTAGAAGCATTATTTTTACCAGCCATACCACTGATAAATGCTCTGTCTCCGATCTCTGCATGCCCCACAACGATTTTAACTTCTTTTTTGCCAAAAAATTGTAATGAGGAACGATCCTTCATCACCAAAGTATCAATAAATAATGTCGTCGATGAGTCTCTATCCCTATCAGAAAAAACTTTCTTTTCTTTTTTATCCAAAACTAATTTGGATATTCGTATTTCATTTGCTTGTGCGTTAACATTATTCCCCAAGAATAGGGTAAGTATAAATGTTAGTAATGCTGTCCATTTCATAAAAACTCCTTTTTTGCGTTAAGTCAAATATTCTACAATGAGTTTAGCTGTACGAGCAGAGGCTCCTGGATCACCTAATTTCGTCGCTAATACATCGTAATTTTCTAAGATACTGGCACGGTGCTCGGACTCCATCAAGATTTTACCAATTTCATCTTTGATGTCCGAAGTTGTGCATTCTTCCTGTATCAATTCAATAACAGACAGGTAATTATTGATAAGGTTTACTAAGGAAATGAAGTTAACTTTTATTAACTTTCGAGCTATCCATACAGAAATCGGGTTAGCTTTGTAGACCACTACCTGTGGTACACGTAATATTCCGGTTTCTAAGGTCGCTGTTCCACTAGTTACTACTGCTGCATCTGCATTCTTTAATAAATCATAAGTCTGATCAAATACAATAGGTATTCCTAAGTCTCCAATGTATTGTTGGTAATAGGATTTCTCAAAGTTGGGAGCTCCAGCAATTACTAATTGATGTTTGGGAAAAGAGAACGAAAGTTCAACCATTTCAGGTAATATCTCATCAATCTCCATCTTGCGACTACCCGGAAGCAGTGCAATAATGGGGGCGTCTGACATATTATTATCTTTTCGGAAATTAGGATTAAATTCATAAGCAGAAATAGCATCAAGCAACGGATTACCTACATAATCCACCTTCATTCCAAATCGCTTGTAGAAGTCTACTTCAAAAGGAAGAATACAGAACATGTGGTCGACCACTTTTTTGATTTTGTGCACGCGCCCTTGATTCCACGCCCAGATTTTTGGTGAGATATAGTAACATACTTTAATACCATGCTTCTTCGCGAATGAAGCAATTTTCATGTTGAATCCGGGGAAATCAATTAATATTACTGTATCAGGTTTATAATTCAGGATGTCTCCTTTTACAGCTTTGAGATTTTTTGAAATAGTTTTTAAATTTTTCAGAACCTCCACAAATCCCATAAAAGCCATTTGAGAAGTATGGATTAATGGTATTTGATCTGCCGCTTCTTGCATTTGATTACCACCAACAATTTTGAAATCAGCTTGTGGATCTTCTGTTTTTAAAGCTTTAATCAAATTTGCGCCATGCAAATCCCCCGATGTTTCTCCAGCTATAATGTAATATTTCATGTAATTTTCCTTTTGAATCCTTAAAGATAAGTATTCTTTTAGGATGGATGCAGATTTGAGCTGGATTCCATAAGTACTAAAGAGAAAAATTACATTAAATCAAAAAAGGTCATTATTTCGTTAATAATGACCTTTTTTAATGTGTTTTATCTCGATTAAATACCTAATTCGATTTGGAACATGCCACCCCAACCATTCTTCTTGTGGTTGTTGTCAAAGATTCCATCTTTCACGGTATATGTACCATTCAGTTGGAATTTTAAACGGTGTGCTTTCATATATTTTGTTAAACCTAACTCAAATACTTCAGTTTGATCTTCAAAAGTTGAAATTTGTTGATGCGGTTTCAAGTACGTGTAGCGAGCTGCTACTTCGTAACCTTTATTCAACAGGTAAGAAGTCTGTTGGTTTACACCCCAACCTTTGTATGCATATGTTTCTTCCGTCGGATCATCCTCCAATACATTTAATGGATTGTCCACATCACGGCGCATATATTCTACTTGATACGCAAATCCTTGGTATTTGAAAATTGCATCTGCAAAACCAGTTTTTAACGTGAATGGGTTCATCACGTATTTTCCCAATTGACCACCTTCGCGAATAGTACGGTCATTGTAGCTGTAACCACCACCGATAGATAATTTTGGCGTTTCTTCACGCTCAATATCACCTTCCGAATAATCTCCGCCATTTTCGAATTCACCTAACGGTAAAAACTCCACACGCCCTGTGTATGCTAAACCATCATCAGTAGAAAGAGCTGGTCTACCTTCACCTGTAGAAATCGCCGCTTTCGCGTTGAATGGCATATTGCCAATCTTATTACTTAAGTGAAATGTTAACCCAAAATCTCGGTCTATTGCAAAATTTCCATTTACCAACGAACGGTCAGTAAATTGCAATTGACCTGAAGAGTTTACACGCTGACGGTTTCCAGGAAGTTTATTTTGTCCAAATGAAATATAAAAATCATCCGAAAAATTGTAGAATATTACCGCATCACGCACAATATTTGCGATACCAGTATCATCAAAGTCTTGGTCTCCGCGTGTGAAAGCTAACTGTACGGAATAGGAAATTTTAGGTGTGTAAATATAACCATCCATACGCATACGCAGACGACGAATACGGGCGTCAAACTTGCCATTATCTTCACCATCCATTACATTGCTAAATCCTAAACGATTTTGCATACGAAAACGAAAGTTGGTGTAGAACAAGGAATCCGGGGAAGTGTATTGTATGCCTTTGAAATTTAAAATCGTAGCACGGTCATCTCTTTCTTGAGCTGATACTTGGGTTGTGCTTGAAATTGCTATAGCTGTAGCCGCAGCAAAGAAATAAGATAGCTTTTTAAAAGTTGTCATTTCCTCAGTTAAGTTTATTAGTATACTTATATGTTAACTAATATCTGTTGAATTAGTTTGCTAACATTAAATTAACACAAATATAGACTTACAATCGGGAAAAATTGAGGAATCGCGTTAATCTAACGGAATGATAATATTTACTTAATATTAATTTAACCTCGAATAGGTGTTCAACTAACGAATGGTAATACTTTAATTTACCTCTTTTTCGGCTTCTCGGGCATCGATTTGATGTTGTTTGTAGTTCTCAATAGCATTTTTACTTGCTTTTTGTGAAACATACAGAGCAACGATAGCAATCACTGTAACAACACTTACACCCCAAGCATATTTACGCTTATCTTGTTTTACTAACCAGTACATCACAAAAATATAAGGGATAGCGAATATAATGTAAAAGATAATACTTGGACCTACCATGATTCTATTGTTAAAAATTATATTGCAAAATTAGAGTATTTTAAAGGATAAACAAAATTTAGAATATTCTTGGGTAATTAGCGGAAGTTGATATTTTTTAATTAAAATTTTAGTTAAATGGAAATCAAGATATTTTAAACATTTCAACGATTTATACGTCTTATTATTAGTTTGATTATTATAGCATTTAAGCAATTGATTTTTTTGAAAAAAAACTACAATTCCATTGCATAAACAAAAAAATAATTTAATACTTTTGCGCAGTCAGATTTTAAGAAAGAAAACATTTTATACAATGTATAGTTCAAAAGCCTTTTTCACTGCTAATAAACAAGTTTTTAATAAACTTGTAGCTATGGCTTTTGCATTCTATAATAGGATGAATTGTCCAATTTTGCGATTTCGACGACCTATTCTGCCTCGAGCTTGATTTCGGAGGCAGAGCACATTAGCTTCAATCGAATTCGTGTAGCTCTACGAATTTTACAATCCTTAGTTATTCTTTATTTGCACGAGAGTGCGTTAATTATTAGGTCGACATCTTAAGATGACAATTTCAGATTTTTTAATTATTCCTGCGACAGCTGATCACGTGATTTATGCTGATGCAATTTGTAACGAAATGTTTGAGTCTGCAAAAGCTCGTGGAACGGGTATTGCTAGACGCAAGCCAGAGTATGTAGCGAAAAAAATGGAAGAGGGGAAGGCGGTCATTGCGTTGCATAAGGATGGACGTTGGGCAGGTTTTTGCTACATCGAAACGTGGTCGCATGGCGATTATGTGGCAAATTCAGGTCTTATTGTGAGTCCTGAGTTTCGTAAAGTAGGATTAGCAAAGGCAATTAAAAAGCGTGTTTTCGAACTTTCCCACGAAAAATATCCTAAAGCAAAGATTTTCGGATTGACAACGGGTCTTGCTGTGATGAAAATCAATTCCGAATTAGGGTACGAACCAGTTACTTATTCGGAGCTGACGCAAGATGAGGAATTCTGGGCAGGTTGTAAAAGTTGCATCAATTATGATATTTTGGTGAGTAAAGAACGCAAAAACTGTATGTGTACAGCCATGCTTTGGGATCCAGAGGAAAAAGCGAAAGAGTTGGAAGAAAGATTGAAGCGTAGAGCAGAAGCCAAAATACGTTTGGAAAGAATTTCGAAAAAACAATCTTTATTAAAACGTATCGAAGCAAAGTTGTGGCGCTCGACAAAGAAATTTGTGGCAACAGTGTTTCCTACACGTGCAGAAACAGCATAGTTTATTAATTCGTACATTTGTAAAGCTTTAGTGATAAAGCATTTTACCATAAAATATAGCATAAAAAGAATGAAAAAAGTAGTTTTAGCATTTAGTGGTGGTTTAGATACATCGTTTTGTTGTATTTATTTGACTAAAGATTTGGGCTTGGAAGTACACTCTGTAGTCGTAAATACAGGTGGATTTTCTGCTGAGGAATTAAAAAATATCGAAGCTCGTGCATATGAGTTAGGCGTGAAATCGCATACCACAATCGACGAGACTGAAAACTACTACCGCGAAACTATTAAATATTTGATTTTTGGTAATGTGTTGAAGAATGCAACTTACCCATTATCAGTTTCCGCAGAACGTGTGTGTCAAGCAACAGCTATCGCGAATTATGCAAAGAAAATCGGCGCAGAATCCGTAGCGCATGGCTCTACAGGTGCGGGTAATGACCAAGTTCGTTTTGATATGATCTTCAATACCTTGATTCCAGGTGTTGAAATCATTACGCCAATTCGTGATTTGAAATTATCGCGTGAGGCTGAAATTGAATATTTAGGTAAGCATGGTTTCCCATATAGCGCTGAAAAAGCTAAATACTCAATTAACAAAGGGCTTTGGGGTACTTCAGTAGGTGGTGCAGAGACTTTAACTTCAAACCAATACTTACCAGAATCAGCTTGGCCAACAGCTGCTACTTCTACAGAACCACAAACGGTTACAATAGATTTTGAAAAAGGTGAGCCTGTAGCATTGAATGGAGAGAAAATCGGCGCAGTAAAAGTTATCCAACAATTACAAGAATTAGCACAGCCTTATGGAATTGGTCGTGATATTCACGTTGGTGACACCATTATCGGTATCAAAGGTCGTGTAGGTTTTGAAGCTGCTGGTCCGATTATTTTGGTAAAAGCACACCATACGTTAGAGAAACATACGTTAACAAAATGGCAATTGGCGTGGAAAGATCAAATTTCTGCATTCTATGGAAACTGGATGCACGAAGGTCAGATGCACGATCCTGTAATGCGTGACATCGAAGCTTTCTTATCTTCAGCGCAAGAGACTGTTACAGGTCGCGTGATTGTGGAATTACACCCATACCGTTTCGTAATCGTAGGTATTGAGTCAGCGCACGATTTGATGAATAATAAATTTGGTAGCTACGGCGAGATGAACGAAGGTTACACTGGAGATGATGTAAAAGGATTCTCTAAAATCTTCGGAAACCAAACTATCATTTGGCATAAAGTAAACAGCAAAGGCTAATGATTGTCCTTGGTACATTAGATAATTTACATGATTTAGTGGGCCTATTTGATCAATATAGAATCTTTTATAAGAAAGATTCTGATCTTGAAGGAGCTGCAAATTTTTTATCTGATCGTATCCTGAACAAAGAGTCTGTTATTTATATCTATTACGATAAAAATATTGCGGTAGGGTTTACGCAACTCTACCCTAAATATTCTTCAGCACGAATGGTACGAAACTGGATTTTGAATGATCTATTCGTGCTGAAAGAATATAGAAAAACTGGGATAGCCACTCAGTTGATAAATAAAGCTATTGAATTTGCAAAATCCAATGATGCAAATTTTGTACAGTTAGAAACCCAAGTTGATAATCTTGTAGCGCAAGAGCTCTATCAACATCTAGGCTTTGAATTGCAGGGACCTGATGCAGAATTCCTGCTTTATAAAAAGTTTATATAAACCTTAACTTTCCAATATGAGCAAAATAAGAGTAGGAATAATCGGTTCGGCAGGATATACAGGCGGTGAATTATTACGTATTTTGATATTTCATCCCGAAGTAGAAATAGTGTTTGCAAACTCTGCTTCCAATGCTGGCAATAAATTATACGCTGTACACAACGATTTATTCGGTGATACAGAATTGGAATTTTCTTCGGATTTCCATTCGGATATTGATGTGTTGTTTTTGTGTGTCGGTCATGGAGATGCCCGCAAGTTTTTGGATGCTAATTCTATTGACAGTTCTGTTAAGATTATTGACTTGTCACAAGATTATAGATTGCGCGCAAATACAACTTATCAAGGTCAAGACTTTGTCTATGGTTTACCAGAATTGAATCGTGAAGCTATTAAAAATGCGCAATATATAGCAAATCCAGGCTGTTTTGCAACGAATATTCAATTGGCATTATTGCCTTTGGCGTCGAAAGGTCTTTTGCCTTCGCAAATTCATATCAATGCGACGACAGGTTCGACAGGTGCTGGTCAAAAACCAACAGCAACATCTCATTTCTCGTGGCGTAACAATAACTTGTCTGCTTACAAATCTTTCGAACATCAACATTTGCAAGAAGTATCAGAGTCTTTGGATCAATTGCAAGATGGTTTTTTACCAGAATCGGATAAATCATTATTAGAAAGAGCTTCGGAGAAAATCAACTTCGTGCCACAACGTGGAGATTTCACGCGTGGTATTTTCTCTGCTATTTATGTAGATTCGGATTTGACAGAAGATGAAGCTTATGACTTGTATAATTCATACTATGCTTCGCATCCTTTTACATCAGTTTCGAAAGCAAATATTGATTTGAAACAAGTTGTGAATACGAACAAATCTATTATCCATTTGGAAAAACATGGTAATAAGTTGTTGATTCTAAATGCTACGGACAATCTATTAAAAGGTGCATCTGGTCAGGCAGTTCAGAATATGAACTTAATGTTCGGCTTAGAAGAACGTACAGGACTTAATTTAAAATCCGTAGGATTTTAATCCATAAAAGATTTCTATTTTTGTAAAGCCATCAAGACCTGATGGCTTTACTTATTTCTATGGCATTTGATACATTCGATTTTTCAAAAGTAAATTTCAAGAACGAGATTTTGGCTGGGCTTACTGTTGCAATGACGATGATTCCAGAATCTTTGTCCTTCGCCATTTTAGCGGGATTGACTCCATTGATGGGATTATATGCTGCATTCTTAATGGGGATTGTAACTGCTATTTTGGGCGGAAGACCTGGCTTGGTTTCTGGCGGAGCAGGAGCCACTATTGTTGTTTTGATGGCTTTGATTGTGTCGCATGGTGTAGAATATCTGTTTGCTGCAATTATATTAGGTGGTTTTTTTCAGATTTTAGTCGGTGCATTTAAGTTAGGAAAATTTGTACGATTGATTCCACAACCTGTAATGTATGGATTTTTGAACGGTTTGGCGATCATTATTTTTATGGCACAAGTTGAGCAATTTAAAGTGATGGAGGATGGAGTGTCGTCTTGGATGTCAGGGGCAACTTTGTATGTGATGGGCGGATTAACGCTGCTAACAGTTTTAATCGTATTGGGGTTTCCAAAACTTACTAAAGCTGTTCCAGCTTCTTTAGTAGCAATTATTATAACAGCAGCTCTTGTTTTTTTCTTTGGAATTGATACAAAAAAAGTTGTTGATATTGCTTCGGTTAGTGGATCACTACCTTCGTTTCATATACCTATGGTGCCATTTAATTTGGAGACATTAGAAGTTGTTTTTCCCTATGCCTTAATCATGGCTGGTGTTGGACTGGTAGAGTCATTGTTAACTCTAAGCATGGTCGATGAAATAACGAATACGAAAGGAAATTCAAATCGTGAGGCTATGGCACAAGGCACAGCAAATATTGTTAATGGATTTTTCGGTGGGATGGGAGGTTGCGCGATGGTGGCACAGACATTGGTGAATCTGGATGCAGGTGCACGCACGCGTATAGCTGCAGTGGTAGGAGCGATGGGGATTTTGATTGTGATACTTGCGGGTGGACCTGTCATTGAGCAGATTCCGATGGCTGCTTTGGTAGGTGTAATGATGATGGTTTCCATTGGTACATTTCAATGGGCATCCTTTAAAGTGCTCAAGAAAATGCCAAAATCGGATGTTATTGTGGGAATTTTGGTCGCAGCAATAACGGTGTTAAGACACAATTTAGCAGAAGCAGTTTTAGTAGGTGTAATAATTTCTGCTCTCGTATTTGCTTGGGATAATGCAAAGCGCATACGTGCACGCAAAAGTATCGACGAATTTGGAAATAAAATATACGAAATTTACGGTCCATTATTCTTCGGATCGACCAGCAATTTTATAGAAAAATTTGACATCGAAGAAGATCCAAGTGTCGTAATTGTAGACTTGAAAGAATCTCGAGTCGTCGATATGTCAGCTATTGAAATCTTGAATAAACTTACTGATAAATACGCAAAAGTCAATAAGAAAGTAGTCCTACGGCATTTGAGTAAAGACAGTATTCGTCTTTTGGAGAATGCCAAAGGAATAATTGAGGTGAATATAGAAGAAGATCCGACCTATAAAGTAATGCCGTAGAGAATTTAAATTAAAAGATAAAAATTTAAAAACATTTCTCAGTTTTTAAATTTTGTTTCACTACTTACTACTTAGATTAATATACTTTCGGGGCTTCTAATAAATCTGTTACGTATCCAAGGATTTCAATTTCGCTATCACCATCTTCCAACATAGAAAATGTAAGGTAAGCGGCATAAATTTCAGCGCTAAAGACAATATGTTTATCACTTATGATTTCATCAACGACATGTTCGTATACATGTATTCCTATGTGCGTAAGTTCATTATGAAGATTTGTGGAGATCGTATTGTGACTTTCTCCCGATGCAAATCCTACAATAATATGAAGTATTAGTTTATCGTAAATTTTTGAATCTTCGAAATGCTGTAAATACTCTTCGTAATTAAAACGCTGCTTAGCACTATTGACAATTTTGTCCCAGATTAGGAATTCTGTTTTTGTTTGCATAGTATAAACGTGTTTATAAGTGGTTAGATAAATATAGGTAAAAGATTTTAAATTTTTAAAAATATTTCTATTTAATTTGTTGTAAATCAATATTCAATAGTGGAGCATAATTCAATTCGCGCGTTTATATTTTGTATTTTAGAAGCATAATTAATAGTTTATGGAAATCAATTTACAAGGAAAAAAAGCTTTAGTGGGCGGTAGTACATCTGGCATTGGTAAGGCTATAGCACAGCAGTTAGCCGCATGTGGAGCTAGTGTAACGTTAGTGGCAAGGAATGAAGATAAGCTAAAATCTGTATTGGCAACTTTAGATATAACCAAAAATCAATCTCATCAGTATATTGTAACAGATTATTTGGATTTTGAGGTTTACAAGAAATCTATCACAACCTATTTTTCTAAAAACTCAATAGATATATTGGTGAATAACACGCAGGGACCGAATCCAGGAACAGTTCTTGAAAAAACGGATTTCGACTATTTGCAAGCTTTCAACTTATTGTTTCAAAATGCAGTGTTTACGACTAATCTCGCTTTGCAAAAAATGCAAGAGAATGGTTTTGGACGAATAGTTAATATATCTTCAATGACCGTGAAAGAACCTCAGGATAATTTGGTGTTATCTAATACTATGCGTACGGCTTTGGTATCATGGTTCAAATCTTTATCTAATGCTGTTGCAAAAGATAATATTACGGTTAATTCCGTTATGACAGGTTATTTTGAAACAGAACGATTGACTAGCCTGATGGAAAACCAAGCTAAGAATGAAGCTGTGAGCTTTGAAGAAATTCGAACAAAACGTATTCAATCTGTTCCAGTGCAAAGATTAGGAGATCCAAAAGAATATGGTTTTTTAGTTGCATTTCTTGCATCAGAATATGCTTCTTACCTTACAGGGGCATCTATACCATTGGATGGTGGAATTGCGAAGACAATATTTTAAAAACATTAAAAAGGCTTCCAAATTTTGGAAGCCTTATGTTGTATATTAATTTCTATAACCTGGGTTTTGCTGAGAAAATATTTCCCCATTCGCATTAACTTCTGCTAAAGGAATTGGTAATATAGTTTTGTGAAATGTTCTATCAATACTAGCGGCTCTATGGATTGTAGATACAGAAGCCAATGCATCATCGAAATTAATAGTTTTGTTCCAACGCATCATATCAAAGAAACGATGACCTTCACCAATAAGTTCTTTAGATCTTTCTGCATCAATTAAATCTATATTAATTGATGCATTACTTGCTGGGGTTAGATTAGGTGATCGCTTACGAATTTGATTCAAATAATTAACAGCTTTTGTAAGATCAGGTGATGCTTTTCGTAAAGCAGCTTCCGATGCGATTAAGTAAACTTCGGATAGGCGAATAACTTTAATATTTACTGCAGTAGAATTACCTTTGCCATCTCCATCTAATCCTACACTACCGCTATATTTATAAATAGCACCGTGTCTAGGGTTTGCTGTTGTAGATAATTCATCGGTAGTCATTATTCCTTTTCTTACGTCTTGGGCGTCTTCATTTAATCTAGCTAAAAAAGATGTACTAGAAGTAAAATATCCAGCCGCAATTGTGTTGTTTGGATTCCCTCTTCTACGTGTATATGCGCCTAATGAGCTATTTCCTAAATCACCTTCATTTGGATAGATTGCTAGTTCGAAAACGGATTCAGAGCCAAATTGTTTAGACCATGAGCTAACCCATGTATCATTTGTATACAATTTATATTGACTAAAAGCAATTACTTCCTCAGCTGCAGCTAGCGCATTTTCAAAATCCTCCATATATAGATACACACGAGCTTGAATGGCTTTATTTCCAAAATAATTTAAAAACCCATTTGTATTGGCTAATGTTGAAGCATTTGTTGGCTTTGTGATTAGGGGTTCAGCATCTTTTAAATCTTTTAATATTTGGGTATAAACTTCATTTACAGAGCTTCTTGTTAATTTAGCGTCTGATGAAAGCGGAGTCAATGTAATAGGAACCCCAAATGAGTTTTTATCCATATTGAATGGTTTCCCGTAAAGCCTAACTAAATCAAAATAAATTAATGCTCTAGCAGTTAATGCTTGACCAATTACAGTATCAAAATTTTCGCTGGAACCTGCTGCCTTTAGATTTTCAATTTGAACTAAAAGATCATTTATATGTGCAATACAGTTGTATCCTTGAGACCAAATGGATGAATAATTATTGGATGTTTCACTGTGATTAAATACATATAAATAATCATATCCTCTTCCTTGGGATGTTATAGTGTAATCACCTCCTTTGGTGTCAGCATAAAGCATAAAATTTCGACCATAATAGTTGCCACTGGCCATTTTGCTCATCAATCCTCTAATAATCACATTTGCGTCAGCCACAGTTGTGATAGTTTGTGTTGATGCATCAGCAGAGTTTGTTGGTTTTACGTCTAAGAAGTCACTACATGAACTAAAAGTTAATGCAACGAATAAACAAGACGTTAATATTTTATTTTTCATAATCTTTCAATGCTAAATATTAAAAACTAAAATCAATTCCGAAAGTGTACGTTTTGGCAATCGGAGTTTCCCAGCCACGTGTACTGTATTGATTAACTTCAGGGTCCGCTAGCTTAAATTTGCTGAAAGTCAATAGATTGGATCCATTAAAGAATAATCTTGCATTACTGATCTTTGCAGACTTTAAGACATTGCTTGGAATGTTATATGATAATGAAACGTTTTTCAATCTTAAAAAATCAGCAGGATTTAGATGTCTACTACTAATTTGGTTTACATCTTCCAAATCACGTCCACTTATCATTGGGTAATATCCACTTCCTTTCTCTGGTGTCCAGGTATTATCAACAAAATCCTGAGAATGTATGCGTTCCCAATAGTAACCATCATCTGCCACGTCTCTATTCGCAGCATCATATAGTTCGCCACCGATTTTGTACACGAAATTAAGTCCAAGTGAAAAGTCTTTGTATTCTAAATTCGAATTAATACCCCCAGTGAATTTCGGAATACCATTACCAATGATTACTCTCTGCGCTTTAGTGTATGTATAAGTAGCGCCTCGACCATTGAATTCAAAATCACCTGCTGTCCCATCGTTTATGTACCAAACATTTTTGCCGTTTGTCTGATCTGTGCCAGCCCATTCAATTCCATAAAATGCTAATGTAGATTGTCCTTCTTTGTAAATATATCTTGATCGAGCGTCGCCACCAGTAGGATCATTCCAGATTATTTCCTCTTCAGCTCCACCATTCAATTTGATAACTTTTGAAGATAAGGAAGCTGCATTCACACTAAGCGTCCATTTTAAATCCTGTTTATTAATGATGTCCGATCCTAATAAAATTTCAACACCTTTGTTATTTATTTGTCCTACATTTCTTACAGAAGATCCAAATCCAGTAATCATAGATTGAGGTACGTCTTGTAATAGGTCTTTTGAATCTCTATTGTAATATTCAACTGTTCCGAACAATTTGTTTTTGAATAATCCAAACTCAAGGGCTATGTTTGTACTATAATTGTTTTCCCAAGTCAGGTTAGGGTTTGGAGAATTTCCTAAACCACCTCCAGGTCTTTGCATGTATTTATTACCATAAGTTACCAATGCTCTCCATGCAAAATTGTCTGAAGGCAAAGTTCCGTTTACACCGTATGATGATCTTAGTCTTAAAGCATTTATAGATGGAATATTCACAATAAAGTTTTCCTTTGCCAAGTTCCATGAACCCGCGATAGACCAAAAGTTACCCCATCTGTTTTCGGGGCTCAATTTTGAAGACCCATCAGTTCTATAAGATGCAGATGCAAAATACTTTTCATCGAAATTATATTCAACTCTTGAAAGTGCAGACATTATTGAATTCCCCCATGCATAAGCTTGAGCATCCAAATTTCCTGCGGTAGCTACGGTTGGTAATTGGGAGTTCGGAATATCCTTACCCGTAGTACGCATAAAATCTGTTGTATTTTTCTCAGCTTCGAAGCCTGCTAATACACCTAAATTATGCAAGCCAAATGACTTGGTGTAATTTGCAGTAGTGGATGAAACCAATTTTCTCAAATCTGTATTCATCTCATGTACTATACCCATATCATTGGCTCCGGTATAGTGATTTGCACTATAATAGAGATGATCCCTTGATGTTGTCTGGTCGTAAGAGAATATAGTTTTTAAATTTAACTCGGGTAATAAGTTAAGAGTTAAAGATGGACTAGCACTTAAGCGTCTTGTACCTGTACCATTTTCCCATTCGTTGTTGTAATATACTTGGTTTTGAGCATAACTATTATAGCGAGTTGTCCAAGTATTTCCTGTTTTATAATCCGTAGGCCAATAAAAGTCCCAAAATAAATTTCTTGATTGAAACAGATAATTTGTACTTGTGTTTCGAGTATCATTAAATCCAGATAATTCCGTGTTGGCTATAGCTAAATTTACACCAAAATCCAATATTGGAGATAGTTTCTGCGTAAAATTAAAACGTCCGTTAATTCGCTCATAATCATTGAGTACAGTTCTACTCTTGTCTGTAGTATAACCTAATGAAGTAAAATAATTTGTTTTTTCAGTTGCTCCACTGAATGAAATGTCATTTACATTATACTTACCTGTCCGGAAGAAAACATCGTCCCAGTTGAAATATTTACCATCTCTATTCTCTACGCCATCTGTTTTTCCTTTAATGGTGACATGTTCAAACATCGAAGTCCCTTCTGTAGAAAATTCATATCCATGAATGCCAAAGCCGTATCCAGTATTAGCAGTTCCGTATGATGTACCAGGAGTCCAATTGCGTGAATTCAAACGCATTAAAGTTTGCTCATTCGCTTGTTCAGGAGTTCTACCTGCAGCAATACGAGAATCATACAGAACACTATATAGCGTATTGATTTGATCCTGAATATCGGCTTTTTCGTAGTTGTCCGTTGCCCAATCAGGACTAATTGCTAATGAACTTTTGAATGAAATTTTTGGAGCACCAGTTTTACCTTTTTTAGTTGTGATTAAAACTACTCCATTTGCAGCTCTAGATCCATAAAGTGAGGATGCTGCAGCATCTTTCAAGATTGTAATACTTTCAATATCATTTGGGTTAATTGTATTCATGACATTGTTTGTATTATAAGTATATCCAGACATTTGAGATACTTGACCGGATACTATAGGTACACCATCAATTACATATAAAGGTTCATTTGATGCATTCATGGAACCAATACCTCTTATTCTAATAGATGTAGTGGAACCAGCTTGACCTGATGTTGAATTAATCTGAACTCCTGGAACTCGACCAGTTAGTGCATCTTGAAATGATGTAACAGGTACGTCTTTCGCATCCTTAGCGTAATTGATATTTGCAGCAGATCCTGTGAAAGTACTTTTCTTTGCTGTACCATAAGCCACAACAATTACTTCGTCAAGTTCTTGGTCAGTAGACGATAAGGAAACGTTAACGGTCTTGCGTCCAGATACTTTTATTTCTTGCGATACATATCCAATCGAAGAAACAATAAGAGTAGCATTCTGATCTGCATTCAACGTAAACAATCCGTTAGCATTAGAAGTTACGGCGACATTGGTGCCCTTGATGCTTACTGTGACACCTGATAATGGTGTACCATTTTGGTCTGTGATTTTCCCTGCTATTGGGATTTGCTGCGCATTTACAACTTGTAGTCCACAAGCCATTATGCACATGGATGTGAGTAGATGTTTATTCATAATTTTGGTAAATGAGTTATAAATAAATATATATAATTAAACCTAATTTTTAGAATTATTTTTCAATTTATTTAGCAAAACATTTTTTTTATTGATTTATAATCATAAAATCTATTGTTTTGCAGAATATATGTTTTAATTATTAATAATTCAAAGAATCATTAATAAAGTCAGTGGATTAAATTAAAATACCAAGCTTTGGTTAGCTTGGTATCACTTGTATTTTAATTCTTCAAAATTCCAATTCCTGGACGATCAGGAAGTATGCATTTTCCATTTTCTACGGTCATGCCATCAAAGATGTCATTTCCAATTAATAAGGCTCCATCTAAGTCTGCCCAATCGACTAATGGCCCTAGTTGTGCTGCTGCTGATATTGCACATGAAGTTTCTGTCATACAGCCCAACATTACTTTCATATCTAATGAACGAGCTAATTCCGCCATCTGCTTTGCTTCACGCATACCTGTACATTTCATCAATTTGATGTTGATACCAGTATAAACGCCCTGTAACTTCGGAACATCGATTAAACGTTGGCACCCTTCGTCTGCAATAGTTGGAATTGGCGAGTGTTCGGTTAACCACGCATTTTCATCGATCATTTCTTTCGGCATAGGCTGTTCCAAGAAAACAACATTTTTTTCCTGTAGCCAATGCGCCATTTCTAAGGCTTGTTCTTTATTCTTCCAACCTTGATTCACATCCGCACATAAAGGAACATCAGTCACCGAACGAATCGTATCGATGATCATTTTGTCCGTGTCCAATCCTAATTTTACTTTCAAGATTTTGAATTGATCAGCTTCAGCTACTTTTTTACGAATCATCTCTTCGGTATCAATACCAATAGTATACGAAGTAGGAGGAATCAGATTAGGGTTTAATCCCCAAATTTTGTAAAACGGCTGATTCATGATTTTTCCTAATAAATCATGCAATGCAATATCCACAGAAGCTTTTGCTGCGGTGTTCTTTTCTGCTATTTGATCGACATAGGACAGGATTTCGGTAGTTTCAAATGGAGAGGAGAATGGCGTTAAATCAATTTTTCTTAAAAATTGTGTTACGCTCTCTTGGGATTCACCCAAATAGGGAGGCATGCTTGCTTCACCATAACCAATAATGCCATCGTATTCCAACTCTGTCAATACAACCGGAGTAGTGGTGCGGCTAAATGATGCGACGGTGAAAACATGACGCATCTCTAGTGTATATGGTCTGAATCTTAATGTAAATTTACCCATTCGGATAGATTCGAAATTCATTGTGTTCATTGCTAGATTTAGGTTAATTCGTGTAAGCCGTGTGTTCTTTTATACTTTTTATTTGGGGATCTTGTGAACCGATATATCTTTTTGCCGAAACTAATGTGCGTGTTTGAAAATCATCGTAGTTATGCGCATTCTTTAGCATGGAATTGATACGAACAGTTCCAGCGGAATGGATAAATTCGCCATTGCCAATATATAAAGCAACATGCGTGATTCTCGAAGTTTTTCCACCAGCAAAAAATAATAAATCTGCAGGTTTTAAGTTTTTCAATGCTAACTCTTCGCTAAATTTCCCGTCTTTATCCACAATTTGAACTTCGTCGCCCGCTAAGACTTGTTGAGATGCGTCGCGTGGGATCACATAGCCATTCATATAAAAGGATGTTTTTGTGAATCCACTACAATCTACACCTTTTACAGATGTACCTCCCCATAAATACGGTAGTCCCATCATGCTTTTAGCGCTGTTGATGATGTTTTCGGCAGTAAGGTCACGAGTTTTCAACCAATTATCGAAAGTTATAGCCTCGTCTTTTGGAATAAACGCTATTCTTCCATCGGGATATTTTACCTCGTAGAAATTTTTGTTTTCTTTTGTTAACGTAAGGATATTACCATAAACTAAATCCGATACACGAATACTTTTTTGGTCTGGCTTTGAATAAGATTTACCAAATTCATTTGTGTAGATCAATTTTGGGGATTTTTGCCAATCAACAAAGGTCATCGAATCCATAGCTGTCACCGATGATGTCGGCACCCAAGCTATGTAACCTTCTGGAGTGCGTACACGATAATCGCTTCTAGTCTTCTGCAAAAGGTCAAGTTTTGTGCCTAATAATACTTGTGTAGCTAACTCTTCACTATGTCCTGGTTTGCTACGCAAATTGGCTACGGAAAGCTGTATGATACCTTGTTTTTTATCCTGAACTGACGTATCAGGAAGTAATTGATATTTTATAGAAGGTGAAAATTGTTTTAATTCTTGCTTTAGAATAGGTAACACCTCTTTCTCCGTCGTCTGTATAGTGTACTTATTATTTTTGATGTCAACATTTATTAACTCTAGCAGTTTAGTTCTCTTATCCGGTGCAAACTTTGGTTTGTTAGACTCTATGGTTTGAAGAATGGATTTGTAAATAGTAGAGTCATTTTGCGCATTAGCTAACTGTATGCTTCCCAAGTAAAAGGCAAATGGTAAGCAAAAGTATGTAAGTGTGTTTTTCATCATTAAATAATTGTAACGCCTAAATTAACATAAAAAAATGCATAAAATGGCAATAAATATTGTGTTTTGTTAAATGTTTTTGCGTTTTTTGTTTTATAAATAAGAAATAACGTAAAAAATATATGAAAGCGACATTTGGTGGTGGATGTTTTTGGTGTACCGAAATCATATTTCTAAATACAGAAGGAATTAATTCAGTATTACCGGGTTATATGGGAGGTAAGAGAGAAAATCCGACCTATGAACAAGTTTGTTCGGGAGCTACAGGTCATGTTGAAGTTGTTCATTTGGATTTTGATGAAACAAAAGTTTCATTTGAGGATTTGCTTGCAATTTTTTTTAAGACACATGATCCTACAACCTTGAATAGACAAGGAGAGGATGTGGGTACGCAATATCGTTCGGTGGTATTTTATCATAATACAGCACAGAAAGAGCAAACGGAGAATTTTATTAAAGGTTTAGCAGAGGCAAAAGTTTATGATGATCCAATTGTTACGGCAGTAGAAGAAGCTGTGACTGTCTGGCCAGCAGAAGATTACCATGTAAATTACTTTAATCGTAATCCTGAAAACCCATTTTGTTCGGCGGTGATTGCGCCTAAGCTCACAAAATACCTTAAAACTTTTCAGAAGTAAATAAACAACAAACGGCTAGAAATTTTTCTAGCCGTTTGTTATTAGAACAATCCGATTTGTCCGTCATCGCTTATTTGGATGTCGTCTGGATTGGTTATTTCCAAGGAGATGGGATTATCAGAACTTTCTGTTGATTGTTCTTCTTTTTCCTGTTTCGGTGGATTAGTAAAGTCAATATCTTCTGTAAGTGCTTTTACAGATTGTACATTGTGGAATGATAAACGATTTCCTTGAGCTTTTATCTTTTTGATGTCTATCAATTCATTCAACGGTTGATCGATAATTTCTTCCACTTGCGATTTACCTTTCAATTGTTTGATTTTTACGACTGGATTTAAATTATTCGTCAATAGAATCAATTTAGAACCTGGTTCTTCGTTAATCAACGACACACGTTTTCCGATTTGTATATCATCAAAGACAAAACGTTTTACATAGTATGCACCTGATTTTCCATCTTGATGAATCGCAGTATAAACATGTTCTGGATAATATTTTTCAATACGAATCATTTTCTCATCAAAATGATTGCTCAAATCGAAATTCGAAAGTTCGTAAGTCCCGTCCTTGAATACCATTAGAATTTTGTCGTCACCGTCAAATTCACCCAAAAATTTGCCTCTTTCGTCCGCATTCAGACGTTTTAATACGTCATCATACCAAATTTTGCGACCTGCCAATGTAGAAACACCTGCACTTTTAAACGTGATATTTTTGACTGGATATTTAGAAACTAAATTACCCATCGAACCTTTTCCTTTGATTGCTATCTCCGCAAAATCTAAATCGAAAGTAACCTTACGCAATTTCGTATGCGGCTTTAATTGGACAGTCACAACTTCTGCTTCCCCATTTGGATTCGCTGTGAAATACAATAGTTTCGAACCTTTGGTTTCTTTGGTTACGTCGTATTCTTTTTCACGTGTAACTGCCGTTACCGCGAAACGTTTGACATACGTATTACCCTGCGTACCGTCACGATAAATAGCGTTATAAATAGTACGTTCGTCACCTTTTTTGAAAACAGCGACGTGAATAATGTCTTTGCCGACAAAAACTTTGTCTTGAACTTTGACTACACTGTATTTTCCGTCTTCACGGAATACGATGATGTCGTCAATATCCGAACAATCTGTGACGAATTCGTCTTTTTTCATGCCCGTCCCGATGAATCCTTCCGCACGATTTACGTATAGTTTAGCATTCGCAAGAGCTACTTGTGCAGCTTCTACTTTGTCAAATACACGAAGTTCGGTTTTGCGTTCGCGACCTTTTGCATATTTATTACGCAGGTATTCGAACCAATCAATAGCATATTCCGTTAAATGCTTCAAGTTTTTCTTTACTTCCTTGATTTCATCATTCAACGTCTTCATTTGTTCATCCGATTTCTTCACATCAAATCGCGTGATGCTACTCATCGGTTTGTCAATTAGCTTTTTGTAATCTTCAGGTTGGATTTCTCGGTAGAATTGATCGAAGAAAGGAGTAAATAATGTATTTAAAACTTGAACAACAGTATCAAAGTCGCCCGCATTTTCATAGTCTGGATGTTTGTACATCCCTTCTTGGATGAAAATTTTCAGTAGGGAATTGAAAAATATTTTTTCTTGAAGTTCGTTAAGACGAATTTCTAATTCTCGCTTTAAAAGATCTCTCGTCTGTAAGGTGTTTTCTGTCAAGATATCATTGACACTCATAAAATGAGGCTTGTCATCCTTGATCACACAGGTATTGGGCGAAATAGAAGATTCACAAGATGTAAATGCGTATAAGGCATCAATGGTCATATCTGGTGAAATACCTGGCGCAAGATGAATCATGATTTCTACATCTTTGGCGGTATTGTCTTCAATCTTCTTGATCTTAATTTTTCCTTTATCGTTTGCTGATACAATACTTTCAATCAAACTTCCAGTAGTTGTTCCAAAAGGAATTTCGGTAATGGCTAAGGTTTTTTTGTCGCGTTCTTCAATTTTTGCGCGTACGCGAATCTTTCCTCCACGCTGACCTTCATTGTAATTCGACACATCCGCAAATCCTCCTGTCGGAAAATCAGGATATAAATTTGGTCGTTCACCTTTCAATACTTGAATAGAACCGTCGATTAGCTCAATGAAATTGTGTGGCATAATCTTCGTTGCCAAACCTACAGCAATACCTTCTGCTCCTTGAGCCAATAGCAAAGGAAATTTTACAGGTAAAGTAATAGGTTCTTTGTTACGGCCGTCATAGCTCAATTGCCATTCTGTGGTGTCTGGATTGAACACAACATCGTTAGCAAATTTGGACAATCTTCCCTCGATATAACGGGGAGCTGCCGCCGAATCTCCTGTCTCTGGGTCACCCCAGTTACCTTGGCAATCGAGTAATAAATCCTTTTGACCCAATTGTACGATGGCATCACCAATAGAGGCATCTCCGTGTGGATGATACTGCATGGTGTGACCTACGACATTGGCTATCTTATTGAATCTTCCGTCATCTTTCTCTTTGAAAGAATGCAGAATTCTACGTTGTACAGGTTTAAAACCATCATTAATATGCGGTACAGCACGATCCAAAATTACATAGGAAGCATAATCCAAAAACCAATTTTCATACAGTCCCGAAAGTGGGATAGTATTACTTGCTTGTTCGTTTTCAGGCGATGAATTATGATCTTGACTGTTATCTTCTGGGTTAATCGTTTCGTCAATCATCTATATTGTCTTATTTGATTGTTATACGGATTCAAGTTTTTGAATTTGGTAAAATTACGAATTTCTCTTTAATGCGTGCCATAATTAAAAATATATAAAATCTGACTAATATTCTTTATTAGTCAAAAAGTACAAAATTATGACAGGGATTATGCACTTTGGTTCAAGAGTAGAACTTAATTTTGTCGCTGTAATATTGAGAGGTGAATACCTTTTAGTAATGAGTTATTTATTATTAAATGTTTATTCTGTATGGCAAAGAGAAATTACGTTTCAAATTCTACCGAAAGTACGCGAATGTTTAAAAATGACTTTTTGGAGTCATTGACAAAAGTACATTATTCAGTTCCGTTAATTTTTTGGATACCCGTTATTATTTATTTTATTCGTAAAGCTTATGTTGTCGGAGAGATGAGTGGTTCAGCGGTGTTTGGATATTTTTTATTTGGATTAGCATTCTGGACATTTGCTGAATATGTTTTGCACAGGTGGGTTTTTCATTTTCATCCTAAAAGTGAGTGGGGTAAGCGTATTCACTTTATATTTCATGGCGTACACCATGATTTTCCAAAGGATCGTTTGCGTTTGGTAATGCCTTTATCGGCAAGTATCCCTATGGCGACTATTATCTATTTGATATTTTATGTATTCTTTGCTGAATTTACGTTGTCTGCATTTTTTGCTGGATTTCTGTTTGGTTATTTGATTTATGACGAATGCCACTATGCGATGCATCATGCTAATTTCAAGTCAGGATTTTTCAAAAAGATTAAAGATCATCACATGTTGCACCATTATGCGTATCCTGAAAAGGGATTTGGGGTAAGTTCTGCCTTGTGGGATAAAATATTTGGGTCTGGATTTTCAAAAAAAGAAGCGAAATAAGAGCAATTTGATATTGCTCTTATTTTTTACCCATGTGTGTGATTCTAAGAAAATTTATTATGAAGGAATTTTGTTGTCTTCATAAGTTTTGAAGTTTGATTTTTGAATTCTTATAGCATTCAATATTGCAAGTAAAGAAACTCCCACATCGGCAAATACCGCCTCCCACATGGTCGCTAATCCGCCTGCTCCCAAAATCAAAACAGCTGCTTTTACAACAAAAGCTAATGTAATATTCTGCCAGACTACACGTTTGGTTTTCTTGCCTATTTCAATTGCTAAAGGAAGTTTTGAAGGCTTGTCATCTTGAATCACCACATCGGCTGTTTCAATAGTAGCGTCCGATCCCAAACCACCCATCGCTATTCCTACATCGCTTAATGCGACTACTGGCGCGTCATTTACACCATCCCCGACAAATGCTACAGCTTGATTTCTAGATTTAATTTCTTTTACTTTATTGACTTTGTCTTCAGGAAGCAAATCACCATAATACTGTTTGATACCTAATTTTTCTGCGACATGTGCTACTACGGAGCTTTTATCTCCACTCAACATGGTGCTGTGGACATTTAACTTTGCCAACTGTTGGATTGTATATGCTGCATCTTCTTTGATTTGATCCCCAATTGTGATGTAGCCAATATATCTATGGTCATAAGCAATAGCCAATGTCGTATATATTATCTGTGTAGGATTTGTATCGTAACTTACATTGTATTTATCCAAAAGCTTAAAATTTCCAACTAAAATTTCTTTGCCCTCAATCAAAGAGCGAAGACCATGCCCGGGAATTTCTGTTGTTTCTTGAATCTTGATGGTATTATCCACTTCGCCTACATATTCATGAATTGCTGTAGCAATGGGATGTGTACTATGGCTTTCTACAGCATTGACCAATTTTAGCATATAATTTTGATCAATTTTCGGATCAAAGTTTATTTCTTGTACTTTAAAGACGCCTTCGGTCATCGTTCCGGTCTTATCCATCACAATGTGTTGAATATTTGCTATAGCATCAAGATAATTGGAACCTTTGAAAAGTATACCATTTTTGCTGGCAGCGCCAATGCCTCCAAAATAGCCGAGTGGAATCGAAATCACTAAAGCACAAGGACACGAAATTACCAAAAATACTAATGCACGATACAGCCATTCGTTGAATACATAATTGCTCACGAACAGAGCTGGAACCAAGCAAATCAAAATTGCTAATACTACCACTATGGGCGTATATACTTTGGCAAACTTGCGAATAAAAAGTTCTGTAGGTGATTTTTGTGCTGTTGCATTTTGCACCAACTCCAATATTTTGCTCAACTTACTGTCTTCGTATGCTGTAGTTACGCGTACTTGAGCTACTGTATTGAGGTTTATCATTCCTGCAAGAATGATTTCACCTTTTGTTTTACTGTCAGGTTTACTTTCTCCTGTCAAGGCAGAAGTATTAAAAGTAGCTGAATCTGATATAAGTTCTCCATCTAAACCTAGCTTTTCTCCAGGTTTTAGTTGTATTATAGCATCAATAGCTGCCTTGGTCGCAAGAATAGTTTTAGGAATTCCATTTTCTAATACAGTCACTTCATCGGGACGTTGATCCAAAAGTGATTGTATATTCTTTTTTGCACGTGAAACAGCCATCGTTTGAAATACTTCACCTACAGAATAGAATAACATTACAGCTACTGCTTCGGGATATTCTTTAATAGCGAATGCACCTACAGTAGCGATTGTCATGAGCAGAAATTCTGAAAAAAAGTCGCCTTTCCTGATGCTCACAAAAGCATCTTTGATAACTGGAAATCCCACTATGGCATAAGCTAATAAATACCATATAAATCGTATTGTGCCAGAAAACCAATCTTGGGGTAACCAATTGTCAAAAGCTATTGCTGATAGTAAAAGAAAAAATGAAAGTAGAGATGGTAAAAAGAGTTTAAATAAACTTTCACTTATGTGACTGTGGTCGTGACCATCATGCTCGTCATGTGTATGACTGTGAGTATGCTCTTGGGGTGATTTCTTTAACAAATCTTCCGAATTCGCATTCTTATATATTTTGGCAGTTTGCGTGCAGCAGAGTTGTTCGCCTAATTCATTATATGTGTGTTCATGTGCCATATTGTAATATTTTTCACATTAAATGTGACTTTTAGGTTTGGCGTTGATAGATTTAAATATAGCTAATCTTTTCTGAATATTGTGTGTATCAAGGCAAAACTTAATAATTAAGTCATTTTAATATTTTACAATTTAGTTAGTATTGTTTGCTAATATTTTTAGTAATTTTGAAACCTAAGTTTAGAGTAAAAAATGAATTGGCAAGATACAAAGCGTTTTGTAGCACATTTGGATTTGGATACTTTTTTCGTGAGTGTTGAGCGATTAAAGAACCGTGAATTTGTGGGTAAGCCGCTTATTGTAGGAGGTTTGAGTGATCGCGGTGTGGTCGCAGCATGTAGTTACGAAACTCGAAAATTTGGAGTACACAGTGCTATGCCGATGAAATTGGCTTTACGTCTTTGTCCGCATGCGATAGTGGTGCGAGGTGATTCGGATAGTTATAGTTATTATTCGCGCTTGGTGACGGATGTGGTGTCGGACACCGTCCCTGTGATGGAGAAGGCGAGTATTGATGAGTTTTATGTGGATTTGACAGGAGTAGATAGATTTTTTGGCTGTAGCCAGTTTATGATTGAACTCAAAGAGCGCATTCGCAAAGAGTCTGGTTTGCCGATTAGTTATGCGCTTGCTTCCAATAAACTGGTAAGTAAAGTAGCTACAGACGATGCCAAACCTGATGGTCGAAAGGAAATAGCGCATGGCTTAGAGAAATCCTATTTGGCTCCTTTGCATATCGAACGAATGCCCGGGATAGGGCAGAAGACTTCCGCACTGCTGCAACAAATGGGGGTACGGACGATCAAGGTGTTGAGTGAAATCCCCGTGCCGATGATGCAAAATTTGTTGGGAAAGAATGGGATAGATTTATCTCGAAAAGCTAATGGTATTGATCCTACACCTATTGTGCCGTACTCCGAACAAAAAAGTATTGGTACGGAAGAAACATTTCAACAAGATACGATAGATTTAAAATTTTTGAACAGTGAGATTATCCGCATGACCGAGAAGTTGGCTTTTCAATTGCGTCAAAGTGGGAAATTGACAGGCTGTATTACGGTGAAGTTGCGGTATTCTAATTTTGATACGGTGAGCAAGCAAATGGTGATTTCATATACGGCTTCGGATGCGGTATTGATTCGAAAAGCCAAAGAGCTTTTTGCTAAATTATACGAAAAGCGGATGTTGGTGCGATTGATTGGCATACGTTTTAGTCATTTGGTGTATGGTTCGCAACAGATTAATCTTTTTGAAGATACCGAAGAAGCTGTTCGGTTGTACCAAGCAATGGATGCAATGCGTAATCGCTTTGGCGAAGAAGTGGTAAAGCGCGCTATTTCAGTTCCTAAGCCTAATAAGTAATTACCAGTTTTAATAAGTAAACTGATATTTGTTATCTACAACTTTAAAGTAAACTTCCTTTTTAGATTCTTGAAATAAAAAATATCCTTTTTGGATATTTTGCCAAAAAGCATAGGTTTCCTCATCTACTTGTGATTTGTAGGTGAGTATATTCTCTTCAGTCATTTCGAATGGGAAAATATAGACTGGAATTTGTTGTTGTCCAGCATCTTTTGCCCAAAGGGCATAAAGGTAAATTTCTTTCATGAGATCATCCGTCATTGGGAGACAACCTACAGTTTCGCATTTGCCATGAATAAAAATATCGGAACCTGTATAATGATGCGCTAAGTCATATGCATTTGGATAATCTAAACCTAATGATAGGTAGAATTTACTTTTGGGGTTAAAACGATTGATGCTATAAAACCCTTCTGGAACTTGCTTGTCGCCTTCGGCTTTTTTTGGTCCTAATTTTCCCGAGCGTGCACAAATTTCATAATGTTGAATAAGTTTGTAATTTTCTTGGCTGGTAGATTTTGCAAATAAATCTAGCTTGTCCAAATCTTTGTAAGCAACAAAAAGAATATTTAAACCCGTTGTGCATTTTAAATAATGCTAATTTTTAAATTGTTGATATTCCTGTTGAATATATTTTTGTTGATGTATT
>NZ_WUQY01000205.1 GCF_009829085.1 Sphingobacterium bovisgrunnientis
CCTGGTGCCCTAAAGTCAACTGACTTGGGAGTCATCGGCTTAAAGCTTGCTACAGTGGTCATATAGAAAGCAAGAGGGAAAGAGTCAAAAGAAAAGAGAGATCCTAGTACGTTGATTTAATAGGAACATTGATTTTTCAATATTTAATCGTGTTGTCAAAGTGTAGAACTAGGATTTAAATGGATTGTTGCATGCGGATTCGTGATCCTAGTACGTTTTTCTCATCTTAAGTAAATCAATTTGCATTCAATCTCTCATATTGCATTCTAGGATAATTTGCATTTAGTTTATCAAATTCATTCATAATAGTTTTCATAATTTAGTTTGGTTAGCAAAACTCATCAAAAATTC
>NZ_WUQY01000206.1 GCF_009829085.1 Sphingobacterium bovisgrunnientis
ACCCCATGAAAACCTTGAAGCGGTTTCTTAGCTTGTAGGGTTATGATATAGGAGGCCAAAGAGTTTGTGAAATAACGGGCTGCTTAATTTAGCATTTTTTTTTTTTTTTTTTTTGGAGAATGTGTGGTTAAAATGTAGGAAAAAATTTTGGTTTACATGCAAAATTATTTTATTAAAAGAATGTGTGGTTCAAAATGAGTTTAGAGAAAATTGAGTTTTTAGAGAACGGGGCTCAAATGGAGGCATAACAAACAGTTGTTGCCTACTACTCCTGTCCTACCTCTCTCCCACCCCTTATTCTCTCCACACTGGCTTGCTCTTCTTCTCTACCCCATCCTGGAACCTGGGCTC
>NZ_WUQY01000207.1 GCF_009829085.1 Sphingobacterium bovisgrunnientis
CTCAAACTAAATACTTGGTGAAAGGTATGAAATGAATTGAAAAAAAAAAGAAAGTCATAACAAAAAGAAATGGTAATGAGAAGATTTGTCCTATATGTGCAAATCAAAATCGGGCGGATCTTTACCCGGAGTAGAGCATAAACCTAAAAAGATGAAAGAGACCCATTCAGGAACAAGAAAATACCATCGTGATTTGGATTGAATCTCGATGAAACAATACATCAATGAGAAGAAAATTCGTTAAGTTTACTGACGTTTTTTCTGTTAGTGGAGTGATTGTAGTTCTTTTAACTCTAAATTGGAGGATGCTACAATTTGTCCTAAATTTTGATGACAGAAAAGTACTGGTAT
>NZ_WUQY01000208.1 GCF_009829085.1 Sphingobacterium bovisgrunnientis
ACGGGCACGGCACATGGACTCATGCTTTCCCGCACGTGTCCCTTGCTCAACACCTCCTCAACTTGCCTTTGAAGCTCCTTCGTCTCCTCGGGGTTACTCCGATAAGCCGGTCGGTTTGGAATGACTGCGCCGGGTACAAAGTCAATTTGACGCTCAATGCTTTGAATGAGTGGCAACCCACTAGGCGCGTCCTCGGGAAAGACATCGACGAATTCCTGCAATAAAGAAATAGCCAAACTAGGAAAGAATGTGTTAATTTCCTCAAAATTGAGGAATGACTCTTTGTAAACCAAGAGGATTATTTGTTGCTTCTCCACAATTGCCTTTTTCAATTCACTCTCTCTCACAAA
>NZ_WUQY01000209.1 GCF_009829085.1 Sphingobacterium bovisgrunnientis
CGTGAGACAGGCCGGCCTGAGCTCGAGCCACGATTTTAAAACGTGGCTCGGCTCGAGCTTTGGCTCGTTGTCCCGAGCCGTGAGTCCAGCCCAGCTCGGGCTTTTTGCGGTCCGAGCCTGCGAGCCTTTTTGCCATCACTAACTGGTTGTGATTGAGTTTTGTAATCAAGAAGATCCAAGAAAGAAGAAAAAAGATTTGATGAAATTTCGAATGAGAATTCTTTTAATTCAAGAAAGTGGTTCTTGAATTTTGATATAAGAAACAAGGAATTGGCCGGGAATTGTTTTGAGTTAATAATAATTTTTTTTTTTTTGACGTGAACAGTACGAATTTTTTTTTTTTTTTTTTA
>NZ_WUQY01000210.1 GCF_009829085.1 Sphingobacterium bovisgrunnientis
AGAAAATTCGCCCAAAATTTGTACCAAGCGGTCGCTTGGTTATGTTCCAAGCGGTAGCTTGGAAGACCAACTTTTCTCCAGATTGGTTTCAGTAATGGTTGGGCGATAGCTTGGTTATAACTCTAAGCGGTCGCTTAGGGTTCCGGGTGGCCCTCCGGACAGCCTTCAGTAATTTGGTCATAACTTTCTCTACCGACGTCCGATTGATGTGATTCAAAGTGCATTGGAAAGATTACTTAAAGATATACAACTTTGCTTCAGATCTAATCTTCCAATTCGATCAATTACCATGTCAAAAATGGGTCTCAATATGAGATAGAACCTTAACTCTTCTTCCGTTGCTCGAATA
>NZ_WUQY01000211.1 GCF_009829085.1 Sphingobacterium bovisgrunnientis
AGCAAAGAAGGCAAAGGTTTTGATTCGCGTTATAGCCAGCGTGGCGTTCAATGGGTTGTCAAAACCGTTTGTAAAAAGGCCGGCATCCTCAAGGAGGTACATACCCATACGCTACGGCACAGCTATGCTACGCATTTGTTAGAAGATGGTGTGAATATTCTACAAGTTCAAAAGCTTCTGGGGCATGAACGGGTGGAAAGTACGATGGAATACCTCCATGTTTGTCAGTTAGCCCAACAAAAAGTCCATAGTCCTCTTGATATCGTTTTTTCTTTATGCAGCCGCACTGGGAAGTCGCCGATGTGCTAGGAAAAGTAGATTTATCCCATCAAAACTTTACGGTTCACC
>NZ_WUQY01000024.1 GCF_009829085.1 Sphingobacterium bovisgrunnientis
TTGGACAGTATAAACTCTTCTAAAGAAAATAGTGAGGATATAATTTGATTTTTCACAAAAAGCTTTCCTAATTAATAAAAGAGGGCAGATTTTTTTACACCCTAAATTTATTTAGGACAGCTGTGAAATAATTTCATAAAAACATTGTTAAATAGTTAATGTAAATAACATCACATCAAATACCTTACCACAATATTAAAATTATTTACCAAACCATTTATACACTTTACCATTAAACCCTTCAACAGAGTCTGGCAATGACTCTAAAATAATATGACGATGCGAAGCTGGTTCAAACCCTGTTATTTTAATATTTCCTCTAGCTTTTTGCCTTGGCAATTCTAATACGGCATAAGCTTTAGAAGCTTTGAATGGATGACCTAAGATTTCACGAGGACCACCACCTAAACAGCCTGCATGCAATAGTGTTATTTGCTCTTTCGTAGCTGGATAGTACGCATGCTGATGTCCAGAAATATACATATCCACATTATTTTGTTTCAGAAAATCCAACGTTTCATCCGCATCATTTAGCACTTCGCCTTTTTTGTTTTTTGCCGCTACAATGGCATACAAAGGCAAATGCCCTAAAACAATACGCGCTCGCGATTTAGTAGCAGTAGATGTTGCTAATTGTTCTTTCATCCATGATTTTACTTCAGCAGAAATAACAGAGGAAGAAGCATCCCAACTGATGAAGAATACATTATTTTTGATATATGAAAAATAGTACGGAAAATGAGTATCATCTACATACGTTAAATTTGCCTTGTGTCTGTTCATCTTCCAAAATGAAGAAGCAGCAGCTCTATCCAAAAGATAACCTGGAGAAGCATCGTGATTTCCCATTGTAAAACCAAATGGGATGCCTAACTGATTGATTGGCGTAAGAACAGACTGATCAAATGCCAACCACATAGAATCCAATCGTGATGCTGTCAATGACGCTTTCTGCCCTGCCACCATATCGCCTCCGCACAAGATTATATCCGGTTGAATATCTTTGACGCGTTTCACCACATCATGGACTTCCTTGCTGTAGCCAACGGAACCATAGCTATCATTGAGATCCGAAATTAAAAGAATTTTAAGATTTTCATTTTTCGACTCCATCTTCTTGTGCTGTGTTACACAAGAAGCAAACAGCACACAAAAAGCAAAGCCTGATGCAATAAATTTTGGTAGATTCATGCCTCAAAGTTAGGAATAGAATCTGGATACATAGAATAGAAATTACCTTTAAACCAAAAAGGGAGATTTTTAGAAAATCTCCCTCTACGTACAACAAACAAATACTACAATGTAATTTTAACTTTGGATGGAAATACACGTGCGCTATCACCAAATAACGCAGTACTTTCAATCATATTCGAAATATTAACTTTCACTTTATCGTGAAACACCAATTTTCCATTCAAGAAAATCTTCACCTTTTTATTGTAATCAATATGATGCTGATCTAAGAAAATAGAAATATCCAACTCCTCTAGCTCTTTTTTGTTCTTCATCTCATTATCCAACAAATCGACGTTAAGCTGTACTGTATTGTTTTGAAACGTAATATCAAAAACTGCTCTGTCAAACTCATCTCCTTCTTTGATGTTTAATGGCTTGTTGAATACTATATTATAAAAGCCTTTGCGGTAGCGACCATGCATCGGAAAATGCACCCAAGAAATATGCTGGGGATGAGGATTCCTGCTGTAATTGATTAACCAAGGTGTAGTCACCGTATAATCAATACCATGTCCTCGATTTGGTTGCAAAGAAATTTGATGTACAAATTCTCCTTTATTTTCAGCAGCTAATTTTTCAAATTCTTCTTTTGCCGCTAAAGTCAAATTATTACGCCCAAAGCCATGATCATTCTCTCCAGTCTGCAATGAAAAAGCGATATTTCTAAAGTTTAACGGCGGAGCGTTCTTCAAAGGCTCTCCACCTGCCATCGGACCAGCACCTGCCAAATAATCTGCATAAAATGCTGCTAATCGTTGACTTCCATACCCTCCTTCTGAAATTCCCATCACATACATCTTGTTATGATCTATCTCTTCACTCAACATAGCTAAGCGAAACAACTTCTCCCACGCATATTGAACAGGTTTATACCACCATCTGTAGCGTCGCTCATTCGGGATTTGTGGTATGAAATAAATAGATGGCGCATCTTTATAATGCATCGTCCATCCTAAAGTGTTTTTAAATTCCATCTGTTTAGGCCCAGAACCATGAAGATTCAAAAACAATGCATGTTTATTTGTAGCTTCGGTACTTTTGCGAATAAAATAAAAAGGCATTGGATCCTCATTTTTTAATTCCCATTGATGCAATGTTGGAGGATCAGTTTTTCCAATTTGGTCTTCTACTTGCGGTAAATTATATTGTTTATAAACTTGCCCCTTCCATCTTTGCCAAATTAAATCTTTAGTCTGTTCGATTTGTGTTAATTTAATATTTTGGCTACCTGCGAAAGATATCAAATTAGTTTCCTCATCAATTGATTTTAATCTTTCTTCGAAGTAACGATCTATTTGCGGATATAATTTATCTATTTGTTGTGCTTCAACATTAGTCGCGACACTACTCGTAAGCAAAACCGCAACTGATAAACATTTTTTATAAAGTTTCATTTATTAAAATTTAAGTGCACTCTGCACTAATACATTTATTTCTTGAATAAGACCATCGGTACTTCCATTGAATCCCTTCAATGCATAGCGAACTTTTCCATTTTTGTCAATAACAAATTGTGCAGGAATACCATTGACTTTGTATTTTTCCACCAATTCATATTGCGAACCACTTTTTTGATCTAATACCACCTGAAAATTCCAAGATTTTTCATTCATAAGATTTTTAATCTTTTTTATTCGATCTTGTTCTGCTGGATCACGCTCCATCGTATTTACAAATAGAAAAACAACTTCTTTGTTATCTTTATAATGATCTACCACGCGTTGCATAGTAGGAAATGAAGCCAAACATGGGCCGCACCAAGTCGCCCAAAAATCCAAAAACACGACCTTGTCTCTCAACTCCTTTAAGGATACTACATTACCTTGAACATCTTTTAATTCGAAATCGGGAGCTTCATAAGAAAGAAAACCATCAGAAAGGTGAACTTCTTTACTTTTACGCAATACAGAAAGCTGCTCTTCATAATAAGTTTCAAAACCCTTCACATTCCCATGTTTCTGTTCCCATAAATCCTGTAGCAAATGCTTTGATTCCTCATTACCCTTACCCTTCTGAATAATTTCAGCTAAAATTGGTAATGCTAATTCTGGTTCATTATTTCGACGATATAGATCAATAAACAAATAAGGATGCGTAGCTATGAGGGCGGAAAGATCCTTCTGCTCACGCAGATAATTCAATGCCTCTTTATGCTTCCCCGCATACATAAGCATCTCTGCGTACACAAAATTCTGCTGTTGTAACTGAGACTTGGATCTATGGATTTGGTTTCTAAGCGAAGTAATTACGGATTCAGCAGAAGTTTGCTGCCAGCTATCTGCTGGCAGCGCTTCTAATAATCTGTTTCGATCTTGTGCATTTTGAATTTTTATAATATAATTCAATGCCTTTGAATTTCCCCAAGCCACTAGCTTTTCAGACGCAGCAATGTAAACTTGATCCATCAAAAAATGAACTTGAGCAAATTTATCTTCCGGATAATCGTTCTCAAAATTCACATATATCTCCATCAAATCCTTCTCTTCAGAAATATTCTTAATCTGCTGCGCTATAGCAGGAATGGATATAAAAGGCGATACACTTTCTTGTGCAAACCCCAATGATTGAATAAAAACAAGCCCAATAATTATCAAATTCCGCATTATTTTCTATTCTTATATTCTAGAGAAATGGGCTTATTCAAGCCTTCATAAACAGTGGTATAAGTTTTATCCACAAATTCACCCACGTTATCGATAGAAAAGACGTACACTTTTCCTTCTTGTCCATCATAAGTTCCGACAGCTATAGTTCTATTGTTATCCGGGAACCCTACAAAGCTGCTTCTAGACTGCTTTATTTTCATCGCGGTAATAGTTTCACTCGAAGGAAATTGATATATTAATTTGGAAGAATTATTTGAGACATCTAACAAATACAACTCGTTACCTACACTGTAATAAATGTGAAAATACAATCCGGAGAATGCTGCATGAGTAGCTTGTAAAAGCTTTTCTGCTTTATCCACTTTATCTTTACTTACAGCTAAACCTGCGCTATGTATACGTAACACATAAGGAACTTGCTGATTGTCTTTCATCAAGAAACTGTATTGATTCAACGGTGCAATACCTCCAAATATCACATCCATACCAACATTTCTCATATCAAATGGTGCATTTTCTTGATTTGAAAACTGGACGAATTGCTTGTTGCTGTAATTAACAAATTGTTTTGCTTTCTCATCGTAAAACACTCCAGCATCACTACTTTGGGAAGCCAAAAAATACTTAGAAAGCTTATAGTCGCCAATTGTAGGAACGCCAAATCTAAAATCGATCTGATTCGAATAAATTTTACCATTATCAATATAGAATGCATTTGATCCAACCATGTCGTAGACATATTCTTCGGGCTTGCGCTCATTTGGCAATTCTACAAACCAATCGCTTCCTTCATTTATTTTGGTAAAATCGGTATATCTAACGCGTACAGCATCGCTTTCGCCCAATAAGAAAATATCTTGGGAACCTCCAAAAAATGTAGTTAAAACACGGGCTGAATGCAAATTTTTAGGAATAACCAAATTTGGATTTGCAGTGCTCAACAGATTTTTGATTGTGTATCCCTCTGGATGCAATAAGTCAACATCACTTTCTCCAGATGCATTTTGATTAATCAAAAGCCACCCTTCACTCAATTTACTTCCAACTTGCAGTAAATACTTTTTAAAAGATGATACTCCCGTATTATTATCTGTTACTGTATACAACAAGGTATACGTATCAGGTCGCAAACCAAATTGCATGTTCAAATCTTTGGTATCTGCAAGAACTTCATCAATCAAACCTGTAATAGGTGCATTGAGAAGATATACAGACCATTTATAAGACAAATTATCGTTGTTCTCAGCCAGAGATTGTTCGACTAGCGTTTCAACGCTAAGCATATCGAATTGATTTATCTTGATTGTGTCACTCCCATTCTTCAGAATGGAGACTTTATTAATTTCTGTGAGGTCATAATTACCTTTATCCTTATAGCAGGATATTTGCAAGATTATGAAAAGTAAAATTCCAATTTTACTCCATATAGAGGTTATGATTTTCATCGTATTAAAATTTAGGTTAAGGGAATCGCACTGGCACACCATTTTCATCTACCATTTCTGCATTGTGTGTCAGGATATATTGCCTCAAGTAATTACGACATTTGGCAACAATAAAAAGTAAAACTTCGGGATGTAAGCCCGTAAAATTGCTATATCCTGTCTCCCTAATAATTAAGCCATACTTAGCCTGACTATATTCTCCAAAGCGTACATCCTGCCAAGAAGAAGGTTTTGTCAAGTAATTATTTAGTTTGATTAAATAGTTTGCTTGCTCTTTTGGTCCTACTTTGAAATGTTCAGAATCTTTCAATGCAATCCATAATCTTGCCTCCTTGGTACTCAAATCATCTGTTTTGTTTAATTTGACATGCAATACGCCTTCATAGCTATTTGCCGGAATTGATGCAGGCAAAAGTTCATAGTTAGCCGCCGAAGCCGTGGTAGAATCAGTAAGTACACTATAATTTATTTGGCGCTCTATATTCGAAATTTGCCCCAAAATACGTACAGGTATTGCTATAGTATCCGACACCACATCTTCGTTCATCACCGCAAAAGAAACAGTCATACTATCCTGCTCTTCTGTAATGGCTTTTTTGTAAATAGCGATACCTGATCCGAAATCATAAGATAGCATCTGATCTTTCTTACAACCTATTTGCACAAAACTAAAAGCTGCGACAAATAGTATTAAAATATATTTTCTCACCATTCGATTTTTATTGGTTGTTAAATTCAATCTCATCATTTGGTCTTGGCATGATGTATTCTTTTGCCGTCATATCGAATCCATATCCTGCGATACGCAACGTATTATTTCTCTTGTAATAAAAGAATAATTGACCCTCTTGATAAAATTCTTTACGGTATTCTTTGAAAATTTCGGTTTCAATCTGGCTTTCTGTCAAGTCAACGTTAAGTGAACTGATACCACGATTTGCACGCACCGTATTCAAGTAATTAATTTTGTCCGTCAAGACATCACTAGCTTCTGCTGCAATGTAGTACATCTCCGATAGTCGTATCAGCGGTATGCGTTTTGTATTCAATGCATCCGTCTGGATATCATCTATCAAATACTTACTTGGATAGCGTTGATTTGTAGAGCCATCCGTTTTCCATAAAAACACCAACCTAAAATCCGTACTTGAGCCTTCAAATAGTGTGGTAATAAAAGATTCTTTATTTGTCAACACGCTACCTCCAGAGGCTTCACGAAACAATCCATCGTTGATGTTCTTTAATGTTGGTACATATATTCCAAATAATTGTTCGGATAAGAAAGTACGATTTGGAGCTGTCCCTGTGAGGTTATTACGTTGAATGAAAGGGAATAACGATGCATTATCAAGGATCACGCGTGCACTTTGCAGAGCTGTAGCTTTATCACCTACGTAGATTGCAATACGAGCTTTCAATGCATTAGCTGCCCAATAATTCATGTGATTGCGTGTGTGTGATTTGAATGGGTCAGCTACTCCATAGTTTACTGCCTTATGACCAGACAATAATGTAATCGATTCATCCAAATCTTTTAAACATCTTTCGATGAATGCAGTACCATCAAGGTTTGGCTTTACGACCATTTCAAAAACATCCACATATGGAATACTTTTATCTTGCATACCAATTTTTGGTATTGGACCATATGCACGAAATAAATCGAAATGTAAGAATGCACGTAAACCTAATGCTTCGCCTTTGATAAGCTCATAATAGCCTTCAGAAAAAACTCCTTTTTTGCTTTCTATATTTGCTAACAAATTATTGATATTGGCAATTGTGTTATACGAGTGATTCCAAAACTGATCTATTCGACCCTGTACTCCTGCATTCGTGTAATTATACTTTCCAAACTCGTAATAAGCATGTGTATTGCCACTTACATCGTATTGTTGCGCAAACACGTCCATGGTAGCCATTGTAAATTCACGCGCATACAGCGAAGGTTGCGCCATTTTCACGTATATCCCGTTCAAAGCATCCTTAAAACCTTGTTCATCTTGAAAAAGTACACGCTCTGAAATATTTGTTTTAGGTTGCACATCAAGCCATTTCGTACAGCTACTAAATGAAACCGTAAGTATACTGGCTGTTATAAATAATAATTTATATTTCATAATAGATACGATTAAAAGGATGTGTTTAAAGTAAATGTAAAATTGCGTGCAAATGGATATGACAACCCTCTTTCCACCTGGATAGTAGACAATTGTAATATATTATTCCCCTGCATAGTCAGACGTGTATTTTTCAAATTCCACTTATTAGTCCAACGTTCAGGTAATATATAACCCAATGAAATACTCGTAAAATTCAAATAATTGTTTTTCTGCATAAAGCGTGATGTAGCAAATGTAGCCGTAGTAACAGTATTGCCTTCCACATCTGTCAATCCTTTGAAGAATGTCACATCTCCTGGCTTCGTCCATCGGTCTAAAAACACACGCTCATCCACATTCATACTTAAATTGGCATTCTCTACGTAGTCAACCAAAGTTTGATTGTATTGCTTTGCACCAGCTTGGTAACTGAAATATGCTCCAAATTGCCAGCCTTTGTACGCTAGATTAGTACCAAAATTCCCACTCACCTTTGGAATACCATCTCCTACGATAACTTTATCTTGTGCATTCCACACATAAGTTAATTGACCATTTCGATCATAAAACAATTCTTGACCTGTACTAGGATCAATACCGGCAGAAAGTACTGCCCAGATAGAGTTTACAGATTCCCCTTCGACATAACGTTGCTGTGGAAGTCTTTGGTTATTTTGATCGTTAGCTTCATTCATCTTTTTAAGTGAATTAGAAATTTCCTTAATTTCGTTTCTATTGTGAATAGCATTTACAAAAACAGACCATGTCAATTTTGATTGGCCAGGTTTGAAAATAAAAGCATTCAAATTTCCTTCGATACCTTTATTAGCTAGTTTACCCATATTTTCTTTGTAAGAGCTCACCCCCAAAGACGGTGGTGTATTCACATCCAAAAGCAAGTTGTTTGTCAGCTCGTAGTAGGCGTCAATACGCATGATAAAACGATCAGCTAAAAATGCTAAATCGGCACCCATATTGTATTTAATGGTTTCCTGCCACTTTAGATTGGTATTTCCATACCCCAATACATTCACTCCATATCCTCCTAAATAATCCTGTCCAGTGTTGTAACTGTAAGTAGTAATAGCCATATATGGCGGAAATTGTTGACTTCCCGTAGTACCTATACCACCACGAAGTTTGAATCTATTGATATATGGACGTAAAGATGTCATAAACGATTCTTCGTGCACATTCCATCCCAAACCTACAGCACCGAATGGGGCATAACGATTCAATTCTCCAAATTGTGTAGAACCATCAACATTTAAGGCTAAATCAAACAAAAACCTTCTGTCATACGTATAGTTGAAGTTAGCGAACGAAGAAAATCTTCGGCTTATATTATTTTGACCTCTAGGTCGACTGCCATTTTGATAAGCATTACCGAAGAAAATTTCGTCTAATCGATTATTTGGAAACCCAATAACTGATATTGAAGTAGATTTACTTTGTTGCTCTGCTACAGCGACACCTAGTGTAGCGAAAATCAAATTTTTACCAAAGGTCTTACTATAATCTCCGACCAAACTAGCGTCGTAATTGAAGAAGCCAGAATTTGAACGATCGTATGATCCTCTAGTTGCATACGTTTCTGAATTGTAATCTGTGATATTTGAAAAAGCGGTATGATCAGCAGGTAGGAATACGTTACTTTCGTCGTTTTGCTTGGTAATACCCAATTTTCCGGTGATACGGTAACCACCATTTAGTCGCCATTCTAAGAAAGTATTGTTGTTGATACTAGTATATTTATTGTTGTCAATCGTCCCGATATTGGCATTGTATAGTGGATTAGAAACATATGTCATACCGCCAACTCCAAAATTGGAAACGTTTTCCAAAATTTTGACAACATTGCCATTTGCGTCATATGGATTCCAATAAGGATTCATTCTCGAATAATCTCCAAAACTGCCATATGGTGAGTTTTCGGAAGTATTTGAACTGATATTTAATTGGTTACGCAATATGAAATTATTCTTTCGGTAAGACAAAACCATTCCCCCTTCAAATGTCTCACGATCAGAACCTTTCATTACACCTTTATTATTTGTATAACCAGCCGAAGCGCCATAACGAACATGATTATCACCACCTTCAACGTAGATAGATTGCTTCGTACCGACACCGGTCTGCAACGGTTGCGACAACCAATAGGTATCTACTCCCGAAGCCACAGCTGCCATTCTATTGGAGTAACGCTGATCAAGGATGAATTGATTTTCAGGTCTATTGGTATTGTAGAGACCACTGATGCGCTCCAACTCCAATTTGTCTTTAGCATTCAACAAATTATAGGAAGTAAGATCTGGAGCAGTTAATTGCATTGTGCTTGTGAAACTTACATTCAAGCGTCCCGCTTGTGGCTGTTTAGTTTCAACTACAATTACACCATTAGCTGCTCTAGAACCGTATGCTGAAGTCGCGACAGCATCTTTCAATATGGTTATTTTATCTATTCTATTAATATCTAAGTCATAAATTTTTTGCAAACTCACTTCAAATCCGTCCAACATAAACAAAGGCATACTTGGATTGGATTGATATGCTGCCATGAAATCAGCACCAGATTGATTGCTTACGCCCCCATCACCTTGCACTGGAAAATTATTAGTTCCGCGCAAACTGATTTTTGGCAGTTGATTTGGATCAGAGCCAAATTCTAAATTATCAGGTATACGAACTGCTGGATCAAATACTTTTAGCGCATCAAATACGTTCATCGCATTGACATTGCGCAATTGATCACCAGTCACCGCAGTAGCTGCCCCTGTAAAGTTTTCTGTCGGACGACTAAAAAGTCCAGTAACCACGACATCATCAATGGTTTCTGTTTTCTCTTGCAATTCTACTAACAGTTCTAAACCATGCTGCAAAGACAATTTTTCATTATTCATACCCAAAAAACTCACTGTCAAGTAAGATTCATATTCAGGCAATTCTATCTCAAAAGAACCATTTGCATCTGAGCGTGTGTTCAACTTTTTAACGCCAGAAATAATAGTAGCTCCTGGGATAGGCTGCTTAGTATTCGCATGAATTACACGGCCTTTGAACGTCTTCTTGGTAGCACGCTCTTCATCCATCAATACGATTGTCTGTTTGTCAATCATATAGACAACACCAGCTGATGGATTAAAATATTTGATTAATACATCATTGATATCTGCATTTTTAAATTTTGGATTTATACGTTGATTGAAATCCAATTTTTTAGAGCTAAAAACAAAGTTATAGCCCGTTTGCTTACGAATATTGGTTAGAAATTCGTTTAATGTAATCCCCTTTTCATCGATAGTAATAGATTTGGTTTGCGCAAATAATAGCTGCGTAGGACAAACCCAGATAACTAAAGTCAATAGTGTGGGATAAATAAGCTTTATTAATACTTTAGACATAAGTTTTTGAAATTCATATGCTCTTATTCATAATAGGCTAAAGAGCGAGTTAGGTTTTATTATTATTCATGTATGTATTCATTCATTATTTAGATAGGACTAATTCACGATGTACACCTCCTTTCCTCGTATTTCGAACTTAATAGCATAAGTCTTTTCTATAATTGTTAGTAATTCTACTAGAGATATATTGCGCGATACCTGCGCCCATAATTTTTGATCAAGATTTTCTGGGATATTCTTAAAATCTACATCATACCAACGACTAATTTGCTTTAACGCATTTTCTAAAGTTTCATCTTCGAAATAGAATATATTATTTAGCCAAGCAAGATTTCTATCGAGATCAGCTCTACTTTTCACCATACCATCTGCACCGAGCACTACTTGCTCATTTGGATTTAGCCATAAGATATTTTGATTATTAAGGTTTGTGACATGTACTGAACCTTGTACTAAAGTGGTTTCAAAACCATCGGCATCTGGATAAGCATTGACATTAAAAGAAGTTCCATAGACTTTAACTTCTTGTCTCAATTTGCCTTGTTTTGAATAGACGACAAATTGTCTCTTATCTTTGACAACTTCAAAATACGCTTCGCCTATCAACTCCACATAACGTAAACTATCTATAAGAAAATATGGAAACAGGAGTGTGCTCGCGGAATTTAAATGCACCAATGTCCCATCGGGTAATGTAAGCTTGTACTTACCTCCTTTTGGAGTTTTAATAACATAATTAGCATTTTTCATCTGCTTATTCAGATGATTCAAATCGTATTTCAACAGAAGTTCATTATGCGCAGATTTCTGCACCACAAGTCCATTTTTTGTAATTTGGGTACCGATAGCCAACGTGGGTAAGTACAACTTAGTACCATCCACCATTTCCAGAGTAGCTGATTCTTGTGCAGGTAAAATTTCATTTTTTGACGAAATACTTTCATTCGGTACATTCCTTTTGTCATCAAGGAAAGTTAATTCCGCTAACTTCTCATGCAAATCTGTCTTAATTACTAATGGTACAGTAATCATTAGAAATACAGCTGCTACAGATGCCCATTGCCACAACCGCGCCTTAAAGGAAGGTCTTATAATTTCGTCAGCAGATGCATATATGGCGTTCAATATTTGCTCTTTGGAATCCGAAGACAGTATCTCTTCTTTCTTTTTCAAATAAAAAGCTTCCAACATGCACGCTTCCACGAGCTCCTTGAAAGTAGGGTCTGCTATGTACTGATTTAACTCATCACGCTCAGCTACAGTTTCCTGATGCTGTATACATTGGTTAAATAAATATTTTATACGTTGTTTATTAGACATATGGATATTATATATGCGTCCGACTTTCAACTCTCTCATAGAGTCGAAATAAGTGCATTTAATAGATTGACAATTTGAATTAAACTATGGGGGGGAGAGATTTAAAAATATTTTGAATAGAAATGCAACAATAGCACCAGTGGCATATCCTTCATATGTGCTAAGCAATAGGCTCTAATACTTTTCATCGCTTGGTCGATGTTATATTTGACAGTCTCTGGTGATACATTTAAAATCTGAGCAGCTTCGTTACGTTTGAGATATTGTTCCTTAAGTAGTCTATACGTTTCCTGTTGTTTGGGGGGTAATCTTTTAATCGCGCGCTCTAGCAGACTTTGGAAATCCTTGTCCTGCAAAATATAATCAACACTTGGATAAATTTGCAAGAGAGCAGATTGCCCTTCCTCATTTAAATACTGTTTATAATGCTGGCCTTTTTTCAGTATGTTGAACGTTATATTTCGAGCTATGGTATACAACCAGCCCTCGAAGTTATCAACCGTTGTCAACTGAATCCTATTTATCCATACCTTAAGAAAAGTGTCCTGCACAACATCTTGCGCTATATTCTCATCGTTGGTAATACGTAATGCTGTAGTATATATATTAGGATGATAAGCCTCAAACAATTGCCGAAATGCCATTTCATCACCAGATGCAACTTGATGTAATAAATTAGTGTGTTTTTCCATAGACATCCCCCTCTTACTAATACATTTTCATTGACAAATATAACTTTTGACAACAAATTTCCTATCCAAATTTATTTTTCGCACCTTATTAAAGTAAGATTTACCAATTTACCAGCATTAATATATATTTTTTGCTACGATCACAATCACCGAAATAAGCTGATGTTATTATTATTTTATCTTTCATTAGATTAAGAAATTAGTTAACAACTTTTTTCTACACAACACTTTACAATTCAAAATCTTTCTTTATCTTTGCAGTCTTAAAAGATTTTTTAACAAAAATTAAAAACAAAAACAGGTAAATGCCTACTATTCAACAATTAGTTAGAAAAGGTAGAGTAGCTCTGGTTGACAAGAGTAAGTCACCAGCGTTGGACTCATGTCCACAGCGAAGAGGTGTATGTACACGTGTATATACTACTACCCCTAAAAAACCAAACTCAGCAATGCGTAAAGTAGCTCGTGTACGTTTAACAAACGGTAAAGAGGTAAACGCTTACATCCCTGGAGAAGGTCACAACTTACAAGAGCACTCGATCGTATTGATCCGTGGTGGTCGTGTGAAAGATTTACCAGGTGTACGTTACCACATCATCCGTGGTGCATTAGATACTTCAGGTGTAGCAGGTCGTAACCAACGTCGTTCGAAATACGGAACTAAGCGTCCTAAACCAGGACAAGCAGCTGCAGCTCCAGCAAAAGGTAAAAAGAAATAATTAAGCGGAGGAAAGAAAAATGAGAAAATCAAAACCAAAAAAGAGAATCATTTTACCTGATCCAAAGTTTAATGACGTTCAGGTAACACGTTTCGTAAATAATATGATGTTCGATGGTAAAAAATCTATCGCTTACTCAATTTTTTACGATGCAGTAGAATTAGTAGAATCAAAAACACAAGAAAACGGTTTAGAGACTTGGAAAAAAGCTTTAAACAACGTTATGCCTGCTGTTGAAGTTAAGTCTCGCCGTGTAGGTGGTGCTAACTTTCAAGTACCTATGGAAGTACGTCCAGAGCGTAAAATCGCTTTAGGTATGAAATGGTTAATTTCTTATGCTCGCAAACGTGGTGAAAAAACTATGTTTGAGAAATTAGCAGGAGAAATCATTTCAGCTTCTAAAGGTGAAGGTGCTGCTGTTAAGAAGAAAGAAGATACGCACAAAATGGCTGAGGCTAACAAAGCGTTCTCACACTTCAGATTCTAATTTTGAAAGCAACACAATAAATATGATTACACCGACTATTGATAAAAGATTATTCCTTTATCAAAGTCGGTGTACTTATTTAATTACTGCATTAAAAGAAAACGTCGAAAGACAAATTGCATAAAAACAAAATGGCAAAAGATTTAAAATTAGTTAGAAATATCGGTATCGCTGCGCACATCGATGCTGGTAAAACTACAACTACAGAGCGTATTTTATTTTACTCTGGAGTAAACCACAAGTTGGGAGAAACGCACGAAGGTTCTGCAACTACTGACTGGATGGCACAAGAGCAAGAGCGTGGTATCACGATCACTTCTGCTGCTGTAACAGTATTCTGGAATTACCGTGGCAACAAATACCAAGTAAACGTAATCGATACTCCTGGACACGTGGATTTCACAGTTGAGGTAAATCGTTCATTACGTGTATTAGACGGATTAGTATTCTTATTCTCTGCTGTTGACGGTGTTGAGCCTCAATCAGAGACTAACTGGCGTTTAGCTGATGGATACAAAGTTCCTCGTATTGGTTTCGTAAACAAAATGGACCGTTCAGGTGCTGACTTCTTAAAAGTGGTTGGTCAAGTAAAATCAATGTTAGGTTCTAACGCTGTAGCTTTACAATTACCTATCGGTGCAGAAGATGGTTTCGAAGGTGTAGTTGACTTAATCAACAACCGTGGTATGGTGTGGAATGAAGCTGATAAAGGTATGACTTTTACAGAAGTTCCTATCCCTGCTGACATGGAAGAAGAAGTAGCTGAGTACCGTGAGAAATTATTAGAAGCAGTAGCTTCTTATGATGAGTCATTGATGGAGAAATTCTTCGATGATCCTAACTCATTAACTGAGCGCGAAATCTTAAATGCATTACGTGCTGCTGTATTAGACAATGCTATCGTTCCTATGGTTTGTGGTTCATCTTTCAAAAACAAAGGTGTACAAACTATGCTTGATTTAGTAATGGAATTATTACCTTCTCCATTAGATATCGAAGCTGTAACTGGTACTAACCCTAATACAGGTGAAGAAATTTCACGTAAACCATCTGAGTCTGAGCCTTTCGCAGCATTAGGATTTAAAATTGCGACTGACCCATTCGTAGGTCGTTTATGTTTCGTACGTGCATATTCAGGAGTATTAGAAGCTGGTTCTTATGTATTGAACACGCGTTCAGGTAACAAAGAGCGTATCTCTCGTATCTTCCAAATGCACGCTAACAAGCAAAATCCAATCGAAAGAATTGGGGCTGGTGATATCGGTGCTGTTGTTGGTTTCAAAGACATCAAAACTGGTGATACTTTATGTGATGAAAAGAACCCTATTGTTCTTGAGTCAATGGTATTCCCTGAGCCAGTTATCGGTTTAGCTATTGAGCCTAAAACTCAAGCTGACGTTGATAAATTAGGTATTGGTCTTGGTAAATTAGCTGAAGAGGATCCTACATTCGTAGTAAAAACTGACGAAGATACTGGTCAAACAGTAATCTCAGGTATGGGTGAGCTTCACTTAGATATCTTAATAGACCGTTTACGTCGTGAATTCAAAGTTGAGGTAAACCAAGGTGCTCCTCAAGTAGCATACAAAGAGTCTATCACTGGTACTACAGAGCACCGTGAGGTATACAAAAAACAATCAGGTGGTCGTGGTAAATTCGCGGATATCAAAGTTGTTATCTCTCCTGCTGATGAGGATTGGGATGTAACTAAAAACCCTCTTCAATTCGTTAACGAAATCGTTGGTGGTGCTATTCCAAGAGAATACATTCCATCAGTTCAAAAAGGATTTGAAACTTCAATGAAAAACGGTGTATTAGCTGGTTATCCATTGACTGGTATGAAAGTTCGTTTGATTGATGGTTCATTCCACGCAGTCGATTCAGATTCATTATCATTCGAATTAGCTGGTCGTATGGCTTACCGTGAAGCATTACCTAAATGTTCTCCTGTATTATTAGAGCCTATCATGAAAGTGGAGGTATTGACTCCAGAAGAAAATATGGGTGATGTAATGGGTGACTTAAACCGTCGTCGTGGTCAGATGCAAGGTCTAGATACACGTAATGGTGCTCAAGTAATCAAAGCTATCGTTCCTTTATCAGAAATGTTTGGTTATGTAACTCAATTACGTACTATTACTTCAGGTCGTGCAACTTCTACTATGGAATTCGATCACTTCGCTGAAGCTCCTCGTAACGTTTCTGACGAAGTAATCTCAAAATCAAAAGGTAAAATCAAATCTATCGAAGACTAATATTCTTTGATAATTCAAAATAAACCGATCTCCTATTGTGAATAGCTCTAATAGGAGATCATTTTAAAAAACAAATATAAAATGAGCCAAAGAATCAGAATCAAATTGAAATCTTACGATTACAATTTAGTTGACAAATCAGCTGAGAAAATCGTAAAAACAGTAAAACCTACAGGTGCAGTAGTTTCAGGTCCTATTCCTCTTCCTACTGAGAAAAAAATCTATACAGTTTTACGTTCACCACACGTTAACAAAAAAGCACGTGAGCAATTCCAATTATGTTCTTACAAAAGACTTTTGGATATCTACTCATCAAATGCTAAAACTGTTGACGCATTGATGAAACTTGAATTGCCTTCAGGTGTTGAAGTTGAAATCAAAGTGTGATAGATTTCAGTACTGAAAAAGAAAATCCTTCTCCCATAAAGAGAAGGATTTTTTATTTTAATCACATCCATCAGAACCGCAAGTTGGTCCATCGCTAGTATTCTGAATTTGAATCGGATATGCTTTTGATTGCCATTCTGAATAAGCTTTTTCTAATGTCTGGATAAATAACTCAACTGGCTGTGCGCCAGAGACAGCATATTTACGATCATACACAAAGAAAGGAACTCCTTGTACACCAATCTGACGTGCTTCGTTAATATCCATTTTCACTTCGTGATCCAAAGAACCATCTACGACAACTTTTTGGTATGCTACAGCATCTAGACCTACTTGCTTAGCAATATCTTTTACCACTTCTATATCGTCGATATTTTTACCTTCGGTAAAATATGATTGAAATAATAATTCTTCTACTTCATCTTGCTTTCCAAATTGCTTAGCAAAATGTGTCAACACATGCGCTTTAAAAGAATTGGCTACAACGGACTTATCAAAGTTATAAACTAGACCTTCTTCCTTTGCCATTTTTGTTACTTGAGCATTCAAAGCTTTTGCTTGCTCTAAAGGCATTCCTTTATGCTGTGCTAAATATTCGTTAATGTTAATAGAAGTATCCGTTTGCATACCAGGATTCAACTGAAAACTTTTCCATTCGATATCAATTTTATCCTTTAGCGATGTGTTCTCTAATGATTTTTCAAATCGACGCTTACCTATGTAACAGAATGGACACATTACATCGCTCCATATTTCAATTTTCATTTTATTCATGGCAATTCTATTTTATTTAAAACTACAAAGAGAGTCAGAAACATTCGTCACAACAGCGTAAATACAAAAGCATTAAAAAATAAATCCTAATATATAAATCATATAACATTGGAATAATATTAGTTTTTATAATTTTGAATATGGAAAATTTACAAGGAAAATATGCGCTGATTACCGGTGGAGGGCGTGGTTTAGGTAAAGCAACAGCTTTAGCGTTCGCTCAAGAAGGCATCCATGTTGCAATCACAGGGAGAAATGAATCTAACTTAATTGATACTGTAAAAGAGTTAAAAGCTTTAGGTGTGCAAGCTGCTTATAAGGTTTTTGATATCACTGATTACGATGCTGTTGAAAAAGCTGTTCAAGAACTAAATGTGGAATTTGGTATGTTTGATATTTTGGTAAATAATGCCGGTATTGCTTCTTTTGGTTCGTTGGTAGATATGGATGTAAAAGCATGGACAGATATTATTAACACCAATTTATTTGGTACGTATTACGTTACAAAATCTGTATTGCCACAATTGATCGAAAAAAATCAAGGTGACATTATCAATGTATCTTCTACAGCAGGATTAAATGGTGCAGCAACAACTTCGGCATATAGTGCTTCTAAATTTGGTGTTATTGGTTTATCTGACTCTTTAATGCGTGAAGTGCGTAAAAACAATATTCGTGTTTGTACTTTAATGCCCTCTACAATAGCGTCGGACATGTCCATTGATTTAAAATTGACAGATGGAAATACTGAAAAAGTTTTACAACCTGAAGATTTTGCAGAATTAATCGTTGCTAATTTAAAATTACCAAGAAGAGCTATGTTGAAATCTGCATCTTTGTGGTCAACAAATCCATAAAACACAATGAGTATCCATGAAATAAAATAGGCCTATGGTTTTTGTAAGTAGTCAATTAACTTGCTACAGATTTAACACAAAACACCATAGGCTATGGATACAAATATACAAACAGGTCGAGATAAATTAAGAGTTAGTTTTTCTGGTCGGCAGATTTTTTTAGGAATTGATGTTCATAAAAAGAACTGGAATATTAGTGTATTTATCGATGATATATTACGTTTAGCATCATAGTTTAATAAATCGTTATTACGGGGAAGAGCAGCAGATTTCATACGTCTAACTTCATCTCTTTGTTGGCGATGTTGCTGCTCTGTTTTCAATAACCTCGTTAGGAGCTCTAAATAGCCAATATCTTCACTTTCAGCTGTAGCTATTATTTGATCCAAATTTGCAGCAACCGCTGAGATTCTGAAGTCTGAACAAAGTTGTTTTACCAGTTGTTTTTGATTTTCCATTGTTATATTTTTAGTAGAGTTATTAGTTTTTCCCTGCCGTATTACCGACAGGGATATTATTAGTTGTTACCAAAAAGCAATTCATAATCTGTTAAATCACTTTTCTGAGGTTCGAGTTCCATTTGGGTGTTATTGCTTGCTGAAAGTGGGTTGAGCCTGATAATTTTGGTTTCCAGTTCCGGTTTATGGATTTTTTCTGAGCGGATATAATCTAGATAAGCTTTAAAGTCCGTTGCGCTTAGTATATTATTAGCATGAACGTAATCTAATGCACGTGATATATCAAATGCATTATTGTTTTCTATGACACGCTCAATCATTTGTATCTGATCACGTATATATCTTTTTTTATGGAGTTTTATCGCAATTAACCATTGCTGAGCTTTTTCTATATTTTCGAATAAAGAAGCTGTTTGATAAATCAGTTCTGTTACCTTTGGCTCCATATTACGGCCATGAGTACGCAGAATGATCTCTTTCCCTTTTAAAGCTGAAACTTCATGTACGCAGATTTCTTTTCCTGAGAGCTCTGTAATGTGTAATTTGCCATGCTGCTCGCTAAGGTGGACTTTAGTAATACCAGCGTTATATGTGCCAATTGGAACACTATAGAAATTACCCTTATAAGACACCTTATTATCTTTATGAACAGCATAAATCTGTTTTTGCGGTGGCTTGGGAAGCACTTGGTGATACTGTTCTAAAAACATCTGCTCTTTAGCAAGTTCTTCTAGTGGAATAAGTTTGGTTGTACCATGGGGCAGATTGTTGGCCGTACGGTGCAGCCAGGCTATACACTCATCATTAAGCGTTTCAAGATCACGATATGGCCTATTATATAGAAAGTTCTGCTTTACATATTTAACTACGTTTTCTACTTTACCCTTGCTTTGGGGATCGGATTTTCGACAAAAATGAAGCTTAATTCCACGCTCTCGCACATAATTCGAAAACTCGGAAGTGAGTACTATGTCACCTAGGTTTTCAGAGACGATAAACAATCTGTCCTGATCATAAACGATTTCTTCAGGCAGACCAGCAATAAACTGAAAAGCTTGTTCATGTGCATCAATAACCATTGCCGTGGTAAAAGGAATATCACTAAACAAAACGAACTTATAACGGCTGCGCGATAGAATGAAAGTAAAGAATTGTACTCTCTTTTGCTTATTTGTTGTGGTGGTCATATTATAAAAACCAAAGTCTACCTGAGCTTGACTACCGTAAGGAAGCTCTTCAACCATCTGAAAATCACGAGCAGAGCTCACTTTAGGAATATTGAATTCCGCCCGAATGCCTTGTACAAAGTTGAATACTGTTTTGGCACTAACTGAGGGAAAGTCAGGGTGTTGTTCTTTAAGCCAATCAAACATTTGTGCGGCAGAAGTATCATGGTAGAGCTCCAATTTTTCCCGTACAAAATCTCGAAAGGGATCAAGAAGTTTTTTCTTAGAAATAGGCTGTTCTAGTTCTTTTTGGTAACTTTGGTCGTCTTTGGATAAGAGCTTTTTTACCGTGCGCCAATTCAGTCCTAAATGTTCTGAAATTTTGCGTATCGAATTACCTTCTCGATACATTTTGTGAACCTCATGATAGGTCATAAGTTTATTTAAATAATAGTTCATAATTACTTTGTCTTATTGCTATAACAAAGCTTGTTTTTTCTTTTGGAACTCTATGTTCCAAAAGATGAACTATGTATTTATTATTGCCAATTATGCTGCACTCTTTATTGCCAAAAATTGTGTATTCTGAATTACCGATTACATTTAATTAAATTTTTAAGTAAAAAAGATGCTAAAAAATATATGAATTTTAGGCAATCGATTGATTATTAACAATATTTTTACTATCAAAATATTCCTTTAACTTTATAGTGTGATGTCTAAAGTTTGAGGATAGCCAATTATAGAAGAATACTTTCCCTCCATTATTCACAAACAGACAAGAATAAATATTCAATTATTATTTAAAGTCATAAACTTAAAAACAATTATGAACAACAAAAAGCGATTAAACCTCGAAAAATTAGCCAATTTGCTGAAACATGTTAGTCCTCAGGAGTTTTTCTCTATCTTAGGAGGGACTGGATTTGATGGCTATTGCGTATTTGAGTACTACAAATATCTGAGCACTAATGGATTTGATAGAAATCCTGATTTGAGTTTTGATGAAAACTTCTACTATTCAGCTTTTACCCAACATCATAAAAATTTGAATAATGATGTAATTCCCTCAAATCTAATCCCAAATGGTACAGGAAGTATTGCAGGACCAACTGGAGATCAGGTAGGTAGTTTCAATGTTACATTTTTTGACACCATAAATATCGAAGGAAACGATGGCAGTACAGGAAGCTCTGGAAGTTCTGGAAGTATTATTGGTGATAGTTTATCGAGCATCTTGTCAGATTCAAATAACAAGGTGATGATCAATAGTGGTGGTCACGCATGGGACCTACAGTCAATTACAGCAGCACCAACCGATGGGTCCTCAGGTAGTTCATCTACATCATATAATATTTCATTATATGACCCCAAAACAGGAAATTATGATTTTAAAACAGTTACTGCAGCTGAATTAATCGGAAATGTGGAAGCGTTCAAAAAACCAGGTTCAAATTAATCCTTGATGGAGTATTAACTTACTCCATCAAACTAATTTATATATATATATGAAAAGTATAGTATTACTAATCAGTTTTATCACTTTAGCATTGAACTCATTTGCTCAACAGGAGGAGCGAAATTTCAAGTCTATTTTAGAAAAAAGCGCTAAAAGATCAAAAGTAGCATATACCCTACCCAACGATTACACCTTCGATTGTTCCAAACCAAGCGGCTCAGATAGCAAAGCCTTATATGGCCTATTTGCGGTTTCGGATTGTATCTTTATATCACCTGATAGTCTTTTGGCATTTGGAGTTAAAATTTATGGATATGACAAAGATTATATTGGACTCCGTCTTCGTGATAGCATTATGCATTTTCAATTAGACAGCATCAGATTACGAACTATAAATGCAGAAGGTGAATTCTTTAGCAAGAAATTTCTTAAAAAATTTAACGCTAATGGAGGTTTTTATGCCAAATTTGAACCTTCACCAAAGTTTTACAAAAGAGATGTTTACAACCAAATAATCATGTATGAAATATCTCATTATCAATTTGGTGAGATTGGGGTACACTTTTTAGTCAATAAAGCCAATATAGAAGATCCCAAAAAGAAAAAGAAGATCGAGAAAGAAATGAAAAAGATACTGAGTGGATTCAAGTTTTACATGGAATAACTTTACATGAAAACTATCTGCTATTTCGATGAATATCACTATAGAGCAAATGGGCTTTTTACCTATACAAATTATTACAAGGAACTACTGGAAGAATATAATAATTATGAGTTAATTATCATACGATTCAATGCACCTGTTACGACTGAATATTACGATAATTCAGTCAGGTGCTTTGAATTTGACTTTAAAGCTGATGCGATAAATGAGGATTTATTTATCCATTCTGAAATTTTCAATTTTTTAAATACTATTTCTAATGAAATAATATTGCATTTCAATTGGTATAGTCACCTTCAATTAAACTATTTAATTAAGAGTTTTTTCACTGTCAAATCAGTTCTCGTGGTTCATTGTCTCCAATGGAGAGACCTAGTTGATTCAGATATTACTTTGTTCAATCATATCGAAAAAAAACTAACTATTGGAGAGTCATTATCTGGAATGGAAAGTTACACTATTAACCATGAGATGCACAACTACCATTATTTAGATGAAATAATTACAGTATCAGATTTTGCAAAAAAAAATCTTAATGTATTATTCAAAATTCCAAATTCAAAAATTACAACTATTTACAATGGACTATATTTTTATAGAAAAAAGAATAACAAGAAAAAATTACGACGTCAATTCAATTATTCTAGTGACGATATAATTTTTTTGTACGTAGGCAGCATTTCAAGACGAAAAGGGATTTTCGATTTCACAAAAGTATTCCTTGAAATAGCAAAAAAATATAAAAATTTAAAACTATTGATATGTGGCGATGGAAAACTTCAAGACTTATTTAAGTTGGTCGGTCTATCCAATAATATTAAGATTATCGGCCCACAAGAAAAAAATGTCGTTTTTAACCTTTATAATTTAGCTGACATTGGCATCGTACCTTCTTACATAGAACAATGCAGTTTTACAGTACTTGAGATGTTGAGCAATCAGCTTCCCATTATATTATCCAAAACCGATGCTTTGCCTGAATTATATGATTCTCCATACACAATTAATATTTCTAGAAAACAGAATAGTTTTAGCAGGCTGAACGAAACATCTATAAAAAATGTCCTTGAGTCGGCAATTTATAGTAAAAAAGATATGCTTTCAGTGGCAAAGAATAACTACTTATTAGGATCGAAAAAATTTGACATTGTACAAACAATAAAAAAAACAACCGAGGTTTATTCAAAAAAAACGAATAGAGCCTCAAAAGGAAAAACGATTGTATTTATTAAAAATTTAGAAGGAGAAAATCTTGATTCAATTTATAGATATTTTTCATTACTCGATCAGGAGTTCGAAATATTTCTATATAAAAAAACAGAAATATCCACAACTAACTTTAATAACATCCAATCAATAAATTATTTTGATGAATTAGTTTTGAATCCAATCATCCAAAGGAGCAAGGCTGAATCTGTTCTATTTATATCCGAATTCCCTATAAATACCGGAGCTTTTGAAAAACTTAATCAAGAGCTATTTGATGGTAAATACGATGTCGTATTCGGTAGCCATACAATATTTGACGGATTATTATATGAAACTAAAAAATCAAAATATTACGATCATCTTTGGTATAAACAAACTTTAAATGCTCATTGCATATTATTTAATATACAATATTTAAAAAAAAATATTCTTTCTTCAAATTATGGCCAATTATATCTTTTAGATTTATTGTTAAATAAAATGAGTAAAATCAATTTTAGTATTATTGATTATCCAGTTTCTATTTTCAAGGTCAAAAAGAAAGTCTTGTCTGAAAATAATATAACAAAAGATGATTTGTACTATTATTTTTCGATCATTAAAGACGCTTTATTAAGTAGAGAAATATCTTTTAAAGACGACCACATCGTAACACATATCGAGTTTATTTTTAAGCATAGATATAGAAAAGATAAATTAAAAAAAGATCAACAGGCATGGTATAAAAAAATATTAGAAGATACCTTTACTTAAAAGAAATTTCGTCATGTAAAAATGATCCATTATGAATAGTGAACACAATAATTTAATTATCGAAACCTCTATCTTGATTCCGACCCATAACAACGGTCCATATCTTTTGGACACGATAAGCAGTATATTACGTCAAGACTACCAAAATTATGAAATTATAATTATTGACGATCACAGTAATGATAATACAGAAATGATTATCCGATCATTACAAATGATCGAAAAACGATTAAAATATTACGTAAATGAGGAAAAGCAGGGCTTAGTAAATGCTTTAAATTTTGGAATTAAACAATGCAATGGGCAATTTATAGCAAGAATGGATGCTGATGATACAATGATTGGAACAAGATTATCAGAACAAATAAAGTTTCTTAAAGAAAATAGAGATTTTGTTGGAGTTAGTTCATCAATGCAACTCTTTGATTTTAATGGTTTATTCTTGGGAAATAGAATAGTTAATAGTAACCCAACAGAATGTAAATTCATGTTATTATTTTGTAACATGTATGTTCACTCAGCGATGACCATGTATAGTAGCATATTTAAGGAATACAAATATGATAAAAATTATAAATTTTGTGAAGATTATGATCTGTGGTGCAGAATTAGTAAAAAGCATAAATTGGGAAATTTATCAACTATACATCATTCCTATCGTATTCATAACAGTTCTACTAGATCATCTAGTGGTTTAGCAGAGCAACGTATTAACGTGTTAAAATTATTATCTAAAAATCTGACAGAGATTGATATAGAACACACTGAGCATGAACTACTTATACACTACTGCCTTTTTAACAGTACTACGCGAATTGGCTCAGAATTAGAAATTATGAAATGGATAACCAAAATATTTGAAAGTAAATATTTAAAAAACGAATTTGATCAAGAATATTTATATTCTAAATATAAGTATTTGCTTAATAAATTCTGCTTCCCTAGCACTGTTATTGATTGATATTACTATTTTTTTCACTAGAAATCTAAATTTATAAACGCATTAGTCCAAACTATGACTATTAAACCATTTCCTATAGATCGTCAACTTGATTTCATGGACTGTGGTCCTGCGAGCTTAAAGATGATTGCTAAATACTACGGTAAGTATTATTCCTTGCAATACTTACGTGACCTTTGCGGTAATACAAGAGAAGGTGTATCTTTGGCGGGAATATCTCATGGAGCAGAAACTATAGGTTTACGCTCCTTAGCAGCACACTGCACAACCGAAGATCTAATTGAAAAAGTACCTTTACCTATTATTCTTCATTGGGACAATTCGCATTTTATTGTGTTATACGATGTTAAAGAAAAACGAAATGGAAAGACTACATTCTATGTAGCTGATCCAGCTAAAGGTCATGTTAGTTATAATAAAGAAGAATTTGAGGATAAATGGACCAAGCGCAATGAAAATAAAACCTCAGGAATAGCTTTGATTCTAGAGCCTCAAGCAGACTTCAAACAGCGTCAAGTACATGAGAAAGCTGAACGAGGAAGACATTTAGAAAATATCGTAGGATATTTTGCACCCTATAAAAAAAGCTTTCTCTATTTGGGATTGGTTATGCTTCTTATTACAGCAATGCAGGCTGTACTACCTTTTATCTCAAAAGCGGTCATTGACGTTGGGATCCAGACTCAGGATGTATCGTTTATCAATATTGTTTTGATAGCCAATTTAGCATTGATTGTAAGTATTACGTTGAGCTCGGCTGTACGAGATTGGATACTTCAGCACATGTCTTCCCGTATTAATATCGCATTGATTTCTGATTATCTCATTAAGTTAATGAAACTACCAGTTTCTTTCTTCGAAAACAAAATGCTTGGAGATATACTACAACGTGCCAATGACCATGAGCGCATTCGTTCCTTTATTATGAACAATTCCTTGAATCTTATTTTCTCGTCGTTGACCTTTGTCATATTTGGTGTCGTATTATTAATTTTCAACAAGACCATATTTTGGATATTCTTAGTGGGTAGTGCATTATATATCCTTTGGGTGATGGGATTTCTACGCCTTCGGAAAAAATTAGATTGGGATTATTTCGAGTTGAATGCCAAAAATCAAAGCTATTGGGTGGAAACCATAGGTGGTATACAAGATATTAAAATTAACAATTATGAACAAGCTAAACGTTGGAAATGGGAAGGTATTCAAGCGAGATTATTTAAGGTAAATCTTCGTATGCTGGGCATCAACAATATTCAAAACTTAGGCGCTAGCTTCATTGATTCTGTTAAAAATTTATTGATTACCTTTTTTTGTGCCAAAGCCGTTATTGCTGGTGAAATTACGTTTGGAGTCATGATTTCTACCCAATTCATCATCGGTATGTTGAACGGCCCAGTACAGCAACTAATCTCTTTTATGGTCGGATTTCAGTTTGCGCAAATATCGTTTATGCGACTAAATGAAGTTCAAATATTAAAGGACGAGGATGAAGACGTGGGGAACAATGACATGGATCTAGCTGGCAGTAAGGACATTGTATTGAATAATGTATCCTTTCAATATACTACCGTTTCTCCTCTGATATTAAAAAACATCCATTTGGTAATTCCTGAAGGTAAAATCACGGCAATTGTTGGAGATAGTGGTTCTGGCAAATCGACTTTATTAAAACTATTACTTCGATTGTACAAACCAAGTTATGGAGAAATTTTGATTGGAGGCATGAATATCAACAATATAGGTCTACACCAATGGCGTGACAAATGTGGTGCAGTAATGCAAGATGGTAAAATATTCAATGACACCATTTTGAACAACATCATCCTAGATGATGAAAAACCTGACAATGATAAACTTCGAAAAGCCGTACAAACTGCTAATATTGGTTATGAAATCGAACAACTTCCATTAGGTTACCAAACCAAAATGGGTGAAAACGGACGTGGATTGAGTGGTGGACAAAAACAACGTGTCCTAATAGCAAGGGCTTTATACAAGAATCCTGATATTTTATTTTTCGATGAAGCTACGAATGCCCTTGACACCATCAACGAGCAAAAAATCACTCAAGCATTGGATGAAGTTTTTCATGGTAAGACCGTAATCGTAGTCGCCCATCGATTAAGTACGATCCGTAAAGCAGATCAAATTGTCGTCATGCGTGATGGACATATTGTCGAAGTTGGAAACCATGACTCATTAATGCAAAGACAGGGAAGATATCACCAATTAGTCGAAAGCCAATCCGAAGTCAAAGTATTAGCAAATTAATATACTCATGAGTGTTGAAGAAATACAAAATATAAAAGATAATAAAACAATCATCCCGAACCGCACAGAAGAGGTTCAGGATATTATAGAGCGAATGCCCAATACTTTTGCTAAATACATTACATATGTGGTATTTGGTATTGTTGGCTTACTTATATTTTTCGGTTATATTGTCAAATATCCAGACATCGTTACTGGTGAAGTAACCATCTCTGCGCAACAAGCGCCTCTGCGTTTGGTTGCTGAACAAAATGGTAAGCTCCAGATTAACCAACTAAAATCACAAGACGACGTAAAAGTCGGACAATTGGTGGCTTGGATAGACAATCCTGCAGATCCTGCATTAATTCAGAAAATTAAGGAGCATACTAAAGATTTCAATTTAGAAGGTTTCAAGGCTCGAAAGGTTTACGATATTTTGCCTAAAAACATGAATCTTGGTGATTTGACGATCCCCTATTCTTCATTTCTAACTGCTGTCAAACAGTTAGCAGATTATCAAGACCATCGACTATACGATAAGCAGGAACAATCTTTATCCAATATACTCCAAGAACAACACCATGCGCTAGGTACACTCAAAGAAAAAGAAAACCTTAGCAAGGAAAACATCAAATTGAATCAAAAATTCTTGGAGCGAGATTCTATTCTATTGGCACGTAAGATCATCAGTCAAGCAGAATACGAACAATCTATTGCTTCCAATATCAATTCAGCAGATCAATATAAAACGTCTTTACGTAATACGGGTTCGGTGCGAGAACAAATCTCCAACACGGAGAATTCAATTCAGCAAAATAAAATTGCCAAAACTGAGCGAGAACTTCAATTGGAGCTGGAATTAATTACCGGCTATAACAATCTAATTGATAAAATAGCTCTGTGGGAAAAGCAATACCTTATCACTTCTCCTATAGCTGGTAAAGTACAATTTCTGAAATTTTGGAATCAAAATCAGTTTGTACAAGCTGGTGAATCACTTTTTTCTATTGTACCTCAACAAAATCAAACTTTAGGTCAAGTACTCTTACCTATTTCTGGTGCTGGAAAAGTAAAAAATGGACAAGAGGTAATCGTCAAGATGGCTGACTACCCTTATATGGAGTACGGATATATCAAGGCGAGAGTCACCAATATAGGATTAGTAAGCACTTCTTTACAAACCAATAATGGTACATTGGAAAGCTATATGGTAACATTGGATTTCCCAGATGAACTAATAACAAATTACGGCACCACACTTGATTTCAAATTTGAGGCTAAGGGTACAGCAGAAATCATTACAAAAGACAGAAGACTAATAGAGCGATTCTTTGACAATTTAAAATACATTGGACATTCAAAATAATGAAATTTTTAATTCTTGTTTGTAGCATAACCCTATTTATCACAAATAATCTATCCGCTCAAACCAAAATATCGCTTACTGAAGCTAATGAAATTTTAAAAAGCAATAATACGAATATCAAACAGGCTGCTCTTCAAGAGAAAATTTCTAGAATAGAATTGGATCAGGCTTATGATAATTTAATGCCCAATCTTGGCTTCTCCATGAATAATCAAAATACAATGGGTTTAAATTTTGATCAAATCACAGGACAGTTGATAACAGGGAACCAATGGACACATTTTGTTAATGCAAATGTAAATTCAAGTATTACAATTTTTCAAGGATTTCGAGGTTACAATAACATTCAATTAAGTAAGGTAAATCTAGACCTTTCCAAAATGGATACAGAAAGATTGAAATACGAACTACAGATTCAACTTATCAACTTATATTTTCAATCCTTGATTAATTATGACCTCTATCAAGCAGCAACATCACAATCTAAATTATCTGAACAACTCGTGCTTGCTGAAGATAGTAAATTGGAGACCGGGAAAAGTACCATTTTGGACTTAGCACAAGCGCAGAGCAAGCTTGCTAACGACCAACTGAATCTAACAAATGCCAAGAATGCCTATGATCTTAGTATGTTTAAATTAAAACAGCTTTTAGAGCTGGATGATGAAATTGAATTAATAAAACCTGTTGTTATTCAACAAGAACCTTTATTGAATGAATACACTATTGCCGTAAATGATCCTTATCTCAAAATAGTTAATCGTAAAATAGATCAATCTATTATTAATAACAGACTTGCAAAGTCTGGGTATTATCCTACAATTTCTTTTAATACAGGATATGGTACAAATTATTCTTCTCAACGTTTTACTTCTTCGTATTCCAGTAAGGTAATGCCTCTCATTGATCAAATGAACAGCAACAGATCCTTGTATCTCAATTTTACTCTATCCTACAATATTTTTGACAAAAATAATACTAAAGCAAGCATAATCAAATCAAATATCAACACAGAGAGTCTAAAGCTAGAAAGAGAGAAAGTAATTAGAGAAAGAGCCCAAACCTACAATCAGCTCAAACTGGAATGGAGTGCAGCAGTTGAAGAAAACAAAGCTATAGAAAGTGCCTATACTAGTAGTAAAATGAATTATGAAGCTATGAAAGAAAGATTTGAGGTAGGCAAAAATTCTTCCATTGATTTATTCAAAGCATTAACAGATTTCAACATGAATGAATTTAGAAAAATTACTTCATCATACAACATCTTATTAAAAGAAGAGTTAATTAAACTGCAAATATCTGAGTGAAATAAAATAAAAACTTCAATATTAATTACAACTGATAATGATAGTAACAGATGCATAAAGTAATTTAATATTACTTTTCACAACTTAATAATATCTCTAAAATAGCACAATTCTGTCCGAAATATGTCCGAAAAAAGAAAAAGCCACTGATTTTCAGTGGCTTTTGTCGGGGTGGCAGGATTCGAACCTACGACCTCCACATCCCAAATGTGGCGCGATACCGGGCTACGCTACACCCCGAAAAGGTATCACCTTTTGTTTATTGTGATGCAAATATACAGCGATTTTGGTTACTTGCAAATATTTATTTCAAATAAATATAGAACCTACTGATTTATTGAAAGATAATTTTCAACCGCATTAAACTACACAATCAAAGCAGACACAAATTGATGATATTTCTTCTTCCAAATTTCATTTTGTATCTTACTATCCGCTGAAAAAGAATTAGATTGTAAACTCAACTTTTGAAAAACATGAAATCATTTACATTCATACTATATATGATTTATGCGTTGCTATCGTGTAATGCAAAGCAAACACAAGATTCAACTCAAGCAATTATGGATAATCAAAAGCTTATAAAAGCTGTGGTGAATAACGACACAACATTTGTGGTCTCCGCATTAAAGCAAGGAGTTAATGTTAATATTACAGATGATGCTAACCGTTCTCTTCTATTGATTGCTACCAACCATTACTATTTCGAAATGGCAAAAATATTAGTACAACACGGAGCAGATGTCAACCAGCAAGCTAACAATATGGATAGTGCGTTTTTATATGCTGGAGCCACGGGTCAAACCGAATTACTCAAATTATTTATCGCAAATGGTGCAAGATTCGATATATTCAACCGATACAATGGATCTGCGCTAATTCCTGCTTGTGAAAGAGGACATGTAGAAACTGTAAGATTATTAGCAAATACGAAAGATTTCCCCATTAATCATGTCAATAGACTAGGCTGGACAGGATTAATGGAAGCAGTTATACTTGGTGATGGAAGTGTAAAGTATCAACAAATAGTACAAATTCTAAAAGATGCAGGTGCTGATTTGCATATTCCTGATCATGATGGCGTGACACCGCTTCAACATGCAGAACGTAGAGGATTCGATGAAATAGTGAAAATCATTAAATCCTAATCAATTGACTTCAACGTGACGGACTGCAATTAAAAAAACAAGAATTTTGTTAGTATTAATACAAATTCGAATGAGCGATATAGAAAATATTGAAGATATAAAATTGCTGGTCGACACTTTCTATGCTGAAATAAGAGCGGACGATATGTTGGGAATTATCTTTAATCAAAATATTCAAGACAGGTGGCCGCAACATTTGGAAAAGATGTACAGATTTTGGCAGACAATACTTTTGGATGAATATACGTATGACGGGAGGCCATTTCCTCCACATGCGCATTTACCCATTAGTAAGGTTCACTTTGATCAATGGCTCCAGTTATTCGGAAAAACGGTACATAGCTTATTCGCGGGAGAAAAAGCAGATGAGGCGATCTGGAGAGCACAAAAAATGGCCGTAATGTTTGAGAGTAAAATCGATTTCATTCGCAATAATCCGAATAAACCTTTATTATTTTAAGCCAATGAGAACATTATCCAAGCCACCAAAGACGGTGGATTTACATGCCGAAGCATTTTTAGACGATTGGGAAGATTATGATGTTGATGAACTATTAGCGCTGGCAATTGATTATTTTAGGGAATCCTTGGATGCAGCCATCTATTGGGACTATGCAGAAATAAAATTTATTCACGGCAAAGGAAAAGGGATTTTACGTGACACGATTTACGAAGAATTGAGGGACTATAAAAATGCTGGTACTATTGCGTCATACTACCCGGCGTATCACAATAAAGATATAGTAGTTGTACTTATTGGTTTATAATACAAATTTAAATCCTTTAGAGAATAAAATAACAACAGCTCCATGTCATAAGGAGCTGTTGCTATTTTTAATTGATATTCTTTGGTATCGCTTCGTAATGTGTATCCACAAGATATAGCAAAGAAGCTAATGCACCAACGCCTGATTGTAATTCGCGACGATCTACCGCTTCAAAAACATCTTTGGCGGTATGATGTACATCAAAGTAACGATGTGGATCAGGTCTAAGATTAAACATAATTGTATTAGGAAATTTGGATCCCCAAACGCCTGAATCAACACCAGGACTGCCTGCTAAAAACCTAGAAACCCAGTACTTTTGTTCAAATAGTGGTTTCCAAGTATTCACCATCCAAGATACCGCATCCTGCGAAGCCTTGATGTCAAAACCCCGCGGCGAAAATCCACCTGCATCGCTTTCGATTGCTACAATTTGCTGTTCGTTCTTACGTTGTGCTTCCACACCATATTGAATAGCACCATGCACACCATTCTCTTCGTTCATATAAAACACCAAACGAATGGTATGCTTGGGTTTATACCCCAATTCCATCAACGTGCGAATAGCATCAAGCGTACCCATTGTCCCAGTTCCATTATCATGCGCACCCTCTCCTACATCCCAAGAGTCTATATGACCACCAATAGTGATTATTTTGTCGGGATAAATAGTTCCTTTCCATTCGGCTAAGACATTATGTGTATTTACTTTTGGTTTCCACTGTGAATTGAGCTTCAAAAAAACTTTCAAATTCTTATTTTTCTTCAGCGCATCGCTTAGTTTATTGGCACTCACAGCCGAAATAGCTAGTCCTGGAATACTATCGATACCAGCAGCATAACGTGTGCCCCCTGTGTGCGGATAATCATCAATAGAAGAACCAAGTGAACGAAACAAATAAGCAATAGCACCGCGTTTGGCCGCTTCTACTGGACCTCGCGAACGTTGGCTACTATTTAAACTATACGCGACAAAAGCATCCACATGCGATTCGTCCCAAGGTTTATTAACAAAAACAATTTTTCCTTGCACTGCATCGCCAAGTTTGCTTAAATCCGCTAAGTATTCGACTTCTACAACTTCGGCTGTTAGTCCATCAACTGAAGTTCCTACTGAACCACCTAAAGCCAACACACTTAACGATTCATCTGTTCCTACTATCTTAGCAATTTCCTTTTCACCACGATCCCAATACGGAATAGCTACATCTTGCAAATACACCTTATCAAAAGACAATGTTTCCATTAAGTTTTTTGACCAATTTACCGCTTGCTCAGCCTTGGGTGATCCCGCAATTCTGTTACCGATTTCTTTCGTTAATACCCTCAAATTATCGTAAGCTTTTCCATTGAAAAAAGAATGACGATAAATCTGATCTAACATTATTGAATCTTGCTGCGCAAACCCCAATCCATTGCACATCAAAAAACTCAAAAGCAATAATATTTTATTTTTCATAATAGCCTAAATTAAAAAAATGCTGCTTTTTCATGAACAGAAAAAGCAGCATTTAAGTATTTTTTCACCAGTATTCTAATATTGAATTGGTGTAATCGTAATTTTTCTAAATTCTACACCTGTGTGGTCACCTTGCAAATAAATCGGTCCTGGTTCACCCTCTTTACTATCCAACGCTCCGCCTGTGATTCCTGGAATTTCTTGGTTGCTGATAACAATTTTTCCATTGGAAACAACAGTTACCATACGACCTTTTAATGTAATTTCATATTTGTTCCATTGGTCAGCACCATTCGTAACGATTGCGCTAGGTGTCAAAAATCCATACACTCCACTGTAATACAGCGAACCTGGGTGTCTGTCTAATGGTGAATCTTCGATTTGTACTTCGTATCTACCGCGTAAATAGATTCCCGAATTGCCATCTTTACCATATTTAAACTCAACTTCCAATTTAAAATCTTCGAAAGATTGCTCAGAGATTAAATTAGCACCTGCTTTTTTATTGATTAAGACACCATCTTTCACTTCCCATTGATTATCATCTGAAGAAGTTTTCCATCCTGTCAAATCAGTCCCATTGAATAATTCGATTGGAGCACCTAATTTACCTTCTGCCGTACGAACTAAGTAAGGTGCCTTTTCCCCTGTATACGAAAATTCGTTTCCTTTGTTACTTATGATTTTACCTTTTAACTTACCTCCTTCTAACACACCTTCAAGTTTGATAAGACCTGTTCCATCTTCCCACTGTGTAGGAATCTCGAATGAAATTTTTCCAGCATTCAGTTTAATATGCGAAACAGGGCGAGCACTACCCGCATCTGCTACAAAATAACCTACCAACGTGTTGAAACCTGACAATTTCACCTCTAACCAAGATGGCACTTGCTTACCTTCCTTTTCAACAGTGATATCCCATCGGCCAATTAATTCTTTCATGTCTTCTGGTATTGTTTGCGTTGCAGGATTATGTATTTCTTCCTCGTTTTCTGCATTTTGCCCAGAATTACAAGATGACAATGAACCTAATGCTAAAGCTGCTAGCACAGTATACGTATGGAACTTATTAACTTTCATATAATGTATGGTTTATAAAAATTGAAAACAAATATACTAATTATGTTAACCAACATAGACCTAATTTTTTTTCAAGAAAACTAAAAAAATTTACATTACTTTAGAAGTAATTATTAACTCATTTAAACCAAAATGTTAAAACCACTATTAACCCTACTGTTTGTTTTAATAACTATAAGTGGATTTGCACAAGATTTTTCGTTTGGAAAAATATCAGCTGAAGATTTCGATAAGGGAGATTACGCTCCTCATTCCGAAGCAATCGTATTGCATGAATACGGCAAGGCTAGAATTGAATACCAAAACATTAAAGGAGAATTAGTTTTACGCTTTTATTACCACACAAAAATATTGATTAAAAACAAAGAAGGTCTAGATTATGCAAATTTTACTGTACCGTTGTTCAAAAGCAGTGGCAGTAGAGAGACAATTGAGGGAGTAAAAGGCACCACATACAATAAATTAGATGATGGTAAAATTGAGAAAACCGATCTGGATAAAAAGAATATTTTGACCGAAAAAGTATCAGAGAATAGAGATGTCGTTAAAATAGCATTGGCCAATGTCAAAGAAGGCTCCATCATTGAACTTAAATATTCCACAGAATCTCCCTACTTGTATAATTTAGAGTCTTGGCAATTTCAGAGCTATATACCTAAAATACATTCAGAATTTGTTTCCGAAATTCCCGAAATATGCCATTATAATGTGAATATGAAAGGATATGTAAAATTGGACTCCCGCAAGCAATTACCTTATGACACCAAAATATCTACATCGACAGGAGATATCCGCGGGACGCAAACAATATATATCGCTAAAGATATTCCAGCATTTATTAGGGAGGATTATATGACCACTCCCAAGAATTTCATGGGTATGCTTACATTCGAATTAGCTTCATTTTCGATTCCTTTTGGCCCAAGCCACAATTATGCTACCACTTGGGAAAATGTTAAAGAGCAATTATATACGACTGATAATTTTGGTAAAGAATTAAACAGAACTAATCTTTTTAAATCGATTCTTCCCACAATAATCAAAGATGATATGACGAATTACGAAAAAGCGAACATCTTATATAATTATATAAAAACACAAATAAATTGGAATAAAAGTTATGGTCTTTTCGCAGACAATGGTGTAAAGAAAGCTTTAGAACAAAGAAATGGGAATGCAGCAGATATTAATTTTGCGCTAATCAGCGCGTTGCGTGCTGCTAATATCGAAGCTAATCCAGTAATTTTATCCACACGCGAAAATGGAATGCCGGCTTTATTCAGACCAACTATTACCGATTACAACTATGTAATAACTCATATTGAAATAGATTCTTCAGAATATCTTCTGGATGCATCAGATGCTCATGCACCGTTTGGGCAGTTACCTCTGCGATGTATTAATCACAAAGGAAACCTACTGACAAAAACAGCTTATAAGTGGGTAGATTTGGTTTCTATGTTATCAAGTAAAGTGAGTTATGATTTTACAGGCGAACTAACTGAGGATGGTACGTTACATGGAACATTAACTTCTATGCGTATAGGATATGCAGCTACTAACAAACGCGAAGAAATTAAAAAGTTCAATTCCATAGAGGAGTACAAAGAAAACATTTATGAAAAAAATACAAACTACAAAATTAACACACATGAGATGTATAATCTAGATGATCCTTCACAAGTTCTAACAGAATCTCAAGAAATTGAATTTAAAAATTTTGCAAATAAAAATGGCAATGAACTCAAATTCATTCCATTTATTACCAGCAGGACAACTAAAAATCCATTCAATCTAGATGAAAGATCATATCCAGTAGACTTAGGCTCCACAATTGAGGAATCATTTATATTAAATATAAAATTACCAGATTCATATACAGTAAAAAATAAGCCCAAGAACCAAAGCTTAGCGCTACCTAATCGAGATGCGCGTTATCTGTATATCATAAAAGAAGCCGAGGGTGTACTTACTGTGCAAATATCTTCTATGCTGAACAAACCCTTGTTTTTGCCAGATCAATACCTCGATTTAAAAGAATTCTTTTCACATATTATACAATCGCAAAGCCAGGATATTACCATAGTACCTTCTACCCTATAAATAATAATTTATATTGAATTCACAGTGTCAAATCGTAATATTTACAGGTTTAACAAATTTCACCTGTAAATATTACGTTATTTGTTCATATTTTTATATTTTTGATTTAATCAATCTAAACTACAATGAACTTAGATCCTACTGATATAAAATTACTGAAGCTATTGCAGGAAGACGCAACCTTAAGCAATAAGGAATTGGCAGAGAAACTATACAAATCCATCGCTGCCATTCACGAACGTGTAAAAAAGCTTAAAAAAGCAGGTTACATCAAAAAAACAGTAGCAATTTTAGATCGTAATAAGATTGGTATAGGTTTGATTTCATTTTCGCAGGTATTCTTAAAAGCACATACGTTTGAAACGTTAAATGAATTTGAACAAGAAGTTTCGAAATTCCCTGAAGTAATGGAGTGCTATCAAATGGCTGGATCGTACGATTTTATGTTACGTATCGCGACCAAAGATATGGAAGCCTACCACATGTTTTTACGTCATAAATTAGCCGTATTACCGCAGGTAAATACCGTACAAACTTATTTTGTTTTGTCAGAAACTAAAAGTGAAACTGCTTACCATTTTTAAAGAAAAATCAAAAAGCACTTAAATTTTTGTGGCTCAAACAATTAATATTTATCTTTAATGAGATAAACCCATTGATTATGAGAAACATTATTCTGACTATTCTAGCTATTGCTATAGGTATTCCATCAGTATTAGCACAAAATTTGACAGGCGCTTACATTGCAAAAAATGGCGATGATTCACACTTAATTTTAATGGTGGATGGCTATATTTCACACTCAATTTTTAGTAATGACACCTATAAAAGTACACAAGGTGGCAAATACAAGGTAGAAAATAATAACCTTGTGGTTGTATGTGAGTATGATGATAAAAATGCTGAGAATATAGGTAACACGCACCAATTTCCGCTAGAAATAGGAACAAATTCCATCAATATTCAAGGTGTGCCTTTTCAAAAACAAGCTGTAAAAGCGCAAGGCTTAGATGGATTGTGGCGCATTACCGGTCGTAAAACCAATGATGGTATGCAAACAATTCAACGCGGCGATCGTAAAACCATTAAAATTCTGGTGGACGGATTCTTTCAGTGGATAGCTATCAACCCTGCGCAAAAAGGGTTTTACGGAACTGGTGGTGGTAAATATACTTTTGACAAAGGTGTATATCAAGAAAATATCACATTCTTTTCCCGTGATAATTCCCGAGTTGGAGCATCATTGAATTTTGAAGGAAAAATTGAAGACGGTCAATGGCATCACAGTGGAAAAAGTTCAAAAGGCGATCCTATTCACGAAATTTGGAGCCGAGATAACATTAATTAATACTCCCAATTGCTAGCAATTGGGAGTATTAATTAATGTTAAGGTTGAATTTATTTAAATTTTTCCAAAGCAGAATTCAAGAACGCCTCGTATTTGTCGATATTATATTCTGCTCCACTAGTCGGAACCAACAATTCACCATTTGTATCCAATAAAGCGTAAAGCGGTTGCGAATTACTCTCAAATCGTGTGATTTGAAAATCAGCATTACGCTTGCTAACTGTATTTATGTTTTTGCCTGTCTTCTTAGAAACATATTGCTCTGCTTCTGGAAGCTTTAAAACTTTGTCATCCACGTACAATTCAACCAAAATAAATTCATTATTTATCAAATCCTTGATTTTTGGTGCGCTCCACACCTCTGCTTCCATTTTACGACAATTCACACAATTCCAACCCGTAAAATCTACCAATAAAGGCTTATTCTGTTGTTTCGCTGCTGCTAAAGCTTCATCGTAATCGTAATACGGATCCATACCTTTGATTGTCGCTTTGCTATGGAAATAAGTGTAATGCTTGCGTGATGCAGCATCCGCACTTTGGGACGCATTACCCGAATGGGAAATTCCTGAAGTCAAATCAAAATCTTGTGTTCCTACTGGAGGCAAAAATGCTGAAATAGCTTTCAATGGCGCTCCCCACATCCCTGGAATCATATACACCACAAATGTGAAAACCATTATAGCTATCATCGTTCGCGGCACAGACATACATTCTAAAGTACTATCGTGCGAAAATTTGATTTTACCAATCAAGTATAATCCCAGCAAACCAAAAATCACAATCCATAACGCCAAATACACTTCTCTATCCAACAAATTCCAGTTGTACGCTAAGTCAACATTGGATAAGAATTTAAGTGCCAAAGCCAATTCCAAGAAACCTAAAACCACTTTCACACTATTTAACCAACCGCCAGATTTTGGTAAAGATTTCAACATCGAAGGGAACATCGCGAACAATACAAATGGAACTGCCAAAGCGCAAGAAAAGCCTAACATTCCGATTGCAGGCCCCAAACGTTCGCCACGCGTAGCCGCTTCTACAAGTAATGTCCCAATGATTGGGCCTGTACAAGAAAACGATACCACCGCCAAACTTGCCGACATAAAGAATAACCCAACTAATCCGCTTTTGTCCGAATTAGCATCGATTTTATTGACAAATGAACTTGGTAGAGTAATTTCGAAAGCTCCTAAAAAAGATGCGGCAAACACCACCAACATTAAAAAGAAGAAGAAATTGAAAATACCATTTGTAGAAAGTTCGTTCAATGCTTCAGGACCAAAAGCAATGGTAATCAACATACCTAATGCCACATAAATGACAATAATAAACAAGCCGTACATGAAAGCTTGGGAAACAGCTTTTGATCGAGAACCTGCTTTTTTGGTAAAGAAACTTACTGTCAATGGCACCATTGGAAAGATACAAGGCATAAAAAATGCTGCAAAACCACCCAATAATCCGGCAATAAATATTCCCCATAAAGAAGCGTCGTCATTTTTAGATTCGGAATTATTTATACTTAAGTCTTCAGTTTTACTTTGCAAAGAGTCTTGTGTGATCGTGTCTTGATTCGAATTAGCTTCGTCCGTTCCGTCCGAAAATTCAACATCGCTAAGATCTACAAAACCTGTATCCGACGAATTGCCATCTGAAAATTCAACGTCATTCAAGTTGACCAAAGAATCTTGCGCCATTAAGTTATTAAAACTCAAGATTAAGGTTATAAAAACTAAAAATTTCAAAAATAATTTCATAAAGTTGGCTTTAGTCTTGCGAATAAGATCAGTCGAGTGAATCACTCGACTAAATCCATTCTAACACAAACAATTCCTAAACAAATAGGATGAAACAATCTATATATTAACCAATTAATGGTTTTGATAATCTTGCTATAGGTAAAAAATCAATAAACTCTAGATCCGTAGAAATATACCCATCTTTGATAGGCTCATCTTTTACTAAATCTGTACTCAAATATTTTTTATTATCATCACATAATAATGTCACGACCACCGCATCTTCACCCAATTGCTCCTTCAATTTGATCGCTCCAATGACATTCGCTCCAGAAGAAATCCCGACAGCTAATCCCAATTGTTTGGCTAACTTCTGCGCCATGATAATTGAGTCACCGTCAGATGCACACACCACCTCATCCAATTCATCCAATTTTACAATTGCAGGAATAAATTCATCTGAAATTCCTTGAATACGATGTGCTCCAACTTTGTAACCAGTTGTCAACGTTGGGCTTTCTTGTGGCTCTAAAGGATGTATTTTAACAAAAGGATTGTAATTTCTTAATTGCTTGCCAACCCCCATTACCGTTCCTCCAGTTCCTACGCCTGCCACAAAAGCATCTGCAACTAACCCTTTGGATTCCAATTGTAGAGCTATTTCTTTACCTGTTGTCATCTCATGCGCATCTGCATTAAATCTATTTTCAAATTGTCTTGGCAAGAAAACTCCACCGCGCACAGCAAGTTCTTCGCTCAATCTAATACTACCTAGAAAACCACCCTCTTCTTTACTAATTAATTGAATATCTGCACCCATACTTTTAATGATATCGATACGCTCTTTGCTCAACCAATTAGGCATAATAATCTTGACAGAATGCCCTAATGCTTTTCCAATAGCGGAGAATGCGATTCCAGTATTTCCGCTAGTAGCCTCTACAATCATATCATCAGGACGGATTTGACAATTCATATACGCCTTATACATAATATAAAGTGCCATACGATCCTTGATGCTACCTGTGAGGTTATAGTTTTCACATTTCACATATATTTTCCCAACTTTTCCTTTGTAAGTATAATGCAATTCAAGCATAGGCGTATTGCCAACAAGGCACCACAAATGATTGAACCTACTATCCAATTCAGGTGAAAGACATTTACTATAGGTAGAATTTGCCAACATATTTCCTTTACACTTATTATTCACGTTCAATGACATCGCAAATCTCCGATAAAACAATATAATTTTCAACACTAATATAGTATTATTGAATTTTTTATTGAAAAATACTGTTTTTACAAAAAATTACACTTTTACAAAAGAGATTACAATAACAAATGCTAATAAACATCAAAACCTACATAGCACAAAAAAGGGCTCGACAATGCGAACCCTTTAAAAACAAACTATGGCTATAGGGAAAGTTGTATTTATTGTTGTTGTTGTTGTTGTTGTTGTTGTTGTTGCTGCTGAATATCCAAAAAGTGACGATATGAGTTTTGTGTGGTGTTCACTGATGGTGCTGCTGTTGTGGTGTACATTGGCACTAAAGGATCATTAGTACCTTCGCGGTATTTATTTTGTTCATTAGAAATAACGACTGATACGGTCAACCTTTGTTCCGAAGGTCCCTTATATGTTCCTTTTACAGGCGTACAATCTTTAAAGTCACGTCCATACGCAATGATAATATGACGATCAGCCACCCAACAATTGTTGGTAGGATCTATTCCTACCCAGTCCAGTCCTGGTATATACACTTCAACCCATGTATGTGTAGCACCTTCGCCACGCATCTCGCTTTTACTTGGACATATATACCCCGAGATATAACGACATGGAATCTGCAACATACGTAGCATTGTAATCAATAAATGTGCAAAATCTTGACATACACCAGCCTTTAGAGACCAAATCTCATCCACTGTTGTCTCCACTGTCGTCACGCCTTGGCGATAAGCAAATTCATTATATATATAATTTGATAGGCTCGACACGACATCTGAAGTATCCAAGTTTTCAACATTCAACACATCAAATACATGTTGAATTTCTGCTTTGGCATTAACTTGCTCCAGTTGTAAAAACTCCATAAATGGATACGCCCATTGAATACGTTCCAATTCCTTTTTTTGCTCTTGCAGCGATAAAGTTTGTTTGCGCAATGGCACATTTGTCGTGATAACTTCCTAATCAACACGTATTTCCAGCTCTTGATGTGGTTCGATAACTGTAAAAAAACCAACCTGATTATCAAAATAATCCGAAAAAGTATCTATTTGCACATGCGGTTTTGTGGTAATTATTTGCGAAATAATCTGCTGATTCGCATCAGATTTAGGGTATAAAAGTATTTGATTTGCACTATCTGTAACTGCTGATGGATACTGATATTTAGTAACGTGGGCAACGTAGTATTTAGGCATATTTTAAAATATTAATAGATATTTCCAAAGTAATCGTTGTTCAAAACACGGTTAATGTCAACATAATACTTCTCAACCGTATTGAGGTAATTGATTTGACCTTCAAAATCATTGGGTATTTGAATATATTTGATGTAAGAAGAAGCTTTTCCAGAGATGAAATTAAGATCTGGATGATATAATCCAATTTCTTCCTTTTTCATCATCTTCAAATAAACAGATATACGTTCCCAATTGTAATCCAATGAATAGGGGAAATTGCTGTTATTCATAATTTGGTTAAAAACTAACTTAGGATCCAAATTACCTACATGTTCACGCAAATAGGTTTCATACCCACTCAACGCTATTAATAAATAGCGCCAACGTTGTTCATTAGGTTTTTCGCAATCATTTTTATCCAATGTCAAATGATATTTCAATAGATCAATCAATTACAAACCTCTTTCGATTAATTTACCCAATTGCATGAAGAAAAACGCTTCACCTCTATTCATCGAATTGTGAATAATACCATCATAAACCATGGCTTGTTTAATGAGTTGATCCATCACTGTCATTGGATCGACAGCCAACTGTCCCTTTAGATAATCGTCTTTAATCAAATGATAGAAATCATTCAACGATTGCCATAATTCTCTATTAATATGATCTTGCGCACTCCGCGCATTTTCTCTCGCCTTAAATACATTATTCAGAATCGAGAAATCTTTTTGGCCATCAAAAATCAATTCGCCTAATACTTCACCGCCATCATTATCCATGGGATAATTTAAAGAAAAGTGATTCGCAATTTGATTCCAGTCTACTTTGACCAATCCATCTTGGTCTGAGATATATGTGGAGTTCAAAACACGCAGTTGTATACCTGTTCGCTCCATATATCGACTCATCCAATACATATTTTCCGCAACTCTGCTCAGCATATTTAATGTCTTTTTTAATCAATAATCCAAGTATCTTTACTTCCTCCACCTTGCGAAGAATTTACCACGATTGAACCCTCCTTCAAGGCTACACGTGTCAATCCTCCCGGTACAATCTCAATTCCATCCGGCCCATACTACGGAAATGGCCGTAAATCCACCCTTAGCGGTTGCAGTTCGCCGTTGATATAACAAGGTGCGCTTGAAAGCTTTATTATAGGTTGAGATATAAATTGTCTTGGATTTTTTCTAATTACTTTGATATACTCGCTAATCTCTTCGTCTGTGGCATTATTCCCAATCAACATGCCATAACCACCACTTTCATTGGTTTTTTTGACCACCATATTGGTGATATTTTGAATAGTATATTCGCGCTCTTCATCATTTGCCATTTGATAAGTAGGCACAGATTTCAGAATTGGCTCTTCATTCAAATAATAGCGAATCATATCTGGCACATACGCGTACACCGCTTTATCATCAGCCACACCATTACCCAGCGCATTGACGATATTTACATTTCCTTTTCTGTATACATGATAAAGTCCAGGTACGCCGAGCATACTATCAGATTTGAACACCAATGGATCCAAGAACTCATCGTCCACACGTTTGTAAATTACATCGACTTTTCGCAATCCACGAGTCGTTTTCATATATACGAAATTGTTTTGAACGACTAAATCACGACCTTCTACCAATTCAATGCCCATTAAACGCGCTAACTTGGTATGTTCGAAATAAGCTGAATTGTAAATGCCTGGTGTGAGCAATACTACATTTGGTCGATCACTCAAATGCGAACCCAACGCTAATAGATTTTTGATTAATAAATCTGGATAATGACCTACAGAACGTACTTTATTTTCGACTAAGCGATTTGGAAAAATACGTGAACTCATCTTGCGATTTTCCAGCATATAACTTACCCCAGAAGGTGTACGAAGATTATTCTTCTAACATATAATAACTACCATCCGAATCCCGAATTAAGTCAATTCCGCTGATATGTGTATATATATCAAAAGGAACATCCACATGCATCATTTGACGGAGGTAATTTGGACATGAAAACACCAAACTCGACGGAATGATGCCGTCACGAAGTATGAATTGCTGATGATAAATATCCTTTAAGAAAATATTTAATGCTTTTATTCGCTGTCTTACTCCAGATTCTATATGTTCCCACTCATTACATTGAATTACGCGCGGAATTATGTCAAAAGGGAATATTTTTTCAATTCCTTCGCCATCACTATACACTGTGAATGTAATTCCTTCGCGCATAAACAACTTTTTAGTCATTTCATTACGCAGTGTCAAAGAATCTGAATCCATTTCACCCAAAGAATGGATAAATTTTTCAAACTGAGGACGCAAAACTTCCCCAATCATCTCATCATACACACCATCTATTGGACTATAAGAGGTCAGCAAACCATTTTTCATGATTAAAATTTCAATATTTACAACTTATTAGGTTAAATATAAAAATATTAATACGAAAAACAACAAATATTTATAATTATGATATAAAAAATATTTTATTAATGAAAATATCACAATACTAAATCAAAAATTAAAATAAATTACACAACGAAAAGAACAAACACCCATATAAATCACACTTTTAAGCAAAATTTCCACTTAAAAGAAGAATTAAAGCTCAATAAAATAACTTTCTCCCCTCAAAAACAAGTAATATTGAAATTTTAGCACTGAATATTTATGTGAATTTAAAATTTGTGTTAAAATTTCAATTTAACCAACCATTTTCACTGATGCTTTGATAATTATAATCTTCCTAAATGAATAGATGGACTACAGTCATTCAAAATTTATAATAAAAAAAGCAAACATTGAAAAATCAATGTTTGCCTACAATTTATCTACCACCTTATTATGATTCTTACTATTTTTTCGCCATTCGATCAGCTAATGTTTTCATAAAAAAACCACCAACCACGCTACGCGCTTTGAAATTTTCTCTAACACCTGTATCTGCATCGTAAAAATCATTTAACGGCACGCGCGTTGGAGCTTCCAAAGAAAAGACATATACTGGATCAATTAACGCGTCAAATTGCTGACGTGTAGGTGCAAAAGTCGCTGTCCACAAAATCCAATCGTTTTTTGTATACGCTTTACGACTATCTAGTGGCACACCAAATTTCTTGGTTTTTGTTAGATAATACTCAATTTCTGTATCGTAAACATGTTGAGGAAAGAGTTTCAAATCGAGCACCTTATCCCACACCAAATTGTATTTCAAACTCCATGTATTTTTATCATCAAAAGTTAACGCATAATGATCACCCGCGCCTGCCATTTCAATCCACTTTTGCACCATTTCATGTGCGATGGTGCGATATTTCTGTGCTGTAGCTTTCTCACCCAACACATCAGCCATCTGTGCATAGCTGGCAATTCCTACAATAGCTTTCACCGACAAATTGATATTACGTGCAAGATGTCCAGCAAAGTCATCAGTACACAACTGTTCCTTCGGATCAAACCCTTCCTTGACCAAGTATTCTGCCCAAGTAGTCAAAGTTTTCCAATGTCTTCTAGCGTATGTCGCATTACCTTGTACTTTTGTAATTGCTGCGGTTAGAATTATCATATTTCCTGACTCTTCTACTGGCATTGGCTCTCCATAAGTCTGACCATTTGCATGTGGATAAGTACCCAAGTCATGTGCAGCCCAAGGGTAAGGATATTTACCACTTTCACTAAAATAGAATATCCCTGTCAGCATACCTTTGAGTAATTCAGGATTATATAACAAATACAAAGGTGCAGATGGGTATGTAACATCCACGGTATTTATGAATCCGCCACTGTTATTTTCTTTAGACAGCCATAATAATTCATCATTCGGACTTTTGACTAGTGTATGCGCAGCAATACTTTGGCGGTAAGCCAAAACATTCAAATGTGCATATTTCTCACCTCCAGATTTCAAAGCTTCAGCGTATAATTCATTATCAAAACGTTCGCATTTAGCTATTACTTCTTTGTATTCATTTGCAGCCAAAGTAAGTTGATTTTCGATGGTCTCTTTGCCCGAATTATTCCACCAAGGTCTCAGATTGGTTTTAAAATATTGAATAGCATACAGCTCATCATAGCCCAGTTCTACAAACCGCTCTACTTCCACAGTGCCAACTTGACCGAATGGAATGATTGTATTTAATGATAAAGACGTACCATTTGTCTTAGAAGTAGATGTCGATCCTTTTCTATATGATTCTATAGCCTGAGCTGCTGTACTAATATATTGCACCATTTTATCCTTTTTGGGTGCGGCCACATAAAAATAACCCCAATCTATGCGCATATCATCAGCACCTTTTGCCAAAATTGGTTGCTCCACAGTACCAACCTTCGATATACTCAATTGCTCATTAGCGTATTGTGTAGCCACGACTTGTTGGGAAGGCCTATACACTGCAATATCAGAGGATGCCGCAAAAAACACATTAACATTATGTTTTTTGTTGTCATTTGTTTTTACACTATATGTGATATAAGAAACAGGTCTTGCTAACAAAGCTAAATCATCCATCAGCAATGGTGAAGTAAACGTAACTTTCAAATCCACTTTACCTGCTTGAAAAGTATAAATAGTTCGCGTGGCAGTAACTTCCACATTCTTCTGAACTGCCTCTAAGATTTTTGAATCCTTTGATTGAATTTTATCTACCAAACCAAAGTCCAAATAACGACCACCAGCAGTATTCTTCAAGTGAATAGCAATTATATTTTTACCCTTCTTCAAATCTGTTTTATTCAGCTTGATGTAATCAAATTTATTGGTCCAACCATTTTTGGTGTATACATTTTTTCCATTTAAATACACTTCGATATTATCATCGTGATTGAGTTTTAATATTAATTCATTTATAGATTCCAAATTAGCAATATCAAACACACGTCTCACCCAAATATTATCTGATTTCCACTGCGTTTTTACATCTCCATTATCTCCGATTGGCGCAGCGTCTTGTTTCCAATTATGTGTATCGTAACTTTCAGCCGTCCAATTTCCTACTGGGGTTTGTTCTGTATAGTGCACTTCAAAAGATTTTTCTTCAGCTGTATTTAAAATGGATTTGTAGTTAGGAGCTTCCAATCCCATAAATCTGTAGATAACGCCATCCACATTTATCAAACCTAACAAAGAATGATCAGCATCCGTCCAATGTTTAGTCGTAGATGCATGCAATTGGTCAGTCATAGACCAGATGCTAAAGTTTGGGTTGTGCGTAATTAGCGGGTAGGCTGGCGCAACTCGTTTTTGTGCCTGCAGATTAAAAATGGACATCAACGTAAGAACGGAAGCAAACGCGAACGAAATGACACTTTTCTTCGTATGCTTTATCCCAATAGGATTTGGAAAGAATCTATACATAGCTTTATTTAAAATTTTCAGAATATATATATTGGTTATTCATAAGTATTAAAGAATGTTATTAACAATTACTGCGTAACATTCAGCAACACAAATAAAGCTGGAATAAATTTAATATGCGGATAAGATCGTCTCAATTTGCATTCATTTTTTATCAGTTGCAAAGATTGTATCGCGCATTATATTTATTGATTAAAGTAATTGTTGAAGATTATACAAAATGTATGGTATAATCTTAAAAAAAATGAAAACGAGCCTACATTTCCAGGCTCGTTATACAATATATGACTATTTAATAACTATTAAATTTTTGGATTTTCAGCATATTCCTTCCACAATTCATCCACATTCTTACCTGTCATTTTCACCCAAAAATCTTCTGTATAAGTTTTATTGCGCATTTGCGCATCTAAAGATTTCATTATTCCTTTTTTCTTATTTTTTTCAATCCATAAAAAGAATCGAGCAGTGATTCGATACGCATCCGTATATTTATGATTTGGACGATATTCTGGCAAGCTCCAATTGGCTCCTTCATTATCCACTCCCATCGTGTGTCGCACATAGTCTGCAATACCTTCCGTTATCCAACCTGGTCCAGCATTATTTGGATAATTTTGCACCAAATGCATCGTTTCGTGTGTTACGATATCAATATCTTTAGGATTCTTTTTGAACCATTCTGGATTGAATCGAATAACCCCACCTCCTGCTGCCGCTATACCATCATATTCAGGATCAATCACAAAAATCACCTGAGGAGCTGATTTTTTGTTGTAAAGCTTTACCTGTTTTGGATAGTTAACAAAAAACACTTCTTTTAATTGCTCACCAATACTCGAATCGAAATCCTTCGATTTATTAATATAGATTAATGTAAATTGTTTCTTCTTTATCGTGTCCACCTGCAAGGCATTGTTGATATCTCGAGAGATATTCGACCATTCTCGCTGTGCAAATCCTGCATTAATAATTCCCATTAAACATATCGTTGTCAGGCCGATGTATTTTATAAATTGCATATTTAAGATGTATTAAAATTTATTTTTATCTGTTGTAAATGAATAAGGATAAGAGGAAGCCTTTGTACCTCTTGATTTGTTTGGTTCACTGCGCATATCCAATTTTAAAGTACCACCTTTCATTACATCTGTATGTCTAATGTAATTTAATGTATGTATCTTCCCTCCAAGCGTTGCATGATGGACATACTTATTTTCATCAGAATTATTGGGTGCTTCAATCACAAATGACTTTCCATTTTCTAATTTTATAGTCGCCTTTTTGAATAAAGGAGCGCCTAGGACATACTCATCCATCGCTGGACATACAGGGTAATACCCCAATGCTGAAAACACATACCATGCTGAAGTTTGTCCATTATCCTCATCACCACAATAGCCATCAGGTGCCGCGCTATACATTCTATTCATCACTTCACGAGCCCAATATTGGGCTTTCCAAGGTTCTCCTGCATAGTTGTATAAGTATATCATATGCTGAATAGGTTGATTCCCATGCGCATATTGGCCCATATCAGCAATCTGCATTTCACGTATTTCATGAATCACTCCACCGTAATAGCTATCATCAAATAAAGGAGGTTGTACAAATACGGAATCCAACATGTTGACAAATGTTTTGTTGCCGCCCATCAAATCAATTAATCCTTGAACATCATGAAATACTGACCACGAATAATGCCAACTGTTTCCTTCAGTAAAGGCATCACCCCATTTCAATGGATTAAATGGTGATTGAAACTGTCCATCCTTATTTTTTCCTCGCATCAGATTGGTAGATGGATCAAATAAATTCTTATAATTTTGACTACGTTTTGCGTACAACTCGATTTCTTCTTTAGGTTTACCCAATGCTTTTGCCAATCTATATATAGCAAAATCATCATAAGCATATTCTAAGGTACGCGCAGCATTTTCATTGATTCCGACATCATATGGCACATAACCCAAATCATTGTAATAGGCTACACCTTTACGACCTACAGCTGTCATCGGTCCTTCATTATTTGCTCCATGTTTTAGCGCTTCATAAAGAGTTTGAATATCATATCCTCGAAGTCCTTTCAAATAAGCTTCAGCAACGACAGAAGCTGAATTATTTCCTATCATTATGTCTGCAAAACCAGGACTACTCCATTCGGGTAGAAAACCTCCTTCTTTATAACAATTAAGCAAACCTTCTTGCATTTCTTTATCAATAGAAGGATAGACCATATTTAGCAACGGATACAATGCTCTAAATGTATCCCAAAAACCTGTTCCTCCAAACATATAACCAGGTAGTATCTCACCTGTATATGGACTATAGTGTACGATATTACCTTTAGCATCATATTCATATAATTTATTTGGAAAAAATAACGTGCGGTAAAGACAACTATAAAAAGTTCGCATTTGATCAATTGTACCTCCTTCAACCTTAATCTTTCCAAGATTTTCGTTCCAAAGTTTACGTGCTTTACCTGCTACTTTGTCAAATGAATCTTGTCCTAACTCGTTAAGGTTTAGAATCGCTTGTTCGTGACTAATAAATGATGATGCAACACGAGCATGAATAATGTCGTGTTTTCCTTTAGATTTAAACCCTACAATCGCACCGACGTGATTAGCATTAATTTTTAAAACACCATCTTTTTTGGTTTTACCTTCCCAAACAGCTTTATTAGCAAATGGTCTATCAAAAACGACTACAAAATAGTTTTTGAAATTTGGTAATTTACCTCTACTGTATCGTGTGGAATAACCAATTAGCATATTCTTCTCTGGAATAATTTGCACTTCAGATCCGCGATCAAAAGCATCCAACACGACGAATGCACTATCTGTTTTTCCAAAAGAAAATCTAAACATAGCCGCTCGCTCAGTAGGCGTCACTTCGGCTGTGACATCGTAATCCGCCAAATATACTTTGTAATAATAGGGCTTCGCAATTTCCGATTTATGCGAGAACCAACTCGCACGCTCGTCTTGATCAAAAACTGACTTACCACTCACAGGCATCAACGAAAATTGTCCATAATCATTCATCCAAGGTGACGGTTGATGCGTTTGTTTCAATCCTCGGATTTTATCGGAGGAATATGTGTATTGCCACCCATCTCCCATTTTGCCAGTTTGTGGCGTCCACATATTCATTCCCCATGGAACTCCCACAGCAGGGTATGTATTTCCATTGGATAAAGAAACTTTTGAGTCTGTGCCCATTAAGGTATTAACATAATCTACGGGTTCTATCTGTCCATTTTGTCCAAATAGATTCGGAATAGTTATGATTAGTAGGCAAAGAAAAATGGCTAAATATTTAATTGTAGTTTGCATTATATAAATAATCGTAGTGTAATTAGTAAGTAATTGTGTTAAAATCTGTTTTTGCCTTTTGTAACTGAGGCTGCCAAAGGTTGCCATACCGATCCTTATCACCAAATGCACGGAGTGCGAGATCTGAAAGATCCTTCCCTGCAGCCCCACTCCAGAAATGAATAAACTCACCAAAATTTAAATCTCTTGTATATTTTCTTCCATTAGGGATACTTGTGGTAGGAAAATTTTGAGACAATAGTTTAAAAAAATTATTCAAAACATTTGCTTCGCCATATTGCTCGTAAATAGGATAAAACCAGTCACGATACCAATAGGTCCCAGTTTTTGGGAAATTATCATTTGTAAGGAGCATTCTATTATGCCAGCTTTGTGCTTTATCTGCCCAACCTAGCGCTTTATAGACATCGTATTGATAAATTTCCATCCATTTACTATCGCCCCATATTGGGAAAGCAGGAGAATTTAATGTATTATAGGAAGTTCCTTCAACGATATGACCTATTTCGTGGGTAATAAGATCGAGTGGTTCACCGATACTATCTAGCCATCGGGTCCTTCCTAAACCCGCATCAATGATATTAATATAACCATGACTGTTACTGAGGTAATAGCCCGGATGTCCTCCTCCGTATGTTCCTCCATGTAATGCCACTTTAAGTCGAATATCAGGTCCAAACCCTCCATAGGTTTTCCATGTGTAATTCCAAATTTTGGTGATAGCTCGTCGTGTCCACGTCACCGCATCATCCATATCCTCATCATGATATATGACTATGGAATCATTATAATATTGTCTTGTCAACAATAATTCGTGTTCCAGCCATTTTTCTCTCCAAACACGTGGAGGTGCATTTGGATCCTCTGAATCTACAGGATTTTCTTCTTTGGGTTCATCTAGCGGATTGTTATCTGCCACCTCTTTGCAAGAGACGCAAAGAAGCAACAGACCAAACAAAAACATTAATCTAACATTTAACATAGGGAAATAATAAATATTTTATATGATGAGCTTTGATTTTAATAATATTGAATCAGTCTCCATTCAGACATTTGAAATAAACTAGTCCCATTATTTGATACTAAAGTAACTCGGTAATACGTATATGGCGTTGTATTTGTTGTCTCAAACCTTCTTGTTTGATTGCGATCACTAAAGAAATATTCCACTTTATTATCCAATACGGTCCAAGTATTACCATCATTTGATGCTTCGAATCGCCAAGTTTTTGGATCTCGATCACTCGCATCATTACCTGATGTAAACGTATAGGCTCCTATAACTTGAGGTGTATTGTATTTTATCTGAAACCACATTCCTGAAGTATATCCTTGTGTTAGATATTTTGTTCCTAGGTTATTATCGACGAGTTTTGGAGAACCTTCACCATGTCCAGCCCCACCATTATTCTCATGACTTACGGACAGTGCACCCAAATTGGTAACATCTCTTTCTCTTCTTATAAGTGAATCAATTCGAAAATAGGCTGTATTTCGATCCTGATGAACAGCTGAAGAGCCTGCCGAAATTAGTTTCACTGGCAACATATATGATTTACCTATTTGTAATGCCTTTGCGGTGATCATTATTTTGAGTGGATCACTATTAGAAGCTCCTGCTTTTATTAAAGATTCTAAACTTGAAATGGAATACGATGATTGTGGAAAAGCAATATAGTTTGTACCATTTTCAAGATTGTACGCATTGATCAAACTTTCATCGACTGCGAACTTCACACTCAAATCACTATCGGGATATTTTAAACCTCCATATGAAGCCCCGATGAAAATATCTTGAATCGTATCAATATCAAAAAGCTGAAGATACGATTTGCTTTCTGAAGCTTGAGCCATGTAAATCACGCCTTCACTATCCACCGCATAATCCACATCTTTCACACATGACACAAAAGAGCTTAAGATAAAGCCTGCGATAGTCATAACTCCAACTACTCGCAAGAAGTTATTTTTTATGTTCATTATAACACTCATTTCTATACATTTATTAAATATTACCATCCAGGATTTTGAACCATCAACTCATTTTTTAAAATTTCATTATTCGGAATAGGGAATAAATAATCTCGCTGTCTAAATACACGTGTTTCAATTAACGTTTTGTCATAGAATGCATTTCCATCAGCAAACATATTCATACCGAAAACGTCCCCACCAAACTCTGCTACTGCAGTTTTCCAACGTCTACAATCAAAATAACGTACATTCTCAAATGCTAATTCAACTTGTCGCTCTCTACGAATAGCCGTACGCATAGCAGTTTGATTCGCTGGTCTTGCTATCTGACCAACACCAGTACCATAGGTCGGAATTCCTGCACGTTGGCGTACTAAATTTAGATAGGTGACGATATCATTGTTCGTTGGCTCATATTCGTTTAATGCTTCCGCATAATCCAAGTAGATTTGTGCTAATCTTAATTGTACCGACCCTCGGTTGTTACCATTGGTAGAAACATTCTTGCGGATAATATACCCCGTTGGAGAAACGTCTGATGTACTTTGCCTACGTCCAGAATTACCAGAAAGCTCCATTACAGTAATGACTTCACTAGAATTCGAACCTTGATTCAACCAATAGCTTCTATTATAAGTGATTCCGACATAAAAACGTGGTTCCCGATTTGCCCATGGCTTAAATGTACTTCGCGCTCTTGCATCAAATGGCGCTCTGTAATCCGTAAAACCATTTAATTCGTAGCCTGATGCACCATCTGTTATAGGTAATCCATTAGCCATGTGATAAGCATCTACTATTTTCTGTGTTGCACCTAATGCTCCTCCACCTTGTACATCAGTTGTATAGCCAACATGTTTTGGAGTTTTGTCATATTGCGAATAATTTTGGGCATCAGTACGTGCAAAAATCCATTCTTCATTCCACTCTCTCAACATGACATTGCGCGTAGACAAATAGGCTTTCACAAATGGGTCAGCATTATTTTCTTCATATAATTTGTACGTATTCGGAACGAATTCATTTAAAAACTCTTTAGCCGCATCTGCTGCTAATTTCCATTTGTTCGCATCGTAAGTTTGAGATACAAGCTGTTTACCATCTGTATTTTTAAGATTTGCGTAATCCGTGTTTCCATTAAACAAAGGACTAGCTGCCCAGTGCAACGTTTGTTGTTTGAAAGCTTTAGCCATTCCCTTTGTGATTCTGCCGAATTCGCTATTCACAGGTGTGGTAGGCAAATCAACATAGGCTAAGTCAAGCTCAGACACGATAAAATCAACGCACTCGTCAAAACTATTACGAGGCAACAACACTTCCGACAACGGAGCGTCTACTGGAATAACATTTGTTACTAATGGAACTGGGCCATATATACGAATCAAAAAGAAATAGTACATCGCTCGAAGTGCTCTTGCTTCTGCCTTGTATCTTGATTTCATCGCATCATTAACCTCTGCGGGATTTGCAGAATCTATTTTATCGATGAAATCTGTAGCATTTCGTATGGACTTATAATAATTATCATAAAAGGTAGAAACTGAACCATCTGTAGTCGCCCAGGTACTTTTATTCATATTATTGGCATAATTGAAATCCCATGTATATTTCGCTTCGTCCGATGCGGCCGTCCAAGGACCTGCATATTGATTACCAACAAACCTTTGTGACATCTCATTAGGGAGATTTGCGTAAATTTGTGTTAAGTAATTATCTACATAGTTCCTTGATTGAAATATATCTTCTACGGTCAAAACATCATCTGGAATTTGATCCAAGAATCCTGAGCATGAGGTAAGAAAAACCCCGCCTGCCATTAATATTGATAATATTTTAGTTTTCATGTTGTTAACGTTAATGTTGATGATCCTACTGATTTGGGTTTGATTAATCTTCATAGCGAAATTTATTATCATTAAAAATTAGCTTGAAGTCCCAAAGAAATGGTACGCGTATTCGGATAAGATGATCCGTTACTCGTATTTAATTCTGGATCCCATAACTTGAATTTACTCCAGTAATACAGATTCACGCCTTGTAAGTATACTCTTGCATTTTTTAATCCCCAAGTTTTCAATCTTTCTGTTGGCAAATAATAACCGAAATCCACGGTCTTTAGTCTTAAAAAGTCAATATCTTTCACCCACCATGAAGACGCCACCGCATTGTTGGTATTTACAGAATTACCGTAGCCTAGACGTGGATAGAAAACGTCTGAAGAAGGATTTGCCTCTGTCCAACGCGATTCCGCAATAGTAAATAAGTTACTCCGTTCGGCGCCTGTACTATTATTGAATGGAATAATACCGTCACCTGATATTCTTCTTTCCGCACCTTGTATGCCCTGGAAGAAGGCGCCAAAATAAACTTTCTTGTAACTGACATTGAATCCCGCACCAAATACAAGGTTTGGAACATCTCCATTACTAATTTTCGTTTGATCGTAGGTATTAATTACTCCATCACCATTTAAATCTTTGTAACGAATATCCCCTACACGCTGCGCACCCAACGCCGATTGATCTGCATGAATATCAATTTCTCCTTGACTTTGGAATAGTCCATCAGCCACGTATCCATAACCGGCTAAGAAATTCCTTCCTCTGCGCTCCAAGTATGGAAATAATTGACGTGGATTGTCATTTTCTATAACTTGGTCTTTGTTGTACGAGAACGTACCATTAAATGACCAGACGGTTTTTCCTAATTCTAGATTTTCTAATGCTACAGTACCGTCAAAGCCTTGGTTTTTGATAATTCCCAAATTACCAAAAGGCTGATTTTGAAGTCCTAGATAATTTGGCAAACTTCCTCTTTGTAAAAATACTCCAGAGCGATTTTCTTTGAACCAATCCACTGTCACATTCAACTTGCCTTTTAATGTCGTAAACTCCATACCGACATTGTGCTTATGTGATTCAGCCCAAGTCACATCATAACCATAATCAGAGATTGCTACTCCACCATAACCTACATTACTCGTTCCATTCCAGAATGAATATCCACTTGCACCTGTACTTACAATCGTTAAGAAACCAAATCTTCGACCTCCACCTCCAGAACCCGTGATACCATTTGAGTAACGAAGCTTGACCATTTGAAATGTTTCTTTAGCAGATTCAAAGAATTTCTCATTTGATAATATCCACCCCACACCAAATGATGGGAATAACCCAAATCTTCTACTCGGCACAAAGTTTTCTGAACCATCGTAAGCAAAGTTGAATTCTGCAGCATAACGATCATCGTACAAATAGTTAGCTCTACCTACTACACGTTGTGTACGATATGGCAATGAGGAGGTTAGGTCACCTGCAAAAGCAGATACTTCATCAGTTTGTGTATACAACAACAGGGCATTTACATTATGCTTATCAAATTGGCGACTGTAATTAAATCCACTTTCAAAATAGAATTGTCGATCTCCACTATTGCTTCTGCCGTATCCTAAATCTTCTGAACCATTGGACATAATCACGAGATTCAACGAGCCGTCTTCATTGTACGGATTAGCACGATCTATAGAATAAGTCGTTCTATTGCGTGTACGAGCGATATTATGCGAATTATTCGTGTCAAATGAAAACATTCCATATGCTGACAATCCATTAGTCCAACTACTCAAATCTTGTGTAATTCTTGCGCTAGAATTCAATTGACTAGAAAAGTTATTTTGATATCCGGTCTGCGTTATTAAGGCATAAGGATTGGGCTGTGCATCAGAAGACTGATTAACTGCTGGAATATAGTTGCCTGGATACATCAATGGATACAATACAGGATTAGTCTGCATCACGCGACCGAAAGCCTCTTGAGGATTGACACCTGGATAATTATTATTGATTACATAGCCTAATATTCCAAAAGAAAATTTCGTCGTTTTGGTCCAATTCATATCCACATTTGAAGTGAAATTATATCTTCTGAATCGGGTATCTGCCTTATAACTTTGTAAATTATCAGTCTTCAACAAGCTGGATTCATCATAATACGATATAGCTGTATAGTATTGGGTATTCTCTGTTCCTCCTCGTGCGCTAAAGTTAGCTCTTCTATTGTATGAAGCATTTTTAAAGAGAGCATCCAACCAATTTACATTTGGATACAAGTTTGGATCAGTTCCATTTAAAGTATTTTGAATATACTCATCGCTATATTCGGGAGCTAAACCTGATGCCACCATTGCTTCATTACGCAAGCGCATATATTGCTCTGCATTTGTCAAATCCGGTCTTTTGGTAAAATCTACCATACCCTGATTGTAATTAAACATCAAAGTAGGCTTTCCAACACGACCTTTTTTAGTGGTAATCAAGATTACACCGTTCGCTCCTTGAGCACCATAAACAGCAGTCGTAGACGCATCCTTCAGAATTGTCAATGACGCAATATCCTCAGGATCAAAAGCATTCAGATCCCTACCCTGAACCCCATCCACCACAATAAGTGGCGATGCGCTATTTTGGGAATTAAATGTAGAAATACCCCGTATCCATACGTCGGCTGAATTACTCCCAGGGAGACCAGTACGCTGTACCCCCACGAGCCCAGCAATTCGCCCCGCTAAAGTAGCACTCAAGTTCGCAACAGGCTGCTTTAGATCCTCCACTTTTACTGTAGATTGCGCGCCCACCATGTTTATCTTACGCTGTTGACCATAGCCCACTACGACAACTTCATTCAGGCTATTATTCAACGCCTTCATGGTTATCGTTAATGTTATACTATTGTTTATTATTACAAATTGATCCTCAAATCCAACATAGGAAAAACGCAAGGAATCCCCCCGTTCAGCCATTATTTTGAAATTACCAGACTGTTCGGTGGTCACAGCAAGATTGGTTTTCAAATTAATAACACTCACTGCACTCAGATTTTCGTTCAATTCATTTTTTACAACACCTTGAATTTCTATACTAGAGTTGCTCTGCGCAAATACCATAGAACTCAAAACACAAAGTGTCAATAGGATTTGAACACCTCGCATTGTAAATTTTAGAATGTGTATAGTTCTCATTTCATACATAATTGATTAGTTTGTTTTCGGTGAATATTATTTTTAATAGGTAGTAGTATTTGTCAGGTTTTTAAAAGACCAACCTAAATGAAAGACAGAGAACTGATAGCTAAAACCATTTAGTTTTTTAATACTAATGAGCGATATTTGTCTGTTTATTTTCATAATGCGATTGGTAAAATATAATTTAAGTATACACGGTTTAGAGCCGATATATAAAATTAGCATTAGTAAAGACAACAAGTTGTTAATCCATTCCTAACGGATTGTTAACAAATTGTTAATAAGAAAAATATGTGTGTTTTTGACTAATTACGAATGTTCTTCTTCAAGTTTGAAGATAAATCCTACCGCATAAATATTTTCTATACGTATGGTTGTTGAATGACTTAAAATTTTTCGCAATCTGGAAATGAAAACATCCAAACTCCGCCCCAAAAAATAGTCATTATCCCCCCAAACAGCAGTGAGTATTTCATCTCGTTTGAGAACTTTATTTTTATGTTGGAAAAAGTACACCAGTAGATCTACTTCCCGTTGAGTTAATACAATTGGTTTAGTATCGGCAACAATCAACTGCATGAGACTACTATCAAATGTAACATCACTCGTTTGGTATATGTACTGATCAGACGTTGGATGGACTTCTTGATCTTGAAAAAATCCAGATCTTCTCAATATCACTTTAATGCGTAGTATCAATTCATCGATATCGAATGGCTTAGTAATATAATCTTCGGCTCCGATATCCAATCCGTATATTTTATCTTTCTTTTCATTTCTTGAGGTCAGGAATAGAAAGAATATATCATTATTCTGTTTCTTTATTTTTTCAGCAACTTCAAATCCATTTATGTCTGGCAACTGAATATCCAAAATAATAAGATTATAACTCTCCCCAGCCAAAATACAGTCCAATGCATCTTTACCGCTTTGAACCCATGTAACCTCGAATCCGCGTAATTCTAAATATTGCTTCACCACATTACCTAAATCCACTTCATCTTCTACAAATAATATTTTAGCTAACATCTATCTCCTCGTATTAATCTTAATTATAAATTTTGTCCCTTTGCCTATTTCACTTTCTACCGAAAGATCCCAATCGTGTAAATTGACAACTTGCTGCACATAGAATAACCCCAATCCTAAACCACCTTCTTCTACACGCTGCTTTCCTCTAAAAAACTTTTTGAAAATATGTTTCAAACTCTCCAAATTAACACCAACGCCATTATCTTCGATATGTATAAAAACATCTTTATCCTGCTGATATACTTTCACCTGAATTATTTTTTCCGAAGACTCATTGTACTTTATGCCATTGTCCAGCAAATTATATATCATCGTGGTGAAAAGGAATTTATTCAAGTCTAACTCACTTACATCATGTTGGATATCGGGTATTATCGACACATTGTCTTCTAATTTTAAACTATAATCTTCCAATAATTCCAACAAAACAGAAGGCAGATAATAACGAGCCTTATCCAAATTAATACTCGAGAGTTGTGAGATGGTAAGTGATTGATTAATTAAATTTTTTAAGCGAATAGATTGACGTTTGATCACTGCTATCAAATCTCTTGATTTCACTTTATCATTCATTAACACGGAATTTTCAAGTGATTGATTGGCAACTAAAATAGTAGCTATTGGTGTGTTAAATTCATGTGTAATACTATTTATAAAATCGGAAGTAATCGCTGTCAACTTCTTTTGTCTCATCCAATTTTGATAGGTAATGAAGTAAATTCCAACAACTAATAGAATCGAAAATATTGACAATAAAAAAGTAGGCAGCATAGCCTTAAAAATCTGCAGTACTCTATTATCTTGATCTACATACAATGCAAATGTAATCTGATAAGAGTTTTTCGTATGCGCGCTTACAGTATAGCCTGATACTTGATTTTGTTTATCAATACGATCAAGCGTCCCGGCGATTCTATCTCCATTCGGGTGGGAAGAACTTACTCCATCAACACTAGGCATAAAGACAGGAACATAGTTCACTCCATCAAAAGATAGACTCATATGTTCCACATAAAGTCCATATTTTAGTTTATCATTCAGGTTGAACTGCTCGACAATGTTTGGAAAAATAGTATCCATATTTTGTCGTAACCGCAACTCTGAAATCACCTCATTCCAGACTTCCGCTATCTTTTTATTATAAGCTCGTCGATCGTTTTCATACAATCGTTCAAAAAGCGGCATTTGTGGAATGATATGTTTATCTATTATTTTTTGCGCACCAGGATAAAGTTTATCATTACGGATTAGGGCACTGTAATTCTGATGAATTACATCTTTTTCCTTGATATAATATTGATTATTTGTGAGTTCAAATGTGTTATAGATCAATTGAAATTGTACTACCACAAGACATACGAGACTTATGATTGCAATCAAACGGTAGATGCTATGCGATTGAACATGCATTTCTTTTTTCGTAATTTAGCTTTTAATGGTAGGGTAAAATCATCTAAATATAGAAGTTAATATTTAGTTATCTATGGGATTTGAAAAGAACATTTTAATAACTCCTTAAATCATCTTATATTTTGAGTTGTATAGAAATTATATATCTTAATTTAATCAGTAATTTTCAGCACTACATTACCCTTTTTTCTTCCAGAATCAACATAACGATGAGCTTCAACTATTTCTTCTAGAGTATATGTTTTGTCGATAACAGCTTTGAGAAGTCCTTTTTCAAAAAGTAATTTCAATAACTCCAACTGCTCTTTAGATTCCGAAGCAGTTTCCAGACCGCCAACCGTTTTATATACTCCACCATCCCTCAACAGCTTTCTACATTGCTTCTTCGTAGTTTTGCCAACCGCATCAAAAATAAAGTCAAATTGATTGGGTTGTTTTAGAAAATCTTCTCGATCGCACATAATAATATCCTCAACGCCTAAGGATTCCACGATTTCCCAACCTCTGAACTACACACTGCCGTAATATTCGCACCAAAATATTTCGCAATCTGTATAGCAGAAGTTCCAACGGAACCAGTCGCACCAATAATTAAAATAGTTGGGTTGGGTTGTCCGCGACTTTCATTTCATGGAGAAAATGGATAGCTGTATGCCCCCCAAAAATAATTGCAGCTGACTCTTCATATGTGGAATTATCAGGCATTACTAGTACATTACTATACTGATTGATAGCAATGTATTCTGCATGGGTTCCGAATTTGAAGCCTGTCATTCCAAAAACCTTATCGCCAACTTTAAATTTGGAAGTCTTATCGCCAACACTCTCAACAACACCTGAAAACACCACACCTAAAATGGGTTTTCTTGGTTTTGTAAAACCCAAAACCAACCGCATAATCACTTTCAAAAAACCTTGTACAGCCAACCCTCTTACCCTGACATCCCCTGAATTGACGGCAGATGCAATTATTCGGACAAGAATTTCATTGTTTTTGGGAGTTGGTTTGGGCACATCCTGAATTTGCAAAACCTCAGGTGGACCATATTTGGTACAAATGACTGCTTTCATATTATGAAATTTAGATTTTAAGAATGTAAGAAAAACGAGATTTAGGTTTGTAACGCTGCAATTTATATTATTTCCTATAAATATAAATAACACAATTAAAGCAAATCACTTAACTAGAATACACATAAAATTAGAAACGCAATTTTACTTCATAACATGCGTAAATCTTCGAACAAGTAATATCATGAGCAAATTCTCTTCGAGTATTTAAACCTTCCTCTTGGTTATTATAGTGCAAATGCTTCGCTGTATTGCAATATATGCTACTCATCATTTAATGAGTCAATTCCCTTTTCTTTTAATTTTTCTAAAGCATCTTTCATTACTTTAACATGTTCTGATGTGTGGCCTTGCCAATTTGTTACTTCTCCGACAACTCTAAACGGATGTGTTGAACGATAAGATTGTGTTGGATTTCCTGGAAATTTTTTATCCGTCAAGTCAGGATCATCTTCTATCACTCCTGTTGGCTCTACCAAATATATTCTTTCTTTACCTTCGCCTTGAGCAAGTTCCGCACCCCAAATAGCAGCATCCAATGTCGCAGATAGAAAAATATATTTTGCTCTTTTTCTTTGTCCAAAGTTTGAATTGAATCCAGGTTGTATTAAATCACCTATCTTTAAAATTGCCTTTGTACCGTGAAAATAAGTCTGCGCAAAAGGTGTCGCTTTGGTATCTACATGTAAATTCACGGGGTCATTCTGATTATTTCTTTCCATTTCTAACTATTGAATTTGTGTTCATATTCAGCAATGTTTATCGGAAATTCCTTTCTATAAATTTCCTCATCTAACCCAAGAATAGTTATTGTGTAAATGTCAGTGTCCATACCTTCAATACTATTTCCTATTCCAACAATTTCACAATTCGCAGAATTACAAACTTTAAGATTTTCAATCTTTCCTGTTGCAATTATTTTTTCATTTGGATAGTCTGTTCGAATTTCTATTAAATTGTCAATACAATATTGTTTTATAAAGTTATAACCAACACTTGCTTCAACAAAATTTATTTGTCCAAACACAATACCCATAGGTGGATCGCCAAATTCTAATTTCGATGTCCCTAGCAATTTATCGTCAAGAAATATATTATAAATATTCTCTATCATTGTTGGTTCTCATTATACTGCCACGAACGTTTTGCACAACTGTAATTTAGTGAAATTTTATTAACTTAGAGTATACAAGGAAGCAAAAATTCTGTCAAAATCTTGAATCATATAGACCTAAAATTATGGTTGTAGTATAACGTCTGCTTTTGTTTATCAAAAATGCAATTATCAGCCTTGAAATTAGCGAATATAAACCAGTCAAATTATCATTTAGCCAATCTTAATAAAACAACAAACCTCGCTAAGAATGTCTTAAACGAGGTCGAATATTTTGAATTTTTAGCTTTTAGAAGTAGTTGCGCAACGGTTACCGATGTTATAAAGCATTTTCATTCAAAATATTTTCCACCTTTTTGGTTTTATTGTCAGGTGCCTAATAGTTAAAGATTCTGTCATATTCTTCAATTATATTTTCGACACCCCAATAGGAAATAACATGATCAGCTCTGTTATTTTCCATTTTTTCAATAGGTTGAAAACCGAGTTCATAGCCTGCAATATTAAATCCAACATAGAAGGATTAGTTAAAGTAAGGCTCAGTTGCAAATGCTTTGTTGTACCATGCAGTTGCTTCATTAAGATTCTCGACTTTGTATATTGTTGTTTTTAGTCCTAACATGTTCTGTGATTTTTAGGGTTAACTACAGTCATTGAAACATTGTAAATAGCTAGAATAAAAGTTATTTAATCAGTGTGTATTTTTGCTAAACTGATTTCGGCTTCTTTTTATAAAAAGGTTTTTTCTTCTTCTTATAATATGGCTTTCTTTCGCTGACAGGTTCTTCTATCGGTGCCTCACCTAAATGCTCTGGTAGAGGAATACGATCGATAGAACGTTCAATTAGTTTTTCGATATTTGCTAGCCTTCTTTTATCTTTCCCGTTTACGAAAGTTATAGCAGTTCCAGTAGTTGCAGCTCTGGCGGTACGTCCAATTCTGTGAATATAATCTTCAGGATCTTGCGGTGCGTCATAGTTGATCACCAAATCGATCCCCGTTACATCGATACCCCTGCTCAACACATCGGTACCAATTAGCACATCGCATTTTCCATTTTTAAAGTCGAGCATAATTGCCTCACGTTGCTGCTGTTCCAAATCGCTATGAAAAGCCTCGGCTTCAAGACCTAGTTTACGGAAAACCTTACCTAACTCTTTTACTTGCTCTTTTCTACCCGCAAAAACAATTATTCTGTTGTATTCCGCAGACTTTAATAATTCGGTAAGCAATGGAACTTTCTGACTGTCATGTATAAGGTAAACCTGCTGGTTAATACCTTCTGCTGGTTTCGAAATAGCCAGACTAATTTGCTCAGGCTCATGTAGTAAAGTACCTGCAAGCTTTCTGATTTTTGGCGGCATAGTAGCCGAGAACATTACCGTTTGAGGTTTCTGGGGTAGATAATTCACTATTTTCATGATATCATCATAAAAGCCCATATCCAACATCCTATCAGCTTCATCTAAAACCAAATGTTCTAACTTATCTAGTTTTAACGCACCAGATGCAAGATGTGAAATTAAACGCCCTGGTGTTGCTATAATAATATCTACACCATCTTTCATCGACTGTTTTTGATTAAGGTATGTTGCTCCATCACCGCCGCCATAGACCGTTAGGGAGCTGATATTGGTGAAATACGAAAGCGCTTCCACTTGTAAATCGATTTGCTGCGCTAGTTCTCTGGTAGGGGTTAAAATCAAAACCGAATTATGTCGATCACTTTTTTGTGTCAACAAATTCATTATTGGCAACAAAAAAGCACCCGTTTTTCCTGTACCTGTTTGCGCACAAGCAATTAAATCTTTATTCGCTGTAATGATAGGAATGGCTTGTATTTGTATAGGCGTAGCGTTTTTGAAACCCATCGCTAGTAAGCCCTCCAAAAGTTCGGGGTTGAAATTAAACTCTTTAAAATCCACGTTTAATTATTTTTCATTTGATGGTTATTTGTAAAGTTAAATAAAAAAACATGGTAACTACGAAGTACTCACGAATTACCTGGAAAATAAACAGGGTATGAGTCTTTAAATTTTGCAATATAGAATTCCGAACCTTTCAAATATAGACTTTACTTAGCATTGAGGTTGTGTATTCTACCTTTTGGGCTAGGGTATATTTCGGAGTACAGTGAAGTCCATTACTTAAATTGTAGGTTTAAAATAGCTGATTAAGCGGGACTATATTTAAAAGTATGTCTTTGGTTTGTAGAAAAGGAAACCTCGCTTAGAAAGTATTAAACGAGGTCGAATGTTTTTAATCTTTAACTTTTAGAAGTAGTTGTGCAACAGTTACCCATATTAGCGGTAGTATGAGTTATTTCCATTGATTATAAATTCGTCAATAGCTTTGTCGATTCCTTCAAAATATTCGTCATTTCTAAATTCAGGTATAATAATGTTTTAAATTATATCGTCACAAATTTTGTCCGTCAATATTTTTTCCAGTTCATAATCCTGTAGCTAATCTTATTTTTCTTAGTTGAGGACTTAGGACAATAGGTAGTCCGTCGTTTTTTTCTTTTGTTCCAACTCCCCAAAAATTTGAAAGGTCTATTGCATATTTGTCAAAATTTTCTTCTGTTAATTTTGCATTATTTAGTGTTACAATGACAATTTGGGTTGTTGTTAGACTATCATTTTTTTTAGTTTAGCTTCTAAGTTTTGAATTTCCAAGCTAACTCTCTATCAACACTAATCCTTCTAAATAATCTATTTAAATTTATAATTTGATATATATTCTCCCATATATTTTATATAGCTGTCACCAATCCAAACTTTTTATTTTTGTCTTAATATGGTAAGTTGTTGTACAGATGTACCTGTTTTCGTACCCTGTACAGTAATATAAACTTTACCAAGTAGGTATTTTAAATGTACTACCTCTCCAACCTTCAGAAAGTTGTCTGTACCCACTAGCGAATGACCAGCTGTAGAAACTTTTTAGATAGATATACCTACTTTATTACTGCCATTGCCCTCAAAGCCTGTGTAATATAAATTACCTTGTTCATCATAAGCCACATCGCTTTTCTCATCATCTCCATATTCCAAGATTACCCCATCCAATACTTTTTTAATGACTTTGCTAACAAAATTATAGGTAAAAGAGTAATATTTTTTTGTGTCTGGATGTTGAAAAAAGAGCCCCATCTGTTTACCATCTTTACTATAATGACGTTCAATTTTATATTCCCCTTCGTATCTATTAATTACTTCTTCATATCTGGTGTAAGGTATAGAGGCTACCAACGTAGTAGGTGTTTCTGTTTGGTATACTGGTATACCTATTTGCATATATTCGCCAACAAGTAATTGATTATCCTTAGTTGCTACAAACACTGTATTTTTACCGGTTAATCTAACTTCGGTAAATAGCGTTTTAAGGGTACCTAAATTGTCGGATTTATAAGTTCCTATGCTATGTAGAGGCCATAAGCTAATCTTAATCCTGTAATTAGATAGGGTTGTGGATTATTTACAGCTCCGTAAAATGAGTATATTGTGCTTGGAAACGCGCCCATGCTTAAATCTCGATAACCCAAAGCAGCATCATCCGTATGGTTTAAAGGTGGATCACTAGGATATGCTCCGACCTCTGATATATATTGAGCATCTCCCGATACTAGTAATCGAATACCTCGAGTCCCAAACCCAGATATATATTGAGCTAAAACCATAATATATTGATTGGTATACGGCCTAAAGTTATCTACCACTAATTTTGTTTCACCTGCATTTAAAAAATTCACAAAATCTGGGTATTGAGCAGCGTCTTTAGGCAAGGGAACTGTTTTTTTGGTATTAAGGTCTATCGTATTTCGATGATAACTACGTACGCCCGTCCCTGTATGTCTTTCAGTAAAAACAAAATGCAACAAGTGATTGTCTTCTATCGTCATATCACTTATCCCATACCTTCCTAAAAATTGCATTAATCGCGTAGTATCCCAAACATGTTCAAAACCTGCTTTCTCGTTCAATACATTTACAGGTTTGTAAGCATCATTACCGTTGGCAGGGGGTTCTGTTGTTTGTTCTTTTTCACAAGAGAAAAAAGTAAAATAGAAAAATAAATAATAAGTTTTGACAGTTGATTTTGTTTCATTTTTTTAATTTGTAATAATTGATAATTAGTGTACTATTGCTTTTAATAACAAATAGAATATTCTTCAATATATTTTATTGACCCTTGTTATAATTTTAAAATATCTATTTGCAAAAATTCTTTCCTTTTTTTACCTAATAATTTACTTCTTTATATAACTTATTTTAGGAACTAAATGATGTTTTTAAGAATAAAATATTAAAGTTGCTAAAGACTCATATAACATAGTTCTATTACTAGGTTTACTATTTAAAGCTGTTTTAAATTTTCATTCTATTATATTATTTAACTAAGGTCGGAAGCATAATTTATTTCTACAATGGGCTAGAAAGCCCAATTTGAGTAGGATAAAACTTTTGACTAATTATACAAGGCTAGATATTAATTTGATTTATCAACATGAAGCGTTGTAACAAAGCGAAATAGGAGATACGAAACACAGCTTTTCAGAGATTGCTGTGCTTTGGGGATAAAGAATTTCGATACTTTGTTTTGAGAATGTGAAATGTCGGAACAGATAGATATTAATGCTTTTAAAAGTGCAATTAACCAAAGGTATTTTTTCTTCATACAATATTGTCGCGGTAGTCGTCTGCAAAATAGCCGCTAACGTTTTATGTATTGCCGAAGGTGGGAAATCGAAGGACAAAACTGTCAACCCAGCACTAAAGTTGATTTGAAAAACAACACTTGATTTTAAGTACGTCACCCTGCATGACGCCAAACCCGTGTTGAACTAAACCTCCGGTAGCCTTTCTATCGTCTATAAATCATAGCTTTATAATTGAATTAAATATACTATTATG
>NZ_WUQY01000212.1 GCF_009829085.1 Sphingobacterium bovisgrunnientis
AATGAATCAATTTCCAATTCAATTTCTTTAGGCATGTCAATGCATGAATGATCGGCCAAAAAGTTAGCCAACGCTTGATTTTTAACTGCCTTTTGGGGTATATATAGTATTTCAAACTCTATTAATGCCAAAGTCCAGAGGCCTATTCTTTGGTGCAAAATAGGGTAAGAAAACATATATTTAACTAAATTTACTTTAGAAATTAAATAGACAGTTGCAGACCACAAATAAATCCTTAGTTTTGTACATGTGAAACATAAAGTAAGACACAACTTTTCAATAGCAGAGTAATTGCATTCACATTTTGTCAACTATCTACTCAAATAATAAATTGCCATTTCTTCATC
>NZ_WUQY01000213.1 GCF_009829085.1 Sphingobacterium bovisgrunnientis
ATATTTTGGATGACAAGTAAATATTAATTTCTGATATGCTAAGTTTCCTTCTATGGTTTCTAAATGACTATCTCCTAAATTTATTATTCTTCCATCATGTACACTTACAGTTAAAGGTGAATCTATTCATTCTCTAAATAGAGATTTAAACATTAATTGTATTCCTGCTAGATAAACATATTGTATCTTCTTTTTTTGTTTTCGTTTTACTTTTGCCATTAATTGACCAACTGTTGATTTTGTTAATAATGTTAATTTATGACTTCTCGAAACCCTTTTTATGTCTATAGATTTTTCTATATTATGATATTAACTTATTGATATTCTTTCTCTTCTAAATATTCTA
>NZ_WUQY01000214.1 GCF_009829085.1 Sphingobacterium bovisgrunnientis
CGTAGGAATGTCGTTCCTATTAATAATATTAGGAATGCGACAACGCTCCCACTATTTTCTTGTAAACACACAACTCTTCACTTTTGATAAAATCAAACCTTTTGATTTTTCTATCAAATCGAAGATTTCAGCTCCAAGAGGCCTGCTTCAATCTATACAAGAATTGATTAAGCTAACATACTTTGTAAGCATATTTGGATTCAAAACTTTCGAGTCGTGTCATGCACACTTTCTCTTGCAGGTTCCTGTTAAGGAATATAGTTTTGACATCGTTTTGCCACAACTCATAGTCATGGTATGTAGTTATAGCAAGCAAAATTCAAATGGCCCTTACCATGGCTATAG
>NZ_WUQY01000215.1 GCF_009829085.1 Sphingobacterium bovisgrunnientis
CAAACAGATTTTTGTAAATCAGATTTAATTCTCTAATTGTTAGATTCAAGAATAATAATCACAATCAACTTTTGATTGTTCAATCAAGCAAAACAGTTTCTAACAAGCACAAAGTAGGCTCTGATACCACTGCTAGGAATTTACTTAACATGCACAACAGAAAATTAAATAAATTTCAATTTCCACAGAGAATTTGCTTTGTGTTTAGATAGAAACTGTGATAGAAACTATACCTTTTGTTCAAATCTGCAAACTTCTTTGCTATTCATGTAATTCCAGCAATCTTGATCTGCCTCCCACAGCTGTTCAATTGTCTAGCCTCTAATGGAATCCACATAGAGAA
>NZ_WUQY01000216.1 GCF_009829085.1 Sphingobacterium bovisgrunnientis
GGTGACTTCGTTCCCTTTTTCATTTTAATTTTTTTTAGTTAGTTTATTTTCTCTCGTTATTATCTCTTGTTTTTCACATAGTTCCATTTTTTTCTTTCTTTTGCTTGTGTTTATGAGCAGGGATCGAGGCGATATAGGAAGCTCTACCGAAAGACTTCGTCCAGTGTTTGAATCTCTTCCTAACCCTATTTTTGACACTACATTTATTGCCACGACCACCACATCACGTAACACAATGTCTGATAGTGAGCATGATGCACCTTACAGAACTTTGCATGATTATCTTCACCCCACACGCACATCTACACCATCATGTATTATGTTCCCACCCAATATGCCACGT
>NZ_WUQY01000217.1 GCF_009829085.1 Sphingobacterium bovisgrunnientis
ATTCTCTTTCGTTCTATTTTTCTTGAGTTCCACAGGATTAGTGGTGGCCCAATTGATCCAACCTTCTCAATTGTAGAATTTACTGTCTGCATGGAAGATGAGGATTTCATTTTCCTTTTTTTTTCTAATTTCTTTATTTAAGGACTTGTTTGGTAGAGATTTAAATCCAATTTTAATTGAAAATATAGCCGTTATGCTTGACTTTCATCTCACGCATGAGATCCACTAACGGCTAGTTTTTCAATTAAAATCTAATTTAAATCTCCACCAAACACACTCTTAATGTTATTCTATCCATGGTGGAGCTAGACATTCTTCATTTTGGGATCAAATTTTTTTTGAG
>NZ_WUQY01000218.1 GCF_009829085.1 Sphingobacterium bovisgrunnientis
GATTGCTAATCCGTTGTACGAGTTATTCGTACCGAGGGTTCGAATCCCTCTCTTTCCGGTTCCGTTGATGACTTGATTTATTTATTTATTTTTACAGATTTTGAGAAAATATAATTGAATGTGTGATTGAAAAGTTGAAAATTGTTGCGAATCCCATATAAAAATATTGTAAACTTTTAAAATGTAAATATTACTCGACATAATATTAATATAAAATTATTCTATTTTTATTGAATAATCACATTTAATTTGAATAAAATGCCAGAAAACAATTTTTCAAAATTTCAAACCAAACATTTTTTTTTTAAAATTTTAGAATGACAAACTAAATACGTTTTTAG
>NZ_WUQY01000025.1 GCF_009829085.1 Sphingobacterium bovisgrunnientis
AATAAGTAAGAAAATAGCCATAAAACGAATTAGAATTAACAAATAAAATTAAATATCCGTTTTACCGGACAACAATGTTTTTTTTGTATTCTTAAATACTCGTAATTTCCAATATCGAACTTTTTATACTACCTCTCAAGTACCAATCTAATCCGACTTTCATAAGATAATCCCCAGAGAAAGTCTGTTCATTTCTATTGAATTGAGGTTTTTGATTTGGCATCAAATTGATTTCTTTAATGGTGTGTTTTTTATTCGGATCCAAACCTTTCAAGACTAGTTTGCTAAACACATCACCAGAAAGTATATTCAGGTTGTAATTGAACAATACAGCTTTAGATTTATCCTCAGAAATAGTCATCCATGCTGCAGTATTGTTGTTGTAAGGAGATAATAAACGATAAATTTCACCCTGACCAATCACTTTTTGTAGTCTATTGAAATTCTTTACTGCTTCTTGGCAATAAGTTAATTTGTCTCCGCTAAATTTCTCTAATTCGATATCAAAACCTAATTTCCCGCTCATTGCTACGTCTGTACGGAATTTGATGGGCTGTTTACCCCAAGATGTTACGTGTGCACACTGTGCTGCGAAAGGGAAAAAGTACGAGTACGAATATTGCAAGTACACACGCTGCAATCCATCAGTATTATCACTTGGCCAAAATTCTTGAAAGTACTTCAAACCACCGTATTCTGCTCTACCGCCACCACCGCTACACCACATCATTTCTAATTCTGGATATTTGCTTCTGAAGCGCTCAAGAACACTGTATAAACCATTCACATAGTCTACAACAAGATTATTCTGATTATCCTTCAGGTAAGGTGAGTGTTGGTTAGTCATGTAGCGATTACAATCCCACTTGATGTACGCGATGTCCTTGCCATCTTGCATGATTTTATCCAATACATTATATACGTAATCCTGGACTTTTGGATTGGTCATATCCAATACCAATTGTTGTCTACGCTCATGGATATCACGATTTGGAAGTTTCCATACCCAGTCAGGGTGCTTTTCGTACAACTCACTTTTTGCACTAATCATTTCTGGTTCTACCCAGATACCAAATTTCACAACTTATCATGCGCTAATTTTACGAGATGCCCAATTCCATTGTCAATTTTTCCTTGTTTGGTTCCCAGTCACCTAAACTTGTATGGTCATTATTACGAGGATATTTGTTACCAAACCATCCATCGTCTAGCAAGAATAAATCAATTCCAAGTTTTTAGCATCGCCAAACATATGATCTAGTTTTTTCTCATCAAAGTCAAAATAGGTGGCTTCCCAGTTATTTAACAATGTTGTTCTCTTTTCACGACCTTTTCTAGATACCGTAGTCCAAAGCCCATTTGTGTAAATTACGACTTGCTTGACCTTTACCTTTCGTCGTAAAGGTATAGATGAATGATGGGGTCTTAAATTCTTTGCCTGCAGCCAAATTATATGCAGAAGAATAGTTGTTGATACCAGGAAGGCTTTGAAGTAAATAACTAAATCTTCACTGTATTTTACCTTTTCGAAAGTCAATTTGAAATTTCCTGACCAAGCGAGAGTACCTGCAATCACAGTTCCTTCATCTTCTGTTGCGGGTTTGTCAACAGATAATAAGAATGATGGTAAATCAAAGTTTGTAGCTCTTGTCCCTAATTTTGATTCTATTCGGTGAATTCCTTGCGGAAGTAAAACCTCTTCGTTGCGCATTTCATTGATCCAATCGCCGTAAAAGTGTTGCAAATAATACTTTTCTACATTCAATTGCAATGCGGCTGAAGCGTAATTTTCCAATACCACAGGTTTCTTTTCTTTATTAAGTTACGTGGACCAGGATTCTATCACATTTTCTTTTTGGAATGCCTTGAAAAATAATTTTACTTGGATAGAGTATTTTGGATCTATCAATTCAATTGTTGTCGTTGTCACATTCCCATCAGCTGCTTTTTGATGTGAAACATACTCCAAATCTAAGGAAGTATTACCATCTGCTTGTTTTATCTGTAAAGCTGGCTCTCGAACAATGTACATTCCTCCTGTTATCCATGTGTCAATTTCCGCATTTAGCAATTGCTGATAATCTCCTTTATTAGATAAGGCTTCACCCAAATATATTTGATGTAAAGTTTTGGCTGAACTTACACGAAATACTAGCGCAGAGTTTTGCGTTTCAATCACAATATCTTGGCCTTTTGAATGGAAAGATATTGTAAAAATCAGAAGAAGACTAAATCCAAATTTTGAAACAAAAGCATTCAGATTGGTTGATTTTTGTTTACTCATAATGTTGTTATGTTGATTATAAAAATGGCTCTCTAAAAAAAGTAATAATTTTATCTTATAGATTAAATAAATAAAAGCGTAATGCTATTGTTACTATAATTGCAATATAATATAAACACTTTTTTATCATAAAATTAATTTTAGCGATGTTATGCAAAATTATTTTATAACTCGTTGTACTGATAAAAATAGATGGTAGCACAAAAAAAATAGCGCCAACATTTACCTAAATGTTGGCGCTATTAAAACAATTATAAATTTTATGAGATTGGATATTTAATAAGTAGAATAAGCACTATCAATGTCATTGACAACATCTCTTTGAGCCAATAGCGTATTCGTTGATTTCTTTAATATTTTTGAGCTGGCTAAATATGATGGATCTTCAGCATAAATAAACACCATAGTTCCGTTCTTTATAGTATTAATGATAGGTTTATTCAGCTCTCTTGGCAGAGCAGGACAACCGTAGCTTCTCCCTAATCTACCTGTGGCATTGATTACAGATTGACTGCAATAATCCGCACCATGTATGACTACTGCTCTTGGTTTAGCTTGATCATTAATTCCTTTTTCCAAACCGTGTAACACCAATGAATAACCATTTCCACCCATATAGGTATTTTCTGTCGTATAGAACCCTAAAGAACTTTGAAACGAACCGTGTCTATTTGAAAACGAAGTAGCATATTTTTCGCCACTATTTCGGCCGTGAGATACAATTGTATTATACAATACTTTCTTATTTTTCATGTCGATGACATGCATGCGTTTTTCTGTAGATGGTAGTGTAAAGTCTATAACCGTGATAATATCCTTGTTTTTAAATTCCAAATTTTCGTAACCTATCATCGCTTTATCGAAGGCTTCGAATTTTAATTTACCATCTAAACCAATTTCCTCATATAAGATCTCAGATGCAGATCTCGTATCTACATAAGCGGAATCTTTTTTAATATTATGTGGAATATTCGCCGTTTCTTGCGGTTGAAGGTAGGTTGCTGCGGTTTGACTGATTATAGTGACAAGTCCTATACAGGTTGTTACTAAAGTAATAATTTTTGTTTTTCTCATAAGCGCACTTTATCCTTTCGTGATGTACAAAGTTCGTTATCAATTATTTATAAAAACGTTAAGAAATGTTAAATCCTTAACTTATGGTTAATCTATGACAATTACTAATGAAGAAAAAGGTTTCACCCAGTCATAAATAAACTTTGAATGTGAGGAAGCATTGCGCACACACATATGTGAACGCGGCACTGTACCTAGACTCCAACTAGTCTCAATTATCTGTCCTTTGGGATTATTAACAGGCACACCATGTATATATGCTCCATTTGTAAAACGTGATGCCCAAGGCGCAAATCCTTCAATACTTGTCGTACCATCCTTGTAATAAAACATCTTCGCTTTTTGTTCTTGTACCAAAAACATTCCTACAGGAGTTTCCATTGCATATGGAGGGTTATGTTTACCTGTGGTTGCTTTATTCATGCTACGGATGTACCACGTGTCATCAATATGATCCAACGCACAGATATTTTGATTGGTCACATCAACTACCACTATATGCTTGAATGATAATGTGTCTCCTAAAGCCTTTACATATCGATTTGGAATATCCCATTCACCTTCAAAATTACTTAAACCTTTGACACGAACCATCTTGAGCGTATCGCTAGATAAAATTTTAACTAATGAGCCATCGCGACCATATATGGAGGGAAGTTTAGTCTCGCCAACTTGGTATAAAGGAGCAGACTGATAACGTTCTGTGCCCAATGTGTCTGACACCCTTTTGTACGCATTTCGTTTGAAATTCGCTACTGTTGGTGCTTCTCCATGTTTGTTCTTATAATTTGAAACCAATCCATATTGATTGTGCTCACGCTGAAAATTCTCGATATAAGCTAGTTTTTCTTTGATCTTTTCCCATTGAAAAACGCGGAACGTGTCATTGTATTCATATTGGTCCTCAAGGGTGTATTTGTCGTATTTCAGCTCTTTTTTGAGTTTTATATCCGCAGCAGTTCTTGGACGTTTTTTTTCGGCTTCATCCTGCTCTTTGCGTACATTTTCAATACTGTCTTGTTTAGCTTTTTCAATCTCTTCGGGTGTTTTCTCTTTTTTCGAAGAATTACAAGAGATGATAAATTGTGTGATAAGTGCAAATAGTAGTATGTAGCGCATATAGCGTATAATTGATTTTAATGTAAGTGATTAAATCAAATATATTAAAATTAAATTATTGGGAATAATTTTGTTTCAATCTCTCGATCAAATAATTGCAACTTGTCGAAGAAAGGCTTTGTTTGCGGATTTTGTGCGATTACATAAGGAATAAAGTAGTTTTCCGCTTGCGTATGCAATATGTAATAGCCAAATAATACACCATTGTTCTTTTGCACAGATTTTACTTCCGAAACTCTTTTTACGTCGTTTAATAAATTGAAAGACTGAACTTTGTTGTTGTTGTCTTCAACTTGAATTTCATGAGTTAGGCTGTTGTAAATCATGCGTTGATTTTTACTTGCTTTCAGATGATTGTTCAAAATGAAAAATTGACCAATCAAATAAAGACTTACAGGGAGCATTATTAAGGCAATTTTGAATTTACTAGCCAATATAATGGTAATTAATAATAGTAAAATACCAACGCCAACTGTAATAAGTGTTTTCTTTACAGCAGATTTGTAGATGGATAAAGGGGCACTTATTTCAATAATTTCGGAAGGAGAGGACAATCGTTGAGTCGTACTCCATGATCCAAAAAGATTTAGCTTACGCACAATTGAAAAGATGAGCATAGCAATAAGGGCAACTATAATGATGATTTTTATCATCCAGTGTTTTTAATATTGTTCTTTTTCGTTTGGATAATCCTTTGATTTAACATCCGCTACGTATTGCGCTGTAGCATTGGTTATAGTGTCAAATAGATTCGCGTATTGACGCAAAAATTTTGGTTTAAAATCTTTTGTCATACCTAACATATCATTGACTACTAATACCTGCCCGTCACAACCATTCCCTGCACCGATTCCTACTGTTGGGATTTGCAAGGACTTCGAAACTTCTTCTGCTAATTTAGCTGGAATTTTTTCCAATACAATAGCAAAACATCCAGCTTCTTGCAAGGCTAGAGCATCGGTTTTTAAACGTTCGGCTTCAGCTTCTTCTTTTGCGCGCACACCAAAATCTCCAAACTTATAGATTGATTGAGGAGTCAAACCCAAATGTCCACATACTGGAATGCCTGCATTCACAATCTTTTTGATATTATCAATAATCTCTTCGCCACCTTCCAATTTCAGTGCATGCGCTCCTGATTCCTTCATCATTCGCACAGCAGCTTCGTAAGCTTTTTCGGTAGATCCTTGGTATTCTCCAAAAGGTAAATCAGCCAGTACCATCGCTCTTTTTGCACCACGCGCTACAGCAGCGGCATGATAGATCATGTGGTCTAATGTGATGGGAAGTGTCGTTTCATAGCCAGCAAACACATTCGCCGCCGAATCACCTACCAAAATAACGTCAACTCCTGCTTCATCCAATGCTCGCGCCATAGAATAATCATAGCTTGTAAGCATACTGATTTTTTCGCCTCTGGATTTCATATCGCGTAATGCAGAGGTAGTGATACGTTTTATGGGTTTGTGTACAGACATGTTCTCTCTTAGTTTAGTTGCAAAATTATAAATAAAAATAGCTATCCCTTCATAATATTGTAAAAACCTCAAATATCCAAAATACTCGTATTGTTTTGTTATTTTTGCAATATGACGCAAAACGAAAACCGTTTATTTAAATTTCCGAAGTTCGCAGAACTTATTATTCACGAGGATGACAATCTAATTGTAATTAATAAACCTCCATTTATTGCATCATTGGATCAACGCGAGGGTGGTGAAATCAATATTTTGCGCTTAGCAAAAAAGTACCATGCAGACGCACAAGTTTGTCACCGACTAGATAAAGATACTTCGGGCGTGTTATTGATTGCCAAAAATCCTGAAACCTACCGTTTGGTTTCTATTGAATTTGAAAAACGTCGTGTCAATAAAATATATCATGCTATTATCCAAGGTACGCATGTCTTCAATGATTTAAAAGTTGATTTACCTATTTTGAATCAAGGAAATAAAAATGTTTCTATAGATAGAGCAAATGGTAAACCAGCGGAGACGATCTTTAATAGCTTGACTTATTTTAAACATTTTACCTTAGTGGAATGTAGACCAATCACGGGACGTATGCACCAGATACGTATTCACTTAGCGACGCAGCATGCTGCCATTGTAGGGGATGCGATGTACCGTGGCAAGCCAGTTTATCTTTCTCAAATCAAAAAACGTGGTTTCACAATGGGAAAAGAACAAGAAGAATTACCAATTATGAAACGTTTTGCTTTACATTCCAAAAAAGTTGATTTTACTATCGATGGCAAGCACTATGCATTCGAAGCTGAGTATCCAAAAGATTTTGCTACTTTACTTAAACAATTGGAGAAATTTGATTCTTAAGTTTTAGATTTAAACTATGGAAAATAAACGTAGTAAAAGACGGATTTGGAATTATGTGATATGGGCTATTTTATTTGGTCTTATATTATTGCCAAGTAGTCGCATTTTTATTCAGCAACAGTTAATGAAATTAGGTTTTTTTAAGCCTAAATTGGAAAATGTGGATAAACCTGCTTCAGAACAGAATTCAAGTCAACCGACTTCTGAATCATTAGGAAGGGTATCATTTAAGGATGAATCAGGTAAATTATATAATGTTGATGAGCTAAAAGGTAAAGTATTATTTATCAATTTTTGGGCGACTTGGTGTCCGCCTTGTAAAGCTGAAATGCCTTCCATTGAAACATTATACAATAAATTCAAAGGAAACGATAAGGTTCAATTTTTGCTTGTAGAAATTGAAAATGATATAGAAGGGGCAAACAAATTTTTGCAGCAACAGAATCTTAATCTACCTATCGTTTATCCAAATAGTAGTATACCTAATGAGTGGCTTTCGGGAGCTATTCCTACAACCATAATTTTAGATAAAAATGGTGAATTAGCTGGAAGAGAGCAAGGTATGCGTGATTACAGTGCAAAATCAATTGAAGATTTTATTCAAAATCTAATAAATCAATAAAATTTTATGACAAGACAAGAACTTATCGAGCAGATCAAGGAGAAACGTTCATTCCTTTGTGTAGGTCTTGATACAGATATAACAAAAATTCCAGAACATCTTTTGGGGGAAGAAGATCCTATATTTACGTTTAATAAAGCAATTATTGAAGCAACGGAAGACTTGTGTGTGGCTTATAAACCGAATATTGCTTTCTACGAGAGCTATGGCGTACAAGGATGGCATTCTTTACAAAAGACATGGCAAATTCTTCCCAAGAATTGTTTTAGTATAGCTGATGCAAAACGTGGTGATATTGGAAATACTTCAAAAATGTACGCGCAAGCATTTTTCGATCAAGCGCAATCTGGAATGTCCTTCGATTCGATCACTATAGCACCTTATATGGGGAAGGATTCGGTTACACCGTTTTTGGATTTCGACGAAAAATGGGCTATTGTGTTGGCTTTGACCTCAAACGAAGGTTCTAAAGATTTTCAAAATTTCATCAATTCAAATGAAAAGCAGCTTTTTCAAGAAGTGATTGATAAAGTAAACTGTTGGGGTAGTATAGAAAATCTTATGTACGTGGTAGGAGCTACCCGAGGTGAAGCTTTCTTAGAGATTCGTAAACATGCGCCTGATCATTTTTTATTAGTGCCTGGTGTAGGTGCACAAGGAGGTTCCTTGCACGAAGTGTGTAAGTATGGAATGAATAAGGACTGCGGCTTATTAGTAAACAGTACACGCGGAATTATTTATGCATCCTCAGGAAAGGATTATGCTGAAAAGGCACGCGAAGAGGCTATTAAATTACAACAAGAAATGGAAAAGGAATTAATTATTGCTGGTGTCATTTAATCAAAAACATAATAAAAAATTTAGTAAGCCAACATATAAAATGTTGGCTTACTTGTAGATAAGATATTTTTTTATATTTTCTTGTTACAATTGACTTTAATTATGTGATGATAATCACATTTTTTTATAAAAACTTGTTTCTTATTGATTAATATGTTTGTGACCGCTAAAGCTCATAAATCTAATACTTGTGAAAATTATATAATTTAATGTGAATAAGCTTTTCTTTCTTGTAAAGTATTGTTTTTTAGGAAAATAAATAAACTCTAATCGTTGTAAAAGAATCACTCCAATTAGTTATCAAAATGTTTATATAGGCTTTTGAAATGTATTTATGTTGTTTATTTGTGTTGTAATTATTACCTAATGTTCTTAGCAAAAGACATTGTTGTGGTAGTAATTTAATTATTAACGCAACTTTAAACTTACGCTTATGGAAGCTTACAGAATCAGGGTAATTGAATCATTGCAATTATTAGGCGAAATTAGGAATCAATTGTTTACACAGATTGTAAATATTGCCTCAGATGGAGAGTTAAAAGAAATTTTGGATGTATTTGAGGAAGGTGATTATTACGATTTTGAAATGGATCAATTTGAAAATTCTTCAGATGTTAATATTTTAAAATTAATGCAGCTTTGTAAGAATATTGAAATGGCCTTCGATAGTATTCAAAATGTAAATGCTGTTGGAGACGAAGAAATTTTCCTGTCTGCATCCTAATTATATTCGAAATTTTTATCTATCAAAATAGATTATGGTTTTTGATAGATATATCCAACACTTTTTGAGATATTAGTTGTATTATCTCTAATGATTAGTTATAATACATTTAAAATGAAGATGCCAATCTTAATTTGATTGGCACCTTTTATTAACTTATATATCCTTTTACGTATTGCTGAGTTATTGGATTTTGAGGATTCATCAATACATCTTCGGTCTTTCCAAATTCTACTACCTCACCGTTATAAACGAATATTATATAGTCTGAGACACGACGTGCTTGACGAAGGATATGTGTTACTAGTACGATTGTATAATCTTTCTTTAAATCGATTAATAGGTTTTCAATAGTTTGTGTGGATATAGGGTCCAATGCTGAAGTACTCTCATCACCAAGTATTATTTCGGGCTGAACAGCCAATCCACGTGCTAAACACAATCTTTGTTGCTGACCAATGGATAATCCTGTTGCCGAACTATCAAGACGATCTTTTACTTCATCCCAAAGTCCCACATTTCGGAGTTGAGTCTCTACAATTTGCTCCAAAACCTTTTTGTTTTTCTCGCCATGAATTTTAGGACCATAAGCTACATTCTCAAAAATAGACATGGGTAGAGGGAATGGTCTTTGCGAAAGCAATCCCATTTTCTTACGTATATGTGTGACTTCAGCATCTTTCGCGTAAATATCTTCACCATTTACCAAAACCGAACCTGTAACATTCACTTCTTTGGAATCATCCATCAGACGATTTAATGTTTTCAGTAATGTAGTTTTACCACAACCTGATGGACCAATAATAGAAGTAATTGAATTATTGGGAAAATCAAGATTGATATTCTTTAATATATGTGCTCCTTCGATATGTACATTCAAATCCTTGATTTGAATATGTGGTGTATTGGGAAGGACTATATTTTGTGTTTCTTTTGTTTCGATGCTAGAATGTGCGTGCATATGACAATAATAAGAATGATCAATGTAAGTACTAAAGCAGAAGCGTAGGCTCTACCTTGTACTTCTGGAATAGGACTACTTAATTGAAAAAATATGGCTAATGGTAAAGTTGCTGCTGGTTCATCAATGTATTTTGGTAGATTATCCGAAAAACCTGTTGTTAATAGTACGCCTGCAACATCGCCTATAGCACGGCCGAATGCCAATAATATAGCCGTAAAAATTCCTGGTTTGATATATTTGAGTAATACTTTAGCAGTTTCCCAAGTGGTAGCACCCAAAGATTTTGTTACATTTTTTAAATCAATAGGAATAGTTTTCAATAATTCATCTAGTGTCCGTACAACGATAGGAATTGTTAATAATGTAATGGTGATTACGCCACCCAACAAAGAGGCACGTATACCAAGCCAAACCATAATACTAAAAGCTATAGCTCCGTAAACAATAGATGGTATACCAAATAATACATCGAATAATAATTTGGAAGACTTTTCAAGAAATGAACCTTTCTTAACGTACATATTTAGGTACAAAGCGATTGGGATACCTACTATTGTTGCTAAAACTGTAGAAAGACCTGCAAGATATAAAGATCCCAAAATAGCATTAAAAATTCCACCACCTTTTCCAATGTAAAATCCACCTTGAGGAGATTGAGAAATCATTTCCCAACTGATGTAGGGCAATCCTTTGTACAGGATAATTCCAATGATTAGAAATAAAGAACCTGTAATACTGATGCCCGAAATTTGCATCAATATCTTAGCGATTTTTTCGCTTCTTAATCTTCTGTTAATATTTGACATTAAGCGTGTTCCTCCAATCTATTTAAAATAATTCTTGAAATGAGGTTAAACCCAAAAATAATTACAAATAGGAGCAATGCTGCAAACATTAACGCCGCGTCATACAATGGAATTGACATCATTTCACCAAAATTATTAGCAATCAAAGCGGGGATTGGATAACCTGCATCAAATAAGGATTGAGGTACTTTAGGTATATTACCACAAACCATCAATACGGCAACCGTTTCACCGAACGCACGTGAGACTGCTAACACGATAGAGGCTATAATTCCAGGTTTCGCCTTGCGCAATACAACTTTTTGGATAGTTTCCCATTTTGTTGCACCTAAGGATAGGGATGCTGCCTTTAGTTCATTAGGGATAGTTTTTAAAACTTCCACCATAATACTAATCATTATCGGAAATATCATTACAGACAGCACAATGCCTCCTGCAAGAACAGAATAACCAGTGGTACTTACATTGAATATCGGTGCAATCCATTCTGAAATTAATGGAACAACAAACAATACCCCCCATACACCGTAAAGTACTGGAGGAATTGCTGCCAATACATTCATTAATGGCAATACGGATTTGCGCAATCTATCAGAAGCATATTCGACCAAGTAGGTTGCAGCTAGTATACATAATGGAACTGATATGATTAATGATATGAAGGTAACCCACAATGTGCCCATGATAAAAGGAAGGAAACCGAAATTTCCTTTTTGCGGTGACCATACTTTTTCGGTTAAGATGGAGAATAAATTCACACTGTCAAGTAAAGGAGAAGCTTTCAGTGCTAAACCAATAATAATTAATACGACCACAGATAATGATATGATTAAAAGTGACCGCGACAGATTTTTGGCAATAGAATCTTTTAGTAATCTAAGTTTCATTATCTGTTTAATTTATCTAATTCGTGTGCGCGTTGTTGATCTGTGAGCGGCACATATCCATTTTCTAATAAATAGCCTTGTTGATTTTTATCCAAAATGAAACGAATGAATTCTTTTATTAGTTTACTATTATTATCATTCTTGATGACAAATAAAAGCTCGCGCGTAGGAGGAGAAGGGTATTTACCCAAAGCGACAGCTTCCGTCAGTTCATCGAGATCTGCATAGAAATTTTCTTCTGGATCAATTTTGCCATTCTTGTTTTGATCGATCGGGATCACTTCAATATTAGCCGTGGTTTTCTTGGTTTGAAGGTCATATATATAATTAATATTGTTAAAACCTATCGCATTTGGACTATCTTTAATTGCTTGTGCTACGCCCGGATCACCAAATATTCCAACACCTTTAAGATCTTCTTGGGTTTTATCGAAAAATTTAGCCCAAGTTTCTGCCGCTCCAGCCGCGTCAGAGCGTACATAAACTCCTAGAGGAGAATGTGAAAATCTATTATCGATAGCTTTCCAAGTTTTATATCTCGAATGTATAAAGATTTTCTCTAACTCTTCTTGTGTCAAACCTCTTCCTTTGATTAAGTTTGCGTTGGGATGGCTTGAGTTGAAAGTCCCCAATACAGCATCTTTAGCTACGAAAATTGGGTAAGCGCCTTTCTCGACTTCTTGTGGATGCAAATCACGAGACACTAGACCTATATCGGTCATATTCGTAAGTACATCGGCTATTCCTTTTCCTGCACCACCTGCAGAAATATTAAAACGTACGTTAGGATGTAATTTTTTGAAATCTTCCCCCCATAATACAACAATCGGGTATAATGCAAATGCCCCAGAAATGGAGATTGTCCCCACAAATCCAGTCTTTTCATCATAACCCTCTTTGACTTTAGGTGCGCATGCACTGCATATAATTGAAAGAATTAATACTTTAGTTAATGATTTTGTTAATTTCATTAATTATATTTACGAATATTATAAAATAAAATATTTCTACAAATATATACTAAATTGGTAGAATATATAGCTTTTATAGCTTTTATTTTTTACCTTTGTACCGTGTTATTTGAAAAAGTAACAGTAGAAGAGATTTAAACGAGGAATGCTACTTACTTTAAACCATGCAAAGTTTTAGAACAGAATTAGAAAACCCAGTTGTAGAGCAAGAGATTATAGAACTCGAGCGTAAGATTAGAGCTTATCAGGAAGGACAAATTCCAGATGAGAAGTTTCGTTCGTTACGATTGGCAAGAGGAGTGTATGGACAGCGCCAACCGGGGGTACAAATGGTGCGCATTAAATTACCTTTTGGTAAAGTTACTTTTAAGCAAATATTAAAAATTGCAGATATTTCGGATGAATATGCTTCCAAAAATTTGCACTTGACTACACGTCAAGATATACAAATACACTACGTTAGTTTAGATAAAACACCAGAATTGTGGGCTAAATTAGCAGAAGATGATATTACGCTGCGTGAGGCATGTGGTAATACTGTTCGTAATGTGACAGCATCGCCTACAGCAGGAATCGATCCATTAGAGCCATTTGATGTATCACCATATGCGCATAAAACTTTCGAATATTTCTTACGAAACCCGATTTGTGCCGAAATGGGACGTAAAATTAAGATTTCCTTTTCTAGTTCAGACCGAGATACAGCATTCTCTTATATACATGACTTTGGATTTATTCCGAAAGTGAAAATTGTAAATGGAGAAGAGGTAAGAGGTTTCAAAGTATTGCTTGGTGGTGGGTTAGGCTCACAGCCTTTATTGGCGCACGAAATCTTTGATTTCTTAGCAGAAGATCAAATTATTCCTTACATGGAAGCGACTTTACGTGTATTTGATCGTCATGGCGAACGCAATAACCGTAATAAAGCGCGTTTCAAATACCTAGTTCAAAAATTAGGTTTGGAAGAAGTATTGCGTTTGATTGAAGAAGAAAAAGTAGCTATCAAAAATAAATCTGTTGTTGTAAACAGAGAAGCTATACAGCAGCCTGCAGCGCCAACTTCGGTAGTGACACCTGTAGAACCAATTGATGCCGCAAAATATCAAGTATGGCGCGCCACTAATGTTTTTGAACAAAAACAAAAAGGTTTTTTTGGTGTGTATGTGAAAATTTTGACTGGTGATATTCCGACTTCAAAAGCGAGAGAATTAGTTGCTGGAATCCGCGATCACATTGCAGATGATATTCGTATTACACAAAATCAAAATTTACTTTTCAAATATGTACGTGAGGAGTCATTGCCACACTTGTTTAATTTGTTTACACAATTAGGCATAGCAAATGCTGGTTTTGATAGTACAGCAGACGTAACGACTTGTCCTGGTACGGATACCTGTAATTTGGGTATTTCAAATTCTACCGAAATGGCGCGCGTTATTGAGCAATATATCCATGAATTCCATGAGGAATTTGTGTACGAGCAAGATTTGAAAATCAAGATTTCGGGTTGTATGAACTCTTGCGGTCAACATGGTTTGGCACATATTGGTTTTCATGGTAGCTCCGTAAAAGCTGAAGGAAAAGTAGTTCCGGCAGCACAAGTTATGTTAGGTGGAGGTACAATTGGTGATGGTAAAGGTCGTGTCGCAGAGCGTGTTATCAAGGTTCCGACAAAGCGTGTGTTGCAAGTGGTTGACTTGGTTTTAGTTGATTACAAACAAAATAGATTAGGAGAAGAAAACTTTCATGCGTATTATGATCGTCAAGGAAAAGACTATTTCTATCGCTTGTTAAAACCACTTTCTGATTTGACTACATTGACGGCAGATGAGTTTGTTGATTGGGGTCATGAAGGTACATTCGCAACCGCTATTGGTGTAGGAGAATGTGCTGGTGTGGTTATCGACTTAGTGGCTACACTTTTATTAGAATCAGAAGAAAAAATTGAATGGGCGAACAAAGCTTTTGACAATAGTCAATATGCAGATGCAATTTACCATGCCTACAGTGCATTTGTGTGGACTGCAAAAGCTCTATTATTGGATAAAGGTGTAAATGCAAGTACGCAAACTGCAGTTATCAATGAGTTTGATGCACGCTATGTGCAAGAAGGACTTTTTTCTTTCCCTACATCATTCGCAGAGCGCGTCTTGCAAATAAATAAATATGAACCTTCTAAAGAGTTTGCTGAAGTATTCATCAAGCAAGCAACAGCTTTTTCTTATGAAGCTGCAGAACGTAGAGAGTCATTACGCGTAGTAAACAGTTAAGGAGAGGTAGAATGAGTGAAGTGAAACCATTTGTAACACTAGTCGGAGCTGGTCCAGGTGATCCCGATTTGATTACATTAAAAGGTATTAAAGCCATCAAAGAAGCTGATGTAATTCTGTACGATGCTTTGGTAAATGAAGAATTATTAGATTATGCAAAAGAATCTTGTACAAAGATTTATGTAGGTAAACGTGCAGAACGGATGTCTACTTCACAAGATTATATCAATAAATTATTAGTTGACTATGCGTTGACGCATGGTCATGTCGTAAGGTTGAAAGGTGGAGATCCATTTGTATTTGGACGTGGTGGAGAAGAGTTAGATTATATTCGTCAATTTGATATTCCAACGGCTGTTGTACCTGGGATTTCTTCTTCGGTAGGTTTGACTGGTTTGCAACAAATTCCATTGACCTATCGCGGCATAAGTGAGAGTTTTTGGGTGATAACAGGTTCAACTTCAGATGGACTTTTGTCGGAAGATTTACGTCATGCTGTTAAAACTAATGCTACAGTAGTAGTTCTGATGGGTTATTCTAAGTTGCAAAAAATCATTGAATTATATCAAGAAAATGGTAGAGGTAATTTACCAATAGCATTGATTCAAAATGGTTCGTTAGAAAATGAGCGTTTAGCAATTGGTACGATAGATACCATTATGGAACAAGTTCATAAAAATCTTTTAGGTGTGCCTGCAATTATTGTTTTGGGTGAAGTGGTTGCAAAGCACCAATCTTTCCAAAAGTTAAAACAAGAGATCCAACATTTAGAAGCTTAAATGAATACGCTGTTTCCAATTTTCGTTAAAATGAACCAGATTCAAACCCTTTTAGTGGGGGCTGGACCGGTTGGTTTGGAGAAATTGCAAGCTATATTTCGTAGTTCTCCATTAGCGAAAGTAAAGATTGTTGCGGAACAAATTATCCCAGAAGTTTTTGAATTCATTGCGGATAAAGAAACAATTCAATTAGAGCGACGTAGCTTTCAAGAGTCGGATTTGGATGGAAAGGATTTGGTTGTAGTAGCGAGTAACAATCCTGAATTAAATAAGCAGATTCGTGATTTGACTACTAAACGCCATATTATGTTGAATGTAGCGGATAAACCAGATTTATGTGATTTCTACTTGGGATCTATCGTCCAAAAAGGAAACTTAAAAATTGGTATTTCAACAAATGGTAAATCACCGACAATGGCAAAACGATTAAAAGAATTTTTTAATGAGATATTGCCAGAAGAAATTGACGAAACATTGGAGTTGTTGCAAGAATATAGAAATCAATTGCGTGGTGATTTGGAACATAAGATTAAGCAGTTAAATGCGCATACACAAGAAATAGTAAGTAAGAAATAGGGTATGATTGATCATTTGAGAGCAAGTTTAAAAGGTTTGAATGCTGCACAAATTATCCAATATATCACGGATAATTATGGCAATAGAGCTGTTTTTTCAACATCTTTCGGTATAGAAGATCAGGTGCTGACGCAGTTAATTGATGATGCAGGTGGGAAGATCGATGTTTTCACTTTGGAGACTGGACGTTTATTTCCAGAAACTTACTATGTGTGGAACAGAACTTTAGAACGTTACAAATTACCGATAAAGGCGTATTATCCGCAATCGGCTTTAGTAGAGGAAATGGTCACTAAAAAAGGACCATCAAGCTTTTACGAAAGTGTAGAGAATAGAAAAGAATGTTGTTTCATTCGCAAAATTGAGCCATTAAAACGTGCGATTCAAGGTTACGAAATCTGGGTAACAGGTATTCGTGCAGAGCAATCAGCTAACCGTGAAGATATGGATTTTATTGAGTGGGATGAAGCGAATCAAATTATAAAGATTCATCCATTATTCCAATGGACATTAAGCGATGTGGAATCTCATTTAAAGCAGTATAATGTTCCTTATAATCCATTGCACGACAAAGGATTTCCAAGCATTGGCTGTCAGCCTTGTACACGTGCTGTGGCACCTGGTGAAGATTTTCGTGCTGGACGCTGGTGGTGGGAAGATAAGAGCAAGAAAGAATGTGGCTTGCATGTTACCAGCAAATAAAATAGATACATAAGATAGAAAATATATACGATTAAGGGTTAAGAATGGATTATTTAGATCATTTGGAGGCGGAAGCCATTTATATTCTGCGAGAGGTTGCAGGGCAGTTTGAGAATCCTGCACTTTTGTTTTCAGGTGGAAAAGATAGTATTACATTAGTTCATTTAGCGAAGAAAGCTTTTAGACCAGGCAAATTCCCTTTTCCGTTGGTACATATAGATACGGGGCACAATTTTCCAGAAACCATACAATATAGAGATTGGTTGGTGGAGCAATTGGGTGAAAAGTTAATTGTCGGTTTGGTGCAAGAAAGTATTGATCAAGGAAAGGTAATCGAGCAAAAAGGTAAAAATGCAAGCCGAAATGCTTTACAAACGGTTACACTTTTGGATACTATTGAGAAAAATGGTTTTGATGCGTGTATCGGTGGTGCACGTCGTGATGAAGAGAAAGCAAGAGCGAAAGAACGTATTTTCTCGGTTCGTGATGAGTTTGGACAATGGGATCCTAAGCGTCAACGACCAGAACTTTGGAATATCTTTAATGGTAAAATTCATAAGGGAGAGAATGTTCGTATTTTCCCAATCTCTAATTGGACGGAATTGGATGTATGGAATTACATCAAACGTGAAAATATCGCGTTGCCTTCAATCTATTTCAGTCACGAGCGTGATGTAGTGTGGCGCAATGGGCAATGGATGGCTGCAGCTGAGTGTTTAAATATTGATTCGGATGATTTGGTTGAACATAAATCTGTACGCTTCAGGACAGTAGGAGATATGACATGTACAGCTGCTGTAGGTTCTGTTGCTACAGAATTAGACGATATTATCGAAGAAATCAAAGCTTCAACTGTGAGTGAGCGTGGTGCCCGTATGGACGATAAAGTATCCGAAGCAGCGATGGAAGAACGTAAAAAACAAGGTTATTTTTAAAAGAGTATTTAGTAGAAAGTATTTAGTACAGAGACTTTTGTTGAGACTAAGCTTTCTAAAATCTAAATACTAAAATCTAAATACTGTAGTACTATAACTATGAATATTCTAAAATTTATCACGGCTGGTTCTGTTGACGATGGAAAAAGTACCTTAATTGGCCGTTTGCTATATGATACCAACTCGATTTTAGATGACCAATTGGAGGCTATCCAAAAGGCGAATCGCAAGAACGATGATGGAACTGTGGATTTGGCAATCTTGACCGATGGTCTAAAAGCCGAACGCGAGCAAGGTATCACCATTGATGTGGCGTACAAATATTTCCAAACGGAAAATCGTAAGTTCATCATTGCGGATGCGCCAGGACATATCCAGTATACACGTAACATGATCACGGGAACGTCCAATTCGGATTTAATTATTATCCTTATTGATGCACGTAAAGGTGTAATCGAACAAACGAAACGTCACTCTTTTATTGCGAAGCTTTTATCGCTAAAACAAGTATTGGTTTGTGTCAACAAAATGGATATGGTGGATTATGCGGAGGATGTATATGAAACTATTAAAGCTGACTATTTGCAATTAGCAAAAAACCTTAAGTTGGAAAATGTTGATTTCATACCAGTTTCGGCATTGAAAGGGGATAATATCGTTGACAAATCTTCCCGTATTGCTTGGTATGAGGGACCAACTTTGTTGGAATACCTAGAGCAAGTTGAATTCGAGGAAAGCAATGTCGATACGTGGCGTTTTCCGGTGCAATGGGTAATCCGTCCACAGTCGGAAGATTATCCGGATTACCGTGGTTATGCAGGACGTGTGATTGGTGAAGGCGTAAAAGTAGGAGAGTCTGTGGTGATTTTGCCTAGCGGTGTACAAACAACCATTGAACGCATAGAATTAGATCAAAATGAATTACAAGCTGCACATGATGGTCAATCGGTGGTATTGCATCTTAAAGATGATGTAGATATTTCGCGTGGTGATTTTATTGTGTCTGCGAATAAACCTGCTCATGCCGAACGCGGATTTGAAGCAAATATCTCATGGTTTGAAAATAAAGCTTTGGATACAAATCAAGTGTATTTATTACAAAATCAAACCAAAGTCACTAAAATCAAAATTCCTGAAGTGCAGTACAAATTTGATGTTAATACGCAAGAACGCATCTACGATGAAGATATCCGTTTAAATGATATTGGTCGTGTATCCGTTAAAGCTGCTGAGGAAGTTGTTTTTGATTTAAACCGTGATTTTCCAGGTAATGCACGTGGTATTATTATCGATCCACGCAATAACCTTACGGTAGGCGCATTGACGGTAGAAGAGTTATTATAATATTTTTTAGATTTTATAAGTCAACCCCCAAATAGTTAAAGCTATTTGGGGGTTGTTGCTTATTAGATGCTTATCTTTTTTTTTATTTACATTTCTAACAAAAATCCATTCATTTCTCTATTAAAAGCTAAAGGATCTTCCAAATTTGGAAGATGTCCGGTGTTTGGTATTTCAACGAAGACTGAGTCTTTAATACCTTGATGTAGCTCTTCCAATAGGTTCTTAGGTGTGATTTTGTCTTGTTCACCGCGGATAACTAGGGTTGGAATGGTTATTTTAGAAAGAAGTTCGGTAGAATCTGTGCGAGAGGCTAGAGCCAGTTGTGAAGCACAGATATTGCGCACGGAATTACGACGAATACTGCTTTTGATTAATTCTATGACCTCTTCGTTTTCTTGAATGGTTTTCTTCGTAAAGAGGTTATCTATAAAAGCAATGGCAAATGGTCTACGACCATAGCGTAAAATCGCTTGTATGCTATCAAAACGTTTTTGTTTGCCTGCATTGTCATCGGCTCTATGGTGCGTGTCCGAAAGTATTAATCCTGCAATTTTTTCGGGGAACAGTTCATAAGCACGTAATGCGATATAACCACCCATGCTCACGCCACAAAGTATCACCTTTTGCAATTCGAGTTTGTCAATGAAAGCTTCCAAATCTTTGGCAAATACATCAATGCTAAAAAATCCATGGCCAGCCGTACTCAGCCCATGCCCCCGCACATCGATGGCAATACCTGTGATATTATCTTCGAGAGATTCGAGTTGATACTTCCATGAATTTTTGTTGAAAGGAAATCCATGTATAAATATTATGACCTTTTCTTCGGGTTCTGTAGCCTTTTTAATATAGTATGAAATGTTTATGTCGTGAATCTGAGCTTTTCCAGATCGAATTGTGCGCTCTGCCATATAAATGTAAGTGAAAATTATTTATTTATGTATCAACAATATACCAATAAATGTGCGTCTAAAGTAGAAAAAATATGAGAAAAAGTTTGAAATAAATAAAAATCTCCTCATATTTGCATCACCAAAACGGAAAGACGCAGAGTCAGAAAGTCAAGGTAAAAGCATTCCTAGCTCAATTGGATAGAGCGTCTGACTACGGATCAGAAGGTTAGGGGTTCGACTCCCTTGGAGTGCACAGCAAAGCATCTAGTATTTACTAGGTGCTTTTTTTTTGTATTAGGATCTTGGGTGGTATTGTATGATGATGGATTGTAAGTAATCTTTATCTATATGTGTATAGATTTCTGTAGTGGTAATGCTCTCGTGACCCAGCATATCTTGTACAGCGCGTAAATCTGCTCCACCTTCGACCAAATGCGAAGCGAAACTATGCCGGAATGTGTGCGGACTTATTTTTTTATTCAAGCCTATCTTAGCCGCCAAATCTTTGATGATAATAAATACCATCACACGTGATAAAGGTGCGCCGCGACGATTTAAAAAGACGAAATCTTCATTGCCAGTTTTGATAGGTAGGTCAGGGCGTGCCTCTTCCAAATATATTTTAAGATATTTTCGGGCTTGGTGTCCGATAGGGATTAAGCGCTCTTTATTTCCCTTACCTTCTATTTTAATAAATTCGACTTCAAGATGCAGATTAGAAATCTTTAAATTAATTAATTCACTAACACGAAGACCACAACCATACAAAACTTCGAGCATGGCTTTATTTCGTGTGCCTTCAGCTTGCGAAAGGTCAATGGCGTTTATTAGGTTGTCAATTTCTGCTACATCCAATACATCAGGTATTTTACGCTCAAGACGAGGTGTTTCAATTAACGCGGCTGGATTGTTTTCGAAATTGTATTCCAATTGCAAGAAATTGAAAAAAGATTTTAGTCCAGAAATAATACGCGCTTGAGAATAAGGGGAAATATTGAATGCATTGATCCAAACAAGAAAGTTTTGAAAATCTTTAGTCGTTAGTTTGTCTATGGAGATAACGTTGTCTTCACAATATATTTTTAATTTCTCCACATCGTTAATATACGCGACAATAGAATTTTTCGACAAATTGCGTTCAAATGCTAAAAATTTTTTGAAATCTCTCAATAAACTATTCCAATTCATCCAAAATTCTTAAAAAATGTAAAAAATATATGTTAAAGTTTTTCTTACCAATTATTAATATTTAATTTGTATAATATTTAACGCTCTAAATTAATGAAATTTTTAAAACCTCTAGCAGTAGCATTTTTATTGCCTGCCACATTTGGCTCGTTGCATGCTAAATCTAATTTTAATGCAACGCTTTCAAAGGAAGTAAGAAGCATATTAAGTCAAGACACGTTAGCGTGGTCTGAACCTTTACCATTTGATAAGGATGTGAAGGTAGGTAAATTAAAGAATGGATTTACATATTATATCCGCAAAAATACTGAGCCTGAAAAACGTGTAACTATGTACTTAGGTATTAAAGTTGGTTCAATTCTGGAAACGGAAAAAGAAAGAGGGTTGGCGCACTTTTTAGAGCATATGAATTTCAATGGTCTTAAACATTTTCCGAAAAATGAATTAATAAACTATCTACAAAAAGCAGGTGTTCGTTTTGGATCTGATTTAAATGCGTATACAGGTTTCAACGAAACTGTTTACCAATTGCCAATTCCATCGGATGATCCTGAATTATTAAAAAATGGTTTACAGGTGATGCGCGATTGGGCACAGGATGCTATGTTGCAATCAGACGAGATAGACAAAGAGCGTGGTATTATTATGGAAGAAATGCGTGGTAGCCGTGGTGCTGGTCAACGTATTCAAGACCAGATGTTGCCTTTGTTGTTTAATGGGTCATTGTATGCGCAACGTTTGCCTATTGGAACAGAGGAAGTGGTTACTGGTTTTGATCACCAACTCATTCGCGATTTCAAAGACCGTTGGTACAGACCGGATTTGCAATCCATCATTATCGTAGGAGATATCGATCCGCAGGCAATCGAAAAGGAAGTGGTACGCTTATTTTCGGATATGAAAGTGGTTAAAAAACCTGTTGAAAGAAAGGATTTTGGAATTGATTTGTTAAACAAAAATGAATTCAAAGTAATTACTGACGCAGAAATGCCACAAACTGTGGCACGTATTATCATCAAACATCCCGATACCAAGGTTAGAACGGTTGCTGATTACCGCACTTCACTTTTAGAAGGTGTTTTCAATCAGGTCATCAATGCACGATTGCGCGAAATTGCGCAAAAACCTGATGCTCCTTTCTTACAGTCTATTATATCAATTGATGATTTCATGAATCTGTTTCACAGCATGACGCTTGCCGTTGTTCCGAAGCCAGAGAAATTGGAAGAGAGCATGAAGACGGTGGTTCGTGAATTAAAGCGATTTGAAAAATTTGGTATTACAGAAGGAGAATTCCAACGTGCTATTTCAATGTACAGTAAAAGCAATGAAATGTCTTATCAAGAACGTGATAAAGTAAAATCTGATACATATGTAAACAATTACTTGAGTCATTTCTTGAAAGGAGATGCTGCGTTGAGCGTAGAGGATGAATATCATTTAACAAAGCAATTGTTGCCAACGTTGACTTTGAAAGAAGTAGAAGCAATAGGTAATAAATATTATGCAGAAACCAACCGTGATATTATAATTGTTGGTCCAGAGAAGGATAAAGATAAAATGCCGACAGAATCTATTGTAACCAATTGGTTTGATGCTGTAGGCAAAGAGTCATTAACGGCGTATGAAGATCAAGTTTCTGATTTACCTCTGTTATCAGCAGTTCCAGCGAAAGGCTCTGTTAAATCTACAAAAGCTATCGATGCAATCGGAAGTAAAGAATTGACATTGAATAATGGTGTCAAAGTGGTTTTAAAACCTACAACATTTAAAAATGACCAAATCCTTATTTCAGCTTTCAGCGAAGGTGGTCATTCGTTATACGATGACAAAGATTATTTCAATGCATCTAATGCATCGGGCATTGTGAGTGCATCGGGAGTAGGTCAATTGAACGCTGTTGAAATACGTAAATACCTTGCAGGCAAGAATGTTCGTATTTCGCCATATATCAATGAAAGATTTGAGGGTATTTCTGGAAGTACAGACAAAGAAGGTTTAACAACTGCTTTTGAACTGATTCACGGTTATTTCACGCAGCCTCGTCTTGATGAGGATATTTTCCAGGGTATAATTGCGCAAACAGTGGCATCTATGGAAAATAGAGACAGCGATCCAGCATTCGTTTATAGAACTGCAATCAACAAGGCGCTGTATGGTGATAATATTCGCAAAAACAATGCTTCACCTGAACAAATCAAATCTATTTCTAAAGAAAGAACTTTAGAGATTTTCAAAGAAAGATTTGCTGATGCTTCTGGTTTTACTTTCACCATCGTAGGTTCATTTACCGAAGAAGAAATCAAACCTTATTTGGAACAGTATTTAGCATCATTGCCTGCATCGAATAATGTAGAACAAGCTAGAGATTTGAAGATATTGCCACCAGCAAAAGGTCTTGAGGTAGTTGTTAAGAAAGGTAAAGAAGCAAAAGCTCAAGTAAGCATGGCTTTCATGGGCGATTACAGCTATTCTGAGGACGAAAACAATAGCATGGACGCTTTAGAATCTGTTCTTACAATCAAATTGTTGGAGCGTCTACGCGAGGATGAAAGTGGAGTCTACGGTACTGGGGCTTCAGCTTCATATTCTAAATTTCCAACGGGCAGATATACGTTCAATATTGGTTTCGGAACAAGTGTAGACAAATACCAAGCTTTGATTAATTCAGCACTTGACGAAGTAAACAAAATCAAAAAAGATGGTCCTACTCAAGTCGATTTAGATAAATTCATTATTGAAAAAACTCGTCAGTATGAATTGGATTTGAAAGAGAATAACTACTGGATGGGTGAAATTTCTGGAGCTTACCGATTGAAAGAGGATCCTACTGCAGTTTTAAAATATTTAGAAGCTGTTAAAAAAGTGAGTGTTTCTTCTGTCAAAGCTGTTGCTGAGAAATATTTAAAAGAAGATCGTTTGTTTAAATTTATTCTTCTACCCGAAGAAAGTAACTAATAAGACACATCTTAATACCAAAAATGCGGATCTTCAAACTCCGCATTTTTTTGGTCAAATAATTCGTGAAGTTATCCGCAATGATCCAAAATCAAATGCCTGTTTTCTACAAAACACAAAAGCCTTCAAAATTTTTTGAAGGCTTTTGTGCTCTATGTAAAGTGGTAAACTTACTTTTATTCGTTTACAACACCCATTTTACTAAATTTATCTATTCTTTCTGTAACCAATGTATCCGAATCTTTAGCACTTAATATAGTTAAATCTGCTAAAATCTGAGCTTTTACATTGTTTGCTGCTTCTTCAGGATTTTGGTGTGCGCCACCCATTGGTTCAGGGATAATACCATCGATTAAGCCGTTTGCTAACATATCATTACCCGTTAACTTCAATGCTTCTGCAGCACGTTCTTTATGATCCCAACTTCTCCATAATATCGAAGAACATGATTCTGGTGAGATTACCGAATACCATGTGTTTTCCATCATGTATACGCGATCCCCGATACCAATACCTAATGCACCACCCGATGCACCTTCACCGATTACGATACAGATTACAGGAACTTTCAACACAGACATTTCCAATAGGTTGCGCGCAATAGCTTCACCTTGACCTCTTTCTTCAGCTTCTAATCCAGGATAAGCACCCATTGTGTCAATTAAAGTAACAATAGGCTTATTAAATTTTTCAGCCATCTTCATCAATCGCAAGGCTTTTCTATATCCTTCAGGATTTGCCATACCAAAGTTACGGTATTGTCTTTCTTTGGTGTTTTTTCCCTTTTGATGGCCGATTACCATTACAGATTGTCCGCCGATAGACGCAAATCCACCAATGATAGCTTTATCATCTTTTACAGTACGATCACCATGTAATTCTACGAACTCATCACAGATCATTTCGATATAGTCAAAAGTTTGTGGTCTTTCTGGATGTCTTGACATCTGTACTTTTTGCCACCCAGTCATATTTTTGTATATATCTATTTTTGTTTGCTCTAGTTTTTCCTCCAGCTCACGTACCGTAGCACTCATGTCCACTTTAGTTTTCTCAGCTACCTGATTAACTTTTTCTATTTGTGTTTGCAAATCTGCAATCGGCTTTTCAAAATCAAATGACGTATTCATATAAAATAACACTGTAGTTTATTCTGGCTAAGTTACTGTATTTTTTAGTTAAATTAAAACAGTTTTTCAAGCTGCAGTTAATAGTTTGGATTGTTAAAAAATTAGTAGTTTAGCATTTTGCTGGAAAATGTCTATATGAGCACCATGGAGAAAAAAAGAATGAATATTCCTTATGTCTTTATATTAAAAATCATCGCTGTCGTTATTTCATTGACGATATTCATTATGTTTCCTGAAATAAAGGATAGAGAAATACTAACACAAATGGTCACAGGTTTGAACTCATTTTTAGTGCCCAGTATCATTTTATCTATTCTTCGATTTTTAATTATTTCACTCTATAATGCGCGCCATGCAAATCGCTCTGTTAGAGGAAATTTTGTCCTAGGAATTAACCGCTTGACAGCTATGATCAATGCTGTTTTGTTTGTCATTGCCGTTATGGTCGCTTTTGGAAAAAATCCAATTGAATTCGTAACAAGTTTGACAATTGTTGCCATGGCTATCGCTGTGTTGTTTAGAGATTATATCACCAACATGATAAGTGGTTTGTTTATAATGTTTTCTGAACAATTATCCGTTGGCGATAGGATTAAAGTTGGTGAACACAGAGGTCGAATTGTAGATGTAACTTTTGCTAATATTATTTTACAGAATGAAGAGGATGATATTGTGATGGTACCTAATAATATGGTTTTTACCAATTCGATGGTGAATCTTTCTGCACATAGATCAAATCTTTTCACTGTTAAATTTGAATTGCCATTGCATGTAGCTACAGATGTGGAAACGTTGGAAAAGGAAATTCAAAAGACCTTATTAAACCACCCGAATCTTGATGAAGACAATCCTCCATCTTTGCACGTAGTAGAAATAGGGAAGGACTTTGTTCGTTATAAAATAGAATTGTATGCAGTAAGTGCGAGCAATAAATTACACCGTGTTATTGAAAACGAAATCTTACGCGAAATACTGATATTCGAACATTCTCGAACTAAATCATCCTAACTTTCACACTTTCCACGAAGTGGTGAGAGCCTTTCTGAAGAATTAAATCTGCTCTATATTTGGTAGGCAAAATGTTGTTATGAAGATTTGGCTTGTTAATTTCAGTCCAAATCTGAAATGCCATCTGCTTACTTTCTTCTAATGTCAAGTTCGCGTACTTATGAAAATAGGAAGAAGGATCCTGAAATGCAGTAGCTCGTAGAGACTCAAAACGACTGATATACCATTCGATAATATCTTCTTCTTTGGCATCCACATAGACAGAAAAATCAAAGAAGTCAGAAACGAAGACTTTGTTACTTTGCCCTTTTTGTGAATTTACCTGTAAAACGTTTATACCTTCCACGATTAAAATGTCAGGATTTTGAATTAGTAAAGTATCGTCAGGCAAAATATCGTATTCCAAATGGGAATACACTGGAACAATATGAGTTGTTATACCAGATTTTACAGCAGTAAGAAAATTTAATAGTTTCTTGGTGTCGTAACTTTCCGGGAAACCTTTGCGATTTAAAATCCCGCGTTCTGATAATATTTTATTGGGGTACAGAAAACCATCAGTTGTGACTAAAGATACTTTGGGTTTGCTCGGAAGAAAGGAAAGTACTTTTTGTAAAACTCTCGCTGTTGTACTCTTACCGACTGCAACAGAACCTGCGATTCCGATTATAAATGGTAACTTTTGCTGGTTGCGCTGATAAAAAGCATTACTTGCATTGCGTATTTCATCGTAATTTTTGATGTGAATTTCGATCAAATGAGCCAACGGGAAATATATTTCTTCTATTTCTTCCGTATTTAACGGCTCATTTACCGCATGCATTTGACTAAGATCATTTGAGTTCAAACTATGATTGAAGTGTCCATTCAGCCCTTTCCACTCTTCTCTATCAAATTCTTGATACGGACTACTCAATATTTTTTCTTCTTGAATGAATGACATTAGTCTTTTTATTTATTGCGGCAAATATACGACCTTGCGGTAAATATTATGGCAAGTTTTAGTATATAAATTAGTCCAAAAGGCCTTCAATAATCAAAGAACCTGTCGCTGGATTGGTCGCTAATGGCACATTGTATAGGTCCGAAATACGCATTAACATTTGAATATCAGGTTCATGTGGGTGTTTGCCAAGTGGATCTCTAAAAAATATAATCCCAGCTATTTTACCTTCAGCTGCCATTGCTGCAATTTGCGCATCACCTCCTTTAGGACCGCTTAATTTAAGTTCTACCTCTAATCCTGTTTGAAGAATCAACGAACCTGTAGTTCCTGTAGCTACGATATGTGCTTTTCTCAAAAATTCGATATGATCTTTGACAAAACCGACCATTTCCGCTTTTTTTCCGTCGTGCGCTATTATTGCTATCGTTTTCATATTATAATTGATTTAGGTTTTATCCAAAAAATAAATAAGCAAGTACGATGGCCGCAATCAAACCGACCAAATCCGCGATTAATCCACATACCAATGCGTGTCTGGTGTTCTTGATTCCTACTGATCCAAAATATACCGCTAAGACATAAAATGTTGTTTCTGAAGAGCCCTGAATGATACTTGCCAATCTGCCTTGAAAAGAATCAACACCATACGTTTGCATGACATCAACCATCAAACCTCTTGCACCGCCGCCACTCAATGTCTTCATTAATCCAACGGGAAGAGCAGGTACAAATTGTGTATCTAATCCTAGAGCAGCAACTAATGAACCAATTCCGTTTACGATGTAATCCATACAGCCAGTCGTACGAAATGCCGATATAGCGACTAGAATAGCTATTAAGAACGGAATAATCATCACAGCAGTAGAAAAACCTTCTTTTGCTCCGTCAATAAATGCATCATATACATTTATTTTCTTTGCTGCGCCATAGGCTATAAACAAAATAATAATAGAAAAGATTAGTAAGCCTCCAATCAATCCCGTTACTTTTTGCATCTGGTCAGGAGGGAGGTCTTTCAAGCCAAAGTACAATACACACATCAACCCTATGAAGATACTTAGGAAAACGAGTATTGGGAGTTTAAATAAATTGATTTTCTGAAAAGCAGCCACTGCTAGCATACCAGACAAGAAAGAAATAAATGTACCTATCAGTGCGGGAATAAATATATCTGCTGGATTCTCTGCACCGGCTGCCATACGCAAAGCAATTACAGATGTTGGAATCAGCGTAATTCCAGCAGTATTCAGCACCAAAAACATAATTTGAGAATTGGTCGCTGTTTCTTTATCTGGGTTTAATTCCTGCAATTCTTTCATGGCTTTCAAACCTACTGGCGTCGCCGCATTATCAAGTCCCAGCATGTTTGCTGAAAAGTTCATAATAATGGACCCATTAGCAGGGTGACCTTTCGGAATTCCGGGAAATAATTTTCCGAAAAATGGATAAACGCCTTTGGCGAAAACTGAAATCATTCCGGCTTTTTCACCGACTTTCATGATGCCAAGCCAAAAGGTCATGATACCAACTAAGCCAATGGAAAGTTCAGCTCCAGTTTTAGCACTATCAAATAATCCGTTTAAAAGGTTTGAGAAGATTTCTGTATCACCAAAAAATATAAGTTTAATTAAGGCTACTATAAAAGCAATAATAAAAAAGGCAATCCAGACGTAATTTAAGGCCATAAAATATGTATTTCATCGTAAATGTAAGAGTTATCAAGCATTCTCACAATTGACATAAATAGTTTTTGATGAATATACTAAAATTAGCTTTGAAATAACAATGATGCTGGTAAGAAAGACTATAATTAGGATTGTAATGTTTGGATAATAGCTGAAGCTTTTAGCAAACACTCGTTGTATTCATTTTCTGCTTCGGCATCAATTGTAATGGCACCTCCAGTATGAAAAGATAGATATTGCTGGCTTTGATTGTATAAAATAGTGCGAATAATAACGTTAAAGTCAAAATCTCCTGAAGGCGAAAAATAACCAACAGTGCCTGAATAAACACCACGACGAGAGTTTTCGTATCGGTCACATAATTTCATTGCGGAGATCTTTGGCGCGCCCGTCATAGATCCTGGGGGAAATATATTTTTGATTGCTAGGACATCATTTATCTCATTACTTATAGTGCAAGTAATAGTTGAGATGAGTTGATGTACTTGCTTGAAACTATGGACTTCAAGTTTTCGTTCAGCCGCTACAGTTCCAGGAAGAGCGGATCGTGTCATATCATTACGAACCAAGTCTACAATCATCACATTTTCTGCAATTTCTTTGGGATTGTTGCGTAGTTGTTCGATGTTTTGTTGATCTTCTTTAATAGATTTTCCGCGAGGTGCTGTTCCTTTTATGGGTTGAGAAATCAAAGTGTTTTCTCTTTTTGCCAAAAAGCGTTCTGGTGAAGCAGATAAAATAAACTTATCGTTGAGCTTAAAAAAAGTGGAAAATGGAGTAGGAGAAATCGTGTTTAATTTCTGATAAACATCAAATGGATTGATTACGGCATTCTCTGCAAAAAATTCTTGGCACAGATTCACTTCGTAAATATCTCCTCGACGAATATGCGAAATCATATGCTCAAAAGCATCGAAATATTCTTCTTTTGAAAAGCGATGTTGAATGTTAAGTTTTGAAGATGGTACACGAGTCTCTATATCACTTTTAAAATCCAAAATCGCATTGAAGATTATTTCTGGAGAATCAGCGTCTATTTCTACTGAATTTTTTAAAAACTTGATTAGGGTTTTGGGAATAAAGAAATAGCAATTTGGAAATTGGAGTGGATTTGGGAATGATGTCGTTAAATCTTCAATCTGATTCTTTAAATCGTAACCAAAAAAACCAAACATCCACTGCTTAGGATGTTTGGTTTTAAATTTTTCAAGTTCTTCGAAAGTATTTGTATCACTTTCGAAAATATATGTAGCTTCTACAGCTAGAGTAGCTTCAATAGAAGAAAATTCATCTTGATAACCATTTGATTGAAGATAACAAACTTGTTCAAACTGTTGTGCCCAAGCTAACGCTTTAGACTCAAAATCTGGAATATGTACTTCAAAAATGGCTTTTGCCATGTCTTATTTCAATACAATAGTTTGTGTACGATCCGGACCTACAGACAAATATTTGATTGGCACTTCTAATGCTTTTTCTAAATATGCGATGTAGTTTGCTAATGCAGTAGGGATTTCTTCTTTCGTACGAATACCAGTCAAATCTTGGTTCCAGCCTTCGATCTCTTCTAAGATTGGCTCAGGTTTGATAGAATTAATGTCGTATGGCATGTAATCGATTACTTGTCCATCATATTTGTAATGTGTACAAGCATAGATTTTTTCGAAAGTATCTAATACGTCAGCTTTCATCATCACCAATTCCGTTACGCCATTTAACATAATAGCATATTTCAATGCAGGAATATCAATCCAGCCTGTACGACGCGCACGCCCCGTAGTAGCTCCGAATTCATGACCTAATTGACGTAATTGCTCGCCCACTTCATTGTCCAATTCTGTAGGAAAAGGACCGCCACCTACACGAGTACAGTATGCTTTGAAGATACCCAATACTTCACCAATTTTGTTTGGAGCAATACCAAGACCTGTACAAGCACCAGCTGTAGTTGTATTCGAAGAAGTCACAAATGGATAAGAACCGAAGTCGATATCTAATAATGTACCTTGTGCGCCTTCAGCTAATACTTTTTTGCCTTCTTTTAAATATTGGTTTACCAAGTGCTCTGAATCCACATGTGGAATAGATTTGATAAATTCGATAGCAGCTAAGAAAGCATCTTCACGCTCTTGGAAATCTGCGATTTCACCGTGGTGTGAAAGGATTTCTAAGTGTTTAGCTTTCAATTTCTCATAACGTTCTTGGAAGTCAGGTAATGTAGTATCACCCACACGTAGGCCATTACGTCCAGTTTTGTCCATATAAGTAGGACCGATACCTTTCAAAGTAGAACCAATTTTTCCAGCGCCCATTTTAGATTCTGAAGCAGCATCTAATAATTGGTGTGTAGGAAGAATTAAGTGCGCTTTACGTGCTAACACTAATTTTCCGTCACCTACAGGATCGAAACCTGCAGCTTTAAGATTGTCTAATTCTCTTTTTAAAATAATAGGGTCGATTACTACACCGTTACCAATTAAATTTAAAGTCGTTTTATTAAAGATACCTGAAGGAATAGTGTTTAAAACAAATTTCTTGTTGTCAAACTCTAACGTGTGTCCGGCATTAGGACCCCCTTGGAAACGAGCGATCAAATCATACTGTGGACACAATACATCCACAATTTTACCTTTACCTTCGTCGCCCCATTGTAAGCCCAATAGCACATCAACTTGCATAGCGTATTATTTTGAATTTATGATTGAAATTTTGTACAAATTCTATTAAAAAAATAATGTTCGGAAATAGGTTAATCCATTTTCCGAACAAATTTACTATTATTAGTAAAGTATAGAGAATTAAATTTAAATTACTTCGTGTAGATCTTCTCTTTTCTCCGAACCCTTCATTGCTTGACACGTAGCACAGATGCCATATAGATTTAAAGAGTGGTGTTTAATATCGAATTTTAATAAATCACCAATCATACTTTGAATTTGGTGAATGCGAGGGTCACAAAATTCAACCACTTTATTACACTCAATACATATCACGTGGTCATGTTGTTTATAACCATATGATTTTTCAAATTGAGCCATATTTCTTCCAAATTGGTGTTTAGTCACCAAATCACAAGAAACTAATAATTCTAAGGTATTGTATACTGTAGCACGACTCACACGGTACTTTTTGTTTTTCATGTGGATGTATAGAGACTCCACATCAAAATGATCCGTACGTGAATAGATTTCTTCTAGGATGGCATAACGCTCAGGAGTCTTTCTTAGGTTTTTGTTCTCTAAGTAAGCCTCAAATATTTTTTTTACGGTTTCGTAGTTTTCTCCCTGATTCATATTGTTTTTTGCTCCTAAGCAAATTTACCAAATAAAATATTAATAACGGAATGTTTGCGAATTGTGAGAATTAAATTATTAATTCTCCGATTCATAACGCGTCACGCTCGTTATTCCAGATACCAATTTTAGTCGGTTTATTAAGCTTTCCAATTGTTCAATATTATTGATGTTCACCATAATATTACCTTCAAAAATACCATCGTTACTCGTGATGCTTAAGGAACGAATGTTTACATTGAATTCCTGTGATATGACATTGGTTAATTTATTCACTAATCCTACATCATCAATACCAATAATGCGTATACCTGTAATAAACGAATGTTCAACAAGTGATGATACCCATTTAGCTTTCAATATACGATAGCCATAATTTGCCATCAATTTTGATGCATTAGGGCAGGAGGTACGGTGTATTTTTATACCTTCATTGACTGTCAAAAATCCAAATATATCATCGCCAGGTATAGGGTTACAACATGCCGCTAAGGTATAATCTAGCTTTTGTAAGTCGTCGCCAATTAAAATTGTATCTGCATTCTTTTTGTCTATTTTTTCAACCAGTCCAGTTATGTGCGAATTAAAATGATTTGATGTTAATTCGTGCGTTTTTTCGCTAACAACGTATTCTCTTAAGTTTTTAATGTCAATTATACCTTTCGCAACGTTGTAGAAAAGGTCTTGTGAGCTTGGGTACTTAAAGAAATTAGCAATTTTGTTGATATTATCCGTATTATACGTCAACTTAAGCGATTTCATTTTTCGCTCTAAAATTTCTTTCCCATCTTCAGCCACACGTCTCTTGTCTTCTTTCAAAGAAGATTTAATTTTAGACTTCGCTTTGGCTGTGACAACAAAATTTAGCCAATCTTCTTTCGGTGTTTGCTTACTCGAAGTGATAATTTCTACTTGATCGCCATTTTGTAAAGGGTGACTGAGTGGCACTAACTTGTGATTTACTTTGGCGCCAATACAGGTTGCACCAATATCACTATGGATTTCGAAAGCAAAATCTAGAGCTGTCGCACTGTTTGGAAGCTGAATTAAAGTACCCTTTGGCGTGAAAATAAATATTTCATCCGAGAATAAATTCATTTTGAAGTCATCCAAGAAATCCAATGCATTTTGTTCTGGATTACTTAGTACGTCTCGTACTTTTTGAATCCATTGATCTAAACCATTATCAGAAGAAGATTCTTTATATTTCCAATGCGCTGCGAAACCTTTTTCTGCGATTTCGTTCATACGTTTAGTACGGATTTGCACTTCCACCCATTGGCCGCGAGGTCCCATTACCGTTGTGTGCAAGGATTCATACCCGTTACCTTTTGGTGTAGAGACCCAGTCGCGCAAACGATCTGGATTTGGACGATACAGATCCGTAATAATAGAATATACTTTCCAGCATTCGGTTTTTTCCTTCTCGTATTCGGTGTCGATTATGACACGAATGGCAAACAAATCATACACTTCTTCAAATGGAATAGATTTCTTACGCATCTTATTCCAAATAGAATGAATGGATTTTGGTCTGCCAAAAACAGTGGCATTTATGTTTTGTTCGAGCAAAAACTCTTTGACAGGAGCAATAAAATCAGCTACAAACTTTTCGCGTTCCGCTTTCTTCTCGTTGAGTTTTTTCGCGATAAATTTGTACGTATCTGGATCCGTGTATTTCATCGACAAATCTTCCAATTCAGATTTAATCGCATACAATCCAAGCCGGTGTGCAAGAGGAGCGTACAGGTAACTTGTTTCAGAAGCTATTTTCAATTGCTTATGGCGTGCCATAAATTCCATAGTACGCATATTGTGCAAACGATCTGCTAGTTTGATTAAGATTACGCGCACATCATCTGCTAATGTCAATAGCATTTTACGAAAATTCTCAGCCTGAATAGAACTATTCGGGTCAAAAACGCCAGATATCTTCGTGAGTCCATCAATAATCTTTGCGACCTTTTTCCCAAATTGTGCTTCTATTTCTTCGAGAGTAATTGAGGTATCTTCGACTACATCATGTAACAAGGAACATACAATAGAAGTCGTCCCTAGTCCAATTTCTTCAGCCGCTATTTGGGCAACAGCTATAGGATGATAGATATACGGTTCGCCAGATTTGCGACGCATATCTTTGTGACTTTCTAATGCTAAATCAAAAGCTTTTCTTATTTCCTGTTTGTCGCCCTTTTGTAGTGTTGGTTTACAAGCTCTTAGTAATGCTCTGTATCGTTTTCTTATTTCTTTGTTTTCCGCTTCAATATCAATCACATATTCTTCCATAAGAACCTCTTAAAAATTTCGAAATCTCCCTCAAAAAAGTTATTTTTATAACATAATGAATAAGTTATATAAAAAGACTCTTATTCATGTCTAAATATAAAGATTAATTCTTTTATTGTTTGAGATAAAATTGAAAATGTTAATGTTTCGTCTACAAAAGATAAGTTTGAGTTTATTTTTTATTTTGCTATTACATACTGTATGTAATGGGCAACAAGCTATGACTCCATTGACTGTACCTCATTATGGTGAGGGAACAGGCGAAACATTAGCATATTACGGAACTACAAAACTCGAAACAGGAGAAGTGTTACCATGGTTTCCTATTGAGACAGTGTTTGTCTATGCAGAACGCAAATGGAAAAGTGTAGCAGATAAGGAGCGTTATTTGCGTCTTAAACGTAATGTTTTACGTGTATTACCATACGCCATCTATGCGCAGAAACGCTATGAGCAATTGGACAGAGAACTTGCGTTAGCCAATTCGAAGAAGGAGGAACGCGCTCTAATCAAAGCTTGTGAACGTGAGATTAAAGAGAAAATTAATAACGAAGTAAAAGAATTGTCTGTCTCTCAAGGGAAAATATTAATCAAACTCATAGAGCGACAAACGGGTAATACAAGTTATGAATTACTCAAAGATATGAAAGGGAGTATTACTGCTTCCGTATATCAAGGTATGGCTCGTCTTTTTGGTCATAATCTAAAAAGTGTCTATAACGCACAGGAAGAGTTTGAAATCGAGAATATAATACGTGAATACGAGGTCATAAGACCTATTAATAAACCATTTCAATAATAGTCAACTATGAGTACAAATACGATATATGATTTTAAAGTTCTAGAATTTTCTGGTAATTATAAGTCGTTATCGGATTATAGAGGAAAAGTATTGTTGATTGTCAACACGGCAAGTGGCTGTTATTTCCGGAAACAATTCAAAACTTTAGAGAAACTTTATCACCAATATAAGGATCGAGGATTTGAAATTTTAGCCTTTCCATCCAATGATTTTGCAAATCAAGAACCACGTACAGGCTCAAATTTGGAGACCTATTGTCGCATTCAGGAAGGGGCTACTTTTCCTGTATTTAAGCGAATACATGTGAAGGGAGATTTCGTGGATCCTCTGTATAAATTTCTGTCACATAAATCAGAGAATGGTGTAGTGGACAGTGTTCCCTTATGGAACTTTCATAAATATTTGGTGGACAAGGAAGGTAAAGTCGTGGACTTCTATTATCCATTTACCAGTCCAACATCTTCTACAATAAACAGACAAATCGAATCTCTTTTAGAAAAGTAAGTCTTTCATTATTCTGTATATTTGAAAAAAAATTAGGACTATGAAATTAGACTTAGTGGTAATGACTGTGCATCCTGATGATGCTGAATTGGGTGCAGGTGGTACCATTGCAAAATATGTTGCTGAAGGTAAAAAGGTTGGTATAATTGATCTGACGCGTGGTGAGTTAGGAACACGAGGTACTGCTATGACTCGCGCTGAAGAAGCGGCCGAAGCAGCTCGCATTTTAGGTGTTGCAGTACGCGAAAATATTGAGCTTCGTGATGGGTTTTTTCAAAATAATGAAGAATCACAATTAGTTATTATTAAAACAATACGTAAATATCAGCCCGAAATTGTAATTACAAACGCCTTTGACGATCGTCATCCAGATCATGGACGTGCTAGTAAATTGGTGAATGATGCTTTGTTTTTGGCTGGCTTGCGAAGAATTGAAACTGAATTGGATGGTTTAAAACAAGAAGCTTTTAGACCAAGATTGCAACTGCAATTGATTCAAGACAAATACATTCAGCCAGATATTGTCTTGGATGTGACCAAATATTGGGATATAAAAGAAAAATCAATTTTAGCTTATAAAACTCAGTTTAACTCATCAGGAGAAGATGATGAACCCCAAACGTATATTTCATCACCAGATTTTATGGAATCAACAAGGGGTAGAGGTCGCGAGTTTGGTAGAAATATACAAGTTCCTTTTGCAGAAGGTTTTACAGCTCGAAAGATATTGGGAGTTTCCGATATTTTTGAATTAAAATAGTATACAAATACAAAGGGATTCCATTTGGAATCCCTTTGTATTTGTATCAAACTATATTGATTACAATTGTTTGTCTAATTTCTCAGTTAAAACAGATTTAGGCACTGCGCCAATTTGTTTGTCAACGATTTCACCGTTTTTGAAGAACAATAATGCAGGGATATTTCTGATACCAAAACGAACTGAAATATCTGGGTTGTTGTCCACATTTACTTTACCTACAACTGCTTTACCTTCGTATTCGTTAGCAATTTCGTCAACCACAGGACCAACCATACGACATGGACCACACCATTCTGCCCAAAAATCGATCAACACTGGTTTATCTGCTTTTAATACAAGCTCTTCGAAGTTGCTATCTGTAATTTCTAATGCCATAATAATACTCTATTTAAATTTATTCAGTAACAAATATAGCTATTTGAAGGGAATATAAACCGTAATGCAATTGTAATAAAATCTATACCCTATCAATTTAATTTATATTTAACGCCTTCCATTTCTTCAATGGTTTCAAGTAATTCGTTGGTGATTTTAATTTTTTTAGACTTCGCAGGCATTTCTACCATGATATTTTCTTTGACATCAACCACCATAAATTTCAATGAACACGTGGCAACTTCACCTTCGGGCACAGTTGATTCGACGAGGTCGTGAATCTTGTGAATCATTTCATCATTAAGTTGATGTAAAGCGATTTGAATAGTGAAATCTTTTGCGAACTTGTCTCGCAATTCAGACAAAAGTTGAATGCTTTTAAGCTCAAAACCCCAGTTGCCAACTTGTCGGAAACGCTCTTGTACTAAGCCACGAATTTGAACGAAATAGCCATCTTCCAAATAACTTTTGAACTTCACGTAATCTTCACCAAAAACAGCAATATCGTAAGAGTCTGAATAATCTTCGATAATAAATGATCCAAAAGGTTTTCCAGCTTTTGAGACGCGATGTGCTGCATTTGCAATGATTCCACCAATTACGATTTCTTTATTTTTGATCTTGTTAAATTCCAATAATACCTCTTCATCGACTTCAGAAGCTTTAACTTTATTTATCAATTGTAATTCTGACACTCTATTTTGACAGAAATGATTTATTTCAAATTTGTAATTGTCGAGTGGGTGAGAGGTAAGGTAAATACCAATCACATCTTTTTCGTATTTTAATTTTTCAATCAGTCCCCACGGTTGGCAAGGTGCTAAAACTGGTTCTGGCAATGCTGTTGCTGCACCACCTCCAAATAATGAAGCTTGTGCTGAACTTTCATTTTCTTTAAAACGTTGCGCAAACTTTACCGCTTTTTCAATTCCAGTTGTGTTGTCTCCATCTTTGAAGAAATATTGTGCACGATGCGTATCAGTAAAGCCATCGAATCCACCGGCATAGGCCAATGACTCAAAAGCTTTTTTATTGGCTGCACGCAAATCAATACGTTTAGCAAAGTCAAATATGGACTTATAGGGGCCTTCGCTGCGTGTCTGCACAATTGTGTCGACCGCACCAGCACCTACACCTTTAACCGCACCTATACCAAATCGAATTGCACCAATTTCGTTTACTGTAAACTTATAATGTGACTCATTGACATCTGGACCTAATACTGTTAAGCCCATTCGCTTACACTCTTCCATAAAAAAGGTCACTTGCTTGATATCGTTCATGTTATTCGATAGTACAGCAGCCATATATTCCGCAGGATAATGTGCTTTCAAATACGCAGTTTGATAGGCAACCCAAGCATAACACGTAGAGTGTGATTTGTTGAAAGCATAACTCGCAAAAGCTTCCCAGTCGGTCCAAATTTTTTCTAAGACTTTTGGACTATGCCCTTTTTCAGCTGCTTGATTTACGAATTTAGGCTTCATTTTATCCAAAACCACTTTTTGCTTTTTACCCATTGCTTTACGCAAAACGTCGGCATCACCTTTGGAGAAGCCAGCCAATTTTTGGGATAAAAGCATTACCTGCTCTTGGTAAACCGTAATACCGTAAGTTTCTTTTAAGTACTCTTCGCAAGCATCTAAATCATAGGTAATAGGCTCAATTCCATGTTTACGCTTAATAAACGAAGGTATGTACTCCATCGGGCCTGGACGATATAAGGCATTCATGGCGATTAAATCGGCAAATACAGTTGGCTTAAGTTCCTTCATGTATTTCTGCATTCCCGGAGATTCGTACTGGAATACCCCGATTGTTTCACCACGCTGGAAAAGTTCGTAAGTCAATTCGTCGTCGATAGGAAAGTTGTCAGGATCTAATTCTATACCATGTCTCAAACGAACGTTTGCAACAGTATCCTTGATAAGGGTTAATGTTTTTAACCCCAAAAAGTCCATTTTGAGTAATCCCGCACTTTCAACGACTGAGTTGTCAAATTGCGTAACGTATAAATCCGAATCTTTCGCTAGTGAAACAGGAACAAAGTTTGTAATATCATCTGGTGTAATAATTACACCACAGGCGTGGATACCCGTATTTCGCATCGAGCCTTCTAATACACGCGCTTGCTTGATGATTTCTGCTTCCAATCCAGCACCATCTGCCATCGACTTCAGCTTATTTACAGCTTCAAACTCTTCCGTACGAAGCACTTCCTTCAGCGCTTTCTCATCCATATTAAAGATTTTGTTTAGCTTTAAATTTGGAATAAGCTTCGCAATTTCATTGGTATCAGCCAACGGTAAATCTAGTACACGTCCAGTATCTTTAATCGATGATTTGGCAGCCATTGTACCATACGTAATTATTTGCGCAACTTGAGATGCACCGTATTTATCAATTACATATTGCATCACACGACCACGACCTTCATCGTCAAAGTCAATATCAATATCGGGCATCGATACACGGTCTGGATTCAAGAAACGCTCAAAAAGTAAATCGTACATAATAGGGTCTAAGTTTGTAATACCCAAACAGTACGCTACAGCTGAACCAGCCGCTGAGCCACGTCCTGGACCTACAGAAACGCCCATTCTTCGAGCTTCTGCGATGAAATCCTGTACAATTAAGAAATAACCGGGATATCCAGTACGTTCGATTGTTTCTAACTCAAAGTCCAAACGTTCTGTAATTTCTGCAGTTAATTCTTTGTATCTTCTTTTGGCACCCTCGTATGTTAGATGGCGAAGGAAAGCATTTTCTCCTCTTTTTCCACCATCAACATCATCTTCAGCGTGTATGAATTCATCTGGAATTTCGAACTTCGGTAGAAGTACATCGCGGTAAAGTGAATAAATCTCCACTTTATCAATTACTTCTTGAATATTGATTATGGCATCAGGTAAATCTGCAAATGCCTTTTTCATTTCATGCGAAGATTTGAAATAATATTCTTGGTTTGGTAAACCAAAGCGAAACCCTCTACCACGACCTACTGGTGTGGTGAGCTTTTCACCGTCTTTTACACACAATAAAATGTCATGTGCGTGTGCATCAGCTTTATTTACGTAATAAGTATTATTGGTAGCGATTAACTTGACATCATGTTTTTTAGCAAGTGAAATAAGCGTATCATTCACACGGTTCTCATCTTCTTGACCGTGACGCATGATCTCCATATAAAAATCATCGCCAAATTGTTCCTTCCACCAAAGAAGAGCTTCTTCGGCTTGATTCTCGCCAATATTTAATACCTTATTTGGCACTTCACCTTGCAAATTTCCGGAAAGTACAATCAAATTTTCCTTATACTGTTCCACAACTGCTTTGTCAATACGTGGGACGTAATAAAATCCTTCCGTATATGCGATGGAAGCCATTTTGGCTAAGTTATGATATCCAGCTTTATTCTTAGCTAAGAACACAACTTGATAACCATTGTCCTTACGAGTTTTATCTTTACGGTCTTCACAAATAAAAAATTCACAACCTACGATTGGCTTTATTGGTTTGGCCGTTGGTTCTTCACCAGCTTCAATTGCTTCTTGATTTTTAGCCTCTACCTCTTTATTGTGACCAAGAACTTTACTTACAAAATGAAATGCCCCCATCATATTTCCATGATCAGTCAACGCTACAGCTGGCATATTGTGTTTCGCTGCTGCAGAAACTAGATCACCAATAGAAATGGTTGATTGCAATACAGAAAATTGTGAATGGTTGTGCAAATGTGCAAATGCTGCTTCTTGTAATGCTTCTAATGTCTCAGAATCTACTTCAATAATAGAAGAAGATTTCTCTCGGCTACGGATAGCATCTGAAGCTGCTTTGAGGTTTACATGTTTTAGTCCAACTGTAGGAATAACAGAAGGATTATGTTTTTTAAAATCTACAAAATAACCTGTATCAACTTGCAGTTCTTCGGCCGTAAAGACTTCACGACGTACTAACTCAAAAAAACAACGTGTAGTCGCCTCCACATCGGCTGTTGCATTATGTGCCTCAGCAAATGGAACACCAAACAAATAGGAGTGAAGTTCTGTTAAGTTCGGTAATTTAAATCGGCCACCACGTCCTCCGGGTAACTTTAATAATTCAGCGGTAACCTCTGTACAGGTGTCAAGAACCGGCATCTGGGACATCGGCGAATCCACAGCATAGCGATAAAACTCACAGCCCATGATGTTCAAATCGAAGCCAATATTTTGGCCTACTACAAATTTAGCTTTGGCTAATGCTTCGTTGAATTTTACCAATACTTCTGGTAAAGGTACACCTTGTTCTGTAGCTAATTCTGTCGAAATACCATGAATTTTCTCAGAATCAAATGGTATATTAAATCCATCGGGTTTGATCAAATAATCTTGATGTTCGATTAGATTACCCATTTCATCATGCAATTGCCAAGCTATCTGAATACATCTAGGCCAATTGTCTGTATCTGTGATAGGCGCATCCCAACGTTTTGGTAAACCTGTTGTCTCGGTATCAAAAATTATATACATATCTCTTACTCTTCCTCGCTTGAACAAACAAAATTACTCAAACTTACCTGCATTTTTTAGATAAATTTCAATAGGTAATTCTTAGGTTTTGTAATTCAATATAGTAAAAATTAACAGAGTTTTATAAAGGACTAAATTTAAAATTTATCAATTTATATGACTTGATTTGCAACAAAGGAATTGTAGTACTAGTATTATTTTTTGTTTCAAACTCTTTATAACAAAATAAAATTAATGCTTGTTTTTTAAAACAATATGTAAGATATAGTTTTTAATAATTTCATGGAAAAATTTGTATAAATACATTTTTAGTATAATTATATACCATATTACAATTTTTTGACAATTTATTTGTGTTTTTAAAAACTAAAATAATTTATAATTGTATAATATTATACTAATTTACTTTTATAAAACACATTTAATATGGAACTCAATTTATTAAATTTTTCAAAACGCTTTTTAGCAGTATCTATGGTTGGATTATCTTCATTTCTAGTTTCATGTTCGGATGATGAGATTATTGTTGAGGAGAATAGTTCAATTGTTGATGTAGTGGTTGGGTCTGCTAATTTCTCTACATTAGAATCAGCTGTAATAAAAGCTAATTTATCATCAGTTCTGAATGGAAATGGGCCATTTACAGTATTTGCGCCAGATAATGAAGCTTTTAACGCTTCTGGGGTTACCTCAAGTGTTATTCAGGATTTATCATCAGATCAGCTTAAAGAAATTTTATTGTATCATACTTTGAGCTCAAAAGTTAATTCTGCCAGTATTCAAACAGGATCGAATATCGCAGTAGAAACTGCTAATGGTGACGACGTGTACATCACAAAAAATAGTAATGGTGTATTTGTAAATGGCTGGAAAGTTAAACAAGCTGATATTATGGCGAGCAATGGGGTTATACATTCTCTAGAACGTGTGTTGATGCCTGCTGCAGGGAACTTAGTAGAAGTCGCGCAGGCAAACGCTAACCTTAGCTATTTGGTTGCAGCTGTTTTGAGGGCAAGTCAAGGCACAACAAATGTCGCACAAGTTTTAACATCAGCAGGACCATTTACTGTATTTGCTCCAACAAATCAAGCGTTCATTAATGCTGGATTTCCTACGATAGCAGCTATTGAGGCTGCTGATCCTAATACTTTAGCTAGTATTTTGACATATCATGTTCTGTCTGCGCGTGCTTTCTCCTCTGATCTTACGAATGGACAAAGTCTGACTACTGTCAATGGCGGTACATTATCTGTAGCATTGGGAACGACTGCCACAATTAAAGGTAAGGCAAATACGACTGCATCAGCAATTACATCAGTAAATATTATGGCAAGTAATGGTGTTGTTCATTTAATAGATCAGGTGTTACTACCTTAACAAGTAGTTTTTCATAATTTATAATAGTGCTTCAAGGCGAACAATTATTTGTTCGCCTTGTTATTTTTTAATCTATTGATGGTAAGCATAAAATTATATATTCAAAAGTTATTTGGACATAATTATATATCTACAAAAGAGATTTATGCCGCAATATCTAGTACAGTTTTATAAATGCTGGAGAGTTCAATGAAAAGCATTTCAATAAAAAAAAGCATTTCTTATGAAATGCTTTTCTCTTTTTTCTGTGCTTTTTCTTTCTCTTTTCGTTGAAAGTCTGCGACCTCTATAATTCGCGGAATACTGCTCTTTGGCGCCATATGGCGTAATTTTTTGAGTTTTTTGCGGTAGCGAATAGCCCTAAATGTTCGATTATCTTTGTACAAGTTCCAGTTCATCAGTAATACAGACACCAGCACAATGCCTAAACCTGCGATTTGAAGGATGGTGACTTGATGATCCGAGAAAAAGTAAACTAACGCTAGTGCTACTATTGGATTGACATAAGCATAAGTACTAACTTCTGTTGCTGGTCTTACTTGCAATAACCAAATATAGGAGCTAAATGCCAAAATTGATCCCATCAACACGAGATAAATCATAGCGCCCCAATCAGCGGAATGTACCTGTGTATAATCAAATGTGCTGTATTCGCCTTTTATGGATGCCACTAGCGTAAACGCAATACCTGCCGTCACCATTTGCCAAGCTGTTTTGACCATTACATTTAGTGATGGTTCTTTCTTTTGGTCGGCAGATCTTGGTTTTTGATTGTATTTAGAATACAAAGATCCAATCGTCCAACCAATCGTGCCAAGAACTAATACAACCATGGCTGTGATATTCTGAGATCGTTCTTCGGCAGGAATGGTGTTTGTCATTAGTTGTTCCGCAAAAAGCATAACTACCCCTGCGAAGCCGAAAGCGAGCCCCAATAATGTGGGTATACTAGAGAAATTTTCTTTCCATTTTGGCTTGTCCAAAACAATAAACCATATCGCAGTAGCGGCGGATAGGATAGATACAATGCCACTAGATATATATTGCTCTGACCAGATAATAGCTGCCATATCCACAAAAAGCAATAAGAATCCAATAAAAACGGCTTGCTTGATTTCAGCTCTGTTGAAAATCGTATAGCCTCGCAATTTGCAATAGCCCATCAAAAATGTACCAGCTATTATAAATCGTATAGATCCCAAGACAAATGGTGGAAAAGAGCGTAAAGCTTCCTCAATAAAGAAAAAAGTAGAACCCCATACGATATATACAATCGCGTAGGCTGCTATAATTTTGGCTAAGGATGCTTTTTTTTCTTCCATTATGCGTTTGGATTTGGAATAACTAATTTTTGTTCTTCTTTTACGGTTTCTAACACAATCGTGGTGCGTGTGGATATGATACCTTCGATTTTTCCCAACGTATTACGCATTAAATCCACTAAGCCAGCAGCGTCATTTGTGCGGACTTTAATTAGGTAACCATCATCACCTGCGATATCGTGTACTTCTTGTACTTCTGGAATTTCGGCTAAGGTGTAAGCGACACCTTGCTCGCCAATGATATCCGAAGTTTTGATAAAGATGAAAGAAAGTAAATTTTGATCTAATGCAGATGGGTTGATCTTTGCATTATACTGTAGAATAACTTCTTTTTGTTCTAATTTTTTAACACGCTCCAAAATAGCTGAAGGCGCCATGCCCAATTCGCGCGCAATATCCGCATTATTTGTACGGGCATTGTTTTGCATAATGCGCAATATTTGGTAATCAATGTTATCGAGTGAAATTTCTAATTTTCCCATAATTCTGCAAATTTACTAAATATCAGAATATAATTCAAATTATAATTTAAAATTAAGAATATAATTCAGTGGTAGGCGAAATGTTTTTATTGATCTGCAATAAGTAGTTGTATAATTGTCAATGCGTTTTTGTGCGTTATTTATAAATAAACACGAAAAAACATAAATATTTACATGCAAATACTATCAAAAATAACATACTTTATGTAGATTTGTTATGTTATTGCTCATTTTTTACCAAAAGTATGTTACTGTCTTTAGAAAAACTGAATACTGAATTAGAGGGGGAGTTGTATTTTCAAGAAAACAATCCTAAACACCAAACTATATTAGTGGCTTATTCAACAGATGCCTCTGTGTATCAAGAAAAACCATTAGCCGTAGCTATACCACATACCAAAACAGATTTGCTTAAATTAATTGCTTATGCAAATGCAAACCATATGACCTTGATTCCGCGTACTGCTGGAACTTCACTAGCGGGACAAGTGGTCGGAAAAGGCATTGTGGTGGATGTATCTAAGTTTTTCAACCAAATACTAGAAGTTAACAAAAAGGAACAATGGGCGCGCGTACAACCAGGCGTTATTCGTGATGATTTGAATGCTTACTTGAAAACTTTTGGATTAATGTTTGGTCCTGAAACTTCTACTGCAAATCGTGCAATGGTGGGGGGAATGATCGGCAATAACTCATCGGGTTTGCACTCAATTGTCTGGGGCGATACACGAGAAAATCTATTGGAAGCAAATGTTTTGTTGAATGATGGTACAGAGGTTATTTTCAGAGAGTTAAATCCTCAAGAATATTTTTCTAAGTTAGCTCAAAAAGATCGTGAAGGCGAAATTTATCGTCAACTGAACGACATCATCACTAACAAAGAAAATATTGAACTTATAAATTCGGGCTATCCAAAAAAAGATATTACCCGCCGAAATACAGGCTACGCGCTAGATTACTTGGTAGATACGAACCAACCCTTTAACCTGTGTAATTTGTTAGCTGGCTCGGAGGGGACAATTGGTATTGTCACGGAAGCCAAGATTCAATTAAGACCGTTACCGCCAAAAGAAATCGGCTTGTTGTGCGTGCATTTTGCAGATATGGTGGAATGTATGCACGGGAATGTTGTCGCATTATCGCATAATCCCGAAGCATCAGAATTGGTCGACAAATATATATTAGATTTTACTGTAGGACATCCAACCTATCAATATAACCGCTTTTTCATTCAAGGCGATCCGCAAGCGTTGTTAATCATAGAATTCAGAGCGGATTCTGAAGAAGAAATTATTCGTCTGGCTGATGCTCTGAAACAAGATCTAATCAGCAAAGGATTAGGCTATGCTTATCCATTGGTATTGGGTGCTACGCAATCGAATTTGGTATGGGATGTCCGTAAAGCTGGGCTTGGTCTGATACGTAATCTCCCTGGAGATGAGCAACCTGTCAATTTAATAGAGGATTGTGCGGTGTCTCCGTCGGATCTGCCAGCCTATGTCGCTGATGTACAGCAATTATTAAAGGACGAGGGTGTTCATGCTTCGTACTATGCGCATGCAGGAGCAGGCGAATTGCATATTGAGCCTTTTGTTAATCTAAAATCTCCAGAAGGTCGTCGTCAATTTCGCTCGATTTTGGAGAAAACAACAGATTTAGTGGTGAAATACAATGGTTCATTGAGTGGTGAGCATGGCGATGGACGTTTGCGCGGTGAATTCATCGGAAAAGTATTGGGTGAGAAGGTGTACGCCTTGTTGCAGGATGTGAAAAATATCTTCGACCCTAAAGGAATTTTCAACGCCAATAAGATTGTCAATACGCCACCAATGGACACGTCCTTGCGCTATGATAAAGTCGTGGATGGTAAAGAAATCAAAACATATTTTGATTTCACAAAAGATGAAAGCATTCTGCGTTTAGCAGAGAAGTGTTCGGGTTCTGGAGATTGTCGTAAGACTGAAATTTCAGGTGGTACAATGTGTCCTTCGTTCATGGCGACACGTAATGAGAAAGATACGACACGTGCACGTGCCAATATGTTGCGTCAGTTTTTGACAAATTCGACAAAACAAAATCGTTTTGATCACGAAGAGATAAAGGAAGTGATGGATTTGTGTTTGAGCTGTAAAGGTTGTAAAACAGAATGTCCTTCGAGTGTGGATGTTGCTAAGATGAAAGCGGAATTTCTACAGCATTATTACGATGCGAATGGCGCGCCGTTCCGTTCGAAAGTCATTGCTAATTTTACGAAATCCCAACAATTGGGCTCATTAGTATCACCTTTATACAACTTTTTCTCACAAAATAAATTTACGTCAGGTATCATCAAGCAAGTTGTTGGTTTTGCGCCTTATCGTTCATTGCCTGAAGTTTCGGGCACTACATTGAAACAGTGGTTGAAGAAACAAAATACACCGACATCTAAGCGCAAAGTGTATTTGTTCTGTGATGAATTTACGGATTATAACGACACTAGTATTGGACAAACAGCCTACAAGCTATTGACGGCTTTGGGTTATGAGGTTTTATTTGCACCACACAAAGAAAGTGGACGTACGTATTTATCAAAAGGTTTCGTGAAAGCCGCGAAAAAACTGGCAAACACGAATGTGTCGATGTTGAAAGATAAAATATCGGCAGAGACGCCACTTTTGGGCGTTGAGCCTTCAGCCATAATAACTTTCCGTGATGAGTATTTGACGTTGGTAGACGCAGATTTGAAAATTGATGCACAAAAAATTGCAGCTAATACTTTCATGGTAGATGAATTTTTAGCGCAAGAAATCGATAAAGGTCACATTCATGCGGAGCAATTTTCGGCAGAAAAGCAACATATAAAACTACATGGTCACTGTTACCAAAAGGCTTTTCATTTGGTTGGATATACCGAAAAGGTATTATCACTTCCTTCAAATTACACGGTGGAAGTAATTCCTTCGGGCTGTTGTGGTATGGCAGGATCATTCGGTTACGAGAAGGAGCATTATGATATTTCGATGAAAGTAGCGGAATTGGTATTGTTGCCAGCAGTTCGATCAGCGAATGCGGATACAATTATTGCGGCAGCAGGTACTTCGTGTCGTCACCAAATTAAAGATGGTGCAGCGCGTAAATCATATCATCCAGTTGAAATTTTATATAATGCTTTAATTAAATAAAACTTTATTGTAATTTGAATGCTTTAACTAGTAAAGTAAAACTATGAAAGCTATAAAATCCATATTTGCAACAGGCGTAATCACTGCTTTGATTTTATCGAGTTGTGGTAATTCCACTAATTCAGAGAAGTCTGGCAATACAGCCCCTTCTTTAGAGAAATTAACAAACGACAAGGCTGCAGTCAAGCAACAGTTGTTTTTACGTATTGTGGATGAGTCTCAAACAGATTCGTCACATGTGTATGTTGCAAAATCAGTTTTTGAGCAAGATACGGTAGGTTTGCAAGTCGAAGTTCTCAAAAATATCACACCAGGTGTGAATAGACAAGGTAGACCTGTAGAAGATGGATTTGTAAAAGGTGCGATCAAACTGTCTTCAATTGGCGCAGAATCGGATGCTTTAGTGAAATCTTTAGCAACAATATTTGGAGCGCAATCAGCTGGAGCTTTCGCGAGTTCAACCATCTTACCAACAGTATTTTCGTCGAACACAGTAGCTGTAGATTTAAGTACAAAGTCTACGTATAGCTTTAAATTATTCTTTGACAATGCTGTAGCTGAACCAGCTGAAGTGTTTGCAACACTGGATTTGTACAAAAGATCTTTTGAAATAGGTGAAAAGGACGCTTCGTATAGAGCTGGATTGCTTTCTGCATTAGAAGGAAAATAAAATATTTTAACTGTCTGCTATATTATAAAGTGATTTCGATTTTATTATGGAATCTATTTTGGATAGCAGACAGTTTTTACTTATATATATCTTCATAAATAGCTTTACTCAATAAGTTTATTGCTTCTTCCGCTTCAGTTTCTGTTAAATGTGCAAACCCCAAGCGCATTCCCGTTAAATTTTGATTTTGGTACAATAAATAATTTGGAAGAGTAAGGCCTTTCGATAGACAATATTTAGCAATAGATAATAATGGTATTTGCTTACTAAATTGAATCCAAAATGCCAATCCCATTTCTGGTTTTTCAAACTGAAGATTTTTTTCTAGATATTGTTCCAAGAGCAAAGAAAAATTATCCCGACGCTTATGGTATATTTTAGTCAATTTTTCGAGTTGTCGTAGTAGAAATCCTTCTTTGATGAATTCTGCTAATGTTTCGTCAATTAAGTAAGTTGATGTGGACTGACTTATTTTTTTAACTTTTGAAAGTTCCGTAATCAAATTTTCTGGTGCAATAACGAATCCGAGATCATAAGGATGTGGCAATAAATTCTTAAAAGAATTTACATAAATAACCCAACCTTGTGCATCTATACTTTTTAAGGTGTTTGGCGGCGTCTTTGTGTACACGAAATCCGTATTATTGTCATCTTCAATTATTGCAAATTGATATTGTTGAGACAAGGTCAGCAGCTTACTTTTATTGGTTTGTAATAGAGCAGTTGTCGTTGGGTATAGGCTATTTGTTTGAATGTAAAGTGCACGAATTGTCTCGTTTTGGAGAATCTCTTCCAAATGATGTATATCAATTCCTTGCGAATTTGTCTTGACTGTGATTAAGTCCACCGGTCTTTCCTTTAACTTCATATTGACTTCAAAATTGCCAAGTTGAGGGACAATAACTTTGTCGTTTGATCTAAGGAGAGTGTGAAAAATATTTTGAATAGACAGTTGATTATTCTGAAAAGTGACAATTTGATTTGTTTGAATGGCTAATCTTTTTGTAATATATAAGTAGTTTTGAATTTGATTTTTCAAACTCTTACTTTCTGTAAATAAATCTTTGTTTAGCTGTCTGGAAGTTCTTTTTTTGCTAGAAGCTGCACTGAAAATTTGATTTAAACTTTTCAAATTATTTAATCTATAATCCGGAGTTCCGTCGGTAAAATACAAATCCGTCTGTATGGATTGATAAGGTGAGTCCAACACATAATTTGTCTCTACAGGGAATGCAGTTTTTGTAGGAGTGTTGGTTGTTTCTATGAGTTGCTGTGTTTTAGATTTTATCTTTTTCGACGAAACAATAGCACCCTTTTGAGGTATAATATCTACCCAACCTTGAGCGGAAAGCTCTTCGTATGCAGCTACTGTAGTCTGGCGATGAACATACAGTTTTTCGCTTAGCGTCCGAGTTCCTGGAAGTTTTTCACCAGTTTTAATCGCTTTGGTATGAATGGCATTAATGATTCCCTGCGAAATTTGTAAATAAAGTGCTGTGGAATCTTGTTTATTTAATTTTATAAAAGTGAGTATACTTTGTAAAACTGGACTAATCATTATATTTAAACTGGACTAAGTTATTTGACTCGAAAGATAGCACTTTTGCAGCACTAAAAATAATTATTAGCTATATGCAAATGTATAAATCGAGTTTAATTCTTTGTAGCGTTTTGTTAGCACAAAGTTCCTTTGGTCAGGAAAATAAAGTTTTACGAACGGATTCTATTTCCGAAGTTGTAATAGCAGAAAATAGGCTACAAATTCCATTTAACGAAAGAAATAAGAATATAGAAATCATTACGAAAGAAGAAATTGCCAAACTTTCTGTGAAATCTGTAAATGAGGTGCTTGCCTATATGAATGGCGTGGATGTCCGCCAGCGTGGACCTTTTGGTACGCAGGCGGACATAAGTATTGACGGCGGAACATTTGAACAAGCCTTAATTTTGCTGAATGGCATAAAAATTTCTGATCCGCAGACTGGTCATCATACCATGAATATTCCGGTAGCCTTGGATGCTATCAAGCGCATTGAGGTATTGCGTGGACCTATGGCGCGTGTATATGGTATTAATGCGCTTACGGGCGCGATTAACATCGTGACGAAATCTTTCACGAATAATTCGCTGTCTGTACATTTACAAAGCGGTTCTTCTTTTGAAAATAAAGAAGAGGGGGATGGGACAGGGAAGTATTGGGGTGGAGGAGCTCAAGTCGTTGGTCAAGTCGGAAATGAGCAATTCCACAATCTGATTTCTTTCTCCACCCAAAAATCCAATGGACAGCGTTATAATAGTTCCACAGAAGATATACGTGCTTATTACCAAGGTGCATTTGAGGTAAATAAATCAAATTCATTAGATTGGTCAGCTGGTTATATTGCCAATGAATTTGGAGCAAATGGTTATTATGCTGCGCCAGGCGACAAGGAATCCTATGAATTGGTGAAGACTTTTATGGCTCATTTTTCCACAAAACATTATATAGGTGAGAAGTTTTACATCAGCCCACGCGTTTCTAATCGATATAACACAGACGATTACCGTTATTTCCGAAATGATCTGAGTAAAGCGCGCTCAGAACATAAGAACAACGCTTTGTCATTCGAGTTGAATAGTAGATTGACTACGGATATTGGTGATTTTGGACTAGGATTGGAAGTACGAGACGAGGATATTAAAAGTACGAATTTGGGGAATCACGATCGCGAAAATTTTGGTTCTTATTTAGAATACAGAACTACATTGCTTCCGAAAATTACGTTGCATTTGGGTACTTACAGTAATTATAACAGTCAGTATGGTTGGGAATTATTTCCGGGGGTAGATGTAGGTTATCAATTTGTTCCGAATTGGAAATTGAATGTAAATGTTGGCAAAAGTCAGCGTGTACCATCTTTTACGGATTTGTACCTCAAGCAACCAGCTAATATTGGGAATCCTGAATTACGATCGGAATATGCGTGGCAGTATGAGTCATCCTTACAAGGTAAAATAGGTGAAACGCAATTGGAAATACGTTACTTTTACCGTGATATTAATGATTTTGTAGACTGGACTAAGAATGCTGGAAATACTACTGATCCTACTGAAGTCAGTAAAATTCCATTTCAACCTTCAAATTTAGGAAATCAGAAGATGCATGGTGTCAGTGTTTCTGTAAGTCGTACGTATATTTTACAACAAGACAGAACACTTAAGTATAGTTTGGGTTACAATAATCTATCGCCGGAAGAGTTGACGTATCAAACTGGAATTATTTCGAAATATGTGCTAGAGAGTTTGAAACATCAAGCTTTGCTTCGAATAATCTATAGTGCGCCATATTGGGAGTTTAGTACGGGTAATCGTTGGATTAAACGGGAACTAAATGATCCCTATTTTGTATCGGATGTAAGATTAGGTTACAAGTTGAAGCAGTGGAACGTGTATACAGATATTACGAATATTGCAAATGCTTCATACCAAGAATCAGGAGCTGTTGTGATGCCGAAGCGATGGTTCACTTTGGGGCTTAGATACGCTTTATAGAGTCAAAATACCTATTCATTGGTATTATTTGCTTGTGGTTTTATTCGTAGGTTTGAATAGTTTAAAACGCTACTACCAATAAATTATAAGTTTAAATTATTTTAAACAAAAAAGCATCTGAATTTCAGATGCTTTTTGTATGTAAAGACTGGTTTACTTATTTAATAAATTTACCAACTTCTTGCGCTAAGTCAATGATTTTGTTTGAGTAACCCCATTCGTTGTCGTACCAAGATACTACTTTCACGAAGTTGTCATTCAATGAAATACCAGCTTGAGCATCAAAGATTGAAGTACGTGCATCACCTAAGAAATCTGAAGAAACAACTTCATCTTCTGTGTAACCCAAAATACCTGCTAATTCGCCTTCAGAAGCTTCTTTCATCGCTTTCTTAACGTCTTCATAAGAAGCGCCTTTTTCTAAACGAACTACTAAATCTACTACTGAAACGTCAGCTGTAGGTACGCGGAAAGACATACCAGTTAATTTACCTTTCAATTCTGGTAATACTAAACCTACTGCTTTAGCAGCACCTGTAGAAGAAGGGATAATGTTTTGGTAAGCACCACGTCCACCTCTCCAGTCTTTCACTGAAGGACCGTCTACCGTTTTTTGTGTAGCAGTTACTGCGTGAACAGTAGTCATCAAACCTTCAATGATACCGAATTTATCATTCAATACTTTAGCGATAGGCGCTAAACAGTTTGTAGTACATGAAGCGTTAGAAACGATATTTTGATCAGCAGTCAATTCTTTGTGGTTTACACCCATTACGAATGTAGGCGTATCATCTTTAGCTGGAGCTGACATGATAACTTTTTTCGCACCTGCATCAATGTGTTTTTGCGCAGTGTCTTGTGTTAAGAAAAGACCAGTAGATTCGATAACAACATCAGCACCTACTTCGTCCCATTTTAAGTTAGCTGGATCTTTTTCAGCAGTCACACGTATAGTATTACCGTTAACAACTAAGTTGCCATCTTTTACTTCTACAGTGCCATCAAATTTACCGTGTGTAGAATCATATTTCAACATGTAAGCCATGTAATCTGGTTCTACTAAATCGTTGATACCTACGATTTCGATATCAGCACGATTCACAGCAGCTCTGAAAGCTAAACGACCAATACGGCCAAATCCGTTAATTCCAATTTTCATTTTCTTAATTTTTATTAATGTAATATTTTATTAGATTTTGTATAGGTTCTTTATTTATTGTTTGAATATTTAAATGGTACTCTTTCGCAAATTCCATAAGCCACTCTTGGTAATTGTGGGCTACAGATCCCGTCAAACTTATCGGAGAATCAGGATATTGATCCAATAAAGGCAATATATAGGTAGTGATAAAGAGATCTATGCCGCGCTTAATGATGTTAGATAAGTACGTGTCATAGCGATTTTCATAGAAGAAATCCGCAAACGATGTCAGAAAAATATTCGGATTAGGGTTATTATACAGCTTTTCTAAAATGTACTTTCTATCCAAATTGTATTTATCATCTATTTTTTCGCGAAAACCTTGAGGCATTGCGTCTGTCAAATAATCGCGTAATACTTGTTGCGCGATCCAGTTTGTCGATCCTTCGTCAGCCAAAATATAACCCAATCCATAATTGTTGGGTATAATTTTTTTGCCTGTGTAGTACGCCGCATTTGATCCAGAACCCATAATTGCTACGATGCCTTTTTCATCGCCAAAAGTAGATAGGGCAGAGGCATCCAAGTCATGCGCTGCTTTTACTTTTGCATTTTTGAAAAAATTAGAAAAGACGCGAACTATCTTATCTTGTCGCTCTTTGGAAGATGCCCCAGCACCGAAAAAGAATATTTTTCGAATCTTTTCGGCGTTATAAAGCAAATCTGTGTTTTTATTCAACAATTGATTGATAAAATTTTCATCCTGAATATACGAGTTTATACCAGCAGTTCGAAAACCGTGTAACAGTCTTCCTTTTTCGGCAAGTCGCCAATCAGCATATCTCGATCCAGTGAAAATTACTAAAATCATATGGAATATTATTTGTTCATAATGTTTGCGATTTCTAACAATTCATCGTCCAATTTGAACTCTTTATTGTTTAACGCTTCTTCTAATGGAGTTATTATCATTTGGTTGCCACGGATACCAATAGTGCCACGCGTATTGCCTTTCAACAATTCATTTACAGCAGTATATCCCATGCGTGTAGCGAGTACTCTGTCGAAGCTCGATGGAGAACCTCCACGTTGCAAATGCCCTAAGATACTAACTTTTATGTCAAGATGATTAATTTTTTCTTTTACAATTTTTGCTACGTTGTATGCACCACCATTTTTATCACCTTCTGCGATGATGACGATCATAGATGTTTTTTGGCGTGCTTCCGCAAACTCCAATTCTTCTATTAGGTTGTCGATACCCGAATTTAATTCAGGCAGTAAGATGGATTCTGCTCCTCCACCTACACCGGCATTCAATGCAATACATCCCGAATCTCTACCCATTACTTCTACGAAGAAAACGCGATTGTGCGAGGACGCTGTGTCACGAATTTTGTCAATAGCCTCGATTACGGTATTATTTGCAGTATCGTATCCTAATGTATAATCTGTGCCGTATAGATCGTTATCAATAGTTCCTGGTATACACATTACAGGAATGTCAAATTCTTTAGAGAAAAAATCTGCACCAGTAAAAGTACCGTCACCGCCGATAGCCACCAAAGCATCTATTCCTTCTGCTTTAAGATTTTCGTAAGCCTTTTGTCTACCTTCTTTGGTCTTAAATTCTAAGCAACGAGCTGATTTTAATATTGTACCGCCCTTTTGTATGATTGAACTTACTGAGCGACGGTTCATGTCTACAAAAGAACCATCGATTAAGCCTTGATATCCATGATAAATTCCAGTAACAGCTATATTGTTATAAATAGCAGTTCTCACTACCGCTCTGATTGCGGCATTCATGCCAGGTGCGTCACCACCTGATGTAAAAACTCCAATTCTTTTAATATTTTTCAAAGTAATTTAGATTAAGTTCCCACGAATATAATGTGTATTTTTTACACTATTAAATATTTATGGATATTTTTTTGTTTGTTTGGCAATTTTTATTCATCTTGTCGCTGTTAATCAAGATTATCCTATGAAGAATATGTGTGATTAACTTTCACTGTATTATTTATTATACAGTATTTAGGAATTAAAATTTAATAATGTAAGTGAGTCGATTTCATATAAATCGCCATTTATAATTGTAATAATTAATAGGGCAAATCATGTTATCATTTTTTACAGTTGATTGTTTGATCTTCACTTTTCATGAAGGTAAATTGAAGGTCTTATTGAATGAAAGAAATGAATATCCTTACCGTGATTGGTGGGCTATGCCTGGTTATTTTGTGGACAAACAAGAAGAGATGGAACAGGCTGTAAATCGTATTGCTTACGAACATACGGGACTAAAAAACATCTACTTGGAGCAATTGGCTGCCATGGCAGGACTAAAACGTCACCCTGAAGGACGTATTCTTACCGTGGCGTATATGGCATTAGTTCGCTATGATGATGTCAAGAATAAGGTGAAGCCAGTCACAAATTACATGCGTCAAGCTAAATGGTTTGATGTGAATGATGTCCCAGAATTAGCTTTTGACCACAATGACATCCTAAGTTTGGGTCTTAAGAAACTGAAACGTAATTTGAATTACTCTACAGCACCATTCGAATTATTATCCGAAAAATTTACTTTAACACAGTTGCAACAAATATACGAAGCTATCTTAGGGGAGACGTTGGACAAACGTAACTTTAGAAAGCGTATGAGCAATTTGGGTTATCTCAAAGAATTAGAAGAATTTCAAACGGGCGTTTCCTATCGCGCTGCCAGATTATACAAACTGGATAAACGTAAATTCTTGAAACTGTTTACCTAACAGTTTATAAACTTAACAAAACTTTTTTGTCAAGGAATTGTATTTTTTTAATGCAATGCTACATTCTATTTAAACCTTTTGTATTTTTGAACATTCTTTTGTAAAAGTCAAAAGTTAAAAATATAAAATGGATAAAAGAAAAGAGGAAATTATTGAGGTTGCAATACGTCGTTTTTCGCATTATGGTTTTTCAAAAACTACCATGAATGAGATTGCGGATGACGTAAAAATCACAAAAGCGAATCTGTATTATTATTATCCTGACAAGATTGCTTTAATAAAAGATGTGATTTGCTCGATTTCAAATACGTTATTAGCAAAAGAACAGGAGATAGTTAAAAGTTACGATGGCGACCTTTTGGGTAGCTTATTTGCATTATTAGATTTTCGTGCAGAGCATATGCGTAAACATTACATGTTGTATATCAACGAGAATCTTGATTGGATAAGAGATGAATCATTTACAGAATTTATTGAGAAAATTGAATGTAGAGATTTGGAAGTTTTGCAATCGCTCATGAACAAAGCTGTCTTGGATGGAAGCTTAAAGATGGAAAATGTGGACGAGTCTACCGCTATCTTGCGCAGTGTAATAAAAGGCTTAGCGTTGAATCATACGGTAAGGGATATTGTTTGTGGAATTCCAAACATTGATAATATCAATAAAATATTAGATAGTCAGAAGAAGGCTGTCAATTTAATTTTTGAAGAACGAATTGTTACTAATATATAAAATGAAAAGGATCAGAATAATAGCTGTTTTATTAGCCGGTCTGTTCAGTGCTTCTTATGCAAGTGCGCAAGAGGTTTTGACTTTACAAGATGCTATAAAATATGCGTTGCAAAACAAAGCCGATGCTAAAAAATCAGCTTTGGAATTAGAGAATTCCGAATATTTGATTGATGAAGTGCGTGCTGGTGCATTACCGCAGGTCAATGCTAGCGGAACACTTACTTATAATCCATTATTACAAAAGAGCGCTTTACCAGCAGAAATTTTTGGAGGGGAGCCAGGTGAAACAATAATGGTAGCATTCGGTCAGAAATGGCAAACAAACGCTGCAGTATCTGTATCACAACAGATTTTTAACCAATCTTTATTCACAGGCTTAAAGGCCGCTAAATCTACTCGTGAGTTTTATCAGATAAATAATACGCTTACAGAAGAGAATCTTATCGAAAAGGTAGCGAATTCTTATTACCAAGTATTTCAGACACAATTGCAACTGAAAACATTAGATATAAACCTTGAAAGCACAAAGAAGACACGCGATGTAATTAAAGGTTTGGTAGATGCAGGTCTTGGTAAGAAAATTGATTTGGATCGTACTTCGGTAGCTGTAAACAATTTAGAATCACAAAGACAGCAAGTATTGAATGCATTAGAATTGCAAGAGAATGCGTTGAAATTTGCAATTGGTATGGAAATCACAAAGGATGTTGTGTTGCCAGAAGAGACTTTTGATATTTCGTTAGAGAAAATTTATGAGACTGCCGATGTAAATAGCCGTACTGAAATTGCACTTTTGAATAAACAAAGTGAATTATTAGAATTAAATCGTAAATCCATTGTTTCTAATTATTATCCTTCACTTTCTTTTACTGGTAATTTTGGCTATTTAGGTATGGGAAATATATTCCCGACTTTTGGTAAAGATGGATTCAAATGGTCTAATTTCTCGGGTATAGGATTGAATCTTTCTATTCCAATTTTTAATGGTGGTGCTACTAAATCTAGAATTAATCAAGCTAATATAGAAATCAGAAAAACTCAAGTAGAGATTGATGACGCCAAATTAGGACTTTCATTGGCAAATGAAAATGCGAAAACACAAATCAAGAATTCGCTTTTAACAATTAATACGAACAGAAGTAACGTAAATTTAGCTAAAGAAGTATTGGATAATACTAATAATAACTATAAAAATGGTTTAGCTACTTTGACAGAATTGCTTGATGCGGAGAATGCCTATGCAGATGCACAAAACAATTTAAATACTGCTTTATTGAATTATAAAGTAGCTGAAGTGCAGTTGATAAAATCAAACGGTCAATTAAAAACATTAATAAACGAATAAGACAATAATCTAAATAAGAATATGAAACGTGCTATAATTACGGTAATTATTATTGCTGCGGCTTTAGGAGGTATCTTTGTTATCTTAAATAAAAATAAAGCGAAAAACGAGGCTGTAACTGCAGAAGCAGCTAAAACAAATGCATATGTTGCGGTACGTATTGATACGGCTCGTTTGGATAATATCAATCTTGCCAATTCGGCGAATGGCACTTTCCAACCGAAGCAAGAAGTTACTGTGGGTGCAGAAGCTTCAGGCAGAGTTGTACGTGTGTTGGTAGACGAAGGTTCACGTGTGAGTGCTGGACAAACATTAGCGGTAATCGAAGGTGATAAGTTGAATGTAAATGTGTCTAATGCACAGGCAAACTATGATAATGCACAACAAAATCTTCAACGTTTTGAGAGTGCGTACAAAACTGGTGGTGTGACACAACAACAATTGGATCAAGCGAGATTACAATTTGAAACGGCTAAGAACAATTTGCAAAGTTCAAAGTTGACAGCTGGTGATGTAACCATCAAAACTTCGGTAGCAGGTATTGTAAATTCTCGCAAAATCGAGCCAGGTACTTATGTTAGTCCAGGAACTCCAGCTTTTGAAATTGTAAATGTCAGCACGTTAAAATTGCGTGTAAATGTGGATGAGAAAAACGTAGCTGCATTACGCGTTGGTCAGTCTGTTGATATTACAGCTTCAGTATATACAGATAAAACCTATACGGGTAAAATCACATTCATTGCACCTAAATCGGATGGTAGCTTAAATTTCCCTGTTGAAATTGAATTACCAAATGCAGGTGGAGAATTGCGTGCAGGTATGTATGGTACTGCAACTTTTGGTGGTAGTACTTCCGCTAGCACTTTAGTTATTCCTCGTTCTGCTTTTGTTGGTTCAGTGAGTGATAATAGAGTTTTCGTTGCGAAGAATGGCAAAGCTATCGAGACAAAAGTTGTTTCTGGTAGAAACTTTGGTGATAATATCGAAGTGTTGAGCGGACTGAATGCTGGTGATCAAGTAATTATTTCTGGACAAATTAATTTGTTGGATCAAACTGCAATCGAAATTATTAAGTAATTAGATTGAGTAAATAGTAGTTATGAAAATATCTGAAATATCGATAAAACGACCTAGTATCATTTTGGTGTTATTCATCATCTTGACGCTAGGTGGTATATTCTCGTACTCGCAGATGGGGTATGAGTTGATTCCTAAGTTCGAAGTAAACGTGATTACCGTACAGACGGTGTATCCTGGTGCTTCACCTACGGAAGTAGAAAATACGGTAACGAAAAAAATCGAAGATGCAGTTGCGTCTTTGGAGATGGTAAAGAAGATCGAGTCTACTTCGATGGAAAACGTTTCTGTCGTGATGATTACGCTGAATAATGGTGCGGATGTCAACTTCTTGTTGACCGATGCACAGCGGAAGATCAATTCGATATTGAACGACTTACCAGACGATGTGAATGCACCATCCCTGAATAAATTCTCTTTGGATGATGTGGCTATCATGAGTTTGGCGGTGACATCCAATTTATCAGAGAAAGAACTTTACGACTTATTGGATTCTAAAATTCAACCTGTATTTGCGCGTGTAAACGGTGTGGCTAAGGTGGATATGATTGGTGGTGAGGAACGTGAAATTCAGGTAAAAGTAGATCCGGCGAAAATCGAAGGTTATGGGCTTTCATTATCAGCAGTTCAGCAAGCTATTGCTTCCTCAAACTTGGATTTTCCTACAGGTAATGTTGCTTCACAACAGAATAGAACAACTATTCGTCTTGCAGGTAAAGTAACAACTATTGATGAGTTGCGTAATTTACCATTGACTACACCAGCCGGTATAACAATATTCCTGCGTGATATCGCAGATATTCAGGATGGAGTAGCAGAAATTGAGAAGATTGCTCGTGTTGATCGTAAAAACACAATTATGTTGCAGGTTTTCAAGCAGTCTGATGCAAATGCTGTAGCGGTATCTGAATTAGTTCGTAAAACAATTGCTGATGTGGATAAAGATGGAAATGTCATCAGTGGTATAGAGAAAGATTATGCCGCGCAAGGAATTAAAATCGATGTAGCGAATGACTCTTCTGAATTTACGTTGAAAGCTGCGGGTAACGTAATCTTTGACTTGGTATTGGCAATTGTGTTGGTAGGACTTATCATGTTGTTCTTCTTACACTCCTTGCGTAATGCTGCGATTACAATGGTTGCTATTCCATTATCACTGATCGGTACTTTCATTGGTTTGTACTTGATGGGTTATACACTGAATTTGATGTCTCTATTAGGGCTTTCATTGGTAGTAGGTATCTTGGTGGATGATGCGATTGTTGTTATTGAGAATATTCACCGTCATATGGAGATGGGTAAAAGTAAGGTTCGTGCAGCTTATGATGGAGCAGCAGAAATCGGCTTTACAGTTGTTGCGATTACATTGGTAATTGTGGTTGTATTCTTACCTATTGCGATGTCAACAGGTTTGGTAGCTAATATCTTGGCTCAATTCTGTGTGACTGTAATTATTTCGACCATGTTATCACTATTGGTTTCCTTTACATTGGTTCCTTGGTTGTATTCTCGTTTCGGAAAATTAGAACATATCAATAAGTATTCATTTTTCGGTAAAATCATTCACGGTTTTGAGTCTGGATTAGATGCTTTCACGCATAAGATTTCAGATATCTTGAGATGGTCTTTGCGTAGTAGATTGAATAAGTTTTTAACCTTATTGGTTTCAGTTGTACTTTTCGCGGGATCTATATCGTTAGCTGTAATGGGTTATATCGGTTCCGACTTCTTCCCATCTTCGGATAGAGGAGAGTTCATGTTGCAATTTGAATTAGAAAAAGATGCGACATTGGAACGTACGAATGCATTGGTTCGTCAAGCGGAAGATATTTTAGCGAACAAAGCAGAAATCAAAAAAACGATTACGACTGTCGGTCAATCTTCGGACGGTGGTATGAGCGCGGCTACGGGATCACGTTATAAAGCTGAGATTCACGTTATCATGACGGATGAGGCGAAGAAAGTAACCGATTCGAAAGTGTTCGCTGTAAAATTGCGTAATGAATTGTTGCCAATTTTGATTGGTTCTAAAATTGTCAGTGTGCCAATGGGAATTATGGGCCCTGAGCAAGCACCATTGAAATTAACGATTATTGGTTCTTCGATCGAAGATGCACAAGAATTTGCCTTGCAGGCAGCTGATTTGTTGAGACAAGTGCCAGGAAGTAGAGATGTGAAGTTGACTTCTGAATCTGGTAACCCCGAAATCAGTGTGCAAGTAGACCGTGAGAAAATGACTTCTCTTGGATTGAACGTAGCGTCTGTAGGTATGACAATGCAAACGGCATTCTCGGGTAATACAGATAACAAATTCCGTGCAGGTGATAACGAATACGACATCAATATTCAATTTGATGACAAGGGGCGTTCGAGTTTAGATGACGTTAAGAAATTGAAATTTATAAACAATTCGGGGCAATCTATTTCTTTGGATCAGTTTGCAACGGTTGAATACAGTTCAGGGCCTACATTATTGGAGCGTCGTGACAAATCTCCAGCGGTATCAGTGCAAGGTGGTGTGATTGGTCGTCCTACAGGTACAATCGCTGCAGAGTGGGAAGCGAAGTTTTCAGAATTGCCACGTAAAGCAGGTGTAACGTATGTGTGGGGTGGTAATATGGAGAATCAGTCTGAAGGTTTTGGTACATTAGGGGTAGCTTTAATTGCTTCTATCTTATTGGTATATTTGGTGATGGTTGCTTTATACGACAATTTTGCAACGCCATTTGTGGTATTATTCTCAATTCCATTGTCATTTATCGGTGCATTATTATTCTTGGCATTGACCAATCAATCCTTAAACATCTTTACCATTTTAGGTATTATCATGTTGATTGGTTTGGTGGCGAAGAATGCGATCATGCTTGTCGACTTTGCAAATCACCGTAAAGAAGATGGTTACAATACGCACGATGCTTTAGTTGCTGCTAACCACGCACGTCTTCGTCCAATTTTGATGACAACAATTGCGATGGTATTTGGTATGATTCCTATTGCGATGGCTACAGGTGATGGTGCTGATATGAATAGAGGTCTTGCTATCGTTATTATCGGTGGATTGTTGTCTTCGATGTTCTTGACATTAGTAGTTGTACCTGTTGTGTATTCTATTATGGACGGTTTACAACGTCGTTTTAGCAAAGGAGAAAAAATCAATTACGCAGAAGCTATGGTTGCGGATTACGTGCCAAATGAGCATTATGTTGATGAATCTCAAATAAAACACTAATAATTGGATAATAAATCATTAAAAAGGAGGAATTTACCCTCCTTTTTTTATTGCTGAAAGTCACGGAGTTAGTTTGTAAATAAAAATTTATTGCTATATTCAGCCATAAAAAATTTGGTATTAACGGCTTTTTAGCTATATTTGCATCACCAAAACGGATAAGGTTATACCGCAAAAGTGATGGTTCAAGCATTCCTAGCTCAATTGGATAGAGCGTCTGACTACGGATCAGAAGGTTAGGGGTTCGACTCCCTTGGAGTGCACTTAGTTAACTGAAAGCCTAATTCACATAAGGATTAGGCTTTTTATTTTGTCACAAAATAAACATAATCAAACTATGCTAAACCTTGTATTATTCGGTCCTCCAGGAGCAGGAAAAGGTACTCAATCAGAAAAACTTATTGCTAAATACAATTTGGTACATATTTCTACAGGAGATATTTTTCGTGCACATATCAAGGATCAAACGGAATTAGGTAAACAAGTAAGCCAAATCATTGCAGATGGTAATTTGGTTCCTGATTCGATCACTATTGCGATGTTGGAAGAAGAAATCAAAAAGAACCCGTTGGCAACAGGTTTTATTTTCGATGGTTTCCCACGTACAGTAGCACAAGCAGAAGCATTAGACGCATTTTTGGACAGCATAGATACTTCAATTTCCGGTGTGGTGGCTTTGGATGTGACAGAGGAAGAGTTGACGCAACGTATCGCTAAACGCCAAGAGATCTCAGGTCGTGCGGATGATGCAGCTGATAAATTGCAAAAACGTATTGAAGAGTATTTCAGTAAAACTATTCACGTATTACCATATTACGAAGCGCAAGGTAAATTAACGAAAGTAAATGGTATTGGTGAGATCGAAACTATCTTCGCTGAATTGTCAGCAGTAATCGATAGTTACCAAGCATAAAAAAAATAAATAAGTAATAATACAATATGGCTCAAGGTTCAAATTTTGTTGATTATGTAAAGGTGTGTTGTCGTTCGGGGCATGGTGGGGCAGGTTCTTCACATTTGCATCGCGATAAAACTACCATGAAAGGTGGGCCAGACGGTGGTGACGGAGGTCGAGGTGGACATATTATCCTAAAAGGTTCTTCGCAGCACTGGACATTATTACACTTAAAGTTTAGAAAACATATTATTGCTGCCAATGGGGAGCGCGGTGGATCGGCATTGCGTACAGGTGCTACGGGCAAAGACGAAATCTTGGAAGTGCCTCTAGGAACAGTAGCAAAAGATGCCGAAACAGGTGAAGTAATTTTTGAAATCACCGAAGATGGCGAAACGAAAATCTTAACACCAGGTGGTAAAGGTGGTTTGGGAAATAACAATTTCAAATCTGCTACACAGCAAACACCTCGTTTTGCACAGCCGGGTATGCCTGGGCAAGAGCAATGGGTGGTGTTAGAGTTAAAAGTATTGGCGGATGTAGGTTTGGTTGGATTCCCGAATGCGGGTAAGTCTACTTTGCTATCTGTCGTGTCGGCAGCTAAGCCAGAGATTGCAAACTATCCGTTTACGACGCTTGTACCGAATTTGGGTATTGTAGGCTACCGTGACAACAAATCTTTCGTGATGGCGGATATTCCGGGTATTATCGAAGGTGCATCTCAGGGCAAAGGATTAGGTTATCGTTTCTTAAGACATATTGAGCGCAATTCGGTGCTATTATTTATGGTGCCTGCAGATACAGATCGTACGATTGAGGAAGAATACAATATTTTGTTGAATGAATTGAAGGAGTACAACCCTGAAATGTTAGCAAAACCACGTTTGTTGGCGATAACAAAATCGGATATGTTGGATGAAGAATTGGAAGAAGAAATGAAGGCGCAATTGCCGGAGGCTATTCCCTATATCTTTATCTCATCAGTTGCAGGTAAGAATATCACCCAACTGAAAGATATGCTTTGGAAAGCTATCAACGAGCAGTAAAAAAGATGCAAATTTACTGCTTTAAGAATCAGTAAGTTTGCTTTAAAATACCAGAAAAAATGCAAAATAGTTTGCAGAAACGCTCAAAATAGCTATCTTTGCATCACTTCAAACAACGAAGGAAACTTCAAATAAGAAGTAAGATTCCGTAGCTCAGCTGGTAGAGCAATACACTTTTAATGTATGGGTCCTGGGTTCGAATCCCAGCGGGATC
>NZ_WUQY01000219.1 GCF_009829085.1 Sphingobacterium bovisgrunnientis
CACACCAGCAATTAGAATACCTGGGAAAATGGTGTCGCCCAAAGGTGGCAAATTAACTAAGGCGTCGATATCCCTCAGGTTAATGGACATTGAGCCAAGAGGGAAGACAAAAGTATTATACTCGGAGGACCAAAAACTTAAAGCAATAGGAAAAAACACTGGGTCATAAACCGGGGGGGTGAAGGGTGATTTCTAGCAAATCCAAAATTCTCGCACGATAGAAAATTGCCCTGGTCCCGTGTTTCATCAAACATGCATGCCAAAAATGGAAAATAACGTCAATTTTGGGCTAAGTACGAATACCTTTCTTGCGGATTGGCTTCAATGGGAAAGGATTCA
>NZ_WUQY01000220.1 GCF_009829085.1 Sphingobacterium bovisgrunnientis
AAAATGGAAAAATCGGAAAAAATCGAAAACGAACGTGGAAAAATCCCGAAAAATCACGGAAGGTGTGTTATTATGAAATATTTGAGGAGCACGTGTTTTTTTTTGGAAAACAATTTCAATTCGTACGTTTTTCGACGCATCTACGGAAACGGGGGACGGGGGCGGGAATAAGGGAAAATGTTGTTAAAACAACTCCAAATGTGTGAAATTCAGGAGCTAATCTCTACCGAGTGATCATTATATGTTCCCGACAACAAACCATTGATAAAACATCACGATGTTTAATTTTGCTCGTCGTGGCACATCGAGCAGCAACGCGTCCAGGCCATGTCCTGGCCA
>NZ_WUQY01000221.1 GCF_009829085.1 Sphingobacterium bovisgrunnientis
AGGGATTTCATCTTCTTCATCTGGCTGTACCTGAATTGATCTCGTATGGTCTTCATTGATAATAATCTTTTTAGGATTATCACAAATTCTTATCTTTCTGGGATTTTGGATAATAATATCTTTCTTTGGTCCACTGCTGCTTCCGCATGGTGGATCACTTCTTGGTATCTGTTGATATTCCTGTTTGGTATTATAGAATTGTGTCAAGACATCAACCCTTGTATCTTTATTTGTATCAATAGACATTAATTGTACTTCAGGAGCACCAATTTTGTCTTTCATTTCATTGGCAACTTTGACGTGAGATTCACTGATCTCAAGTAATAGGTTGAAATTATT
>NZ_WUQY01000222.1 GCF_009829085.1 Sphingobacterium bovisgrunnientis
TTACTTTCACATCTTACAAACAATTATTTCGAATTACACTCATTCTTTGAGTTACGAATATGTTTATAAAAAATGTCAATAGATGCGAGAATAACAGAAAAATCATAAATTTTTTGTAGTCGTCGTAATTTGATACTCACACAACGCCGAAAGACTCTTTCTACCTATTATGAAATGTGGATATTATTTTTTTGAAGTACACTCGTCCTTTAAATTATGATGATGTTACAGTAAAAGGGCACAAAAACTAAAGCATATCCCAAAAAGTATAATTTTTTCGAGTTGTCGTAGTTTTCTGAAACGTACACAGTCGAAAAGCTCGATCTGTAATTTCAAGT
>NZ_WUQY01000223.1 GCF_009829085.1 Sphingobacterium bovisgrunnientis
TATAAAACGTTGGAGGGTGTACGGCTTCCAGCACGACACTGTATTGATTAGTAGAGCCCAAGAATTTCAAAAAGGTTTGGATGAATTTTAAATTTAAAAATACAATCTTTTGAAATTTCACCATATTTGACGAGATTCTTATAGAATTTTTGAAAATCTATTCAAATTTACGAAATTTATTAAGATTTATAATCTTTTAAAATATATTAAAATTTTAGTTGATGACACCTCGTAAATCTTTCGATTCTTCATTTTAGAGTTCTGAAGAGCCTTGAAAACCTTTAAATTTTAGAATGATTCAAAGAGTTAAGAGGAAAAAACAGAAAAGATTTGTTGG
>NZ_WUQY01000224.1 GCF_009829085.1 Sphingobacterium bovisgrunnientis
ATGAGTCGCTCCCAATTTTCATTCATGTGGGGGATTGTTGGAAAAATTGAGTTTATGGGCTGACTTTGGCACGAGTTTTGAGTGGGATCCGGTTGTTCAATTTGGAAGATGAAAGTTGATTTGTGTTCCCCTCCGTGAGTACATCGAAATCATATACTTACTTGCCAAATTTGATGATCGGGTGAATGAGAAATTGAGGCTCAAAGTGTGCCACTCAAAAGGGAGTTTATGTAGGAAAAATGAATTTGTCCCACATAGGAAAAAGATGAGAAATTCCAAAGGTCATTGCCATTAACGGTAGCCTAGTTTATAAATAGTGGCTCATTTTCCTCATTCC
>NZ_WUQY01000225.1 GCF_009829085.1 Sphingobacterium bovisgrunnientis
TCGAAATAATTTGTCACTAATTATATTGATAATATGTGACCAATAAATAAGTTGTGACCTATAATTATGTACATATTTTCAAATATGTGATCAATTAATTTGATAATATGTGACCAATAAATTAGTTGTGATATTTAATTATGTAACTGTGACCATGAATAGTATAATTGTGACCTTAAAATAATCATTTAATAAAATATTTTTAATTAAAAAATAAAAATCTGGTTTTTACATTTTGACAATTTTAAACATGAAAATTAAATTGTGTATACTTAATGTCTTAATTTTGAATTCTTCCCTAGTTTATAATGGTGGGTCTACATGGTTCCGGCCCAA
>NZ_WUQY01000226.1 GCF_009829085.1 Sphingobacterium bovisgrunnientis
AGAGCAATCCTATGTTTTCGACACATTGGGGGTAAAGTGAAAATATCAAGTTTGGGGGAGTGCGCAACCCTCGAGCGAGAAAGGAAAATTTGACCATTTTGAGGGTCGGGAACACCACCAACTTGTGTAATGCGATGAATTGGAATGACAACGCACACACACACACACACACGAGTCAAACATGGTGTAGGTTTAAAATTGTTTTTTGTAGCATTCTTGTGTGCATTTCATAAGTTACTAGCATATGTAAGAATTAAGGCAAAACGGCATACTATCCAACCTTGACGTTTTTGTTATTATATAGTATTTTTGTTTGATTTTTATATGTATGTTGCA
>NZ_WUQY01000227.1 GCF_009829085.1 Sphingobacterium bovisgrunnientis
TGGGACGTAGGCACATTTTCAGGTACTTTGAGGCACCGTGTCAAGGCCATGTCCTGGCCGTGCCTGGGACGTAGGCACATTTTCAGGCGCTTTCAGGCATCGTGTCCTGGCCGTGCCTGGGACGATGCACATTTGTGGGCATTTTCAGGCACCATGTACAGTCCATGTCTGGTCCGTGCCTGGGACGTAGGTACATTTTCAGGCAGGTGCAGGCACTTTGAGGCACTGTGTCCAGGCCATGTCTTGGCGTTTCAGGCACATTGAGGCACCGTGTCCGGGCCATGTCCTGGCCGTGCCTGGGACGCAGGCACCGTGTCTAGGCCATGTCTGGGACGA
>NZ_WUQY01000026.1 GCF_009829085.1 Sphingobacterium bovisgrunnientis
GTCATTCTTATTTAAACATTTTTGGAAAGAACATACTTTCTGGTCTGATGGTTATTTTGTTTGTTCAATAGGTGAAGTATCTCATGATACTATTCGTGAGTATATTCTCAATCAGGGTGAGTCCCTTACATCCCACAGGCTAAACACCTGTGGGTTTTACGCTCCGTTTTATAAAGAGCAAGAGGTAGTCCGTAAATAATTATTCAACTTGCATTTGCAATCAAAACTTTTGCCTGATATATGTTTTAGCTCTTGGCTTTTTTAGTAGTCAATCACTTAGACTGCTTTTGCAAAGCCTTTGCCAAAACGATAATTTTCTGGATTTCTGTTCGTATTTAAAATATAATCTTAATAATTGATGCTGTTCCAGAGTACTTGAATTTTACTTTAAGTTTGAAATCGTTTTATCTATATAGATACCGAAACGGCTGTGTTTAGGTGCTCCAATTTTTTGTTTTCCGTATATACTGTTATGACCCGAAAACAGGTACGCCACTACACAGGCAATAGCTACATAAACACCGCAATCTGACCCGAACAATTCAATACCCATCAGTATACAGGCCAGTGGCGTATTGGTAGCTCCCGCAAATACGGCAACAAAGCCCATTGCTGCCAATAATCCGACTGGCAATGGAATTATTAAAGACAAAGCGCTGCCTAATGCCCCACCAATAAAGAACAGCGGAGTCACCTCTCCACCTTTAAAACCTGCCGCAAGCGTAATGATGGTAAAAGCCATTTTTAGAGCAAAGTCATAAGGTGGAAGTTGCATTTCAAATGACTGGACAATAGTGGGGATGCCCAATCCTATGTATTTTGTACTGCCAATAGCGACTACAGCCAATGCTACAATAATACCTCCCATAAAAGGACGTAATGGAGGAAACGCAATTCGTTTTCTAAATTGACTGCCCGTCCAATGAATAATTTTGCTGAACGATGCTGCACACAGACCAAAAGTGATACCTGCTATAATGCTGTACAATACCGGAAAAAAATCAAGTTGGGGAATCAAATTGATATGATAATGGGTATGTTTTGCCTGCCAGATATGCGTAACCCAATTGGCAAATATAGCCGAAGCAAAAGCTGGGAACAGGGCATTGTAACGAATACGCCCGATTAGGAAAACTTCAAGACCGAAAACGGCGCCGGCTAATGGTGTGCCAAAAACAGAACCAAAACCTGCGGCAACGGCTGCTATGATGAGGATACTTCTTTCGGAAGGAGAAAGCTTGAAGGGCTTGCTGAACTGGTCTGCAATAGCTCCTGCCATTTGCAAGGCAGTGCCTTCACGTCCTGCCGATCCCCCGAAAAAATGTGTAACAATAGTGCCTAAATAGACAAATAAAGCCATCCTGAAGGGAATAACCTTCTGTGGTTCGTGAATGGTATCTATCAAAAGGTTATTTCCTGCTTCTACATCTTTACCGTAATAGTAGTATAGCAAACCCACAAGTAATCCACCAACAGGCAGCAGCGTAATAAGCCATTGGTGGTTTTCCCTTAAATTGGTTGCCCAGTCAAGTGAAATAAGAAAACCTGCCGATGCAGATCCTACCGTAAGTCCGATGATCAAACTGATGTAGAACCATTTGAATAAGTAGGGTAATGCAGGGTATCTTTTAAAAAAAACTTTAGTTTGTAGCGAAATACTTTTACTTACCGAGCGCTGATTATTTGACATAAATTACCTGATTAATTATAATAACAATTAATGATCAATCAGGCGTCATCAGCTTTTTTAAAGCGGTTGGATAAGGAAGAACACCATTTCCTTTTGTGGATACAAATGTATAAAAAATTATCAGGAGATTAAATACAGTAGAAAATATTACAATCTCATTTTATTGTAAGCCATAAACTGTAATAAGGCGGATAGTTAACTATCCGCTTTATTACCTATAATACTTCTTCTTCAACCATAAACTTGCCTTTACCAACAGTATTAATACCGGAACTTCTACTAGCGGTCCAATGACGCCAACAAACGCCTGGGGTGAATGAATACCGAACACCGCTATGGCTACGGCTATTGCCAGTTCAAAATTGTTTCCCGTGGCTGTAAATGCGATGGATGCATTTTTATCATAAGGAACTTTCAGGGATTTATTGATAAAGAAACTCACAAAGAACATCAGTATAAAATAGATAACCAACGGGATAGCCACTTTTATCACATCCATTGGCAGTTCCAATATTTTATCGCCTTTCAGGCTGAACATTAAGACTATAGTAAAAAGTAAGGAATATAAAGTAATGGGTGATATTCTGGGTACGAATTTGGTATTGTACCATGTTATTCCTTTTGATTTCACAAGGAAATAACGGGTTAAAAAACCTGCTAAGAACGGAATACCTAAATAGATCAATACACTTTCGGTAACATCTTTCATAGATACGCTCACATTGAAATTGGCTAATCCCAACTTTGCAGGTAGTACGTTAATAAACAGCCAAACCAAGAAACTGTATGTAAATATCTGGAATATACTGTTTAGGGCAACCAGCATAGCCGTATACTCCCTGTTTGCTTTAGCCAGGTCGCTCCACACGATCACCATTGCAATACACCTTGCCAAACCGATCAGTATCAAACCCGTCATATAATCAGGTTCGTTGCGCAAAAACAAAACGGCTAGTCCGAACATCAAAATCGTGCCGATCACCCAATTAAGTATTAAGGATATGCCGATTACTTTTCTATCCTTAAATGCCAGTGGTAATAAAGAATAATCAACCTTTGCCAGTGGTGGGTACATCATGAGTATCAATCCTATTGCCAGCGGAATATTTGTTGTGCCGACAGAAAGGGTATCTGTAATTTTTGAAATAGCTGGAAAAATATTACCCAATGCTATTCCTAGCGCCATTGCGAGGAATATCCACAAGGTAAGGTATCTGTCTAAAAATTTTAATTTTGGCTGCATTTTGAGGTTAGTTTATCAGTCCTTTATATTGTTCCGCTGTAAGCAAACTATCTAATTCTGAATCATTGGTTATTGCAATTTTAATCATCCAACCTTGCTGGTAAGGGTCTTCATTGATAGACGTTGGCTTTTTTAACAGATGTTCATTTGATTCAATTACTTTACCCGATAGAGGCATAAATAAATCACTTACTGTTTTTATGGCTTCAACAGAGCCGAATACTTCGTCCTGCTCAAAACTATTGCCAACTTCAGGAAGATCTGCATATACGATTTCGCCCAATTCGCTTTGGGCAAATGCTGTGATACCTATTGTTCCAATATTGTGCTCTATCCGGATCCAAGTATGCTCTTTTGAATAGTATAAATCGTTTGGAAGTTCCATTTTTTTGATTTTTGTAGATTAATGCCCTCTTCTTAAATTTTCTGCATACTCATTAGGCAACGGGCTTTCCTCCACTGCTTTTGCTGCTCTCTCGATATCGTAATCAAAGCGTATGAATTCAACGCTGATACTGTCCTTATCCAATACAGAGCTTTGCTCGTTTATAGTAAGCATTACATAACCACCTCTGACATCGCTGTCTTTTGGTTTGCCAACCGAACCAATATTAACGGCGTGTCTGAAATGATTTTGCCCATCAATACCTGAATTTAAAATACGATGATAGGGCTTGTGCGTATGCCCGAAACACATAATGTCTGCATCTGCCTGTTCCATAATTCGAAGCATGCTCTTTTCTTCACGTTCTTCAAAAAGGTACTCATTTATTTTTCTCGGACTTCCGTGGACCAAAAGTAAGTTGAGTTTATCTTGGTTCAGTTGGAATTCTACTTTGATATGGGCAGGAAGTGTACGCAGATAAGCTCTTTCTTCTTCTTTCATTATAGAATTTGTAAAAGAGATGGAAATACTTCCGTTATCCTTTTCGCTATCTGTCTTATAGGCACAACCACACTCATTGCTCATACGTCCGATACCAAAATCATAATTTCCTGCAATGGTGGGTATCTTTCTTTTACGGATTTCGTTGACCACCTCATTTGGCCATATGTTATAACCTACTAAATCACCCAGACAATAAATACTGTCGGGATTTCTTTTTTCCACATCCTCAAAAAAGGCTTCTAATGCGGGTAAATTAGCGTGAATGTCGCTGAATAATGCAATTTTCATTTTTATTAATTAAGAGTTTAAAAAATCATTTATTTCCTGTATCGTTTGTTTGGCCGTTCGGTTTAATCCAATTAAGGTCGCCGAGGCATAACCGGTCCAATTGCCATAACCTACCAACCATAATCCATCTGTATTAGTGGATTTACTTTCAAGTGTTTCCGTACTTCCTTTTTCATCAAGCGGTACCAGAGTGTTCAAATACTTCGTGTCATAACCAAAGCCCGTGCACCAGATAACTGCATCGAATGCTTCCTTTTGTCCGTTTTCCCAAACTATACCTTGATTGTATAATTCCGTAAAAGAACCGGAAGAAATGAGTACCCCTCTTTCACGCGCTTCTTTTACCGGCGGTACCATGACTATATTTCCCAAATTGTATGCTGAAGCATCGAATGGCTTTCCCTCTTTTTCAGCTTTATATCTCGCAGTTGCCACATTAAAGAGATAATAACCATCAACTTCATCCGGTAAAAACTGGGGCTCTTTTCTGGTTGACCATTTTACATCTGTAACTTTGGAAACTTCTGCAACGATTTGCGCCCCTGAGTTTCCTTCCCCGACCACCAAGGTTTTAAGACCGACAAAATTCTCGGGAGATTTATAGTTTGCAGAATGTAACTGAATGCCCATGAACAGAGCAATACCTTTTACGTTTGGAATAAACGGATTTCCCCATGTACCGGTAGCTGAAACAATGGTTTTTGTTTGGAACATACCTTTTGAGGTATGAATATGAAAAATATTATCAACTTTTAAGACCTGCGTAACTTCAATACCCCGTTGTACAGGTAATTGATAATGTTGCTCATACTTCGTTAAATAATCAATAACCTCTTTACGCAGCGGAAATTTATCTACTGTTTTAGGCATTGGCCAGCCGGGTAAAGAGCTGTACTCAGCAGGAGAAAAGAGCGTTAAACTATACCAGGCATGCAACCAGGCGCCTCCCGAATCTGATTGCTTATCTAATATCAGAAATTTAAGTTTTGCCCTTCTTAGATAGTATCCGCATGCCAGACCACTTTGTCCAGCTCCCACGACTATTGTATCAAATACCTCGGTCATTTGTGATTTATTTTTTTAGCGTTTAATGTAATTAGCAACATCCACCTCCCGGTGTGCATGTATTGCTTTTACCAACGTTTAATTCTGCTAAATTTTTCTTCTGCTTTTCAGATGGAATACCGCAAGCGTCTTCAGCCAGACAAGCTGTTGTTTTATTTTTCAATACAAAGTTTTTTCCATTGAATTCCAGATCGTATTTACCAATAGTGTCACTTTGGTATTCTACTTCAATTTCGCCATTTTCAATACCTAACTTTTCTTCGGAGAGCCTAATGATGTTTAGTAGTTTTCCAGGTTTCAGTCTATGCTCAAAATCGTCTGCATTCCACAGTTGGAAATTAACCACTTTTTCTGTGCGTATAATCCCACCGCAGTCTATAAAGTTTTTAGTGATCTGTCCCACTTCGGTAACGTGAAAATGTTCGGGAATAAACGTCCCGTTCTCTAATTGAAATGCTACATTATCTAATGTAGGTAAGATTTCTTTAATGTTTGATAGTTTCATATTGTAGCTATTTTATAATAAATGATATATTGCAATGTTACGATAATAAATAGTAAATAAAACAATGCTTTAGCAGCATTTTTTGGTATTCACATCCTGATCAAAGAACACGTTGAACTCTTTTTGAAAATGCTTCCATAAACTTTGATCAATACAATAGCAGACGGATTTACCTTCAATTGTTCCCTGAATAATACCTATATTTTTTAGTTCTTTTAAATGCTGTGAAATAGTTGCCTGTGCCAAGCCCAATTCTTCAACTAGGTCATTGCAAATACATGTTTTCTGATCGATAATGTACTGCAGTATAGCAATTCTAGCTGGATGTGCCAAAACCTTGAACAAAGAAGATAGCTTATTCTGTTTGTCTGTAAATATTTCGGTTTTAGTAAGTCCCATAATTAAAATTATATATTGCAATATTACGATAATAAATTATAACTTACGATATTTTTTAATTTATTTTTCATAAAAAAGCACCGAAGAATCTATGGAATAAAATTAGATTGCTTTCGGTGCTTGAGTACCCTTGCTATTTGTTGGTCATTACTTTGTAGGTAGGATCTTCAATGATATTCACATCAATAACTGTTTCAGCATTTTTAAGTAATTGCCTACAATCTTGACTTAAATAACGTAGATGCAGTTTTTTACCTTCTTTGTGATATTTCTCCGTAATTTTATTTAATGCTTCAATAGCAGACATATCCACTACCTTACTTTCCTTAAAATCTATTATGACCTCTTTTGGGTCATTTAACACATCAAATTTATCAATAAATGCCGCAGTAGATCCAAAGAAGAGCGGTCCAAAAATTTCGTAATGCTTTACACCATCTTCATCTACATATTTTCTTGCACGTATTCTTTTGGCACTTTCCCATGCAAATACGAGGGCTGAAATGACAACCCCTATCAAAACAGCTAAAGCGAGGTTATGTAAGACGACAGTAATGACTGCTACCAGCATACCGACAAAAATATCATGGCGTGGCATTTTATTAATAATACGGAAACTTACCCATTCAAATGTTCCAATGGCAACCATCATCATTACACCGATTAAAGCCGCCATAGGTATTTGTTCGATTACGGGACCTGCAACCAGAATAATCGATAAGATCGCTATGGATGCAACAATAGCCGAAAGTCTGGCTCTTCCTCCAGCCCCAATATTTACCAATGTTTGAGCAACCATTGCACAACCGCCCATTCCGCCAAAGAAACCGTTGGTGATATTGGCTATTCCCTGTGCTGCAGCTTCTCGGTTAGATTGTCCTTTTGTATTGGTGATTTCATCAACCATATTCAATGTTAGCAGACTTTCAATTAATCCTACACCTGCCATTACCAAGGCATACGGAAAAATGATTTTCAGTGTTTCCAGATTAAACGGTATTCCGGGAATATGAAATGATGGCAGTGAACCACCTACAGAAGCTATATCAATCACTTTTTTAGTGTCTATATCAAAAAAATATACGATTCCGAAGACAACTATTATGGCTACTAAAGATGCGGGAACAGCCTTTGTAAATTTTGGTAATATAAATACGATTGCTATTGTTAACAACGTCAAACCGACCATTAAATAGAGTGTCGGACCCTGCATCCAATCTTCGATCCCATTTTCTACAACTTTAAATTGGGCTACCTGAGCCATGAATATAATTACTGCAAGACCGTTTAAAAAACCATACATTACAGGTTGGGGAATGAGGCGTACAAATTTACCCAGCTTGAAAATTCCTACTAAAAATTGCAGTAGACCTGCCATTATAACAGCTGCAAAAAGGTACTCTACACCGTGTGAAGCCGCCAACGCGATAAGTACTACAACCGTTGCTCCGGCGCCTCCCGAAACCATACCCGGTCTTCCACCAAGAATGGCGGTAACAATACCCATTAAAAATGCTGCATATAGACCTGTTAATGGTGAGAGACCCGCTAAAATGGCAAACGATAAAGACTCCGGTATCATGGTCATAGCTACTGCCAGACCTGCAAGAATTTCATTCTTGTAATTGATTTTCTTTCTGAAATCAAACAGATTGAGAACTTTCTGCATAAAAGATTTATGTTTAATATGAAAAATGTAATTAAAAAAGAGGATGTACCAAAGTGAAACCATTGGGTACGATTAAAAAGCCAATAAATTAAATTGGAAAAAATAACAGTTTAGCCTACGCTCAGGGCGGAGTAACTTGAGATGATATTTGTACTGTTCTTTTCATTTAGTTGAGCAAAAGTACAATTTATAAATATTTTAGACAATTTAATGCGAAAAAAAAACTAAAGAAGGCTGGCTCTTATGTTTGTAACAAGCAAATGTAGGACAGCTCCACGATTGGCTTATTTCCAGTCCTTTCCAGTATAGGAGCTAATTTACTCCAGTGTTGGGAGAGCTTTATTTTCATGAGCCTACGCATTACATTTAACTTAATAAGCTCCCAGTCCTGTCTGGAATATTGATTATATTTTTACTGATTATTTTCAAAGTCATTGGACTAGTCTGAACAATTATCTCATTTTGTGCCTTTGGGAAGAGCGAATAACGCATTGCTTGGTAAAAGGCTTCGCTACTAGGTATAATGATATCATTTACGAACAAAGGGAATTTGGAAGACATGTTGGCAACTTTCCAAAGGCTTCCTTCGTTTTCGAGAATGTAATTACTTCAGCATTATTATATAATCTCATATTCCTTTTATTCATCTTCATCTTTCTTAAAAGTTTATTTTTCACCTGCCAACCGCTTTATCATTCCTTTAAAAATTATTCCATGAAAAGGTAAAACAGCATACCAATAAATCCTGCCTGTTATACCACGGGGCCTAAAAACTGCTTTCTGCCATAGCTTCCCTTTGTATAATTTAAACATTAACCAAGCCTCTCCTGGAAGCTTCATCTCTGCAAAAAGTATTAATTTGCCTTCCATCTTGCTGGCGTATAATACACGCCAAAAGTCTAATGCATCACCTTGATGCAGATCCTCAGGATGCCTGCGTCCCCTTCTTAAGCCAGGCCCTCCAATTAGTAAATCCATTAGACCTCGAATACGCCATAGAAATTGGCCATACCATCCGTTTTTGCCACCTATTGAAAAAACTCTGCTCAGGCAGGCCTCGCGGTTATCATATGGGATGACTCTTAAATCTGTAAAACAACCGTATTTGGGTACATCTAAATATTCTTTCAAAGAAGTATCTGATCGGCTACTTATGAAGCTATCCTTCCAGCTTGATATTATTTCGTTCGATTGAATTTTTGCAAGTGTACGCATTAAGGCCGTTTTATATGAAAATGGTTTAATGCCTGTAATTTCATTTATTTCCGCTCGGGTATCTTCACGACAAACCACTTCAACTTTCATACTCCCTACCAAAGCAGAAGCTAGTTTGTAGGAGGTAGAAGTGATAAAATATAACCAATAAGAGGACAATTTCGGCGTCATAACAGGAAGCGTAAAAATAACTCTTTTAAGCCCTCTTACTTTTGCAAACTCTAACAACATCTCTTTATAAGTTAGTATATCATCACACCCAATATCAAAACTTCGGTTATATGCTTTCTCTTTGAACATTGCAAAAATTAAATAATCCAAAACATTGGCGATACCTATGGGTTGGCATCTTGTGTTAAGCCATTTAGGTGTTATCATAATGGGAAGCTTTTCTACCAAGTCTCTAATTATTTCAAAAGAGGCACTTCCCGAACCGATTATAATTCCTGCGCGAAGAATAGTTGTAGGTACGCTAGAAGTCATCAAAATTTCCTCTACCTGGAACCTGGACTTAAGATGCTTTGATAGCTGCGTCCCATTTACTAAGCCTGAAAGATAGACAATATGCTTACAGTCGGTCTGTTCAATGGAGTTTATAAAATTCATAGCACACTCCCTTTCCAATTCTTCATAGTGATCATTGCCACTCATTGAATGCATAAGATAATAAGCCCCAGAGATATCTTTAGGGATTAGTTGTAATGATGCTGGGTTCAGAAAATCAACTTCAATAACCTCAATCATCTCATCATACTCTATGTTTTTATAAAAACGTTGTGCATCTCTACTGCAGCAAACTACTTTATATCCCCTGGCTACAATTACTTCAATCATTCTTTTGCCTATGTAGCCGGTTGCACCTGTTAAAAGTATTTTTTCCATGAGAGTTTTTTTTGAGGATTTCAGCAGCGGTATTAAATATTAAATATAAGTAAGTGTTTTATGATTATGACAATTTACAAATAATTATATAGTATAAAAATACACTATATTTTGTATAATTGGTATGTTTTTAAATTTCACTCATATAAATACAATTGTCATGAAAAATACTACAGAGATTTCACGTGAGTTAATATTTACAATTTATGGTGATTATATCCTAAATCGTGGACACCGTCCTACTAGCGTATATGCGTTTGCTAAGGAAAATAATTTTGAAGAAAAAGAATTCTATCATTTTTTTGCGAATTTTCATGAAATAGAGAAAGAAATTATAAATCACTTTTTTCAAAAATCATTTGAATTGGTCTTCAAGGAACCTGGTGCCAAAGAGATGTCTGCTAAGGAAAAGCTATTGAACGTTTATTTTGTATTTTTTGAAAATCTCAGTATGAACCGCTCTCTTGTGCTTACGTTGCTAAAAAACAGCAAACTCGAACAGCTAAAAACATTAGAAGCATTGCGTACTAGCTTTTTCAATTTCATTGATAATATAGATTTTAAAAACGTGGAAATTTTCGAAAATGCCCGAGATCAAACCAAGAAACTTTTTCAAAAATCCAGACATGCTGCACTATGGTTGCATTTATTATCCATCATTGAATTTTGGAAGAATGACAATTCTGCAGATTTCGTTAAAACAGATATTTTCATAGAAAAAACGATAGACACTGGATTTGAAATTGTAGAGAATGAGGCCCTACGAAAATTATTCGATTTAGGTAAATTCCTTTGGCAAGAAAAGATTAAAACGAACTAAAGATGAAGACATTGAATAAAATTCCTACGGGTAAATTAGAAAGAACAAGCAATCTACTAAAGGCCGGGGTGAAGGTAGGTGTGAATTACATCAAATACTACGGCAACAAAATAGTTAAAGACGATGAGCAAGCACGTAGAATACTTCATCAAGAAAATGCAGAAGATATCTACGATTCTCTTCAGGAGATGAAAGGCTCGGCTTTAAAAGTCGCTCAGATGTTAAGCATGGAGAAAAACATCCTTCCCTTAGAATATGTTGAAAAATTTTCACTCTCCCAATTCTCTGTCCCACCCCTATCTGGGGCCTTGGTAAAGAAAACCTTCAGAAAATATTTTGGAAAAAATCCAGAAACTATGTACGATGATTTTTCATTAGAAGCGGTAAATGCTGCCAGTATAGGCCAGGTACATAAAGCAAGATTAAATAATAAAGATTTAGCCGTAAAAATTCAATATCCAGGGGTTAGAGAAAGTATTTCAAGCGATCTTAAAATGATTAAACCCATTGCTATGAAAATGTTTAATATTAAAAAAGAAGGATCGCAGAGTTACTTCCAAGAAGTTGAAGACAAATTATTTGAAGAGACAGATTATAATTTGGAACTAAATCGAAGTGTTGATTTTGCTCGTGAATGTCAGCATCTACCCAATATTTGTTTTCCAGAATATTATCCGGAATTATCGTGCGAAAAGATTATTACAATGGAATGGATGCAAGGGATTCATTTTTCCGAATTCACAAAGAATGTTCATCCAGAGCAAGACTTGAATTTAATTGGTCAAACGCTGTGGGATTTTTATATGTACCAAATGCATATCCTTAAAAAAGTACATGCAGACCCACATCCTGGAAATTTTTTAATTAGCGAAGATAATAAACTAATAGTGATAGATTTTGGATGTATTAAAGAAGTACCAGAGGATTTTTACATTCCTTATTTTGAGCTGGCTAAAAAGGAAAATCTAGACAATCGGGAACTATTTTTAAAGAATCTATATGCGTTAGAAATTCTTCGTGAGCAAGACAGCGAAAAAGAAAAAGTATTTTTTTCAACACTTTTTTATGAGCTGCTCGAGCTATTTACCCGGCCGTTTAATGTAGCACATTTTGATTTTTCCGATGAAACTTTCTTTAAACAAATAGCGGACCTAGGTCAGCGCTACGCCAAACTGAATGATATCAAAGGAATGGATACAAACAGAGGCTCTAAACATTTTATTTATATCAATAGAACATTTTTTGGATTATATAATATGATGCACGAATTAAAAGCAAATCACATTCTAATTAACAACTTTAGAGAATTTCTCCCAAATTAACTATGCATTGGGATTGTTGATCAATATTGTAGGAATGTATTGGAGATTTCAATGGTAAAAAATTGAGAAAAATGGCGAGCGATTAAAGATGGTAGCGAGAGATGTCTAAGAAACTAAAAATCAACATTCTTTTATTTAATAAAAACCTAAGGGTACGTGATAATGAAGCTTTAAAGCTAGCCATGCAGGGCGAATTGCCCTTTATTGCGCTATATATTTTTGATAGCCAAGAGTATAATCAAATGCAATATGGAAGCGCAATACACGGGTGCTTTCGTACCAAGTTTCTAGTGGAAACTATTCAGGATCTTAAGTTAAGTTTAGCGCAAAAGAACATTCCATTAGTCGTAAAACATACAAAGAGCATTGATGTATTTATAGAGCTTAATAAGTCATTTGCCATTCAAACTATCTTTTCTCAAAACGAATGGACCTTTCACGAGATGGAACTGGAGAAAAGTATTAATGAGTTATTCCCCCAGATACGATGGAATAAAAGTTATTCCCAATTTTTAATTCATCCGCAATTCACATTTTCAGTCTTTGAAAAAATCCCTGATTTGTTTACTGCATTTAGGCAAAAAATTGAAAAAAAACTAAAGGTATCTCCAGAGTATGAAACTGAAAGCCTTTCTTATAAGAATACATCCATTGACATTAAAAGTGATGAAATTTCTTTAGGTGTACTAGGCTTCGATCAGTTTAAAATTGACAATAGAACGGCATTTGATTTTAAAGGTGGTGAATCTCAGGGGTGGAAACGACTTAACTATTATTTCACAGAATCTGAGCTTCTAGGTAAATATAAAGAAACCCGAAACGGACTATTGGGTTTAGACTACAGCTCAAAACTATCGGCGTGGCTAGCTAATGGTAGTCTTTCGGCAGTGAGTATCTACCATGAAGTAAGAAATTATGAAAAACACTACGGTGCTAACGAGTCATCATACTGGTTCATTTATGAACTGTTTTGGCGAGATTTTTTCAAATATGTTTCCTTAGCGCATAAAAACAAGATTTTTCATAAGAAGGGTATTAAAGACCTCTCCTATCCCACATCCCCAAACTATGAAGCTATTGCCGAGTGGAAAGCTGGAAAAACGGCATGCGATTTTGTAAATGCCAACATGATAGAGCTTAAAAATACGGGATGGATGAGTAACAGAGGTAGACAAAATGTAGCCTCCTATTTTTGTAAAACATTACATCAAGATTGGAGAATTGGTGCAGCTTATTTCCAAGAGATGCTGATTGATTACGATGTACATAGTAATTATGGTAACTGGATGTATCTTGCTGGTGTAGGAAATGATAATCGTGATCGTGTATTCAATACATGTAAACAGGCTACAGTTTACGATCCTGAAAAAATATATAGGGAGTTATGGCTAGGGCAATAAAACATACCGCGCAGCTGATCTTCCCGCATCAGCTTTTCAAGGATACCTCCTACTTGGAAAAGCAATATCCCATCTATTTAATTGAGGAATATTTATTCTTTAGACAGTACAAATTTCATAAGCAAAAAATAGCTTTCCATAGGGCCTCTATGAAATTTTATGCGCAGTATTTACTAGATCATGGATTCCAGGTAGAGTATATTGAAAGTACCGATGCGCTTTCAGACATTAGAAAATTGATGTTCTTTTTAGCAGATCAGGGATTTAAAAAAATTACCACAACTGATCCCTGCGACATGTGGCTTGAGAAGAGGTTAAGAAACACTCACTTGCAAATAGTGATTTTTGAAAGTCCTCTTTTTATTAATACAAAAGAAGAGTTAAAAAAGTATTTTACAGGAAAAACCATCTATCACCAAACTGATTTTTACAAACAGCAAAGAACATATAGAAACATTCTTATGAGCGATGGCAAACCGGTGGGTGGAAAATGGACTTTTGATAAGGAAAACAGAAAAAGGTATCCAAAAAACAAAATACCTCCACCGATTTATTTTCCTGAACAAGACCACTATACCGCCGAAGCGATAAATTACACAAATAAATATTTCAGCGGAAATTATGGGCATCTTGACTGCGGCATTCTTTATCCAATAAATTTTCAAACAGCTGAAACTTGGTTTAATCAATTTTTAGAACATCGTTTCTCCGATTTCGGAAATTATGAAGATAGCATAGTCGAAAATGCCAATTTTTTACATCACAGCATAATTTCCCCTTTGATGAATGTCGGTTTATTAAGATCCTCTGAAGTTTTAGAAAAAGCAATACTTTATGCTCAAAATAAATCAATATCAATTAATTCACTTGAAGGATTTATCCGCCAGATACTTGGCTGGCGGGAATTTGTGAGAGGAGTATATGTTTATGAGGGCTCGAAACAACGCACAAATAATTTCTGGAAGCACCATAATAAAATTTCAGAATCATTCTATACGGGCTCCACAGCAATACGTCCCATTGACAGCTCCATTAAAAAAGTGCTTAAAACAGGGTATGCCCATCATATAGAACGGCTGATGGTTCTATCTAGTTTCATGAATATGTGCGAATTTCATCCTAATGCAATTTATCGCTGGTTTATGGAGCTTTTCATCGACGCTTACGATTGGGTGATGGTCCCCAATGTATACGGAATGAGCAGTTATGCTGATGGCGGCATAATGAGCACAAAACCCTATGTAAGTGGAAGTAATTATATCAAGAAAATGAGTGACTATACTCCAGGCAATTGGGCTAATGACTGGGACGCCTTATTTTGGAACTTTATAAACCAAAACCGTAGCTTTTTTAACTCGAATGCCAGGTTATCGTTAATGGTTAAGTTAATGGATAAAATGTCACCTACACAAAAAGAAGAATATTTCAAAAAAGCAGAAGCTTTAATACAACGATTGAGCCAATGAAGCATTTGAGCATACATGATATAGATCGAATTATTGAGATGTCCTGGGAAGACAGAACTCCTTTTGAGGCTATAACTTTTCAATTTGGGTTAAGCGAAGCTGAAGTAATCGCATTAATGCGTTTACAACTCAAATCATCTTGTTTTAAAATTTGGCGGCAACGCGTACACTCGGGCGTGAGTAAAAAACATTTATCAAAACGAAATGGAGAAATTAAGCGATTCAAGTCTGACAGGCAGCGGAATATATCTTTAAATAAAATCAGTAAACGTTAAATATTGAATGAATATGAAAAACATAGTTATTGTTGGCTGCAGCAAAGGAATAGGACTTGCTACAACAAAGATTTTAAGTGAAAATCACTGTGTTATTGGATTATCACGAACTTATAATGAAACATTATACCATGCCAATATTACATTTCATGCTATAGATGTTTTATCGGGTAACTTAGATGAAATTCATTTCCCTGAGATCATCGATGGGTTGGTTTATACTCCGGGAAGCATCAATTTAAAACCTTTCAATAGGCTTAAGGAAGATGATTTTAAACAGGATTTTGAGATAAACGTAATTGGTGCTGTAAAAATTATTCAAAAACTGCTACCTAATTTAAAAAAATCACCGAGTGCTTCTATCGTGCTATTCAGCACGGTTGCTGCAAAGATAGGCATGCCGTATCATGCAAGTGTAGCTTGTAGTAAAAGTGCTATTGAGGGTTTAACTAAAAGCTTAGCGGCAGAATTTTCGAATTTCAAAATTAGGGTTAACGCCATTGCCCCTTCCTTAACTAACACGCCACTTGCTTCAGCGCTTTTGTCTAACCCCAAAAATATTGAAGCAGCAGAAAATAGACACCCCCTTAAAAGAATTGGTTCACCAGAGGAGATGGCTGAAATGACAGCATTTTTAATTTCTGATAAATCAAGCTGGATGACAGGCCAAATTATTGGTGTAGACGGAGGTCTGGGAACCCTAAAGGTTTAATTATTTAAATAGTTGCAATATGAATACACATTTTAGTAAAATAAATATAACTGAATTAGAAGACAGAAAACGTACAGCTTTTGTTAATTCGTTAAGTGGCTTTAAAAGCCTAAATTTAATCGGCACTAAAAACGACGATGAAGTAGCAAATTTAGCCATTTTTAATTCTGTTATACACATTGGGGCAAACCCTCCGCTAATGGGCTTTGTGGTTCGTCCCGATTCTGTAGATAGACATACCTTAACTAATATTAGAAACAGTGGTTACTATACGATAAACAACGTAACCAAAAGCATTTATAAACAAGCGCATCAAACATCAGCGCGATATGAATCCTCAGTATCAGAATTTGATGCTGTAGGTCTTCACGAAATTTATAAGAATAACTTTTTCGCGCCATTTGTCAAGGAATCGACGATACAAATAGGCTTAAAGCTTAATGAGATAATTTCTATTAACGTTAATCAAACTTACTTAGTTGTAGGTGAAATTTTAGATGTTTATTTCCCGCAAAGTGCACTGATGGAAGATGGTAATCTTAATTTAGATATAGCTGATAGCATTTGCGGGAGCTCGCTTAATGGTTACCATGAAACAATACCTCTTGAGTGGATGAACTATGCAAAACCTTAATTTTACAGCATAAAAGCTAAATGAATCAACATTTTTATAAAAAATACATTACATCTAAGACGTGAGTTTAGATTTAATCGCCATTTTTTGCATTGTAGCTAGGCTGAAATAATAAGCATAAATAGATCTTGAAAACATTAAAGTCAAGAAGATTAGTGCCTTCATATTGATTCATTCATAAATGAGATTTTTATTGCTATCTATACTGACTTTTGCATGAGCATTTTATCAGTGCATAGTTTAGGGTTAAAAGTGTAAAACGAAGACCTAAATATTATTACAGCACCTATTATAGTGGTCGTTCTTTTAAGTATATTAAATTTTGTAGCTTTATTTGAACCATTTTGAGATTAAACATATGCTGTACTCCAGCCAAATAAATGTGCTGTAATTTTCATATGCATCTACAAATTTGAAAGTATAAGATAAATTTATTGAAGTTATGCCGTCAATTAAAATGGTCTTTTTATTTTTAGGTTTCTTTTGCAATGAGTATTTGTGAGTATTTGTAAGTTTTATCAAGTGTTTTTCTTTTTTGATTTCCAAAACTCGTGGTATTTATCAAGAAAAACGACTTGAAAAACATTATCTTCAAAATATCCAATTATACATTCCTTTCCTTGTATATGCATTGAACACCAAATCACATCTGGGAGGACATGCTTTGGGTGAACAAATCCTGATTAGGGAGGAAATACTACCTTGGTATATGGTTTAATAATCTTTTGGGACGTGGCTTGTCCAACTGTCAATTGGCATATCTCTCTTAGTTTACTGACCGCTAAACCGAGTAATTTGTCGTGTTCCCATTCTTCAAAACTTTGTCCTTGATTTCGGTCAAAATCCCGAAAACTTAGTACAATCAATGGTTCCTTTCGTCCTTCCTAGTGGCAGTGGTATGAACTTCTCTTTTGTAGGAAGCAATATCCCTTTCTTTAAACTTACTCTGCTTGCCTTTTGCTATAGAGTAATTCGTCTAATTTTTCATCAATATCAAAATTAGGAATTGCACCATATTTACCTTCTAAATAATTCTTATCAAAGGCAGACTTATTTCTGACTTTATCAGTTTTAAAATCAGCTAATGAAAACAATTCGGATGATCCAAACTGATTTTTTTCGACAAACCAAATTTGGTCTCTTCTAAATGTTTCTTTGTTAAGTAAAGAAATATCATGAACTGCACATATGAGCTGGGCATTGCTCTTGTTAAACTTATGAAAGAAATCTACTAGTCGTAACGTTAAATGGGTATGGATCCTTGAGTCAATTTCGTCAATGATTAATACTTTTCCATTTTGCAATGAGTCATACCAAGGGCCAAGCAGATATAATAGTTTTTTAGTGCCTTCAGACTCCTGTTTATCAAAATTAAACGGAACAGTACCAACTAAAATATTATTCTCGTCATATTTTCTGTGAAATGTAATTAGTTGGTCTCTTCTAGGTTGTTTTGACTTTATTTTTTGAATACTTGTAAGAAGATTAATTACTTCTTCGTCTTTCTCCTTTTCTCTTAAAGTTTCAAGATCTATTTCGTTCACATCTTCTTCTGTTGTTGAAAGGTTAGCTATCTCTAGGTATTTCACGAAATGCAAAACCCAGTTGAAGAACTGTTTATCTGATTTTAATTTATCAATAGTGTATCTTTTGTGTCCTCGGTCATGAATTCCATTAACGAAATTGAATTTCTTAAACCAGTCAACAATATTTGAAGAAGTCTCTTTACCTAAGGTTGCCAAAAGAGATAAAAACAAAACATTCTCTTTTAAATCTTCTTCCTTTCCCAGGCCTTCCTGAAAAGCTGATTTATTTACTTCAATTTTTTGGTAGTCTCTTTTGAAAAGATATACCTCTTTACTAGTAGTATGAAAAAGCCATTCAGCTACAATTTTGTCGTAGTCTATTTCAAATCCATAGCGATATTTAGTTTCTTTTTGTATAAAAGATATTTCAAAGAAGCTGGATTCTTTCTCCGAATTTGCATTTAGAGCAAATTTCTCTAATGGGAATTTTCTTTCATTATTTTCCATCAGCGCATCTCGGAATGAGTTTAAAACAGTTTGCTTCATGAAACCCATAGCTTCAAGAAGATTACTTTTTCCGCTTGCGTTGTTTCCGTAAATTACAGCAGATTTTAAGAGATTGATATTGTCTTGGGTCCCGATAATATGTGTGTTTTGGTGCTCCTTAAAAGACTTTGCGACTACCATTGACAGTGTCGTTAAATCTTTAAATGAGAGGAAATTCTCAATGCTGAATTCTATTAACATACCTATTGTTTATGTTTGTATTATATAACAAATATACACCGAAAATTAAAATTTGCAAATTTTTTTCAAATTTCGATTTTTGATAAATTACTTTTACAAAATTGACTAATATTAAGTTATCCGTAAGTTGACATTTTCTAATTGTTTGTAAACATTTGTCTGGTATTGTTTAAATCAGTGCGCTAGTTGGTAACCATGCTGGTATAGTCAATCCTGATAATGAATCAGCAAAAAAACTCTATTCTAAGCTTGGATTTGTACCTATAAAATCAACAAAGCGTATGTTTTTACCTCTAAAAACTATAATTGACTTATTTAAATAAAATAAGGGTTAAGCCCGCTTATTCTATTTACTCATTTCATCTACTAAATACTTACTTTCAAGCTTTATAATTCGGTGGATATTTTTATATCCACTGAAATTATGTATCTGAAATCTGTAGGTCGAAATTCTACTCTTATTTTAGGTATAACGCCCGATACATCGGGACTAATCCCTGCTGGAGATTTTAAAAGATTAGAGGAATTTGGGAAAGAAATAAATCGCTTATTTGATAATCCTATCGCAAAAGTGAATTCGGATGGACTTATTGCCGTAATTAAAAACGAAAAAAAATACCTGTCACATATATCATGCTACAAGAAAATATAGCTTATGGCCACAGAATTATGGAATTTGCGGTAGAGGTCAAGATGGTAAATCATGGAAGATAATAGATTCAGGAACGGCTGTAGGACATAAGTACATTAAAAAATTAGAAATGCCTATTATTGCAAATAATTGGCGTGTGAGGGTAACTTCAAGTAGGGCCACACCTAAAATCATTAATTTCTCACTATACAGTAATAAATAAGATGAAAAGAAGACTAAAATTTGCCTTTATAATAATCCTGCTTGCAAACATAAGTATGCTTCAAGCGCAGAAGAAACCTAATATTATTGTATTTATGGTAGATGATATGGGCTGGCAGGACACCTCATATCCATTTGATTCGGCGCTAAGTGCATATAATAAAATCTATAGCACCCCAAATATGGAGAAATTGGCTAAAATGGGTGTTGCCTTTACAAACGCCTATAGTACGCCAGTCTGTAAGCCATCGCGCATAAGTTTAATAACAGGGATGAATGTCCTTCAGCATCAAGTAACCAACTGGACATCACCTTTCAAAGATGCTCCTACGGGCCAAAAAGACAAGCAATTTGCTGAACCCAAATGGAATCACAATGGACTTAGCCCAGTTGCAGGTATCCCCCATACGGCTTATGCAACCCCCATATCTCAAATTCTAAAAGACAACGGCTATTTCACCATTCATGCTGGAAAAGCACACTGGGCCTCATCTGGAACTCCAGGATCCAATCCGTATTCTTTAGGATTTATCGTCAATATTGCTGGCTCATCCACGGGTAGACCTGCCAGCTTTTTGGGTAAAGAGAATTTTGGAAGAAATACGGCAGACTACCATGGGGTTGAAAATATGCAGGAATATTTTGGTAAAGACATTTATTTGACAGAGGCACTGACTTTGGAAGCTTTAAAAGCGCTGGACTATCCCGTCAAAAATAAGCTGCCCTTCTTTTTAAATTTAGGTCATTATGCCCTTCACGACCCGTTGATGGCAGACAATAGGTATTATGAAAAATACCTAGCCCAGGGCTTGAGTAAGGATGAAGCCAAGTATGCCTCTATGATTGAAGGAATGGATAAAAGCTTGGGTGATATTTTAGCATACTTAGAAAAACATGCCATTATTGATAACACGCACATCATATTCATTAGCGATAATGGAGGATTAAGCCTTACTCCACCACGAGATGGAGAACCACATACGCATAATGCGCCGTTACGCTCTGGAAAGGGTTCCATATATGAAGGTGGAATTAGAGTACCGCTGATCATAAAAGGAATCAAAGGAAATGCAAAGGGAAAAAGAGTTGATACACCTGTTATTATTGAGGATATATTTCCTACTATTTTAGATATGAGTAAAGCGCGATATAGTGCCTTACCGCAAAAAATCGATGGTAGGTCTGCTATGGGGTATTTAGATGGAAAAACTAAGAATGATACGGATAGTAGACCATTGATCTTTCATATACCAAATAAATGGACCCAGAATGATGGCGATGGTTTTAACTATAAATCAGCGGTAAGGAAAGGCTTCTTCAAACTTATATACAATTGGCGTCAAGATAGCTATGAACTTTACTATTTAATAGATGATATTGGCGAAAAGAATAACCTAATTGCAGTAAAAGAAGTTCAGAATATAGCAACTGAATTAAAGGATATTTTACATACTCGTATAAAAAGTAGCAGCAGTCCCGTACCCTCAAAAACAGTTGAAAAATAAGACAGTTGAAAAGTAAGCACACGGTTTACCGTAAAAAGGGCCTTAGAGTTTTAATACTAAGGCCCGCGAATATATCATTAAAAAAAAAATAATTTGTTAGCTACTTTTAAATCCAGAAATAAATCTGCTCCAGAAGCTTTTCTGTTTTAAATTGTCTCCATAACCATACCCGTAACCATAACCATAGCCATAACCACGTTTAAAATCAACATCGTTAATTACCACAGCCATATTTTTTAACTTACGTTGATAAAACAATTCTTTTGGTACATTTAGTAAACGTTTGTCAAGGTAATTGGCACGTGCCACATAAATTGTTAAATCGGCATGTTCAGCTATAAGAATGGTATCTGTTACTAAACTCACTGGAGCAGTATCAACAATCACAAAATCGTAATTTTCACGACCATACTCTACAATATCTGTAAAATGACCATTCATTAAAAGTTCAGCTGGATTAGGAGCAATATATCCCGAATATATGATATCAAAATCATAAGGAGCTGGCTTGCGAATGATGATTTGGTCAATCGGCATATCAGGATTTATCAAATATTGCGTAATACCAATATTTGTATGTTGCAAATGAGATAAACCTAAATAATCCAACACTTTAGGCGACCTAATATCCGCTCCAAGAAGTAATACTTTCTTTCCAGACATCGCTAGAATTTTAGAAAGATTGGTAGCTATAAAAGATTTACCTTCACCTGAGGTAGTGGAAGTCACATAAATAACCGCACTCTCCCCTTTCTTCTTAGTTAACATGAAAGAAATGTTGGTGCGGAGAATACGAATTGCCTCCGCTAAAGAAGAACGATCATTTTCTTTAATAATCGGATATTCGGATGTTGGTATTTCCCCAAGAATAGGGGCAGGAAACTCGGCCTCGATGTCTCTACGTGACTGTACTTTATTGTCTAATAAAAATTTTATGTAAAGGATAGCAAATGGAATAATGAAACCTAAAATCATGGCTCCTAATAGGATTATTGATTTTTTAGGTGCTACAGGAATGTTAGATCCATAAGCTTCATCAATAATTTTAAGATTTGCTGGGGTTGCAGCAGCTTTAATTTCAGTCTCTTCACGCTTTTGTAATAAGAATAAATATAGCGCTTCAAAAATTTGCTGTTGTCTTGAAATATCCTTATAATCTCTTTCTTGATTTGGAAGCTGTCCTAGTTTACCAGAGTATTTACTGGACTGCGCTTGAATAACATTAACATTAGTTGAAAGAACATTTCTATAATTACTTAATGAAGTATTCAAATTTGCTTTAATATCGCGTATATTTTTATCTAAATTTTGAACGATAGGGTTATCTGGAGTAGCAGATTTCAATAAATCCTCACGTTCCAATACTAATTCATTATATGACTTAACCGTAGTTTCAATTGATGGATCATTAAGACCAATGTTAGACGGCAAAAGACCTCCCTCATCAGTTACAGTTTCACGCATCATATCAGCGAGTCTCAACTGAGTTTGATATTCAATCAACTTGCGTTCATTTTCAGTTGCATTCTGCATATACATCTGTACTTCTGAACTCATATCGACTAAGTTGTTTCTATCTTTGTAGTCAGCTACTCTTGAATCTGACGATGATAAATCTCTTGTAATTAGAACTAATCGATTATTAATAAAATCAGAAGTAGTCTTAGAAACTTTAATTTTATCCTCAGCTGCATCTGCGTCATACTGCTGAACTAATGAATTCAAAATTAATCTTGCTTTTTCCCGATTAGGGTGATTCATCGAGAAATTAACTATAAAAGATTGCTTTTCCTTATTAGGAGTAACTTGAATACCTGTTAACAAATTGTCAATTACTTTCTCTATCGGAGAGACCTGAACAATCAAGGTACTCTCTAGTTTCATTGAGGAATTCGGTACCAGCATCACAGCTCCAATTGGTGTCACAAACTTCTTTCCAAAAGTATAGTTATCGATCACCTGTTTGTCATCGGTTAGCTTAACTTTGCCATCACTCAACGACACTTTTACTTCGTAAGATATACTATCAATGTTTGAATTATTAGGATCTAGTAAAACAATTTTTACTGGAGAGTCTTTTTCTAATAATTCTGATTTTTTAACATTGCCCCTGGAAGTATAGCTTATATTAAGTTTATTAGACACAATCACTTTTCGTAAAATTCTACGCGACTTAATCACATCAATTTGGTCAGAAACAAAAGCTGAAGTCTGACTTCCTCCACTGGCCATGGATGCAAGCTCAGATAGGCCGGCTAAATCACCTGAAGCTTGCTTTTCGTCTTGTAACAAAACTTTTGCTTCTACTTTGTATATTTTCTCCGCATAGCGTAGATATAACATGGACAAGAAAAGACAAATTATAATTGAAAATAAAAACCATTTCCAAAAATAGGCATATTGTTCAAATAGTTGTCTTAAATTTAAATCCGATTCTTCTTGAATTGGTTGAGGAGATTCATTACTCATTTAAAAAATATCTAATTACGTACAAAAATAGCTATTAAACCAATAATCACACTTGAAACTGAAACAAATATAGAGGTATTTTGCGTATATTTGGAAGATTGCACACGAGCACCATTAGGCTCGACATAAATAACATCGTTTTGAGCTAAATAATAAACTGGAGAATTAAGTGCATCTCTCGAAGTCAAATCTACTCGATACTCATTCTTAATACCATTTTGTTCACGCACAACTAGAACATTTTTTCGAACCCCATTAATTGTTAAATCTCCAGCTAATCCGATAGCCTCAAGCAATGTAATACGGTCGTTATTAATCGGATATGTCCCAGGGTTTTTGACCTCACCCAACACCGTAACTCTAAAATTACGTATCTCCATGCTTATACCAGGACTTACTATATACTTACTTACTTCTGTACGCAAGTAATCAATCGCTTCTGTTCTTGTTTTACCAGCCAATTTAATTTTACCCAGTTTTGGAAAATCAATAAAGCCATTATTATCAATGGCATAAGTTGGTATAAAAGGGTTCGCAGTTTGCAATGAACCTGAATTACCAGCATAGGAGGATATAGGATTAAAGGGAGCGGTAGCTCTTACATCATCCGCTGTAACAGATATTGCCAAAATGTCGCCAGATTGTAATTTAGGGGCATTATTCTCATAATTGGAAACTAATGCAATGCTGTCATACTGCTGAAAATACACAAGGTCTTTTCGAGAAGCACATGACAAAATAGTCAAGCTAACTATTAAAATAATATATAGGATGTATCTTTTCATAATTGAAATTATATGATGCAAATAATGAATTGCAATTTGGCAAAAATAATCATTTTTGTAGTATCTACTAGCAACTAATTAAAATATACCTAAACCTAGAGATCAATCGTATTATTTCCTATTCCAACAAAATAATTGGTAGACCATGTATAATCATCTAAGGGAGCATGTTCAATTCCATGATCTGCAAAAACAAGTAGCTCAGAATTATCCTCTAAAGCTCTTAAAGCAGTACCGTATCCTTTGGGTAAATGTAATACCTCTAAATTTTCCGTTGATAGTATTAATGTCTCTATGGCCAAATTAGCAGAAGGATTTTCCCAATTATCAATCTTAACAATATTAACCTGGAAACTACCAGACAATACATAAAACCAACGTTGTTCTATACGATGCGCACGCCATCCTCTTATAAGTTCTGTATCACCATTTTTAATAATATAAAATCTTTTTACTAAACTCATGTCAAAATCGTTAACAAAACGAATTTGACCTCTTGCATCTTTTGCGACCCCACCTTTTATCGTTTTAACGGCATTCCGTCTATTATTATGCTTTAACATATTTATTGATTATATAAGTCTTAAACCCTAAATACAAAACACTTAATGCAGTTAGCGTAGTTATTGCAAATAACAATTGATATTGGAAATTCTTGTCTGTAATACAGATTGTTACAAATCCTATCATAAATTGTACCACGCCATATAAAAATGAAATTAGCAATTTATTAACCGCAGCCTCATTTCCTAGAAATTGATATAAATGTGATCGATGCGCTTCAAAAATATTCTCTTTGAGATATAAACGTCTTACTATCGTCCACACTGCATCAATACCATATACAGCTAAAAATAATATGTAAATAAAATTACCTGTTTCCAGAATAAGTTTACCCATAGCGAACAGTAAAATAAAGGCGATTGCTACTGACCCTACATCACCAGCAAAACTTTTAGCCTTAGTTCGAAAGTTGAAAAAAGCAAATACAACTACTCCCAACAAAGTAAACAGCAATAAGTCTTGGTCAATGAATTTCAGTTCATTATTTACAATTGCTAACAGTCCCCCTACGGCTAAACTATAACAAGCCGTAATTCCATTAATTCCATCCATGAAATTATAGGCATTGATTACGCCAACGATGATTACAAACGATATAATCAAATAATACCAAGGTAATGAAAAAATTTGCAGTTCATACGCGATTAATAATACAGCGGAAAAATGTACGAGTAATCTTAGCTTATTGGATAAGGTCAAAATATCATCTACAAAAGAAACTATAGTCATCATAGTCAACCCAAGAAAAAACCAAGGATATTGAAAGCCTGACCAAATAAAATATATCAATGCGGCCAAGTAAAATATGATACCTCCCCCACGTAATGTAATTTGAGTATGTGAAGAACGCTCATTGGGTTTGTCAATAATATTATAGCGATCTGCAATATTGAAGTATACTAACTCCAAAATAAATAGTGTTACAAAAACGATTAAATAAATCATTAATTATTTAGCTTGATTAAACGATTTTATAGTAATTTCTAAACCTTCTTTAGCTGATAAAGGAAGTTTTTCAATCCCAAGAGCATTTTTAACTTTAGTATTAGAAACCAACAAATTAGATGTCATTTTTTTTAATCTCTTGGTGTTTAAAGGAATGGACAAGATATCACCAACTTTAGCAACCGCATTTATAAACAATTTAGGCAAAGCAATATCTGGTACATTTTTATTTGTAACGGATTTTATTATTGAAATAATTTCCTTTGTAGATACTGGCTCATCATCTGCGACATGATAAATTCCCGATTCTAGTGAATTCTGCTTTGCTATGATTTCTTTAACTAAAAAATTAAAATTATCAATAGATATAAAAGAGCGCCTATTGTTAAATGAAGCCAATGGATAGGGAATACCCTTTGAAATCAACTTATACAATAAGCCCAGATTACCTTTGTCCCCAGGCCCATGTATCATTGGTGGTCTTAGAATAATTATTTTTTTACTTCTTGGAATTGATTGATCTAAAAGCCATTTCTCAGCTTCTCTTTTTGATTTTCCATAAAAAGATTTTGGATTACATGAAGCCATCTCATCTAAATAATCATTTGATTCGAATTCTTCAACAGCGGCTAATGAACTTATATGGATTAATAAAGAGGCTGACGACTTAATAAATTCGTTATAAATCTCCTTTAATAAATCGAAATTTGCATAATAATAATCGCTTTCGATAGCTGTACCTTTATGATCATGTGCTTTTCCTACAAGATTTATAATGACCTTCGCTGTTGAAAGTTGAAATCTCCAATCTTCCGAACGTAAGGATACTCCTTCAGAATTTTCTATTATTTTAATTAAATTTTCACCAATAAAACCTGAAGACCCACTAATTTTTATCATTGTGAACGAGTTTTAATGCATCCAACATCTTAGAAGCCAAATATTTTTTATCGAAATATCTTTTAGCTACTATTAAAGCATTATTTCCAATTTCCGCCGTATTCTCTGAATTGTCTTTTAATTCGATTAATTTCAGAGCTAGCAACTTTGGGTTATTTGGATCCACGGTAAACCCCACTCTATGTTGATTTAGAAATTCTTTCATCCATCCATTAGTTGTTTGTATAATTGGGACCCCTGCTGCTAATGATTCAAAAAATTTATTTGGAGAAGATGTGTCCAAGATTGGTGTTCCTTTTAAAGGTACCAAAGAAACAAAAGCGTGCTGCACATAAGAAACCAACTGATCTTTAGGCATTAACCCCATTCTAATAAAATTAGTTACCCCTTCTCTCATTGCTTTTTGCTCTAACTCTTCTCTCTGTTGTCCCTCCCCAATCAATACAATCTTAATATCGTCCCTTCCAAGTTTCTGTAATTCTTTTGCAGCTTCAAACAACCAATATGAATTATTTACCATTCCTATATTACCAGTATAGATAGCGTACGTTTTACTTATTAAATTTGATTTAGGCAAATCAAGCTTCTTGGAAAATAAGTCAATATTAGCTGCATTTGTTACATCTATAATATTATTAATATCGAACCTTGATTTAATATTTGATGTCATTCCAGGAGATAAAGTTATAATATAGGAAGAAGCATCGTAGCACACCTTTTCAAACCAATATGCAAATTTTTGAACTATTTTATTTTTAATAATTCCTAAATCAATAGCACCTTCAGGCCATAAATCTCTTGTTTCAAAAACCAATTTCCTGCCCCTTATATATTTCGCTATTAGTCCAGGTAGCCCAACGGTAATAGGGCCTGAAGATGCGATCACAATGTCAGCAGGGAGTGTTAATGCATAATATGAGGAAAGTAGACTATATTGTACAAATGACCATATTCGACGAATAAATGATTGTTTATTATCAATATTTACATTTAACACTTTAACTTTTATTCCATCAAAAACTTGGTCTTCTATAAGTTTTTTTGCCTTCAAATCCGACTTGCTGTAAATACTGGATACGACAGTGACCTCATGTCCTTCATCAACCCATTCTTTTGCAAATTCATATACACGTGTACCCCATGCTCCCTTGGGAGAGGAAAAATATTGATAAAAGTATACTATTCTCATAATTATTATTTGTACCCAAATGTCTAAAACACAAGAACAACAAGTTATTGTAGATTAAATATTTTAATTTTTATTCCCTAAACTTAACAGAGATGACACAATACGTTTTGCGGCATTTCCATCCCATAATGGTATTGATTTCCCTTTTTTCCATTTACCGTCAAAAAGCATCTTAAAAGCTGGTTTTAAAGCCTGAGGATTTGTACCTAGCAACTCATTAGTTCCTAATGAAATTGTTTCTGGCCTTTCGGTATTATCTCTTAAGGTCATACATGGAATATTCATAACTGAGGTTTCTTCTGTAATACCTCCTGAATCAGTGATCACTGCAAATGACTTCTCAACCAAGTAATTAAATTCTAAATACCCCAATGGTTCAATCAAATGCAATCTTGGATGGGATACCCCTAAGTTTGACAATATTTTAGCTGTCCTAGGGTGTACAGGGAAAATTAATGGAAAATCTTGAGAGTTAAGGATTATTTCATCAATTAAGTTCTTTAATTTAGATTCTTCGTCAACATTTGCTGGCCTATGCAAGGTCATCACGATGTATTTACGTTCAACCAAAGACAAATCGTTCCAGATTGAAGGCTTTTTGAAATTTGGTTTTTGCTTTAACAAAGTATCTATCATTGTATTACCTACAAAATAAATCCTTTCATCTGCTATTCCGTTTTTAGATAAATTATCATTTGCCCCTTCGGATGTTGTAAAAAAATAATTTGATATACTATCAGTAACCATGCGATTAATCTCTTCGGGCATGGACCAGTCACCAGACCTAATTCCCGCTTCCACATGAGCTACTTTAATATGTAATTTTTGAGCCGTGATTGCACAAGCCATTGTTGAAGTTACATCTCCTACAACAAGCACAAGATCACAAGGGTTACTCTCTAATTCCTTTTCGAAGCCAATCATAATTGAAGCCGTTTGCTCGGCTTGAGTTCCACCTCCGGAATTTAGATTGACACTTGGTTCTGGTATATCTAGTTGTTTAAAAAAATTTCCAGACATTTTATCATCATAATGTTGACCTGTATGTATCAATCGATAATCAATCTCCTCACCAAGAGACTTAGCTTCGATTATTTCATGAATTATCGGTGCTATTTTCATGAAATTGGGTCTAGCGCCTGCAACTATTGTAATCTTCATAATTCTTAAATTCTATTTTTTAATATTTGCCATGCCTTTTCAGGACTAAATGTATCTACGTAATTGCTTATATGATTTTTAAAATCATTAATCACTTCTGGATTTTTTAAAATTATAATCACTTTATCTAAGAAATCCTCTGAGTCATCGAAGTTAGCAATCAAACCAGTTTTACCATCTTCAACAAATTCACATGCATATTTCCACTTTGATACTACTACAGGTACATTTGCTAGGTAAGCATCTAATATAGTTCCTGGAAAACCTTCAGTATAATATTCAGTTGGGAATAATAACAAATCATAATTTGATAAAACGTCAGGAATATTAGAAGGATCAACTGATCCACAATACTTTATTCTCCCTGAAGATTTTTCAATTTGCCTATTGAATGTATCATTATAATCACTATATATAGGACCATATATATCTAAAGAAAAATAATCAACATCATTAGTTTCTAACTTATCTATTAATTTAAATAGAGTATCTACCCCCTTTTGGGGATGAACTCGCGCCATAAAAACTAATTTCACTGGCGTTTGAATATCTTTTAAATTAATCCTATTCTTTTCTGAAAAGCGGAAGTTGTGTAACTGAACTACATTGTCAAAACAATATTTTTCCTTTAACAAAATTGTCAATTCTTTAGTTTGAGGATAGATGCCTTTAACTCGTTTCAACATGTATTGATGTATTGGTAAATTTTCTATAAAATCACTTAACCACCCACCAACTACAATATAATGAATATCAATACCTCTAATTTTGCATATTAAATATATTATTGGAAATAAATATTTAAGATTATTATGCGCGGGAATATAAAATAAAACATCAGATTTTGAAACTTGAAGAAATGATTTAACAAGATTTAATTTACTCTTTTTGAATTTTTGAGTATCAAAAAGATTCACAACAATTGGATGTTCTCTCGAATAAAATTCCAATAATTCAAAGATAGATCTAGTTTTAATAGTTTGTCCATCTAATTGATTATTCTCAAACCCAAAATACCCATAAACTAAAACCTTCTTTTTACCCCTCATTTATTTACTTTTTAAAAAATTAAACTTCATTTTCTCCCAATCACCATAATTATGATATAAATCAATACCGAGGTCTCTAATTGATCTCTTACCAGCAACTTGTTTAAGTTGAGTAAGGAAGATATAATCATCACGTGATGATGCCAACGCCACTAGTCTAATACTTGGATAAATATTATTTTTATCAAAGTATATTAAAGAATAATCATATATTGGAGAAGTAGGGGGCATTTTCCAACTCCCCCTATTTAAGGCTTTTGTCAAGTCTTGTGAATTGTAAGCTTTATTAATATCACAAAAGTTCCATACGCCAATTCCTTGTAAGTTGTAGTTTAAAGCCTCTGAAGCTTGTGAAATGAAATAAATAGGTTTTACATTCCTACTTTTTGAAACAACATTATAGCTCCAATAATTATATGACTTATTTGTAAATGTGGGTTTTAAGTTAATTTTTTTTGCAACAACTTGAGCAATAAAAGTTTTGTTATTTTTGATTGAATATACTTGATTAGTATTTGAACCAAAAGTACTGTAAAAATTCGAATTTAATGCTAAGGAACTATCTAAGGAGATAACTTTATTGATAAATTGTACCCCCTCAATATCAGGCTCGTCAATTAAGTATATATATATGTTTTCAATAGGTATTGAACGACTTTTAAATACCTTCCTCAATCCATACACCCATTCTTTATAAGATATTTTAAAATTTTCATCAAATTTTAATCCTTTCTTATTTAGATTCAAAAAAACAAAATAGCGTTTAAACTTAGTACTACCAAGTGGAAGGTAAGATTCTAACTTACTAAAATTCAAATTCCCTTGACTAATTTTTGGCAGTGCAAATGGGGGTATAACAATATTATCAAAACCATATGTTTGTAACATACTTTCAACTTGCTTTCTTTTTCCGACAAGAGCCGAATTGTAATCAAAATAAGACCATACATTTATATCATATTCAATTGACGGTATTAAATTGGATACTATAACTTGTTTCTTCAGATGTATGTCGGTATTAGATATACTAATCGTCACATTCTCGTGACCAGATCTAATTCCTTCAAATTTAACTAGAAAATACATTTCTTGAGATAATTCCTGCATTTCTAATGGCAATATTGCATCAAGAATTGTTCTTTTACTATAGTTTTTGATGGAGGGTAAATAATTAAATGAAACTTTAACTTTACTTGAACTACATTTGAAAGTAATTTTATTAGAATTTGCACCAGATATTTTTAATATACGGTAATTAACTCCTTTTAATAAAATTGGAATACCTTCAACCTTATCTACAGTTAATTTTGAAACCTCATTGTCCCACGGCAAATACCACTTTGCTTGTTGTGCTAAAGCAACATTAAATATAAAACAAAATATAAAAACAAGGGCCTTATACATCTTGATAGATTTTATTATGAGCATTATAACAGATATTAATACTATATTTTTGATCATACTCATTTCGGGCATTTACCGAAATTACTTTTAAAGTATCTGGATCAAGAATTAAAGCTTTTTCTATAGCAGCTTTAATATCCATAACACTAGTTCCATTAATAAGATAACCATTTACGCCATTTTTAATCATATAAGAAATACCGCCGACATTAGTACCTAAAGAAACCTTACCGAGTGCGAAAGATTCGATTAAAGAGATAGGCATACCTTCCCACAATGAGGGTAATATAAAAAAATCAGTTTGGGCTAAGTAATCTTGTGGATTATTAACACTGCCCAATAAATCAATGTTATTATCCACTAAACTATATAACTGATTATACTCAATACTGCCTTTTTCCCCTCCGAGAATTATTAACTTTATTTTATTGTGTTTTAATGTATTTAATTCCTTAACGGCATTAATTAAGTTAAAATGATTCTTAGCTTCTTTTAGGCTTCCAATATTTAAAAATATTTTATACCCTTGAGATCTTAAATTATCAAAATATTTTGCTAATTTAATTGACTCTAAAGTCGACTCAGGAGCGCTGCGTCCGTTAAAAATCATTTTAACACTTTGACCATATAACCCACGAGCTTCTTTATCAACTTTAGGAGAAATACTAATTGGCGTGCATTTATTTAAGAATTTGAAAAATATTAATCGAAGATATTTACCTAATGTGCTTTTATATTCCTTTGATGGCAAACTATGAATCGTATGAAAAAACTTACATGAGCAGAAAATTAATGCCATACCCATATAGTTAAAAGCAGATAAATGACTTTGCACTATATTCGGATCTATCTTCTTTATTAGCAAAAATAATTTATAGAATAGACCAAGGTCAAAACCTCGCTTTTTTTCTAAAAAATGAATTTTAACTTTCTTATTAAGCTCGTTTATAAAAAAATTATTATTCTTTTCAAATAAAATCAATTCACAATCCCAATCATTACAAACACCTTCATTGATTAAATCAACTACAAACCTTTCAGCACCTCCTGTTGATAGATTCGGAATTATGTGTACAACTTTTATCATAAATATTTTAATAATATATAAACCAAATGTAAGCTTATATATAAAATAAGACTACCAACTATAATTTTAATTTTTTGTAATTTACCGACATCTACATATATACTTATAGCTAATAAATAAACTAAAGGGTAAACAGCCATTAGCCTTCTAAAATCACCAGATGCTGCAGATGCAAATACTAAAAACACCAGAGAAATGAACAAAAGACACTGATAGTCACCGGGAAATGATTTTATCTTCTTAATACCGGAAAAAATAATATACCAAATTGTAAACCAAAAAATACCACTAAGCATAATAGGAAATGCCAAAATTTTAATTATACCGCGCGATGTACTCACACCTGAAGTAATCGGAAATGGTAAAATTTGGGAATAAGCAGTGCTTGCAATATGTTTGATACCACCTGGCAAATTAAGTAAAGTTGCACCAAGACCATCGGGTGCAGCATCTTCATTCTTCAGTTCAGAATATCTTTCGGAAGTTGAGTTCAATAGCTCCCAAATATACAAAACATTGAATCGAGCAAAAACAATCAATAGAAGAATAAACCCTAAAACAGACCATATCATTTTCTTGTTAGTTATTGTATTTTCGTTAAAAATGATAGCAAAAATATATAATAAAATAATTACACCGAAAAAAGCAGCATGTTCTGGTCTAAATAAACTTATTAAATATAATATTACACACAATCTAATAAGATTCCCAAGAGTTTTATATTTTAGAAAATAATAAAATCCTACTGCAAATAATAGACTAATATGAACATCTCTTAATAAATTAGCAGAATAAGCAAATATGTAACTTAAAAACCCATAAATTACTGCATAATAATAAGATTTCCTATTATCTAAGTATAGATTTAACAAATTATATACAGATGTTATAACCAACGAACTTGTAAAAGAAATAATCATTAATTGAATATAATAAGTGTTTGCTTGTATAAAATTTGCTAAATACCCAACTGTTATACTAATATAATAATACCCTCTAACTTCATTTAATTGATAATTATCACCTACACTTGCAATACTATGTAAATATGAATTAAAAGCAAGGAATTCTTGTGTATTTGAATAAAATTTTACACTATCTATTGCTATAAAATAATCTATATATCCATCATCAATATAAACTTCATTAATTATAAATGCATATAAACTATAGATGAGAAAAAAAAGTTGAAAAATTTCAGCAGAAAAATTATCATATTTTTTTTTAAAGCATACCTTAATAAAGATCAATCCAATTAAATTAAATAATATTGCAATTGTTATTATTGCAATATTATTATAATAGAGAGATAGAATTAAAAAAAATAATACTGATAAAACCAACTTTAAATTCAATTTAACCATTTAAGATTGAATAAAATTTCTACATTTATTTATAAGCTCTTTAGTATATTCATCATTAAAAGTTGGGTTTTTTATATTTTCCCAATCTATTTTTTGGGGATCTAGGACATGAAGATTATCTGAAATTTCTCTTGATAATTCCACTTTATCCGTTAACACTACATTCAATAATTCAATTGTACCCTTTAAACGAGACATCTCATGTGGATGTGTCAAGCCCCCTCCTCCAATAAAAACAACAGGTGTTCCCATCGCTAAGCAAGGTAAAGCACAATGGATTCTTGAAGTTATGACCAATTTTGCTTTAGAAAATTTTCTTAATAGATCTTCTGCTATTTCAAACCTTTCTGACTCGCTATAATCTTTATTCCAATACGAATGAGTTAAATACTCGGCTTTATTCAAAATATCAGATGGGATAATTTTTTTAATTTTTTTCTCTCTATCAAACATTTTAAAAATTTTCCCCTTAATAAGATGACTTAAAATTCGTATCGGAAAATCCTTATATAGTTGCTTATAATCATCTTTATATAATACATCAACCATATAAATTTTATCATTTCTATCATCAGATTTATATTTCAAGCCTAAAGTTGTAGTTAGACAAGCACTATAATAGCAATCAATTCCTTTATCTTCAAGAAACTTAACAGTACCAAAGTCTCTACAGCCAATAGGGGAATGTTTTTTTAAATAATCGATATTTTCTTTTTTGCTTAAAAGAATAGGAGCATGTGCCGAGTTTAAATGAAAAGAAACAAACAACGGCTTAATACTAGCAGCTGGAGGCCAATTGAGAGGCTTGTGAGTATACCATCCATTCATGATTACTTTTATCTCATCTTTACCATCATATTCGTTTAACCGATCTCTGTAAATCATATCATCTATTTTTGGTAAGAATTGCTTAGCTGCTAAACTCTGTATATGGTCACCTACATTAAATTTACCGGAAGCCCCATTTTCATAATTTAATAATCCAAATTTCATAAGTTATAAAAATTTATTTTTAAACGTTTTAATTGTATTAAAGTTAAAATACAAGGAAATTGTAATAACAAATACAATTACACTTATTTGTATTAAAATATTATCAAAGTAAGTGGGAATGAAAGAAATGAAAAAAACAATTAACAATCCACACATTTTTTGATAATTGACATGTATACGGAAAATATCTCGTGATTGGTAAATTCTTAAACTTAGCAAGAAAATATAACCTGTGAGAATACCTATAGAGGCTCCATACAAACCTATATGGGGTATTAAAAAAAATGACAAAATTATGGTAAATAACCCAGATAATACGGTACTGATAAATAGAGAGGAAGTCTTTTTAGCACCAAGAAACCCTGAAGAATAAAAGCTAGCCAAAGAGCTAAAAATTGTAGATAGCATAAGTATTGGGACTAAATATTTTGATTCAATAAAAGATTTGTCAATAAAAAAATGAAATAAGAAATTGTTTAATGAGAGAACAACTGCACTAAAACAAATTAATAGGCTACTATATTTATCAAAAACTGAAGTATAATATTCATTTCTATTTTTATCATTAAAAGTTAAAATAGACTTTTCTTGCCATGCTAATGTAAATACACCAACAATCATAGTAACAATAGTAGGTAACTTAAATGCTATAGCAAAAATTCCATTGAATGATGTCCCTAAAAACAGCAATATTAAATAACGATTAGACGACGAAATACCCCACCAACTTAAAGAATTAGGAATCATTGGGCAGGAGTAGCTTAGCATCTCTTTTAACAGCTTAATATCAAATAGTTTTATATTTATTAATTTATAAATTTTTGATACAAATATTAGCTGAATTGAAGTAATACAATATGCTGTTATTATCGAAATTAAAAGTCCCTCAATTTTCAAATTAGTAAATACTAAAAAATAGACTGATAATGAAACGTTAATAAATGAATTAATAACTCCATTTATTGCATAAAGTTTATTATATCCTATTCCCCTTACAATTTGCTGAAGAACAATATAGAAACTTTGAACAATTATTAATATTATGATATAGTTACTGAATTGAAAAGAAATAAGGGAAAAAAAATCTAATCCTTTCCAAATTAAAATAAAAACTATAGAGGTAATAAAATAAAAAAAGACTCCAGTACTTACAATAAATTGCCCTTCCTTACGGTCCTTAACTGTAATTAACCATCTAAAGATTGAATCTGAAATTTGTAAGGAAAATAATGGTATCAAAATATTAAGAGAAATCAGAACCAAATCAAATTGTCCGACTTCACTACTTGTTAGATAATAAGTAGTAAAAAAAATCAATAGGAAACTTAGGACTCTTGATCCAAAATTTCCCATCGCATAAATTGCCGAAAGAAAAAATAAACTTTTATTATTTTTATAACTTTTCATCAGAAACTGGCAATATTCCTTTTACATCATAAATAATTGCAGAATTCTTTTTCAAAGCTTCCAAATTTATATTCAAGAATTCATTGTGCGATACCCCTAACACAATAGCATCAAATTTATGAATAGGTAATTCAGTAGTAGACTCAATTCCATATTCATGCTTTACTTCAACAGGGTTAGCCCAAGGATCGTATGTAGTTATTTTTACACCGTAATCCTGTAATGCAGCAATAACATCTACAATTTTAGTATTACGCACATCTGGACAGTTCTCCTTAAAGGTAACACCTAACATTAATATCTCAGCGCCATTCACGTTGATACCTTTTTTTATCATTGTTTTGACTACCTGTGAAGCGACATATTCACCCATAGAATCATTCAAACGACGACCTGCAAGAATAATCTCTGGATGGTACCCGTGCTCTTGCGCTTTTTGCGCTAAATAATAAGGATCCACCCCGATACAATGACCTCCAACTAATCCCGGTTTAAATTTTAAGAAATTCCATTTTGTCCCTGCTGCTTCTAAAACATCATGCGTATTTATACCCAGAATATTAAAGATCTTTGCTAATTCGTTAACGAATGCAATGTTGATATCGCGTTGTGAATTTTCGATAACCTTCGCAGCTTCAGCCACCTTAATACATGGAGCAAGATGAGTACCTGCTGTAATTACAGACTTATAAACTTCATCCACTTCTATTCCAATTTCTGGAGTAGAACCAGAAGTAACTTTAAGAATCTTCTCAACGGTATGCTCTTTATCTCCAGGGTTAATACGTTCTGGAGAATAACCTGCATAAAAGTCCACATTAAATTTCAAACCAGAAATTCTTTCCAATACTGGTATACACTCTTCTTCTGTCACACCAGGATATACCGTAGATTCATATACAACGATATCTCCTTTTTTCAATACTTTTCCTACAGTTTCAGAAGCTTTGTATAATGGAGTAAGATCTGGTCTATTATTTTTATCTACAGGGGTAGGTACAGTGACTACATAAAAGTTCGCCTCTTTAATTTCTTCCAATTGATTGGTACAGTATAACCCAACCGATTGTGAAATAAGCGGATTATTCTTAACTAATACCGATTGCAAAATATCATCTTCTACTTCTAAAGTAAAATCCTTACCTTCACGTAATTCATCAATACGTTTTTGATTAATATCAAATCCTACTGTAGGATATTTAGTTGCAAACAAACGCGCTAGAGGTAAACCAACGTAACCTAAGCCTATAACTGCTATTTTTTTCATTCTTTATTATTGGAGAGTTTTAAATTTATTTTAGATTTTCCCAGTACCATTTAACAGCTTCTTTCAAACCTTCGCTAATGGTATGAGAAGGCTCATAACCTAATAGATTTTTAGCTTTGTCGACAGAAGCTAATGAATGAGGTATATCCCCTTGTCGATTAGGAGCATGCTCGACATCTACTTTTGAAATTTCAGCATCGTAATCTGTTAAATACTCTTTTAGATACCCTACTAATTGATTCAGCGTCGTCCTATCACCAACTGCGGTGTTATACACCGTGTTTACTGCTTCTGGATTAGTAGTTGTTATAGCTAGTTCATTCATCTGAATGACATTATCAATATAGGTAAAGTCTCTAGAATAATCACCTGTACCATTAATAACTGGGCTTTCGTGATTCATAAACTTCTTAACAAACAAAGGGATTACTGCAGCATAGGCACCATTCGGATCTTGGCGCCGGCCAAAAACATTAAAGTAACGCAAGCCAATGGTTTCCATGCCATATGTTTTAGAAAATATATCTGCATATAATTCATTAACATATTTTGTAATGGCATATGGTGACAAAGGCTTACCTATAACCTCTTCCACCTTAGGTAGAGACTCTGAATCGCCGTATGTAGACGAAGAGGCTGCATACACAAAGCGCTTTACTCCAGCATCTCTTGCCGCAACTAACATATTAAGAAATCCTGAAACATTAACTTCGTTAGAAGTCTGTGGATCTTTTATAGAACGGGGTACTGACCCTAATGCGGCTTGATGTAAAACATAATCTACACCTTCTACAGCCGAAGCACAATCATCCATATTTCGGATATCCCCCTCTATTAATTTAAAATTGGAGTTATCTAAATAATTTGATATATTGTGACGATGGCCTGTCGCAAAGTTATCTAGAACAACCACTTGGTGTCCCTTATTCAGAAAATATTCCGTTAAGTTTGAACCAATGAATCCAGCTCCTCCAGTTATTAATATTTTACTCATTTTTTATTTTTAATAAATATATTCTTTACTAAATATTTACAATAGGGCAGATTTAAACGGTAGTTATACATCTTTCCATATTAAGTTATTGGTAATTCATGAACGCACAAAATTACGCTTTTTTTTATAGGAAATAGCCTATAAATAGCTTTTTATAAATTCTACCTAATCTTGGGTACATTAAATTTTAATTTGAAATTCTAAGAAGATATTCTCCATATCCTGATTTACGAAGAGGTTCTGCTATTTTATTTAGCTCATCTTTCGTAATATAGCCCATACGGTATGCGACTTCCTCTATTGCTCCAATTTTCATTCCTTGACGCTCTTCGATCACCTGAACAAATTGTCCCGCCTGCATCAAAGATTGAATAGTACCTGTGTCTAACCAAGCTGTGCCACGATCAAATACGCCTACTTTTAATTTACCACGGTTAAGATATTCTTTATTAACATCCGTTATCTCTAATTCTCCTCGATGTGAAGGTTTTATATTTTTAGCAATTTCGACGACATCATTATTATAGAAATAGAGACCTGGCACTGCGTAATTTGATTTAGGCTGCTCTGGCTTTTCTTCAATAGAAACCACCTTATTCTCCGAATCAAATTCTACAACACCGTATCTCTCGGGATCATTCACTTGATAAGCAAACACCACTCCACCATCAGGATCCCCGCATGACTGTAAGAACTTAGACAGTCCTGAACCATAGAAGATATTATCTCCTAAAATTAATGCTACTTTATCGTCACCAATAAATTCTTCACCCAAAATAAATGCTTGTGCAAGACCATCTGGTGAAGGTTGCTCTTTATAAGAAAATTTACAACCTATTTGTGAACCGTCACCCAATAACTTTTCAAAATTTGGTAAATCTTGTGGGGTAGAAATAATTAATATTTCATTAATACCAGCTAGCATTAATGTTGATAAAGGGTAATAAATCATGGGTTTATCGTACACTGGCATTAGCTGCTTTGACACAGCCAATGTCAAGGGATGTAAACGAGTTCCGGATCCTCCGGCAAGAATAATTCCTTTCATACTAAGCTTAATTTATAATTGGAATTTAGCAAGCATCTTAATTAAACTATCTTTCCAAAATGGTATTTGAAGATCGAAAGTTTCTTTTATTTTAGTTTTATCTAAAAGGGAAAATTTTGGACGTTTAGCTGGAGTAGGGTAAGCTGAAGTTGGAATTGCGTTTATGACGCAATCCAAACCCCTTATTTCTTTGATTGCTACGGCAAAGTCAAACCATGATACCTCCCCTTCGTTGCTAAAATGATAAATTCCCGACTCCCACTTTTCCCCATCAATAACACTCACAATGGCTTTAGCCAAATCTAGCGCATAAGTCGGCGAGCCGATTTGATCCGCTATCACAGAAATCTCATCACGCTCATTCATTAATTGAATCATCGTTTTAACGAAATTATGTCCATAAACCGAATAAACCCACGCCGTACGAATAATTATGGCTTCGGGAAGATTGGCTTGAATCGCTTGTTCGCCTTTTAGCTTCGTAGCACCATAGACATTTATAGGACTAACCTCTGCTGATTCCTTCAGAGGAACCGACGAATTACCATCAAAAACGTAATCTGTTGAAATAGCGATAAGCTTTGCCGCGTTATGTTTACAATATTTAGCAATCTCACCTGAAGCTAAGTGATTCACCGTATCAGCGAGCCCTACTTCTGTTTCTGCTGCATCAACAGCAGTATATGCTCCGCCATGAATTATCACATCGGGTCTGTAAAAATGCAAAACCTTAATAATACCATCTATGTCATCAAGTGCTAATTCTTCGCGATCAACGAAAATTGCTTTTACATCCTTTCTGCTTTGATACAGGTCTTTTAATTCAGATCCTAATTGACCACCTCCACCTGTTATAAGAATTTTTTTCATCATTATGGGGTTAAAATCGTCGTGCTTCCTTATCCTTTCCTGATAAAATAATTAGATCCAAAGGAATTTGCCAATCGACAGACAATGTTTCGTCTAAAGGATAAACACCATCCTCAGATTCTTTATGGTAAACGTTATCACATTTATAAAAGAAGGTAGCTGTTTCAGACAATACCGCAAAGCCATGTAAAAATCCTCGTGGGATAAAAAGCTGTCTATTATTTTCATCAGATAGCTCAACTGCCACATGTTCACCATAGGTTGGAGAATGTGGTCGGACATCCACCGCTACATCCAAAACCCTACCTTCCAGAACACGAACTAATTTTGCTTGTGCGTGCTCACCCACTTGTTGGTGTAATCCACGCACTACGCCGTAAGTGGATTTGGATTGATTATCTTGAACAAACTCAACAGTGTTACCTATCAATTCTTTAAACTTCTTTTCGTTGAATGCTTCAAAAAAATAGCCTCTGTTATCTTTTATAATATTAGGCTCTAGGATAAAGCACCCTTTTAATTTTGTTTCAATAGCTCTCATGCTACTAACTACTTTTATATTGTTTATCGTAATATTTTTGATAATCTCCAGAAGTGATGTTATCTAACCACTCCGGATTTGATAAAAACCAATCAATAGTAATGGACAATCCTTCTTCAAAAGTAACAGAAGGCTTATATCCTAATTCCTGATTAATTTTTGTTGCATCAATGGCATAACGTAAATCATGACCCGGACGATCTTTAACAAATGTTATTAATTGCGCAGCCGTTCCTACTGGACGGTCCAATTTTTCATCTACTTGTTTACAAAGCTCTCTTACCAAATCAATATTTTTCCATTCATTGAATCCTCCTACATTATAGCTATCTCCATTTTTCCCTAGGTGAAATACCATATCGATAGCTTTTGCGTGATCGATTACAAATAACCAATCCCGTGTAAACTTGCCATCTCCATAAATTGGTAGGGTTTTATTAATTAGAATATTATTGATGCATAAAGGAATTAATTTCTCCGGAAAATGGTTAGGACCATAGTTATTGGAACAATTAGTAATAACTACAGGAAGACCGTAAGTATCATGATAAGCACGAACAAAATGATCAGAGGAAGCCTTCGATGCAGAGTAAGGTGAATGCGGATCGTAGGCAGTTTGTTCTGTAAACAACCCATCTTCTCCTAAAGTACCATATACTTCATCGGTAGACACATGATGAAATCTTTTACCCTGGCTATCATCTTTCCAAATTTCCGTGGCTGCATTCAGCAGATTTACAGTTCCTATTACATTGGTCATCACAAAATCATTTGGATTAGTAATAGATCTATCGACGTGCGATTCCGCAGCTAAATGTATAATGCCGTCTGGTTGATATTTTCGAAAGATTTCCAACATTGTAGAGGCTTCCCTAATATCCGCTTTAATAAAAGTGTAATTTGGTTCGTCCTCTATATCTTTTAAGTTTTCAAGGTTACCTGCATAAGTCAATGCATCTAAATTAATAATCTGATATGTTGGATATTTTGTAACAAATTCTCTTACCACATGCGAACCAATAAATCCTGCACCTCCTGTGATAAGTACTGTTTTATGCGCCATATTAATTCTTATAATTTTTAAGGTCAAAGATGAGTATTCAGCGATATTCTCTCAATCAATTTTAGCTGAGGAATTCATTAATTCCACATCCGAATTTACCATTTCTTTTACTAACGCCTTTAGGTCATATTTTGGTTCCCAGCCTAGTTGCGTTTTAGATTTTGTGGGATCTCCAATTAAAAGATCTACTTCAGTAGGACGATAATATCTTGGATCAACTTTTACCACCACTTTACCTTCTTCCAATTGAAAGCTGCTGTTGTGACATTTTAAAACTTTAGCTACTTCATTTTCCTGTTCTCCTTCAAAGATTAACTCTATTCCAAGCTCTTCAAAAGCAAAACGCACAAAATCGCGTACCGAGGTTGTCGCACCAGTAGCAATAACATAATCTTCAGGTTTTTCCTGTTGTAATATGCGCCACATAGCATCAACATAATCCTTAGCATGTCCCCAATCCCGCAGCGCATTCAGATTACCCAAGTAAAGACAATCCTGTCTACCCAAAGCAATAGCTGCAGTAGCCATTGTAATTTTACGCGTCACAAAAGTTTCACCTCTACGAGGGGATTCGTGGTTAAATAAAATTCCGTTGCAGGCAAACATACCATAAGCCTCACGATAGTTTTTGGTAATCCAAAAACCATAGATTTTCGCTACACCATAAGGAGATCGCGGATAGAAAGGAGAATTTTCATCATAAAATCCTCTATCATTCTTATTTTCTGGCATGCCTCCATACAATTCAGAAGTAGATGCTTGATAAATCTTAGTTTTATGTTCTAATCCTAGAATACGTACAGCCTCCAATATACGCAATGTACCAAGGGCATCCACATTGCCTACATACTCTGGCGAATCAAAAGATACTTTAACATGTGACATGGCACCAAGATTATATATTTCATCGGGCTGCACCTCCTGAATTATACGTATAATATTCATAGAGTCGGTTAAATCTCCATAATGCAACTTAAAGTTAACATGTTTCTCATGCTGATCTACATATAAATGATCTATACGCTGGGTATTAAAAGAGGAAGATCTGCGCTTTATACCATGCACACTATAGCCTTTCTCTAGCAGCAACTCCGCCAAATAAGAACCATCCTGTCCCGTTACCCCAGTAATTAATGCTACTTTCATTATATCCTCTAGATTTTAACTTCTTTAATATTTCCCTGATTATTTAAAAACCAATCGTAAGTTAATCTAATTCCGTCCTCAAGCTCCACCTGATGCTTCCAGCCAAGTTCATGCATTTTCGAAATATCCATCAACTTGCGATAAGTACCATCCGGCTTTGAAGAATCCCATTCTATCTCCCCCTCATATCCAACTACTCTCTGAATCAATAAAGCGAGCTCCTTAATAGATAAATCTTCCCCAGTTCCTACATTGTACAAATACTCCGGCAATACATTTTCTAAAGCAAAGATAATGGAGCCAGCCATATCATCCACAAACAAAAATTCTCGAAACGGAGTTCCTGATCCCCACAAAGTCACGGTAGTATGATTATTTAGTTTCGCATCGTGAAATTTGCGTATCATTGCGGGCAATACATGTGAAGTATTTAAATCGAAATTATCATGCGTGCCATACAAGTTTGTAGGCATAAGACTCACATAGTCTTTACCAAACTGTTTACGAATAGCTTCGCATGCTTTAATACCTGCAATTTTTGCAAGAGCGTAAGCATCATTAGTAGGCTCCAAACTTCCTGTAAGTAAATATTCCTCTTTTAAAGGCAGTGGAGCTAGTTTCGGATAGATACAGGAAGAACCTAAGAAAATAAATTTTTGAACTTCATTTTTAAGAGAAGCTTCAATTAAATTATTTTGTATCTGGAGGTTATCCATTAAAAACTGATATGGGAATGTGTTATTCGCTAATATTCCTCCCACACGTGCTGCGGCATCTATCACCGCAACTGGCTTTTCCTTTTCTAAGAATTGATTTACTTGTTCTTGATTTCTGAGATCCAGTTCCGCACTTGATTTACCTATCAAATTCGTGTAGCCCGATTCTTCTAGCTGTCTCCAAATTGCAGAACCAACCATTCCTCGATGTCCAGCAATATAAATTTTACTTTGCTTATCCATATTTGTGAAATAGTAATTTTAATCCAACAGTTTAGATTGGAGCTTTTGCAGCATATTATATATTTTTTTAACGTCTTGTGATTTCTCTTTTTGTACAATAAGAAAAGCGTCTTTTGTGTAAATAAAGATCGTATTTTTCAAACCTACAAACCCTGTAAAAACCTCTGTACCAATAACAATATTTCCATTATCATCCTTAGGGTAGCCACTGGCTACAAAATAATCGTACAAGGCTTCATAAGAACCTAAATCCGACCAATGGAATGCTGTAGGAACCACACGAATTTTTTTAGATCTTTCCATCACAGCATAATCTACCGATATAGAAGGTATTTCAAGGGATAAAGCTTCGTCTAAAATACCATCTTTAGAATTATCAAATGCGCACTTAGATTTTTCATACACTTTCGGCTCATATTGTTGCAGTTCCTCCAAAAATACAGAAGCTCGAAAACAGAACATACCGGAATTCCACAGGAAGTTTCCTCTTTCCAAGAAATCTTCTGCAGTATCTAAGTTTGGCTTTTCACGGAAAGATTTCACATGGTCGTTTTCGTATTCTATATAACCATATCCTGTTTCCGGTCTTGTGGGCTGGATACCAAAAGTCACAAGAAATCCCTCTTTCGCCTTTTCAATACCTTTAATCATCGCTTCTTCATACTCTTTCTCTCCAGAAATCATATGATCCGAAGGGGTAACAATTAAGATATCGTCTGGATGTGCGGCGAATGCAGCAAATGCAATTGCTGCTGCTGTATTTCTAGGAGTTGCCTCTACAATATTTTTGTACGGCAATCCGCAGTTGAACATTGCCTTATGGGTTAAATGGGTATTATCTCTACTTCCCACAATTATTACCTTATCCGCCAAGCATTGATTTCTTTGCACAGTCATCTCAAATAAGGATCTTCCCTCGAATAAATGTAAATATTGCTTAGGAGACTGCTTTCTGGATAAAGGCCACAATCTACTTCCAACTCCACCTGTTAATAATACGTGAACTACACTCATTTATTTAAATAATTTTATAAAGCCTAAATCCTCCTCTTAAAGCGCAACATATATCTTGCTTTGAACTTAATATGAACTAGAGCTTTATACAAAGTTAATCATTTCCAAAAAGGTCTCTTGTATAAACTTTCTCCTGCACATCTAACAATTCTTCAGAATTTCGGTTAGAAATAATTAGATCACATTCTTGTTTAAACCACTCTAAATCGTGTGTAACTTTGGAACCATAAAAGGTTTCCTCCATTAATACCGGCTCATAAACGATTACTTCAATACCTTTTGCCTTGATACGTTTCATAACACCCTGCATAGCAGAAGCTCTAAAATTATCCGAACCTAATTTCATTATGAGTCTATATACCCCTACTTTTTCGGGACGTTTTGCCAATATAGATTCCGCAATAAAATCTTTTCTAGTTCTATTGGCATCTACTATAGCTTGTATAATATTGTTGGGAACAGTATCGTAATTTGCTAAGAGCTGCTTTGTATCCTTAGGCAAACAGTATCCTCCATAGCCAAAGGAAGGATTATTATAATGCGAACCTATACGGGGATCTAAACCAACCCCTTCTATAATCTGTCTACTGTCCAAGTTATAGATTTGCGCATAACTATCTAATTCATTGAAATAGGCAATGCGCATTGCTAAATAAGTATTCGAAAACAACTTAATAGCTTCTGCTTCAGTAGAGTGAGTAAATAAGATAGGAATATCTTTTTTAATAGCACCTTGTTTTAATAACCCAGCAAATACCTCCGCACGCTCACTCTGCTCTCCAATAATAATTCGGGAAGGATAAAGGTTGTCATATAGAGCTTTGCCTTCTCTTAAAAATTCAGGAGAAAATATAATATTATCAAATGATAAGGTCTTTTTTAAATTTTCCACAAAGCCTACTGGTACCGTAGATTTAATAACTACTACTGCATTAGGGTTATATTGAAAGACATCAGCAACAACAGATTCTACAGTTGTGGTATTGAAATAATTTGTTTCTGGATCGTAATCCGTAGGTGTAGCTACAATAACAAAGGAAACATCTCTATAAGCTTCTTTTTTATCTTGCGTAGCTTTAAAGTTTAAGTCTTTTGTTCGTAAATACTCCATGATTTCTTTATCCTCAATAGGAGAAACCTTGTTATTCAGCATTTCAATTTTCTCTGGTATTATATCCAATGCCACAACTTCATTGTGTTGCGCTAATAATATAGCATTTGACAGACCTACATATCCTGTACCAACTATTGCAAGTTTCATATTCTAATAAATGAATTTATTGTAGACAATGTATATAAATTATTTTATTAACCATAATGCTATAGATAGATTTCCATTTATAAAATATTAAAATGGTTAAAATCACAAACTAACATATAATTATTCTAGGGGATAAATGACTTTTCAATCAAAAACAACATTATTCGGCTTTCTTATTGACTTTAAATCTAACTTCTGAACAAGAGTGAACAATTGAATTAATTATAGAATTAAACTTCGCTAGGGAAACCTTTTTCATATATTTAACTTCTTTAGCATAAGCTCTGCTTGAGAATCTTTTTATATACCTGAAAATTTCATACGTAAGATAAGCATAGAGCTCTAAAAGTGCTTATAAAAAACATACCTCACCTTATTTTAGAAAAATTAGCCTCGTAATGATTAACTAAAAAAATGCTCCTCTTGTTAAATCTCCGTATTAATCCTTTTTTCAATATTTTTTTCAGCTTCTCTCTCCGCCACTATCTTACGCAGACCAGAACTCGAGAATCTATGATCTCTGCTATTAAAATAAAGCTCTATCCCTTTTTCTTCACAGTATTTTCTTCCGGTGAAATCACGCTCCTTATATTCATCGCCAACGATGCGCACGTCTAATTTAAAAGAACGAAGAATATCCTCTAAGTCCTGTTCGGTTGAATAAGGTACGATTTCATCTACATATTGACAACCACGCAATTGAATATAACGTTCAACAACAGTTTGCGTAGGCGCATTTTTATCAGGTCTATCTAATGTAGGATCCATTTGCAAACCGCAAATTAAATAATCACATTGTCTCTTTGCTTCAGCCAACATCATGATATGTCCAGCATGCAATAAATCAAATGTAGAAAACGTAATTCCTACTCTTGGTCCTGGATTGTAATCATTTCGTTTTTTTCTCTCGTCCATTTAAGATTTATTAATAAATAATTTTATTGATTTATCAGTTGATATTGTACTAATTTATCTTTAGCTTTTTCTTTAAATAAGAAAAGCTCTGCACTCGCACGCGCATCCGATAATGCGTCGTGGGGATTGAGCTCTATGCCCATAATCTCACAAACAACACTCAGTTTAGTTTTTGCAAATCCCAACTGTTTATATATAATACTCGTACACTCCCACTTTTCCTGTAGTCCTAAATCTTCATAAACCAGCCCATAATGCTGCATACAACGACGCAATACCTTTCGATCCAATTCTTCGTTGTGCGCAACCATTTTTTGCCCATACACCAAAGGCAAAATTGCTGGAAATATATCTAAGAAAGTAGGTGCATTCGCGGTGTCTTTAGATTTTATACCATGAACACGAGTGGTTTGCCACATGTATTTATTCTCTGGCGGTTGTACAAGACTATAATATTCATTAACAATTTTACCACCCACCACACTCACTAACCCAACAGCACAGACACTATTATAATCTGAAGTTGCCAATTCAAAATCTATGGATGTAAAAGTATGCATTAGGCAAAATTAATAATCAAATTGACAAATTCATTTATAAGCGTCAGGAATGTTAATAATTCCACGTGAAATAACATTTTAATAGCCGTATTTGTTCTTCCATTTTTCTTTTAGGGAGATTCTTAGCTTGTCCTCTGCACTATTTTTCCCAGGTGAATATAATGTCGTTCCTTGTATTCCTACTGGCATAAATTCCTGCTCTATGAAATTTCCTGAATAAGAATGAGCATACTTATATTCAGTACCGTAATCCAATTCCTTCATTAATTTTGTAGGCGCATTTCGCAGATGTATAGGTACAGACAAATCGCCGGTTTGTTTAACCAAAACTTGCGCCTTATTAATTGCTTCATAGGAAGCATTGCTTTTTGCTGATGAAGCCAAATAAGTAACTGTCTGCGACAAAATAATTCTCGACTCAGGCCAACCAATAACGTTCACTGCTTGGAAACAATTATTTGCTAATAGTAGCGCATTGGGATTAGCGTTACCTATATCTTCCGATGCTAAAATTAGCAGACGGCGCGCAATAAAAGATGGATCTTCTCCACCTTCAATCATTCGAGCAAGCCAGTAAACTGCCGCATTTGGATCTGAGCCTCGAATAGATTTTATAAATGCTGAAATAATATCGTAATGCTGTTCTCCCGTTTTATCATATCGAGCCATATTCTGCTGAACCTGCTTTAACACAAAATCGTTTGTTATAGCTATATTATAAGGTACGGCAGCGTCGATAACTAATTCCAGAACATTTAATAATTTTCTAGCATCTCCCCCTGAAATTCTAAGAAGGGCATCATATTCACTAACAACTATTTTATCATTTTTTAAAAATTCATCCTCTTTAATAGCTCTATTCACCAATCCAATCAGATCATCCTTATCAAGCGACTCTAAAACATAAACTTGACAACGGCTTAATAATGCCGAGATAACTTCAAAAGAAGGATTCTCTGTGGTAGCTCCAATAAGTGTCACTAACCCTCGCTCAACTGCCCCCAGTAAAGAATCTTGCTGGCTTTTAGAAAATCGGTGTATCTCATCTATAAAGAGTATGGGTTGTTCTCCATTAAAACTTTGCAATTGCTCTGCTTTATCAATAATTTCTCTAACATCCTTTACGCCTGCTTTTATTGCGCTTAAACTAAAAAAGGGGCGCTCCAATTCCTTAGCAATTAAAAATGCTAAACTTGTTTTCCCCACTCCAGGAGGACCCCATAAAATCATGGAGGGAACATTTTTTCTGGAAATGGCATGATATAATACAGAGTCTTGGCCTAACAAATGGCGCTGCCCTACATATTCTTCAATAGTCTTTGGTCTTAATCGCTCTGCTAAAGGAATTCTTGTAGCCATGATACTCTTTTTATAAAATAACACCCAAAGTTACACAAAATCATTTGGCTTGAATATTGTCCAATATTATTACATTTGATTAACGTCATAATTTCTAATGAAAAAAGAAATATTATTATTTTTAGTATATATATTTTTAGGCAGGGTCTGCTACGGACAGTCATTTAAACAAGAGCAATTAGATCCATATGGTTTTGTCACAAAATATGACACAACCTTTAATGGTATTGGCCCTGAAGTTTATATTTTACCCTTACCTCGAACACTACAAGAAGAAATGACAGATAAGTATGAAGATTTACTTTCATTTCAAGATTCTATACATCTCAGGTTTCAACAAAAAGTATTATTATCTAACTTTCAGAATACAACCAATCAAGAAATAGTAACCACTATTTCTTCGGATCTTATAAATCACTCTGATTCTTTGATAAAACATTTAGTAGAACAGAAAAAACATCCGATAGTTTATGCTTTATATAATGATCTTGCTTTTAAGTATCTAGGTGAAAATAAAACAAGTGATGCCTTAGCAGCACTTCAGGTCGCCTTAGCACATGCACGCTTAAGCAATAATTTGGATGATATCACTATAATTCAGTCAAATATGGCATCCGTATATTTGATAACTGGTGAAATTAAGCAAGCTCTCGGCTTAGAAAGTGCATATTTAATGCATATGCAGCAAAAAAAAGACTTACGCAGACAGGCAACATCACATGCACGGATAGCACTAATTGAAGCCTATCAGCGGAATTATCAAATGGCAGAAAATCTTATAATCCGAAAAGCAATTCCACTTTTTAATAAATCAAAATTTTACGATGGAAAAATCGATGCTTGGATTACGTTAGCAGAAATTTATCGTAGTCAAAATAAACATACCCAAGCTCAATGGTTTTTAATTCAAGCTCGTGATTTGATCCAAGAAGGAGAAGTCCATAACAAATTAGCGATTATTGAATACATGCTGGGTTCTGCAAAGATGAAGCAAAATAATTTTAAGTTTGCTAGAAAGGAACTTGAGTCAGCTTGGGAATTAGCAAAAGATAGCAAAAACCAATATTTACAACTTGCGATAGCTGAACAATTAGGCCGGGCAAATGTTAAATTAGGAAACTATGAAATAGCAAAAGAGTACTTGACACACTACTGGAAATTAAGAAATAATATTTTTTAGCAAAAATATTACATCAATTGTAAATACTTCCCCATTTTTGATGTCAAAGCATTTAAGTTTGATATATTTTTTACCTAATTTTAGATTCGATTAAAACCGTAGGAGTCAATTCAAAAATGTTATTTCACAACACAATTTATATGTTTAAAAATTTTTTAGTTTGTTTAGCTTTTATTTCAGTTGTTGCCTGTGGCGCGAAGCCTCGCGTGAATATTCAAGAAGGAGGAATTAACCTTAAACCTTCTCTACAACATGAAATTATTGCTAAGGAGGTAGTGGGGATATTAGAAAACTACAGTTATAAAAAAGTTGCAGCAAGTGATTCAATCTCAAAGATTGTTCATGAAAACTTGATAAAATCACTTGATGAAGGTAAAAACTACTTTTTGCAATCTGAGATAGATGAATTTCAAAAATATCGTAATACAATAAGTCAGGATTTCAGAAATGGAGATCTCTCTAGTGCTTTCCATATATTTAACACATATAACAAAAGAGTTTTGGAGGTCTTGCAGTATGCACTTACACAAGTTGATGTTTCACATGATTTCACTAAAGAAGAGTCATATATCAATTTTAGAGATAAACTAAACTGGTTTAAAACGGATGCTGAGCTTAAAGAGCAATGGCGTAAGCGCGTAAAATTTGATTTGCTTAACCTGAAACTCACTTCTGCAGAAGGTAAGGATGAATCAGCAAAGCATAAAGAGACTTTAAAAAAACGCTACAACAACCTTATTTCTCAAGCCAAGCAGACAAATTCAAATGATGCATTTCAATTAGTGATGTCAGCTTATACAAACGCTATTGATCCGCACACCACATATTATAATCCATCCTTCGCCCAGCGCTTCAACGAAGATATGTCAAATACTTTAGAAGGTATTGGAGCTAGACTTCAGATGGAAAATGAAATGGTGACAATTAAAGAAATAATTGCTGGAGGTCCTGCATTTAAAGATAAAACCTTGAAAATGGATGACCGTATTATAGGAGTTGCGCAAGGAGATGGAGAGTTTGAAGATATCATTGGATGGCGTTTAGATGCAGCAGTTGCTAAAATTAAAGGACCTAAAGGTACAGTTGTACGTTTAAAAATTCTCCCAGCTGGCGCTGATCTTTCCGCACAACCTGTAATTGTAAAACTAACGCGTGAAAAAATAGTAATTGAAGAAGAGTCTGCGAAAAAGACGATCAAAACAGTAAAAGGAGAAGACGGTAAAACTTATAGAATTGGAGTTATAACTTTACCTAAATTTTATATTGATTTCGAAGCTTACCGCAAACGTGATCCAAATTATAAGAGTACCACTCGCGATGTTCGGTTATTATTAGACACATTAAACCAAGAAAAAGTTGATGCAGTTGTTTTAGATTTAAGAAACAATGGCGGTGGTTCATTACAAGAGTCAATAGAGCTAACAGGTTTATTTATAGAAAAAGGTCCTGTTGTACAAGTAAAAGATACGCGAGGACAAATTGAGGTACATCAAGATGAAGATAGTGGCGTGGCTTGGAAAGGTCCTTTTGGCGTAATTATTAACCGTTTTTCTGCTTCCGCCTCAGAGATCTTTGCAGGAGCGATACAAGATTACGGTCGTGGGATTATTTTGGGATCAACCACTTTTGGTAAAGGAACAGTTCAATCTGCTGTTGATATGTCAAGATTTATCAGTTCTGTAAATAAATTAAAATTAAAAGCAGCAGGTGAAGCTAAGGATGCTGACACTCCTAACGGCGCTCCGGAGTTCGGACAAATTAATGTAACTATTGCCAAATTCTACAGAATCAATGGGAGTAGCACACAACATAAAGGTGTAAGTCCAGACATCGACTTCCCTACTCAATTAACATCGGAAAAATATGGAGAAAGCTCAGAACCAGCAGCACTTCCATGGGATCAAATTCGTTCCACAAACTTTACCAAAGTGAATGATTTAACCGGTATTAAAAATCAATTAGCTGAAAAACACGAAGCACGTATGAAAACTTCATCGGAGTACAAGTTTTTATTGGAGGATATCGACGATTTTACCAAAGCAATGAATACTACCTCAACAATTGTTCTTAATGAAGACAAATTGAAAAAAGAAAGAGATGAGAATAAAGCTAAAAGTAGAATTCGCTTGAATAAATTACTAGAATTACATAATATGCCTCTTTGGAAGGAAGGCCAACCCCAGCCAAAAGTTGAGTTTGATTTTATCCTAGATGAGAGTTTAAATGTAATGAAGGATTATATAGTTTTCAAAAAGAATTAATTTAGCAGTTTAATTATCTATAAATCATGCCCCTTAAAATCTAATCTAAGGGGCATAATTATTTTCTAGACTTCTTTATAATTAACGCTAGTCCGTAATTCACTTAATCCTAGATTATGCACTTAATGAACCCAATGCAGCAAAACGTCGAAGATTGAAATCCTATTACTTCGCATTAGGAGTTTGGACGGATAACCATGCTGGAAAGAAGATGCTAAAAATAGCATTACCTGAAAAAGAAGACAATGAAAGCACTCAAAATATACAAAAATTGAAAACCTTCCTCCTAAGCTAAATTATTCCTAATGCATATTGCGGATAATCTAACAGACGATTTATGACAGATTCACTTGGCAGGAGATCTCTACTTACTCTACAGGGAGGTGTGCAGGTAATTGTGCACGTCATGTATAACCAGGTCTATTACGGATAGATTCGAGTTTCTCCTTGATCAATTGCTGATGTATTTCCTCTTCCTTAGGATCCGCCTTGAACGGATGCATAGTCTGGTTGGGATCACTTTCAAAGCGCTCGCGCTCCTGGCCGAACTGCATACGATTTAGCATTTCAACATAGGCTTTTTGGTAATCATTTTCTTGAGCAAGATCGAAAGCTGTAGAAGTAATCTTCTCTACTGGGGTAGAAAGAGTTTGGTCACGCTTAGAAATAACTTTTATATGATCATCTTTTGAGAGTTTTACCTGTTCTGTATCCATAGTGTAAAGATATGCAAAAAGGTGATTTATCTCTAATCGCATTTCCGAATATACTCCACCCTTGTGCAAGAACAACTAAGTCAACTCAAAAATACCTCACATTTTTCACCAGGAGTCCTAAAAAGTTCAGCTTTCAAAACCTTTATATTATAACATATTGCTCCCTTGGTTCCAATGTAGCAACACCTCATATTTTACCAAGATAGCTTATCAAGTATAAGAGAATTACTATCAATGGAAAACTAATTCATTAAAACTCGTTATTCTAACTAACCGCCAGTAACGGTATGCATGGTGAGTGCTGAAGAAAGAAGTGGAAATAATCACTATTTCCCTACTTAATTTGTTCACCTCTCGTGAGTAAAAACTCTAGGATTTAAGTCCCGAGCTCCCTATTACAGCTGGAAGTGTTAGCAAAAAAAGGGTAGAACCACCAGAGTAGAATTAGAACTACTAACTTAAACCTCTCAGTATTATTAGTACTGCTGTAACCAGAGGACAATCTTCAATTTAAAGAAATATTCCGATAGAAACATTTGAAATCTCACATAGAAAAAACTATAACAAATTTCAACACAAATACTGGTCTTAATTACAAGGTGTATATTCAATAAGGTTTCCCGTATCCATAACTATGTTTATTTTTCTATATTTGTGGCTTTCAAATGTTAACTTAATTATAATACTGTAGGCTTTTTTGAATTAATGAGAAAAATATCAAAGACACTTAATATTAGCTTTTGTTTAGGAATTTTATTTATAACATTTCTGTTTGAATCTTGTCTCAAAAAAGATTTGTATAAAGGGAAAGATGATAATGGAGGTCAAAAAAACGAAGACAATGTAGTATTCAACCAATATCACTATCCATTTTCTAAGGAGGTGGTTGGCCCAGAAGCTGAAATTACTTTGACACTTAATGAACATACAATTGCCAAAGATATAAGTGTAAATATTCCGCTGCTAAAATACAATAAAACGATGTTGTTTATGCTTACACAAGACGACTGCAAACAATCTGCCTTTTGCAGAACTTGGGCGGCCATAAACGGTAAACCAATAACGAATCATAGCACTTCAGAGAGAAGCTTTTATTACGATATTGAGAATTTGGAATCAAACGACCTCCCTCCTGGCGTATACCATCTTGGCAAAACACTCGGAAGCACAGATGGTAACGGAAAAGAGGTAAGATTTCATTTTACAACAACCTTGGCCTCACAATGGGATTTTATGAATGCTGAGGTATCTGTAAGACGGGGATTTACCGAAAACTATTATCGTTTCTATATGAAATCGGGTTTACGTTGGAGCAATGTGGTCGAAATGCTTAACTACGGGACGGGAATTGCGTTACATGATGTTAAAACTGATTATACTAAGAATACTGATTCTTTACTCAAGCATTTTCAAATTGCTCAGCTTAAAACAAAAGCGGCTCTGCAAGGTAGGGCGTTTAAATTTTTAGCTGAGCCCAATGGCAACAAAAGTTATGTTCAGGCAGCATTAATGTTTAATGATATTCAGACCATGACCGCCCAAACAGGGGGCACAATTTTAGTGCCATACCAAGTCTCAACCGACCTAGATAAGGTTCTTCTTGAAAGAGTTTTCTTAACCAATGAATCAGATGGGATATCCCTTGTTAGAAGCAAATTCGAAAAAGATGCGAGAGAACGACAGGCAGTTCACCTTGGCGTTCATGAGACAGGCAATGGGTATGTGCAATTGTTACTTTGGTTAAATAATACATACGGTAAAGATGGTCTGGATTCATTATGGGTTCCATCTCAAGAAGAGTATTACGAATATAATTACAATAGACAACATTCTAGAGTTGAAATAACGACCGAAAACCGTACTATTAAAATAAAAGTGAAATTCCCAAACAAAATTCATTTTTATTACCCTTCACTTACACTAAATATTCCCGGTATACAATTAGAAAAAATTGCAGACATTTCATCTAACGAAGCTGTTAAAGGACTTTCTTACGGCTCGTTCGAAGATGGTATATCCATAAATATAGATTGTAGAAAACACTTGTATGAGCAAGCAGAATACTATACTGAAAAGTATCTTTCAAATAGAACCAACAGCAATCTAAAAGATGCCAAATACTTTGTTAATATGTTAAAACATTCTGAATTCAAAACGAGTCTCACATCTAAACTTTCTGATTAACTAGCTTCGCTAATCTCACCTTTTAAGTTAATATAGCACATGAGACCTGAATTCGAGTATTAATTTGGAATAAATTATTAATCGAATTCAGGCTATTAGTAAATCACAGAAATAATTGGGTAAAACAATTTATTTGTAAGATCAAGGATTACTAAAGATACTTTATGGATACAAAATATTGCCCAAGGTAATTAATTAAACCATATCTTTGAAGTAAGCAATTGTTTTTAACAATCCTTCCTCTAACTGTATTTTAGGTTCCCAGCCTAACTCTTTCTTTGCTAAGGCTATTTCTGGCTTACGCTGTTTTGGATCGTCTTTTGGTAATTTAAAATGTTTGATTTTAGAGCTGGATCCTGTTAAAGCTACAATATGCTCAGCAAGCTCGAGCATGGTAAACTCTACAGGATTTCCAAGGTTTACTGGACCAATAAAGGAAGAATCTGAATCCATCATCCGCAACATACCTTCCACCAGATCATCGACATATTGGAAACTACGAGTCTGACTTCCATCACCATAGATTGTGATATCTTTTCCCTTCAAAGCCTGCATAATAAAATTAGAAACCACACGACCATCTTTGGGATGCATTCGGGGACCATATGTATTAAAAATACGAATAATCTTTATATCAATGTTATGCTGTCTATGGTAATCCATAAACAAAGTTTCAGCACACCTTTTCCCTTCATCATAGCAAGAACGAACGCCAATTGGATTCACATTACCCCAATAATTTTCAGGTTGAGGATGCACATTCGGATCACCATAAACTTCACTTGTTGAGGCTTGCAAAATACGTGCTCCAACACGTTTAGCCAATCCTAGCATATTAATCGCACCCATTACTGAAGTTTTCACGGTTTTGATTGGATTGTGCTGGTAATGGATGGGGCTAGCTGGACAAGCGAGATTATAAATCTGATTAACTTCAGCCATAAAAGGCACCGTAACATCATGACGTACTAATTCGAAATAAGGATTATCAAGAAGGTGTAAAATATTGGACTTTGACCCAGTAAAGTAGTTATCCATACAAACAACATCGCATCCAAGCTCTAGCAGACGTTCGCAAAGGTGTGAACCAATAAAACCAGCGCCGCCCGTTACTAAAATTCGCTTACGTAGTGGATTTTTCATCTATAATATATACTAAACTATGTGTTTTTTTTATCGTGAATTATCGGCATTTTAAATCCGAAAAGAGAACCTTTGCCTTCCTCCGATCTAAAATAGAAAGAACCATTATGAGAATCAATAAAATGTTGTACAATCCATAACCCAAGTCCTACACCATCCTCTTTCAAAGTCCCTTGAACACTGTTGCCATACATTCGCTTGCGCAGACGAGCCTGAACAGCTTCCGTCATCCCGATGCCCTCATCTTGCACCTCAAAAACTAATTGATTATCCTCCTTACGCACCGTAATCTGTATCGTAGAATTTGAATTACTAAATTTAATTGCATTAATTAGTAAGTTACGAACAATACTTTTCATGACATCAATATCAAAAAGTACATCAATTTCATCCTGAAAATCTACCTGAACACAAATATCTTTTATCTTAGCTGCAGGTCTTGAGACCTCAACAGCAGATTCTACCACGATATCAAAATCAAAAATCTGGGGCAACAGAGACATAGATCCCATTTGGGATTTTATTCTCTTCAAAAGATTATCTAAAAGCGAGAATAGCTGTTCCACAATATCACTACCTGCGTAGAGCATACGTATAAAATCACCATCCAATACATCGCCCTCATTTTTGAGAGACAAAATACTGAAAATCATTTTTAACGAAGAAATTGGAGTCCTTAAATCATGCGCCAGAATAGCATGTAATCTATCGCGATTATCAATAATCGTCTGCAAATCCTCATTTTGCTTTACAATGGTGTTATGAAAATGGGATAATCGAATTTGGTGTTTTACTCTACGAAGCAATTCTTCCCGATTGAATGGTTTAGTGATGTAGTCGCTGCCACCCAAATCAAAACCTTTGATGATATCTTCCGGAGAATTTAGAGCCGTAATAAACAGAATCGGGAGATCCTTATATTTTTCGTTCGACTTGAGCCACTTAGTAAATTCAAATCCATCCATTTCAGGCATCATAACATCCATCAAGATGAGGTCAACCCGGTGGTTTTCCAAAAAAACCATAGCTTCCTGTGCACTACTGGCCAGAGAAACTTTCAAAGATTCTTTTTCTAGGATGACTTTCACAATCATGTAATTAATCTTACAGTCATCCACAATCAAGACTTTATACTCCGAAAAATTAATATCCATAAATCGATTTAATTCTTATCTAATATTTAAATTTCAAAAAAGACGAATACATTTTGAAACTTATTAATTATATACAATATAGAAACTTGTTAATTATTTAATGATTTCATTGTTCTCCGGTAAATCGGATTGTTAATTTTATTTATTGATTTAACGCTGTTTTAAATGCTATTTCTTAATTATTTCAAAAAGCAAGTACCTATCTTAAGGTAAAGTGTGAATTATCGTATTAATTACGGCCGCTTAGAATTGATATTACTAACATTCTTCGAGATATTAAAGTAAACCACCATACATTTCAACTTAATTCATTAATTGTTTTTAATCCGGAAATCCATATTTGAAAACACCAATGCTCTTTCTGGCTTGGTTTTAAGTAATGTAATCAATCGGTAAGCGCAGCATCTCTGCACAAATCTATATTTCAATTGCATTTTCATGTATCCTAAAAAACATTTAAGATGAAGGTTCTGTTTTATCTGTTTGAAAAACTCAATTTGCCATCTTCCTGTAGCACTAAACCGATTTATAGATCCGGCTTTATGTTCCTTACGTTTTTTTTTGAACTGACTCCTTTGCAAAATATTAGCAGCTGATTTAATGGGCGATGTGCGTTAAAACTTGAATTTTCACCTATAGTTACTTTGATTGTGTGACTTGTTCAAAGATAAACTAATTGGTTGGTGGAAGCGGCAACCTTTTTATTTTTTTGCGGATATTAAGGACATTTTTATATAACTTATTTGTTACTCAACAAAATTAAAATCTACTATTACTGGCACGTGATCACTGTAATCGATATCACCGGTTTGATAATTAATTGCCTGAAAATTCGAACCAGAAAAAAAGACATAATCGATGCGGATTAACTTTCTTAAATAGCGATAAGTATAGGCGTAACCATTGCCAGCCTCAATAAAAGCATCTTTTAGTTTTCCTTTCATAGTGTGATACGTATAAGATATTGGTGAATCATTAAAATCTCCGCAGACCAAAATGGGTATGGGTGATTCTAATATTTTTTCATTCAAAAAAGTAACTTGTTCAGATCGAATAGCAAAATTAACAGACATGACTGAGATTATATTCGACACCTGATCTATTATGCTGGTCCCACCTATTTTAGGGCGCATTTGATTAAAATTTGTTGTTTGCAAATGGCAATTGAATACACGAAAATTATTCTCATTAACGGATAAATCTACGATAAGCGCACAATTTGACCTCTCATTAAACGAAACAGTTTCCACGTGCGTGATGGGGTATGTACTCATGACAGCTAAATGATGTTTTCCTGTTTTGTCAGAGCTTAGCACAACGTGTTCCATCATGGGGAAAGCAGACTTTAGATCAGCTGTAGTGTATTCCACAGGAACCTCTTGTAAACAAATCAAATTAATTTTCTTGTCCGCCACATATTCAGATATATTCTGAATTGATGGTACATTGTAATCCATTCTAAAACTTCTCACGTTATAAGTAATCATCCGAATATCAGGATTGGCATCACCGGTAACATTGTTAAACTGTATTACTTTTGGGAAGTAATGAAGCGTACCCACTAAGCCAATTATGGCACATATTGTAATAAAACGATTTTTCCACAGTCCATATATTAAAAGGAATACCAATGCAGCAACAAGAAAGGGCATCAATAATCCAAGCCATTGGAAAAACACAATTTCCTGCGGAAAGACAACATAAGCTAAGCTAGAGAGTATCCCGAAGGTCATAATCAACATCGCCACTACAGCACTGAACACCCCACCCAAGGCTAGTGGCTTAATTTTGAAATTATCTTTCATAAAATAGGTTTAACTATTCTTGTGGTATAGCCACTAAAGGTAATTCAATATGGAAAGTAGATCCTTTACCAACTTCAGACTCGACCCATATTCGGCCCTCCATCTGCTCGACAATGCTCTTACAAATTGCTAGACCAAGGCCAGTACCTCGATCAGTAGCATTTAGTTTAACAAAGCGATCAAAAATAAGCTCCAACTTATCTGCTGGAATACCTATCCCCGTATCTTTTACATAAAATTCTATTCCTGAAGGGCTTTGTGTAAAGCCTATATAAATATAACCATCTACTGGTGTAAACTTAATTGCATTATTAATCAAGTTTGTCAACAACTGTAAAATACGCACTCTATCCACATTAACCATAAAATCTGCCTCAGGAATTTCAAAAACCAACGTGGCAATCTGTGTCAAATTACCGAAACTCAATTGGAGTTCTTGCAGAACCCTTTTAAGGGAAATCAAATTAGGGATAAAACGCATCTTTCCCGCCCCCAAATTTGACATTTCTAACACATCGGTAACAAGTCGCAACAATTGAACACCATTAGATGAAAGTATTTTCCCATAAGACCTACGTAATTCAGGGTCATCCGTTTCTGCTATGATATCACTGAAGCCAATGATCGCACTGAGTGGCGTTCGTATTTCGTGATTCATATTGGAGATAAATACAGATTTGAGTCTTTCGGACTCCTCAGCGGCTTCTTTAGATTTGAGCAATTGTTCTTCATAACGTAATTGATCCGAAATATCACGTCGCATGGTCCAAATAATATCTTCACCTGCTCCATTAGGAATGATAAAAGATATACATTCAGACCCAATTATATCCCTTTCAGGATATGCATGAGTACTACGGTAACGCAGGAACCCATTTGTTTGTTGAATTTCCTTAACATGCTCATGCCATTCTTCTTCAGATCCATGTAAATTTAAAGTGTTAAAAACCTTACGCTTGGAAAGATCGAGATCATCGGGGATCTGATTTTGCAAACGACATTCTTGGTTGACAAACACCAACTCGCCGTTTAACTTATTAGCATATATACTGTAAGGCGCCTGTTCTACGACTTTCATTAACATCTCAAGTTCACTCCGGTTTTTGATTAAATCAGTAATATTCTGCGAAAATCCATCGATAATCAAACTATCTTTCTCTAAATAACTTCGGTACTTTGTGCTCTGCATATGTTGCATAACACCTTTTGAATCAATCACCTTGAATTCAAAGCGGCTGTATTCATTTCCTTCCTTAAAGAGATAATCGCGCAAAGGTTGTTGGTCTTCGGGATGTACACTTTTTAAAAACACTTCCAAGGAGATTCTTAGAGGTTCTTCAAGATTACGCCCAGCAATATTTGAGTATCCCGTTAGCACAAACTCGTCCTTGCTACAATCAAAGGTCCAAAGTCCAATCATAGCCACTTTCCCCACTTCAATCAACGCCGTCAATGCTGAACGCAGTCTATTTTTCATATTACTACGCTGGGTGATATCACGGTATTGACAGAGCAAATGCTCTTCATCAAACTGGTTCACGATGAGCTTAAAATAATACATTCTCTCATCTGTAGGCAGATCGTAGTTAGCATTATACGTTTCTCCAGTTGTTCGACAATACTCCAGCGCTTTCTCAACCTGCAACCTAATAGACTCAGGTAAGACGGAGATGAGATTCTTTCCAATAAGATTAACTCGTGGATTAAAGATTGGATTATCTGTCTTCATAATCACATCTACACAGATGTTTTCTCTATTTACCAAGAACATCGTATCGCAAGTCATATCGAGGACTTTCTCAATTACTTGTAAATTACGTAAGTTCATTTTTTCCATATCATGTAAGTGATGTAATTATTTACGTTTTGATTTTTCCCATGCACCACCAGTAGAATTAAGTAATAAATACAATATGCCCATAAGAACATTGGCATTCATAAATACAAAATAATAAGGAATGAAAAAAACTTTAGAAACCGTGTGCTGATTACGCTTCAAGTATCCTACAACAGCGCAAAAGTAAAAGGCAATCTGCAGCCAGAATATAACCATAAACACATTTATTAATGATCCTTCCCTTACGGCAAGCAGCCAAGAGAGTGGAAGCAGTGCAAAAAGTGCAATAGGTGCTATCGACCAACGCAAAACTCGGTGTGATATATATTGAAAACTAAGCCTACCATAAGCAAAGAAATTAAGCAATGGGAGTAAACGTCCTATCGACTGCCAGCCTCCTGCCGCGATACGCTTTTTACGTTTGGCCTCCTCTTCCATATTGCTTGAACCTCGCTCTACGGCGTAAGCATCCGGGGTATAAGCTATTCGTAAACCCTTTTGTGCAATACGCATCGATAGCATAAAATCATCCAACAGCGTATTCTCGGGCATTTCTTCAAAGTATACCGTGCGTATTGCAAAGAGTTCGCCAGCAGCTCCTACTGCAGAGTAATAAGCAAAATCTTTTTCCTTTAAAAAAGACTCATACTTCCAATATGCACTTTCTCCTTTAGAGGATACAGTGTCATCCTGCTCGAATGCAATTCTTTTTTCTCCGGAGACGCAACCGATCGTCGGATCTTCAAACTGCTTAACAATACGTTTCAACGCTTCTTTATTGAGCATGCAGTTAGCATCAGTAAATACTACAATAGAATCGGAAACATGCGCCATCCCGTGATTAATCGCTGCTGTCTTTCCACGTCGTTCAGGTGAATATATAACCTTTACATTAGCATAATTTCTTAAAATTTCTTCACTTGCATCTGTACTTCCATCAATTACCCAAAAGATTTTCAGACGGTTGGTTGGATAGTCCAATGCTAAAGAGTTAGCCATCTTCTCTTCAATTATCTCTGCTTCATTGTACGCCGCTATAAATAAGGTAACTGCAGGGAATTCCTGCGCATTTAGTTCTGGAATCGTAATGCTTTTATAAGGGAACCACCTGGCTAAAAAATAAATCAACATTCCATAACCCAAATAGGTATAGAAAACAATAAACGCGCAAATCATAAAAACGACCAAATACATATTTTATCAATGAATATGTTTATACATTATTTGCTTTTTCTAATCATATTGGATTGTTCATCTTGGTAAGCGCTTTTCCCGAAGAATAAGCTAGGTACACCTTTAAATGCCTTTTTAAGCCGATAAATAAAGCTATTAAATAGCGAGCCATCAGCCTTCAATGTGCCATAGCCTGTGATGGCACGCGCCTTACGACTCCCTACAAAAGCAATACGCCCGTATTTTTTTAAGGCCAGAGCCAGCGAGCCATCTTCTCCCCGTTTAATATCTGTACGGAACCCCTCATGACGTGCAAAGTCTGTACAAAAGGAGAATACCATTCCTCTTACACAGAGTTCAGGACGTTTAACAAACTGAATCCGAAGGTAAAGATCACGTAACCCTTCATACAAAGCGAGCGAAATTGTTGACTGTCCCTTGCGTGGCAAAAAACTCCACAGACTACACGCACAACTAACCCCCTTCTGCTGTAGGGCTTTCAGGTGTGTCGAAACATAATGTACGGGATACATCGTATCGGCATCTATACAAATAATAAATTTACCTTTGGCCTTATCAAGCCCACATTGACGAGCATAACCCGGTCCCTGTTTAAGCTCGTTATAATAATCGATATCTAACATTTTTAAGACTTCTTCGGTTTTATCCTTCGAATTATTGTTGACAACAATGAGTTCCATAGGTACATCACAAATCTGATGACTTAAAGACCAAAGACAGCTCAAAATCCTCTCTTGCTCATTGTATGCTATGACCACCAGACTCACAATTGGATCTTCTTGTTTGAAGCGCTTTAAATGTACCTTTACCTGTTGGATAACATCTGCTGGCACGGTATTAATATCGCGCTCATAGAGTTCAAAATAAGGCTTGTACCATGGTTTCATAAGTATTTTTTTTGAAGATAGGGATAAAAAAATGACTTAAGCAAAATAATTATTCCAATTCTATAATAAATAGAGATTTACGAATTATACGAATCTTTTCTTTTTAAAAAATGATATTAATTTGCGTGAAAGAACCGGTTTATTTTTTTAAAAAGATTTCAGAACTGTCCTAAATAAAATTTGGCACGCATAAAATCTACTTTCTTTAATAAATTAAGACAGCTTTTGTTGAAAAATCCGAATCATACCCTATCTATTACTTTTAGAAGAGTTTAAATTGCCCAATTTTAT
>NZ_WUQY01000228.1 GCF_009829085.1 Sphingobacterium bovisgrunnientis
CATATAAGACATACACAAACGAATCAAATATTTTTAACATGGAGCTTGTACCCCTATAGCAGAAAATTGGAAACATAAGACAACATTAGACGGTGATTACAAATTGAGGAAAATAAAAATCATAGAAATGCCAAAACGTAAAACTATAAAATGTCCTACATCATTGAGAAAAAAAAATGTTATTGTAGAGTGACTCTTAAATCCCAAAGGGAACTTAAGTCAACTAAAATTTCAATTATACATAACATATATGATTATCCCACTGATAATTACTCTGCCATTAGCCAAAGAGGTCTGTAGTTTTCACATAGATACAAAACTGAATTGTCAGGCA
>NZ_WUQY01000229.1 GCF_009829085.1 Sphingobacterium bovisgrunnientis
CATTTCAGATAAAGTTACTTCCAAATTCCTATAAGTAATAGGTACGTTAAAAGTTAAAGATTTTGACATTCGTTCAATTATAAATTTAGTACCCGATAAATTATATTGGGGGTCCATGACGCATGCTAATGGAAATAACATGGGCAAGTCTTCCCAATATTTTCTAAACTTTAATTCCATGGCAATTATAACTGAATTAAAATCGGGGTCATCTTTATATCTATCAAAAGCCCTAGAAATTAGATAAAGACGTTGCACGACCATACAACTAGTAGGATAATAAACACCAGATAAAATATTTGTAGAATCATAAAAACATTTCAAAAAAGCTTT
>NZ_WUQY01000230.1 GCF_009829085.1 Sphingobacterium bovisgrunnientis
AGATATTCAAGTTATCAGTGCGGTCGATGCTTGGAAACATTCAGACTTTCTGTGCCGAAACTATATATTGAACAGCTTAGCAGACTCGCTATACATCGTGTATAGTAGTATGAAAACTGCCAAGGAACTGTGGGAGTCTTTGGACCGGAAATATAAAACTGAGGATGCAGGGGCTAAAAAGTTCATTGTTGGAAGATTCTTGGATTATAAGATGGTGGATTCCAAACCAGTAATCAGTCAAGTGCAAGAACTCCAAGTGATTCTTCACGAAATTCATGCCGAAGGGATGGTTGTGAGTGAAACTTTCCAAGTGACAGCAATTATTGAGAAATT
>NZ_WUQY01000231.1 GCF_009829085.1 Sphingobacterium bovisgrunnientis
TACGAACTGTATGGCAAACAAGCATCCATAGGTAGACACATTAGAGGACGAAATTTTCTGGACACTAAGTTAGGGTCAGTTTGATAGAAAGATGAAAAATATATGGTAAATAAAATGTTCAGCAGGGAAGTGATTTGCCCGAAATTTATTTGAGAAGTAAAGGTGTTTGATGGGTATAATTTTTCACCTGGAAAATTTTCGTTTGACTTTGTTTTTTATGCAAATTGTCAATTAAATGGATAAAAAAAATTTACCATTAACTTTGAAATGTGTTCCAATTGGTAAAAAAAAAAAAAAAAAATTCGGTCAAAAAGTTGGAAAACATTTTTC
>NZ_WUQY01000232.1 GCF_009829085.1 Sphingobacterium bovisgrunnientis
GGCCATTTTTAGTGCGACTAAAACATTTTGGCGTGTTTGTTTACATGTCTTGCATCTTGGTGAGCACCGGCACATTTCGCCACTTTTCCGCATTTTGGTGTATTTCGCGCCATTTGGTGCATTCCACAGAGTCTGGTTCGTTTCAGAGTGCTCCGTACGTTTGAACGGGGTTCGTTACCGTTTGGCGCATCCGGTACATTTCATGCACTTTGTTACATTTTAAGTGCTTTCCGTTATACGTGGGCATGTTTCAGTAGGCAATTCACATAGTGTGTTACATTTTTGAAGATTTCACGTACTTCGCTATAACTTCGGCTCGTTTTGATGTAT
>NZ_WUQY01000233.1 GCF_009829085.1 Sphingobacterium bovisgrunnientis
GTCTCAGTTGAACTGGTAGCCGCAGTGAGAATTCGATTCCTGCCTCTTACAAGATTTAAAATTGGACTCTTTGTAGGCACCAGTATGACAGCTCTTGTACCCTGACCTGTTGAGGCACATCTCATAATTTACCTCCTCTACAATATTCTAGGGGTAGGACGGGGCGATGGAAAACCCTCGAGGTTGGAGTTCAATCTTTTTTTTTTTATCAAGGGATGAAAAGCCCTGAAAATAAGAACAAAAGCAAAACCTCACGAAATTCAGAATTAGTACGATGCATATGATTAAAAACAAATATTTATCAATTGTCATGTTCGGTTCAATGCGTT
>NZ_WUQY01000234.1 GCF_009829085.1 Sphingobacterium bovisgrunnientis
GGGGTACATGCTTCCTTTATGTTCAAATGTTTGAACATGTTTATCACATTCTCAATATAATGTGATTGACTTAGATGGTAAACCCCACTAGTCTTCGTGACTTTGATACCCAAAATGGTATCCACTTGTCCAAGATCCTTCATCTTAAATGTGGAAGATAGAAACCTCTTTGTTTCTTTTATTCCATCCATGTGATCACTCATAATCAACATGTCATCAACATATAAGCATATAAATATCACATAATTATCACACACTTTTGAATATAAACATTTATCTACGCTATTATGTTTAAAACCAAACGAAATTATAGTTAAGTCAAATTTCT
>NZ_WUQY01000235.1 GCF_009829085.1 Sphingobacterium bovisgrunnientis
TCGATGGAGGAGGGTCCAGGCGACCAGGCGACCGATCCGGTCTTGGACCGATATAGGGTATGTGATTTGACCGATAAATTATGTACAAACAATTTCAATAAGATTGAAGTTATTAATTGTGTATGTTGACATTTTTGTAGGAGCGCGACCCAGTAGATCGAGGACCACCTCCGCCTTTGGCGCCCCATCCGCCCATGGTGTCATCTTCGCGGAGGGCGTCCCCGGCGCCCAGGTCGCCCACTCCGCCCATTGTGTCACCTTCGGGGCGGGCGTCCCCGGCGCCCATGGTATGGCCGCCCCCTCCGGCCCTAGCATGGTCTCCCCATCC
>NZ_WUQY01000236.1 GCF_009829085.1 Sphingobacterium bovisgrunnientis
TACATATTATTTTCCATTCTTAAATTGTTGTAAAAATGAAAAAATTATTAACTCGGAAACGCTCATCCGACCAATTACAGCAGTAAGCTGACAAATTGAAATAAGAACTACTTTTTAATTGTGTTAGACTGTTCGAAATCAAATTCAAATTTGTAGACAAGAATTTCTATCCAATTTCGAGGTCTCAACCCATGCTACCAAACAGTTTCTTCAACAATTAGACGGATCTACTACAAGAGGTAAAAGCACTTCGTTGCTACTGACAATTAACAACCTTAGAAAGAACCAAACATACAACTAAACCAATAAAACGGACAAAAGAGCA
>NZ_WUQY01000027.1 GCF_009829085.1 Sphingobacterium bovisgrunnientis
CAAATAAGACTTTGGCAACAAAGCACAAGTCTGTGAAGCCCGAAGCCCATTTGTCTTTAGCAAATGGGTAGTTCACTCTTACCTTTCATTGATGAGACAAATGGATTTGAGACATATACTGGTGGCAGATACATTGAATTAGATGCATCAAAAGTGGTCAACGGAAAAATCACAATTGATTTTAACAAAGCATACAATCCATATTGTGCATACAGCTCTGGATACAGATGTCCAAAGCCACCAGCAGAAAATATACTTCAAACTCATATTTTAGCTGGAGAAAAAGCATACAAAGGACCAAAGAACGAACGACCAGTCAATAAAGCTATGGCAAAGAACTTTACTGAAAAAGAAAAAGCCATTATTTCAAGTGGCGATGTAAGCAGCAAAATGCACGTTTACCTAACTACAGATGAGAAAGAATTAGCAGTATTAAAGGCTACTTCTCAAGATATTAAGATAGATGACCCATTATTAGAAATTTTGGAAAAAAGAATGCTTGCAACAGTTCAAGCGCCAGAGCATGCAGGTGTGGGCATTGCAGCTCCTCAAGTTGGAATCAATAAAAATTTGATATGGGTGCAGCGTTTTGACAAAGCAGGAGAGCCATTCGAATTTTTTATCAATCCAAAGATTATTTGGCGATCAAAACTAACGCGCCTGGGTGCTGAAGGTTGTCTTTCTATCCCTGATAGACGTGAGGATGTGAGAAGAAGCTATGCTATTCGAATTCAACACTGGGACAAAAAGGGAAATATAATTGAAGAAAACATCGAGGGTTTTACTGCCGTAATTTTCCAGCATGAAGTAGATCATTTATACGGCATTTTGTATCCAGATCGTCTGCAAGAGCAGAATAAGCACCAAGATATTGAATTAAACGACAAAATCAAGTTTTCCGTTCCTAATGGAGATTTAAAGCCATAAAAAAGGCAGCTTTTACCGCTGCCTTTTTATTACCTTTCAATAAGCTTTATTTCGTATAATTTCGGCCAAAGTTTGCCAGTTACAAATAATCTTTTCCCTGCAGCATCGTATGCTATACCATTTAACTCATTATTGACTCCCGAACGCCCTTCTGTGTATAATCCAACAAGATTGATTCGTCCCTCAACGGCACCCGTTTGTGGATTAATAATTACAATGATATCTTTACCATAAACATTAGCATATACTTTTCCATCAATGTATTCTAATTCATTCAGCAAATCTACTTTCCCATTTTCATCATAAACCGTGATAAAACCTTCTTCATGTCCTGTAATAGAATTCAAAAAATATAGTTTATTAGAACCATCAGATTTTATAAGTTTTGTACCCTCGTTAGTAATTCCCCAACCCTCAAGGCTGTTCTCGTAATTAAACTCTCTTAATTTCCTGAATGACTCCTTAGAAAAGAAATACCCTTTTTTATTTTGCCAGCTAAGAAAAACAATTTTATCTTCCACGATAGTCATACCTTCGCCGAAAAATCCCTCAGGTTTTTCGATTTTTAAAACTTTACCTGTATTCAAGTCAACTTTTCGAATTGATGTAACAACTCCTTCACTAGCCAAATCTTCAGGACCTCCGGTTGTCTCATATAATACTCCGTCTGCAAATTGTAATCCTTGTGTATATGCTTTGGTATCATGTGGGAATTCATTTACTACTTTAAAGGAATAATTTTTTGCATTCGGCGGAAGAACTAATATATTGCTGTAAGCGATGTCTTCTTTTCCCTGGGCATATATCTTTGCAGACAAAGAACGGTCACCATAGCCAAATTCTTTAGTGTCAAAAATTACGCTTGTTGTATCAGTTTTAGTCACAAAGGGCTGCCCATCTATAGAATAAACAACCGAATCCAACGAAGTGCTCGGGAAATTTAGCTTCAATTTCACCTGTTCACCTAAAGCAACACGTTGTCCCGATTCTGGCTGCACAAACTCAAATTTTCCTTGCTGAGATTTACACCCGCTGATTGCTAATAAAATAGCTAATGATATACCTGAAAGTAATTTTATACGCATGTTATATTAGTTTAGTTGCTCCAAAAAGCATCTTTGGTTAATTCTACTTTGTTTGAATCTAAATATACTGATACTCTATCAAATCGCACTTCTCCTTGGTAAATATTTAACTCTATTTAAGGCTCTACCGCTTGAATAAAATTTCTTTTCTTTTAATCCAGAAAATCAAAGAATTTCCAACAATAATTCGACTTCCTACTTCGACAAATGCCAATTAAAACTGGTCTTTAACGAATATATTGACTTTACATTATTAGCTATCGCCATTTAACTGCAAATAATCATAACCGCTTTTTTAGAAAGGATACCGCTAAGTTTTCCCTGAATTTAGCAAGTCGTAAATAAGTTGACCTCACGAAATATTTAAAATGAACGAATTATTTGATTACAATATTTCCTAACAATTGCCCGAGCATCTTCTCTGCCTCTTTTAACTTTTGATATTTATGCAATTCAATTTCCATATCTTCTGGAGATAAATTCTTTTTCAGTTCTTCTTGCACTTTGTTCATTTCACGAGAGAACTTACGCTTTTTGATGCGATAGATTGCCTGAATAACTAATTCTTGCAAGTGTTCTATCTCCAAGGTGACATAAATTTTGCGCTTATCGTCATTCCAATTAGGACTAATCTCATATTTGGAAGCGATGCAATCTACTGCTAATGCAGAAACATCTTTATCCTCAGATGAAATAAAGAATTTTGCATCAGGAACCTCAAAATTTTCAGCTTGTTTTCTAAACTCTGCTATGATACTTTCACAACTGGAGTCTTCAAATTCAATATCATCCAAACTACCAAGTAAGTACGGCGCAACAGGTATATCTCCATCACCCTCCCATGTCACCAATTCCCGTCCGTAATTCAACAAGATGCGTACAATTTCTCGTTCTTGTAAGAGTTCAGCAGTAATAATTTGCTGCGCAGGACTTGAAGTTATTCCCGTTTCAGCTTTTTCTTGTTCTGTTAAGAAAAAATCTGCAGGCGGCATATCTCCAGGATAATCACCCTGAGGAGATTGAGGCGCAACTTGAACTCTATTTTGCGCGGCTTTCTTATCTTGCGCTTTGGCTTTATTGAGCCTGATTTTATTTAGCTCAGTGAGTAATATTCGCTCTTCAATATCTAGTAAAGAACTACATTGTCTAATGAAAACCGAAACTTTAATTTCATCAGGTATCAACGCAATACTCTCAACAACCTCGCGAATGACTTCCGCTCTTTTAATCGGATCATCCTTTGCATCCCTTAAAAGAATGTTGGTTTTATAGAAAATAAAATCTTCCTGATTTTTTTCAATGTATTCTTTAAATGATGTAGAACCTACTTGCTTGGCATATGAGTCAGGGTCGTTTCCATCCGGAAATAAGAGAACTTTAACATTAAGCCCTTCTTCTAGTAGCATATCCGTACCACGCAAAGAAGCTTTTATTCCAGCTGCATCACCATCGTAGAGAATCACTACATTTTTTGTGAATCGAGAAATTAATTTGATTTGACCCGTTGTAAGTGATGTTCCAGAAGAGGAAACAACGTTTTCCACCCCCGTTTGATGCATTGCAATTACATCGGCATAGCCTTCTACCAAATAGCAAAGGTCAGCATCCATTATTGCCTTTTTGGCAAAATTTAAGCCATAAAGGACATCTGACTTATGGTAAATATCAGATTCAGGGGAATTGACATATTTGGGGACAGCTTTTTCTGTTTTTAATGTACGGCCTCCAAATCCAATAATCCTTCCTGTAAGATTATGAATAGGAAAAATCACACGACCTCTAAATCGATCGTAAAGTGACTTATCATCCCGTTCTATGGCTAATCCAATATCCTTCAAATAGTCTTCTTGAAAACCGGCCTTCTTCGCTTCATCAACTAATGCAGTCCATTGCTCAGGAGAATAGCCCAATTCAAATTTTTTGATGATATCCTCGCGGTATCCTCTCTCCCTGAAATAAGATAGACCAATAGTCTTTCCAAAATCAGTCTCCCATAAGTTTTCCTTAAAGAATTTACCAGCCCATTGACTCAGAATATATAGACTCTCACGTTTATCCTGGGCAGCAAGTTGCGCTGGACTACGTTCAATTTCCTCAATTTCTACTCCGTATTTATTCCCAAGGTATCGTATAGCTTCCGGATAGGAAAACTTTTCCAGCTCCATCACAAACTTTAGAGAGTCACCGCCTACGCCACAACCAAAGCATTTGTAAATCCCCTTTGCTACTGATACATGAAATGAAGGTGTTTTCTCATTGTGAAAAGGACAATTTCCAATTAGCGAAGTGCCCCTCTTCTTCAAATCAACAAAATCTCCTACAACCTCCTCTATGCGAGCAGCATCTAAAACTTTATCTATCGTCTCCTTTGCTATCAATTTATTTTCCTTTATATAATTCCAAGTAATCCAAATTTAGAAAATACTCTTCAAAACTATGCATAGCACAAAAAAAGGTGGAAAAATTTTCCACCTTATATTCCCAATTAATATTACAATATTAGCCTGTTGCAATAGATGTATCATTATTGAAATGATCTAATAGCGTAGGGTTTAATATATTACATGTTCTTATTAAATCACGGATAGGATATTTAGCAACAACATCTTGCAAAGCAGCTAAATGTTTTTGGTGATGCAAATCTGTGCCCACAAAATCATACATACCTGATTTTAACATTGTCAAAGCAGCAACTTTAACCTCTGTACCATAATACCGGCTTATAGACAATAAATTTAACTGTAATAAACAACCAGCATCTTTGATTTTTTTATACATATCAAAGTTGTAATGGTAATAGGGATAACGTTCAGGATGAGCGAGAATAGGTTTGTATCCCAAATTTTGTATATCTAAAATAGTCTGGAAAAGTGCGTTTGATTCTGCTAAATAGGACATTTCAATGAGTACATATCCACCAGGCATAACGCATAAATTATCTTTAGCGATTAACTGAGTAATACCATTATCAATCATGTGTTCAGCTGCTGCATAAATTTTAGTTTTGCTCGAAGTCTCTTTTAATGCACTGATTAAAGTATTATATGCTGTCTGAATAGAACTCTTTGTGTTTGGATGAATATCCTCCATAATATGTGGAGTACATATGAATTTTTGGACACCTAAGCCATTTAATCCTTTAATTAATTCAAGCGAATCTTCCACAGAAGAACTTCCATCATCAATACCGGGTAATAAATGATTATGAATGTCTACTTCTAAAAATGCTAACTTACCTAAGGATCTTACCTTATCACCCGCCACTTTTTTGGAACCAAATAACTTAGAAAAAAAACTCATTAATTTATTTTAATCTTTAAATTAGACATTAGTATATACGCTTTAGTATATACTAATGTCTATAAATGATGTATTACTATTAATAGGTGGCTAGTCAATAACCATGCCACTTAATTTTTTTATTTAATATCGTAACAACAAATATACACTTAAATTAAAGCGCTTTCTTTAAAATAAAAAATTTATTAAGTTGCAATAATGGTTCTTCTACGTGTTAGGCACGAATTGGATGTTTAAATTGTTAAAGAAGCCAACCTATATAGTCATTTAAAATGCGATAAATATTAATACTAAAAGGTTATAATATGTGTTCAAAATCTATTGCATAAAAAGTGATATCTTCTATAGTCTTAGGCTTTATGGCTTTAAAGCTTCGCATAGAATTTTTTTAGATGAAAATAAGTAGATTGATTAAAAGAATCTTGTATTGAAAAATTATTCGTTTTCTGCAAAATACATAGGGGTACAGGGCTGACGCATAAGAAAGTTGAAAAATCTACCAAAACGAAATATTTTTTATTACTTTTATATTAACTAATTTATAAACAATATGAAAAATCTAATTGGCACTATACTTATCTTAATTACAATATTTTCATGCTCGAAAAGTGACATAGATTTTAATCCCGAAGATCCGATATTAGGAAAATGGGAATTAATATCCCCGGCTAATGACGATACTTTCATTGGCGAAATAAAAGAGCGGTCTTTTAATTTTGGAAAAGATAGTGTAGGAATTAGAGGTATTGAATTCTCGGGAAGATGGGGTGGTGCAATTGCGGCATGGGATAGAAATGCTACTATACAAAGCGAATATACACTGTCTGAAGACGAGGAAACATTGAGCATCAATTATGAAGATGTTAAATTATTTCATTTTGATATATTAAAATTAAATAAAAGATCACTCAAAATTAAATCAAAAAACAGCACATACATTAGTACTCTTGAATTTAAGAGAGTAAAATAATCTGCGAAGAATTTACTGAACAAATAATTATAGGTGTTAAAGACATTAGTACAAGCCTAACCTAATCCGTTAGGCTTTTTCCTTATCTTTATTCTATGAGAGAATGGATAAATAAAATACTAGTAGTCCTCAACGAGTGTAAAGATCCAATCAATAACTTACAAGGTCGTAATCTACGTGATGATGCTTTGGATGCGCTTAGTCTTGAAGTAAAACATCTATCGCGGAAAGAATTCGAGTCCTACGCTGCTAATGATAAAGAACTTCATGATCTATCTTGGTTCTATACTAGATTTGTTCATAATAATTATTGACATCTGGATCTGGAAGAAGCCTACCCGAATAGAGTAGACCAAGAAGGCTCTCTAATTAATTTAAGTGGGTTTTCTAATTATACCACGCCTAAAGTGCGTTTATAAATTTCAAACATTTCTCTCGTTATTTCCAGATTCTGGTAATAATATTTAAGATAGTACCGGATAGGAGATTGACAATCATCAGTAAATAATACTGACTTAATAATTGTTCCATTAGAGAGCGTATAATCCTGATTTATTTGACCAATATGGCCCTCGTTTACAAATGTTGTTTTCATAATATTTGCTTTTATGATTCAACAAAGTAGCGAATAGACATTACCCCTATGTCACGCTAAGAAGAATATTATGTTACTTTCGAATTGGTCTATTAATAAACGAATAAAGCTAAAAATTATTGTTTTATATATCCTATTTTTAGTACATAACAAAAAACATAACCACCTAATTATCAGGCAATTATTTCATAATAAATTTGGTTAAAAGACTGGTGTTCAGTATATTAAGGAATTATTTTCAACGTAATGTCCTTAAACACGAATGCCAGTCAGTGCGATAAATGTACGGATTTATTAACCGTATTTACAGCCCATCTAAGCAAGGATCTCAATCTTTCCAGGATCCGCCTGGTTTGTCTTTTTATAACTGCTCTATGCAAAGTTAAGTCAGTAAACTATTCCAAATTGTCTGCAGGATTTGATTCTCCATCCGTTGCCAGCAGTTGTTTTAGGAGAATCCAGCGCTTCATGGCGCAAGTGGATCTGCCAATGCGACTTATCAGTACACTTATATTCAATCTTTTACAAAACAACAGCCCCGTTATTCTAGTCATGGATAGGACAAACTGGAAATTTGGACAGCAAAACATCAATATACTCATGTTGGGTATCAGTTATAAGTCTGTTGCCATTCCAATCATGTTTAAGATGCTGGACAAGCGAGGGAACTCTAATTCACAGGAACGAATTAACATTGGTCCAGAATTTCATCGATTGGTTTGGACTGGATTCCACCGACTGTATACTAGCTGATCGTGAATTTATCGGAGAGAAATGGTTAGGATTCTTAAATGAACATAGCATCCGGTATCATATTAGGATCCGGAATAACTTTAAGGTGTTCTTGCCTAGAAAACAAAAAGAAATAACGGCATGGCACTTGTTTAACAACCTTAATAGCAGGGAATTCGGACATTACCAGCATATTGTAGAAATGCAGGGTCAATTATGTTACCTATCAGCTACTAAAACTGTGATCGATGGAAAAGTTGAATTTTTAATACTGGTATCATTCAATAAACCACAGCAGGCACTGCAATATTATAGGAGACGTTGGAACATCGAGACGCTGTTTCGATTCATGAAGTCTAGTGGATTTAATATAGAAGATACCCATGTCACTGACTTGGACCGCCTTGAAAAATTGTTCATGCTTACGATGATAGCATGCCTGTGGTGCTACAAAGTTGGTGATTATATTCATGACCAGATTCGACCCATTAAAATCAAGAAACATCAAAGAAAAGCCGTGTCAATATTCAAATACGGCCTTGATTATATTGCAGAGTGTTTATTATCCGGATTCAACAAGTTAAACATCAATTTATTGCAATTTTTGTCATGGACATAGGCTTTACTTATAAAACAAACAAAGGACAATTATTGGATTATCCTTTGTTTATAAATTAGTGTTCTAAACAAAACTATACTCTTTCGAATTGGGAGAAAAAGAAGTTACCCTCAATTTCTGCATTTTCGTTAGAATCAGATCCGTGAACTGCATTAGCATCAATTGATTTAGCATACTTATTACGTATAGTGCCCTCAGCAGCCTCAGCAGGATTAGTAGCACCGATTAACGTACGGAAGTCTTCTACAGCATTATCTTTTTCTAAGATGGCAGCTACAATTGGACCTGAAGTCATAAAACTAACTAAATCTCCATAGAAAGGTCTTTCTTTGTGTACCGCATAAAAATTACCCGCAGTGTCTTCTGACAATTGAATATATTTCATCGCTACGATTTTGAAGCCTGCAGCAATAATGTCGTTTAAAATAGCACCGATGTGGCCATTTGCTACTGCATCAGGTTTAATCATCGTGAAAGTTCTGTTAGTTGCCATAACGTTTATTATCTATAAATTTTTGCAAAGGTACAGAAAAAGGAAAAATTCTAAAGAAATATTAAACTCATTCTTTTTATGAATTTTTCAATATATTTTACCTACCAATTCTTATTACTAACTTTGTGATATGTCAAAAAATCTGCAAGTTACGATTGATAAGGATTCTGGATTTTGTTTTGGTGTGGTCTATGCCATTGATATGGCTGAAGAGATACTCGAGCAAGATGGCTATCTGTATTGTCTAGGTGATATTGTGCATAACGATGAAGAAGTATCTCGTTTAAGAGCTAAAGGATTACGAATAATTGATCACGATCGGTTACCGACCTTGCAAAATGAAAAAGTTCTTATTCGCGCGCATGGTGAAGCTCCAGAGACCTATAAAATAGCTCTTGAAAATAACATCACACTAATCGACGCATCTTGTCCTGTAGTTTTAAAGTTGCAAAACAGAATAAAAACATCGCACGATGATGATGAAAAGATTTTGATTTTTGGCAAGCACGGGCATGCGGAAGTGATTGGTTTGCAGGGACAAACAAATAATGAGGCTCTAGTTTTTCAAGATATAGATGAATTGGATAATGTCGAGCTGCCTAGTTCGTTTACATTATACAGTCAGACCACAAAAAGTGTCGATAAATTCTATGAGATAAAAGAGGAATTAATCAAAAGAGGGTACGAGGTGAAGGCCAACGATACAATTTGTAGACAAGTATCTAATCGTTACGATGATTTGAATGATTTTGCACGTCAATACGATAAAATAGTCTTTGTGTCAGGCAAAAAATCATCTAATGGTAAGGTGCTATACGATGTATGTAAAACTGCAAATCCAAATTCTTATTTTATTTCAGGAATTGATGAACTCGATGCTTCGATTTTCGATGATGGTGACACAATTGGTATCTGTGGAGCTACATCTACGCCTATGTGGCTTATGAAAGATGTGAAACAAGCGTTAGAGCAATTCTAACTGCCAGTCATGTTATTATCATTTTCGATAGTTGAAGAAAGCCAACTATAAATTTTATTTATTTTTGTGTCAATGAATAATAAGCGTAAAAAAGGTGTTTTGTTGGTACAATTAGGTACTCCAAATGCTCCCTCTACTCCAGAAGTTAGAAAATATTTGACAGAATTTTTAATGGATGGTCGCGTGTTGGATATTCCTGCCCTAGGAAGAAATCTATTGGTGAAAGGTGTAATTGTTCCCCAACGTGCTGCGCAATCTGCTGAAACTTATGCAACCATTTGGGATGAAGTCAATGGTTCTCCTTTGATGTATTATTCTATCCTGCAGCAAAAAATGCTGCAAGAAAAATTAGGAGATGAATATCAAGTGGAACTTGCCATGCGTTATCAGAATCCTTCAATTGAATCTGTTTTAAAAAAAATGCAAGGAATGTACTTGGAAAGTATCAAAGTAATTCCTTTGTTTCCCCAATATGCTTCTGCCACATCTGGATCTGTTATTGACAGAGTTATGGAAATTGTACGTACATGGCAATACATTCCCAGCATTTCTTTTGTGGGCAATTATTGTGAAGATGATCTGATGATTGAAACCTATGCTGAGCATGGTAAACGTCATGATATCGCTTCATTTGATCATATAATGTTTAGTTATCATGGTCTTCCTGTGCGCCAGCTTGGAAAAGTTGACCCTACAGGCAATCTTAAATGTCCTGATACAGGATGCGAAACTTGTAAGAAAGAAGTCAACCCCTTCTGTTATTTGTCCCAATGCTATGCTACCTCAAGAGCCATTGCTCGGAAGCTTGATCTTGCAGAAGATAGATATACGGTGTGTTTTCAATCGCGACTAGGTAAGACGCCTTGGATTCAGCCTTACACCTCGGATTCTTTACATGATTTGGCAAACAAAGGCGTGAAGCGTTTGTTAGTGTTTAGCCCTGCATTTGTTTCCGATTGTATTGAAACCCTAGATGAAATTCAAGTGGAATATGCGGAAGAATTTAAAGAGCTTGGAGGGGAAGAGGTAGTGATGGTGGAAAGTCTAAATGATGATCCAAAGTGGATTGAATCGCTTGAAAGGTTAGTTCTTTCTAATTAACAGGATATATCGATGCTTATTTTTAATGCTGTAATTTTATTTTTATTAGATTTTTATATTTTTTTCGCACTGCGATCTACGAAAATTGTTTTTGCTCGAAAAAAATGGTTTACTTATTTATGGTGGGGATATTCCTTAGTTCTGTTTATAGGATTATTTATTTCTTTCAAATACAATATTCCTCTTGCATATCGGTCCATTATATTGGTGGCCTTCTTTTTGACGGCAATAAGTAAATTTATCTATGCATTTATTCTTTTATTAGATGATCTTCGCAGAGGGGGTGTATGGATTACTCGATTATTCACCAGAAAGCCTACTGCCAATATTAAAAAGCGTATAGAAGAATTAGAACAGCCCCTTCCCGAAGTTCCAACTAAAGGAATTACACGATCTGAGTTTTTGATGAAATCTGGAATTGTTGTGGCATCGTTACCTATTTTTCCTTTGTCTTGGGGAATTATTTCAGGTGCATATGATTATCAAGTACGTCGTCAAAAATTAGTTTTACCAAATCTTCCAAAAGCTTTTCATGGACTCAAATTAGCACAGATTTCTGATATGCATACGGGGTCATTTTATAACAAAAAAGCTGTATTAGGTGGAATAGAAATGATTTTGGGTGAAAAACCAGATATGATATTTTTCACGGGTGATTTAGTAAACAATGTTGCTGGTGAGTTAAGAAATTACCAAGATATTTTTGGGAAACTAAAAGCTGATTTAGGTGTATATTCTGTACTGGGAAACCATGATTATGGAGATTATTATTATGGTAGAGAAGCTAGTGCTGCTAAAACCAAAAATCTACAAGACATGATCCAAAGTCAAAAAGTAATGGGCTGGGATTTGTTGTTAGATGAGAATCGCACAATTAAAGTTGGCAATGAAGAGATATCTGTTGTAGGTGTTGAAAACTGGGGGACCGGTCGTTTTCCCAAGAAAGGAAATTTGAAGAAAGCATTACTAGGCACAGAGGATAAAGCTGTTAAATTGTTATTGTCGCACGATCCTTCACACTGGCGCGCACAAGTCTTAGACACGGAGGTCGACGCTATGTTTGCAGGACATACACACGGCATGCAATTTGGTGTACGTGGTGAAGAATTTCAATGGAGTCCAGCAAAATATATTTATAATGAATGGGCGGGCTTATATACCGAGCAGCAAAAGCATTTGTATGTGAATGTTGGTTTTGGATTCTTAGGTTATCCTGGTCGTGTGGGAATACTTCCAGAGATCACAGTATTTGAATTAGCTTCCGTTTAAAACGTAATAAATAACGAGCTCCCTCTAATTATTTTAGAGGGAGCTCGTTCATTTTATAAAGATAATATTTCTACTAGCCGTGTTAAATCAGGATTGAGTTTATCAATGTGCTTGATTGCTTTGCTAAATGGTGTGTAAGTAATTTGCCCGCTCACAAGTCCAGCCATTTCACCACGACGTCCTGCAATGAGTCCTTCTACTGCCGCAACTCCTAAACGACTGGCAAGTACTCGATCCATACATGAAGGTTTACCTCCGCGTTGGATGTGTCCTAATATAGAAACACGTACATCATAATGTGGGAAGTTCTCCTTGATTTTATCAGCTACAACAAGTCCACCTTCATCATCCCCTTCTGCAACGATGATTATGCGAGAAGATTTATTCTTGCGTGAACTATCTAAACGTTTCATGATAGCATTATAATCAACTTCTAGTTCTGGAATTAGGACCGCTTCCGCACCTGTACTTATGCCAGAGCGTAATGCGATAAGACCAGAATCACGTCCCATTACTTCTATTACAAATAGTCTATCGTGGGATTCTGCTGTGTCACGTATTTTATCTACAGCATCGACGACCGTGTTTATCGCGGTATCATAACCAATAGTGAAGTCCGTTCCTGCAAGGTCATTGTCAATAGTGCCCGGCATTCCAAGAATTGGAATATCAAACTCTTCAATAAATTTGGAAGCTCCTGTGAAAGTACCATCACCACCTATTACAACTAAAGCGTCAATTCCTAGTTTTTTTATATTTTCGTAAGCTTGTTTGCGACCTTCGAAAGTCCTAAATTCATCACTGCGTGCTGTTTTTAATATTGTTCCGCCACGTTGGATAATATTAGCAACGGATTTAGCATCCATAGGCATGATATCTCCTTTTACAAGTCCATCATAACCTCTCTTGACGCCAAACATATTTAGTCCATGATATATACCTGCACGAATTACAGCACGTATACCGGCATTCATTCCTGGGGCATCTCCACCAGATGTTAAAACTGCTATATTTTTGATTTCAGTCATATTTTACAAATATATCAATATCAGACTTATTTTTTTGTTAAAATAATATTATTTGCTTGATTCTTTTGATTTAAATTTTCCTAGGGCAGAATTCAAGAACGCCTCGTATTTGTCGATATTATATTCTGCTCCACTAGTCGGAACCAACAATTCACCATTTGTATCCAATAAAGCATAAAGCGGTTGCGAATTACTCTCAAATCGTGTGATTTGAAAATCAGCGTTACGCTTGCTTACTGTATTTATTTTTTTGCCTGTCTTCTTAGAAACATACTGTTCTGATTCTGGAAGTTTTAGAACTTTGTCATCCACGTACAATTCCACCAAGATAAATTCATTATTTATTAAATCTTTGATTTTTGGTGCACTCCATACTTCTGCTTCCATTTTACGACAATTCACACAATTCCACCCCGTGAAATCTACCAATAAAGGTTTATTCTGCTGCTTTGCTGCCGCTAAAGCTTCATCGTAATCGTAATACGGATCCATACCTTTGATTGTCGCTTTGCTATGGAAATAAGTGTAATGCTTGCGTGATCCAGCATCCGCACTTTGGGACGCATTAGCCGTATGGGAAATTCCTGAGGTTAAATCAAAATCTTGTGTTCCAACTGGAGGCAAAAATGCTGAAATAGCTTTCAGTGGTGCTCCCCACATCCCTGGAATCATATATACCACAAATGTGAAAACCATTATAGCTATCATCGTTCGCGGCACAGACATATATTCTAATGTGCTATCGTGCGAAAATTTGATTTTGCCAATCAAGTATAATCCTAGCAAACCAAAAATCACAATCCATAAAGCCAAATACACTTCTCTATCCAACAAATTCCAGTTATAAGCTAAGTCCACATTGGATAAGAATTTAAGTGCTAAAGCCAATTCTAAGAAACCTAAAACCACTTTCACACTGTTTAACCAACCGCCTGATTTTGGTAAAGATTTCAACATCGAAGGAAACATTGCGAATAATACAAAAGGAACTGCCAAAGCGCAAGAGAAACCTAACATTCCGATTGCAGGACCTAAACGTTCGCCACGCGTTGCCGCTTCTACCAGTAATGTCCCAATGATTGGACCTGTACAAGAGAAAGAAACCACCGCCAAACTTGCCGACATAAAGAATAACCCAACTAGTCCGCTTTTGTCCGAATTAGCATCGATTTTATTGACAAAAGAACTTGGCAGAGTAATTTCGAAAGCTCCCAAAAACGAAGCTGCAAAAACGACCAACATCAAAAAGAAGAAGAAATTGAAAATACCATTGGTAGAAAGTTCATTCAATGCCTCTGGACCAAAAGCAATGGTAATCAACATACCTAATGCCACATAAATGACAATAATAAATAAGCCGTACATGAAGGCTTGGGAAACAGCTTTTGATCGAGAACCTGCTTTTTTGGTAAAGAAACTTACTGTCAATGGCACCATTGGGAAGATACAAGGCATAAAAAACGCAGCAAAACCACCCAATAATCCGGCAATAAATATTCCCCATAAAGAAGCGTCGTCATCTTTAGATTCGGAATTATTTACACTTAAGTCTTCAGTTTTATTTTGCAAAGAGTCTTGAATAACCGTGTCTTGATCGGAATTAGCCTCGTCCGTTCCGTCCGAAAATTCTACATCGCTAAGATCTACAAAACCGGTATCCGTTGAGTTGCCATCCGAAAATTCAACGTCATCAAAATTGATTAATGTGTCTTGGGCAATAGTTTGATTCTGAAAACTAAAGAAAAATAATAGTAGAAAAGAAAACAAATAGGTTCTCATTATAAATGATAAACTTTGATAAGTTGTAAAAATAAAAAAAAGGCAGTTATAAACTGCCTTTTAACTATGTTGTGTCTTAAATTTTACTTTATTGCTACAGTGAAATTGTATTCATCAGGTGGCAAACATTGTGTTTTATCACAAGCCATGAATTCCACTGTGCCACTTACATTCGTTTGCTTACCGTTTAATTTTACTTTTTGTTGAAAAACAACTTCATTGGTAAAATATGGAACGTTCATTTTAAAAACATCCTCATATTTAGTTTTTGCTTTTACATTTTCTACAGGCTTACCATTTAATGTATAATCTTTAGAATTTTTGAACGTAAAAGTCGTTGGCATTGGGCCACCGTCTGCAACATTCTGACCGTAGATGTGCCAACCATTTTGAATAGTCGCTTTAATTAATACCACAGCTTCTTTACTGTTAATCTTTTTAGCAGCAACTTGCCATTTTACAGGCGTTTGAACCTGCGCAATTGCAGCTGACATGGTCATTACTATGGCTACGATTAATAAACCTAATTTTTTCATATAAATAATATTCAAATTTCTTATTCTATTTTAAGACATTAATTGTCATTAATAGTTTAATGCAAATTTACGCTATAATAAAAACAATTTACAAGTAAATAATCTGTTATACTAGATATGTAATGCCTTTCAAGTCGATCTTATTTAGTTTTTTGTCAATTTCCATTTGCAACAATCCGTCCTTTTCAACGCGTAAAATTGTGCCTGCTACGATATTTCCTTCAAAAATATAAGAATGGACTTCATCTTTTCTGAATAATTTTCGGTTATACCGTTCTAATAATAATTCACTATTTTCTTTTAATGAGTCGCTATACTCCGCCAGTTTTTTTTGAATTTTTTTTGCCAGTTCTATGATTGTGATATTTAAATTGACATTTTCTAGAAATAATGAAGTTGTTTTAGAACTAATTTCTGTTGGAAATTGTTTTTGATATACATTTATTCCAATGCCAATAATGCTATGTTTGACTTGAGGGCCAACTATTTTGTTCTCAATCAAAATGCCAGCAACTTTTTTGTTGCCGATCATTATATCATTGGGCCATTTGATAGAAATGTGTTTATCGCAAAAGGTCTTTATAATGTCATAAACAGCTAAACTCGTTATAACTGTAAGGGAAAATTGAGAAGAAATATCTAACTTTTCAGGAGAAAGTAAAAAGCTTGCAGTAAGATTCGTTTGTGGTTCACTTGTCCACAAGTTACCACGTTGTCCTTTACCTGCCGTCTGATTTTTTGCCATTATGACAGTATTAGGTTCAAGTGGCTTGACTTTTGACAATAGTTCTTTCAAATAATCATTCGTAGAGGCTAATTCTTCAAAAACAATTATGTTACTTGGGTTAGAATCTTCAAAAAATGTGTTATTTTGCAAGTGATAATGATTTTATATTACGCAGTAAAACTATAATATTTCTTAATGAGTAAAAAGAAAAATTCAGAATTGTCTAACAAATTGGCAGATATAGTGGTGCACGGGATGCAGGAGAAGAAAGCTTTTGAGATTGTGAAAATGGATATGCGTGAAGTGAATTCGACTCTTTCTGATTATTTCGTAGTATGTAGCGCGGATAGCAATGTGCAAGTTAATGCAATTGCTAAAAGTGTTGAAGATGAGGTTTATAAAGCCTTGGGGCAAGACGCATGGCATAAAGAGGGGCAAGGAAGTGGCGAGTGGATATTATTGGATTTTGTGGATGTCGTTGTGCATATTTTCAAGACAGAGACACGTGATCGATACCGCTTAGAAGATCTTTGGGGAGATGCCAAGATAGAAAATTTCAAAAGCGCTTAATATTATTTTTAGATTAGATACGTTTAATACATAATGAAAAAAATTCCGAGTAAAAAGGTAACTCCAATTCCACCCAAATTCAATATGATTTGGGTTTATATTGCTATAATAGCTGGTTTCTTTGCTTTGAACTATATATACAGCTCAAGCACAACAAAAGAAATCAATTATGAAAAGTTTGAAAAGGAAATGTTGCTTACAGGCGATGTGCAGAAAATAGTAGCATTGAAAAATGGTAGTATATATGAAGTTGAAGTATATATAAAACCTGAAAAATTAAAAGATGATCCTAAATATAAAGATGTAGCACCAGCTGATAATAAAATTGCTATTACTGCGTCTACATCTCCTCAGTATTATTTTACGGAAGGTTCTGCAGATATACTTAGTCAAAAATTGAGTGAATCTCAAAAGTTATTGCCAGAAGGATCACCGAAATTATCTATTCAATGGGGTGAAAAAACAAACCCATGGGGAAGCATAATTTCATTTATTCTTCCTTTGGTAATAATTATTGCTATTTGGATGTTCTTAATGCGTCGTATGGGCGGCGGCGGTGCTGGCGGTGGTGGTCAGATTTTTAATATCGGCAAATCTAAAGCACAGTTATTTGATAAGGAATCACAAATCAATATTACTTTCAATGATGTGGCTGGATTAGAAGAGGCTAAAACTGAAGTAATGGAAATCGTTGATTTCTTAAAAAACCCTAAAAAATATACTGACTTGGGTGGTAAAATTCCGAAAGGAGCATTACTTGTAGGTCCTCCAGGAACGGGTAAAACTTTATTGGCAAAGGCTGTAGCTGGCGAAGCTCAAGTTCCATTCTTCTCATTATCAGGTTCAGACTTCGTGGAGATGTTTGTTGGGGTCGGAGCATCACGTGTTCGTGACTTATTTAAGCAAGCAAAAGAGAAAGCGCCATGTATTATTTTTATCGATGAGATTGATGCTATTGGTCGCGCGCGAGGTAAAAACTCCGTAATGGGTGGAAATGATGAGCGTGAGAATACATTAAACCAATTGTTGGTTGAAATGGATGGTTTTGGCACAAACCTAGGTGTAATTATCTTAGCTGCTACTAACCGTTTAGATGTTTTGGATCAAGCTTTATTAAGACCAGGTCGTTTTGATAGACAAATTTCAATTGATAAGCCAGATTTAATCGGTCGTGAGCATATTTTCAATGTGCACTTGAAACCAATTAAACTTGCTGAGGAGGTGGATGCAAAGAAATTATCGGCACAAACTCCAGGTTTTGCGGGAGCCGAAATTGCGAATGTGTGTAACGAAGCAGCTTTGATTGCAGCGCGTAAAGGGAAGCCAGCGGTAGAAATGCAAGATTTTCAAGATGCTATTGATAGGGTGATTGGTGGACTTGAGAAGAGAAATAAAATTATATCACCAGAAGAGAAGAAAATTGTTGCTTATCACGAGGCTGGTCACGCGATTGCAGGTTGGTTCTTAGAGCATGCGGATCCATTGGTAAAGGTTTCAATTGTTCCACGTGGTGTCGCTGCATTAGGATATGCGCAATATTTGCCAAAAGAGCAGTTTCTGTATACGACGGAGCAGTTAATTGATAGTATGTGTATGACTATGGGTGGACGTGTTGCAGAAGATATCACATTTGGGCGCATCAGTACAGGTGCACAAAATGATTTGGAGCGCATCACGAAGTTAGCGTATGCAATGACTGCGGTATATGGTATGAACGAAAAAGTTGGAAATGTGTCATTTAACGATAGTAACGGCGAATCACAATTCCAAAAACCATATTCTGATCAAACGGCTCAATTAATTGACGAAGAGGTTCGTAATTTAATTACAGCGGTTTATGATCGTACAAAAGAGTTGTTATTAACAAATCAAGAAGGGCTTATTAAAATTGCGGAGAAACTTTTGGAGAAAGAAATTTTATTCCAAGCTGATTTAGAAGAAATTCTGGGTAAACGCCCTTTTTCAAATAGAACAACATACGATGAATTTGTGAATGGTGGTGCAGATGGTGGTGGTGTTCCACAAACGGAATTGCCTTTGCCTCCTTTGCCTGAGCAAGCTGCACAACCAGAAGTAAGTTCCTCACAAGTGAATGAAGAAGAAAAGTAAACAATAAGGTGTACCACAGGTACACCTATTTTATTTTTTAAATGAATATCCGTAATACTACAGCTAAAGAACGCATGCTGAAAAGCATCAGACAAGCTTTGTTGCAAAAGCGTGATAACCCAAATCCAGACTTTGAAGATTCTCCGTTGTATAAAGATGAAGAGGATGGTTTGGATATTACCTTTGCACGTGAGTTCACGAATGTATCTGGCAAATTTGTGTATTGTGATGGCGAAATAGCTGTTATAGAAAACTTGATTGCTTTGGTCGAAGAGCTCGAAGTCACTAAGATTTTTGCTTGGGAGCCTGAAGTTCAAGAGTTGCTAAACACCTACGGATTTCCTTTCTTGCGTACCGATAATGATTTTCATACCGCTGATATAGGCATTACCACTTGCGAAGCACTTATTGCGCGAAATGGTAGTATCATGATTTCTAATGGAAATGCTGGAGGGCGCCGGTTGAGTATTTATCCGCCGATACATATTGTATTTGCGAAAGCTTCACAACTTGTAATGGATATTCGCCACGGAATGGCTTTAGTGAAAGAAAAATATGGAGCCAATATGCCTTCCATGTTGACTACCATTACAGGTCCTAGCCGTACTGCTGACATTGAAAAAATGCTTGTTCTTGGTGCGCATGGCCCCAAAGATTTATACGTATTTCTGATCGAAGACCGATTTTAAAATTTTTATGATTCAAGATTATATTCTACATACTCCTGTAGCTAGTTTTATATTTGCCATTACGGTAGCTTCAAGTATTTATGCCTTTTCTAATCCTGCCATATTAGACAGAATGACGCTTCATCCGTATAGTATTCTACGTGATAAAAGCAAATCTTATACGGTGTTTACAAGTGGTTTAGTTCACGCAGATTGGGGACATTTGTTGTTCAATATGATCACGTTTTACTTCTTTGGTTTCTCCTTAGAAAAGTATTTTGTGGCAGCAAATGGTGAAATTGGTCATTTGTATTTTGCATTATTATACATTGTGAGTTTGGTATTAAGTGATATACCAACTATAGTACAACAGAAAAATAATCCAGGGTACTCTAGTTTGGGAGCGTCTGGAGCAATATCTGCGGTTTTGTTTGGTTTTATTTTATTTGAACCTAAAGCTATGTTGGGAATATTTTTGATTATTCCTATGCCAGCTTACCTGTTTGCGGTATTATATATTGGCTATTGTATATGGGCTTCGAAAAATTCGAATGATCGTATTAATCACGATGCCCATTTATTTGGCGCACTAGCTGGTTTATTAATTACTATACTTATTCATCCGTGGATTATTAGACACTTTATTGATCAGTTCTAATATATTTTTATCCAGCCCAATTTTCACGATCCAAACTTCTGAACTGAATAGCTTCGGCCAAATGTTGATTTTCGATAGTTTCAGAATTTTCCATGTCCGCGATTGTTCGGGCTACTTTTAGAATCCTGTCGTATGCTCGAGCCGAAAGATTTAATCTTTCCATAGCAGTTTTCAGCAATTGATTTCCTGTATCTGAAATGATGCATACGTCTCGAACAGCTTTTGAACTCATTTGCGCATTGCAATGTACATGAGGGTTCTGCTGAAAACGATGTGCTTGCATAGTACGTGCCTGCATGACACGTTGTCGAATCTGCTTACTACTTTCGCTTTTCCGAGAAGATGTAAGCTCGTTAAATTCAATTGGAGTAACTTCCACATGCAAATCTATTCTATCGAGCAGAGGTCCAGAAATTTTGCTGAGATATCGCTGAACAAGAGCTGTACCACAGATGCACTCTTTTTCGGGATGATTATAATAACCACAAGGGCATTCATGCGTTGCCTTGTTTGCGTTTTGAGACTAAATTCGTAAAACAGATGCATCTTTCTTAAACCAGATATTGTTAAGTCCTACCAGTCAATGGCATTGCCAAAATTTATCATTGACAAATTACTAGATCTTACTTCAAAATTTAGAATGGTCTATTCTGCCATAGACCTAATTGAGATGCCGAATGGAGAATTTATCTTTTTGGAAATAAATCCCGTCGGTGAGTGGGTTTGGCTGGAACAAGAACTTGGGCTCAATATCTCTGAAAAAATAATACAGGAACTTTTATGAGTAAACTATCAGATTATATAGCACCGTTAGTCAACCGTGAAAAGAATATTAAGCCTATCTGGAAGTCTTTTAAGTCGTCATGGGAGATACTATTGCACGGTCTTGTTCCGCACGAAAAAGCAAAAGAAGCCTCCAAAAAAATCTTGGGTACGCATATAAACAAGGACAATGAAAAGGTTTCCGAATTAATTATTGAGCTTTATAAGGAGTCGAGAAATCGGATCAACGAAATTGAAGAAAAGGGGTTTAAACTTTTAACTTATATATCCGCCGTTTCAGCAATTTCTGTTTATTTTTTAAGTACCGATATCAACGGGCTGTATAAAGCTTCGGTGATTGTTTCATTATTGTTTCTCGTGTTGGCCATAGTTATTTCACTTAGATGCTTAGGTGTTAAAGGGCAAAGGGCGTTATTCTTGGATAGTGTTTTTGACTTTAATCAAGATGATGAGCCAAAGACAAAAAGTACCAGTGATATGCTAGCTAACCTTGTGGATTGTGCTGTGTATAATCACAATGTAGCAGATAACACAGCAGATATCTTAAGAGCTTCCAGAATCATGCTTTCTTTGGGGATTTTCGCTACCGCTATATACTGTATTTTCTTTCTTTCGAAAGCTCCTGAAAGAAATAAAATATATGAAGTCAAATTAACTGACACTGTGGCCCTTCAAACTATTGTCTCGGGATTTAATGATCAGCAGGACTCAGCGGCAAAACTATCTAAAAAGATAGTTGAGATTGAGAAGAAGCTTGATTCTCTTAAGTTGAAAAAAGAGGGGCAGCGAGATTCTGATTTAAATTGATGGACGAATTCAATTTTTTTACATCTTTTATCGAATTTTCAAAATTAGATAAAATTGAGGTTAGAGGTAGATTTGTTTGTCCGCCAGAGTATGCAAAAAGTACTTAACCTTATTGACCATTTCCTTGTATCTTTCCGGCTCTTCCAAACCTTGAGAAAGAGTGTCAGGATAGTGATCTTCAAAGTTGTATTCCAACCGTAATTTATTCAGAAACCATTCGGCTTCATGATGCTTTATATATTCCGGGTTACGACTTAATAAATAATACTCCTTTAAATTTGTCTTCCTCAGTTTTCCTTCAAAAACCCAAACCAAATAACGGCTATCCTTGTCCTTAACGTAGCCAATTATGACATTCCCAATAAAATCAAGGCTTTGGTTAAAACAGTCCTGGCTTTCAATTTGGTTAAAAATAGATTTGGTCAGTTTCTTTTTTCCAATCGATACTTGGTTTATGGTAACGTTTTGGGGATGGAGAGTAAAATCTAGCATATCTTTTATGTTAATTATACGAAGATAACGTGTTTTTTACTTCACAACTATAGATTTTCTCCTATTTCTTTCTCGATTAATTGGGAAAAAGTGAAAAACGTATGAGGAACCATTTGTAATAAATTCTAAACCGCCTTGGCCAGAATCGATATAGATAGACAACGACTATAAATCTAGGTATGCTGGGGATTTGATTCTCTTGCTTTCAAAGCCTGATAATAGTAGCTGAATGGAGAGCCATAGTAGATCGATTCGGTCATTTTGATGTTTTCCTGCTCGTCTTCGGCATTTGGTTTTACTTCTGATTGCATTTTAGCTAACAGCATCCTTAGTTTTAGCAGCAATCGGTTACGGCTAGAATCCAATCTTTTGAGTTGAATACGTGAATATTTGTTGTCGGATAATAATCTGTATCCGCTCACCCAGCACATTTCATTTACGATCTGATTATAGTTCCAGAGGGTAACTCTGCCAACCGACATGCCTATTAAGCGACTGGCGACAGATTCATAAATAGATCCTTTGCCGCTTCTGCAGAGGGGATCCTTCAAAATAAGTTTAAGATCTCCCACGACACGGAACTGTTTTTTCATTTCTTTCAATAGTGAACTCTTTCTTATACGGATATGTCCTTCATAATGAATCTCATACCCTACGAAACCTATCCAAGGGGAACCCATTGCACCTACATTTCCCCATTTATAGCAGCTTTTAGATTTTTCCGACCAAAACTTTTTAGCAGTTTGATAAGGAGGATCAACAGGTGGATGAACTACTAGTTTTTTCTTTCGAAGTCCAGAGAGGTATTGCTGAAAAGCATGGGTACATTTTTCTTTGTCGGGATGTATAATCAACATGTCATCACAGAACCTGAGATAGAGTAATTTCCCATCTTGCATGGCGGTGATTTTCCTGTCAATGCCATGTAGCACAATATTAGCTATCAATCCAGAGAGGGCACCACCTTGAGGTATACCGATTTTTGCTCCCGCCAAGCGCTTGTAATATCCATTAGTAATTAGTTCGTTTCCAACCCAAGCATATTCACCATTTGGAACTCTATATTCATAAAAATGACTTTTTTTCTGGTTTAGTGGTAAGACCGTTTTATTAAAGGTATAAGCATCCAGATAGTCATATAGGATACGCTTTGCATTAGAGAGATCTTTAGCGGCGTAGGATTCCATGCCTTTCCGACTAAGGAATTGATTAAAAATCTTTTTGATCACCGTGTGACTTACGGTATCGAAAAACTTCTTCATGTCGCATTCAGCCACATGTAATGTCCCTGCCGGAAATCGTTTCCGGTATGATAATATTTCTTCAACAGATTCATGATGCGTTGGGCACATCATTTTACCTTTTATCATTCTTTTGGATCTGAAGGCGAAGGAATGATCGACGAAATATTTATCAAAAATGGCAGTGAGGTATCTATTGATAATGCTTAAAATGAGCTTGTCCTTGAGCCCAAACGAGGCTATCGGCCGACAGATATTAACCTCAGTTTGACTTGCCTTGTCTTCCTTTAACTTCGGAATGATCTTAGGCGCTCCGATTTTATATATTCCTCCATGAATACCATCTTGGATCTCTTTTATAAAGTTATCTAATCGAGACAGGCAAGGTGCATCCGGTCGATTACATCTGTAGTACCTAAGTGTTGCCTGCAATGATAGCATGGTTTTTTCTGTTGTACTCCGAGGTATGCCATTCTTCATCCGCTTACGCTCAACTACTGTCCGCCATTGTTTTCTTGGAGGAAATAAACTGTTTAGTAGGTCTTCGCTTTTGCTTCCCTGACTAACATGGTAGTTATGTTTTTTAGCTTTTGTATGAAGGTGTATAAGGTGGCTCTTGTTGCGACGATGAGCAAGCTTTACCCTAAGTCTGCATAGCATATTTAGAATGTATACTTCTGATGAGAAATGGCTAAGGTTTAACATAAAGGGAAAGAAAGAAGTTCCTGACTATTTTTTACTGAACTATAAGAGCTCCTCTCAACTTTGTCGTGCACAGAACGGCCGTTAATACTTGCAGGGTACTTTGCTGTTTTCATAGCATTTCCTCCACCTTAGGTACCTCTTTCTCTCCCTTGTAACCTACTTGTTTTGCGAAGTAGATAACACTTGCAAAAGTAAAATTTCCCATCGAATTTGCATAACAGTAGTCTATCATATTTCGGCATGCCCCCTCATTAAACTTATTTCCATCCAGCTTAGAGAGTGCAATGAAATATTTCATTCCTAGTTCATACGTGAATGTATTTGCCAACGCATAGGCAATTTGGTACCAATGATGAAAGTTACCTGTTATGGAAAGCCCTTTTTTTGAAAGATATCTGGTGATCGATTGGATCTCCGTTCTATTTAGCTGACTATTTTTTCCTGCTGCGTTAAATTTTTGGTTCTGAGTGGGTTCGGCAGCATAGCTGTAGGTTTCAGATCGGACTGAGGCTTTTACAACTGCTGCTTCTGCTTCGTCGTATTCTATGCGGAAGGGAATGCTCTCGTTTCTTACAAAAAGATGAGGATCATAGGAAAAGAAGCATAAGCGCGTGACATCGCTTCCGCTCTTGTCAAGCTCTATATCATATTTTTCTTTTAGATAGGTAAGAATCTTTCTAAAAGCATACGTATGCTTGAAGTTGATGTCATCGACAGGGAAATCTGAAGGGAAATCCAAACTGATTAGTCCTTTTAAGCCGGATCCAGAAGGCGACTCCCAAAATGATAAAATATAGGAGTTGCTTCTAAAATGAGACTTTAAATCTTCCATCGATTTTTTCGATAGCTTATCCAAATCGAGTACGAGTAGCTGGTTATAGATCGATATTGATGATCTGTTTCTTTTTTGGTTGAAACTTGCAGAAAATGTAACAGCAGGCAAATTTTTTTTCCCCCTATCATAATATTCGGTATCACCGTCCGCGAGATACTTTCTGAGAATGTCAACCTGCGTTTTATATGTTCCGGTTTTTATTCGCAAAAGACATTCTTCTACAGTTAAGAGACCGGATAGATCGCTCCAAGAATTTTTCTGAAAAGAGGTTGTTATAGAAGACAGCGTTTTAGAGATCATTTTATTGCGTGGTTTCCATGTAAGTTAGTTAAAATTTAAGAATCTGTAGAAAAATTTAGCTGAGTTTTTTCACAGTTCTAGCATGTTGCGTCGATTAATCCTCACCCAACCCCATTAGCATGGCATGCCACCTGTTTGTTTCTCTTTTTGCTAGTATTTTCCTGACTCTATCTGCAAGCTCGCCCGATCGCGAAAGCATGTGACCTATCTTTCTCCCGATCAGTCTTGAGCAGACGAGTTGGATGTAGTCATTGTCGTTGGTGTCGTAAAGTTCCAGGATATCGTAGTGCAGCATATAGATGTCATCATCGTTAAGGTCAAAGTAACTTTGAATAAGGTGGTCTATATCTGCTATGTCCTTAGTCCTTTCAGGTCTGTCGTCATTGGCAATGAGTTTTAGAAGAATAATACCTTCTATAGTACAGATCTTTATTATTTGACCATTGCCTAAATCGTGATCTTTGACAAATGGATAGACCTCGGTGAATCCGGGCATGTTCAGTACGAAAGTTGGATCTGTCAGTCTCACATTTCTATCGGGCTGTTCTATCTCCCCGAATGGCAGAAGGTCTACTTCGATTCCCTTTTTGTATATGAGTTTGATTGCCTCACTCTCATGACCTTCAAAAAGGCCGGTTGCTATAAGCGAAGCTTTGACTTGGTTATATTGACCCTGATCACTGATGGTGATGGCCAAATCTACATCTTTTGTTCTCCTTTTTGATAACAGTTCTTCATTTGCGGATAGATGTATATCCCTTGCTATGGCGCCTACGAGATAGAAATCGATTCCAAACTTGGAGCATACCGTGCTCATCTCTGTTAACATTTCAGAGACCAATGGTAATAGTATGTGATTATCCGACATATTTTTCTTTTATTCGTGCTGCTATTTCTCTATTGCGACTATCTAGGCTACTAATTAATTCCGCGTAGGCCAGTATTGGAGGAACTGTGTTGTTGGTATCGGTGATTGTACTCTCATTCCAAAATGGTCGGAGAATTTCTACCTCTCCACTTGCGTCTGGAATCAGCCTTAGGTTTTTCATCAGTTCGAAACGATCTGTATTAGAATAGATCGTATATATCTCTGGAACGAGATGCCCGGTTAGGATAGCTCCTGCAGTTTCACCACCCCAGTAAATATCCTGATAGGGTGTTATGAGTTCTTGCCAGTTTGCGCGGTCCTCTTTTTTACTGAAGCGGAATCTTCCGACCATTTGCTTCGGCCTCAGTACCGTTCTATACATGTCCGACCATTTGTTTATCAATGAAGTTCTATTGTCCAATAACAATACAGGCTTACTATTACGTGTACCCATAATAACGTAGTTATCTCTTTTCATTTCCGAAATGAAATTTCCGACATTCCCGAGCGCAACACTTGATGTGTATGCCATATTGCGATAAGATGTATTCAATATTGTTGGATCTATGAGCACGGCAAACAGAAACTTGATGCCAGCCGGTGCCCACAACTTATTGTCTTCATTATATTTAGGTTCCGTTGTTTTCTGGTCGCTTATCAGAATAAAAATCGAATGCGTTTCAATGTAACAGTTTCCAGAGGTTTCCAGATAGCATATATTGTGCTTGCGAAGTTCCTCTTTCATCGGAGTCGGAATATATTTGGCAATCATTATCCTTTTTCCGTCGGTCTGCTTTTGCTTGGAGATAATATTGTCCAGTGTTGCAGTTCTCACTTCGGTTTTTATTTCGGCTTCTAAAATACAATTCTGCTGTCCTTTTTCGAGTTCTAAAACGGCATCGTAATATTCCCTTTTGCCAACAGGCTCTCTATCCAGTATGCGCACAGTTATACTTGTCATTTCAGAGAATTTCGCTAGTGCTGATTTTAGTATATCTTGCTCTTTCATGTTCATTATATTAGAGTGTTCATGTATCGTGAACATTCAAAGATAATGAACATTTTCCGTGTATTACTATATAACGACTTTTTTTGTTCAAAATTTAAACATGTTCATGTAACATGAACACGGATATTAATTGAACAAAGTTGAATGAAATTACGTATTAAATATATTATTGCCAAAACCATACATGATAGAAAAAAATCTTAATATTTAAGAATGACTGTTTGATAGATTTAGGTTTTTTTAATTTATATACGAACTAAAAATAGGTGTTACTTATGGATTGTAAGGAACTGTTATTTAAATATTGGAAATAAATATCAAACTTGAGTGGTAGATGTTATATTTTAATCGTAAAAAATGAAAGATTCCATAAGAGTCGGAATATGGATACGTGTATCCACAGACATACAGGTGAAGGATGAAAGTCCAGAACACCATGAACTAAGGGCTAAATAATACATCAATGCTAAGGGTTGGGATTTAGTCAAGATCTATCGTCTTGATGGAGTCAGTGGAAAGACTGTTATGGAACATCCGGAAACGAAGAGAATGTTAAAAGATGTTAGGAGCGGAGAAATCAACGGTCTGGTCTTCTCTAAGCTATCACGTCTTGCAAGAAGTACAAAGGAACTTTTGGAGCTCGCCGACATATTCAAATCTGCCAAAGCAAATCTAGTTTCAATCTCTGAAAACATTGATACTAGTACTCCCTCAGGGATGCTTTTTTTTACTGTCATATCTGCGATGGCGGAATGGGAACGTGAGGAAATCTCAAATCGAGTTTCCTCTTCAATTCCTATTCGTGCAAAACTAGGCAAACCATTGGGAGGCCAAGCTATATTCGGATATTCCTGGCGGAATAAAGAATATGTAATAAATGAATCGGAAGCTCCTATTAGAAAGTTGATTTGTGAAATCTTCCTTCGAACCCGACGAAAGAAGACGACTGCTGATGAGTTGAACAAACTCGGCTATTGTACTCGTAAAGGGGCTTTGTTTTCGGACACAACTGTAACAAGGTTGCTTAGGGATACTACTGCCAAAGGATAACGGATGGCCAACTATACCAAAACCGGAGAAGAGGGAAAGTGTACTGTACTTAAGCAAAAAAATGAATGGGTCATAACTAAATGTCCTCGAATCATTTCAGAACAGATGTGGAATAAAGTAAACTACATACTCGACGTACAGGAGAGTAGGAGTTCATACGCTGGTAGAAAATCTAGGTACCTGTTGTCGGGATTCGTGAAGTGTTCTTGTTTGAAGAAAATGTATGTTAAAAGGACCAAAATTTACCAATGTAAGGACTGTAGGGTAAAAATTGCCATCAGTGACATTGAAGGAATGTTTTGGGGCTTTCTTTCTGATTGCTTAAGTAACATCGAATTATCGAAAATCAACGAAAACTCTAATAGTCTACTCGGTAAAAAAACAAGCCTTATTAGAAGAGACGAAAAGTGAAAAAGCAACTTTGGAAACAAAGATAAATCGGTGCACGGAAATGAGAATGGATGGTGAGATTACAAAAGAAAATTTTACAGCTAATTTCTATCTTCTAAAGACACAGCTTGCTAATCTAGAAGAACTTTTGAAAAATCTAAGGTCCGAAATGGACTCTGAAATGGACCAAATCGCACTCGGAAAAGATCTATTCAATGAAATCCAACTTCTTGTGTATAATTGGCCTGATATGGCATTCGCAAGAAAGCGATCTATAATAGAAACCGTAACCAAGGAGATTTTAGTCAGCAAAAATGATATTAGTATTGAATTCTCTATCAATTTACAGAAGCTCCTTGGAGATAGAAAATTCCAGCACAACTCGCCCTTCGTTTTACCTTCTTTACTTTTTAAGCTGGAATTTCGCAAACCTATCCATCAAAATTACCCTCAAAATCCGACGACTATAGGTGAACATCTAAGAAAGAAGAGAATTGATAGCGATTTGTCCCAAGCAGAGTTGGCAAAAATTCTTGGGGTGAGTACCGATTGTTTAACCTATTGGGAAAACAATCGAAGCAGCCCACAAATAACTTACTATCCCAGGATCCATCATTTTTTAGGTTTTTATAGAACTACGTTTAATGAAACTAACTTTTGCGATCTGCTAAGGTCGTATAGGTGGAAAAACGGGTTTAGCTTTAGAGCTCTTGGAAGTCTTTTGAAAGTAGATGCTACAACTGTACGAGCTTGGGAAAAGGGATTGAGTTTGCCTTCAAGAAAAATGAATGAAAAACTAGTGGCCGTATTTGGAGATAGTTTTTCCAAGATAAAGTATTAAATTTCTATAAATTATTCATTGAAACATTGTCAATCTGAGACATGAAACCAACATGTCAACGAACCCCTGTCCTACGGAAAGGGTCTTTATGCAAAATTTGAAAATGTGCCCTAAGATTGAAATTTCGAACGATTGACCCACCTTTTTTCGGGTGAGTGTATTTATCAAAGCGACATGGATTCATTGCAGCTATGAGCATAAAACTCGCTGGATAATCTACTGTAAATTTAGAACGCGAGATTGTTATATTTCTAGACTCTAAAGGTTGACGCATCACTTCCAAAGCTGTTCTTTTGAATTCAGGTAATTCATCTAAAAAAAGGACTCCATTATGTGCTAGAGATATTTCTCCTGGTTGTGGGTGAGTTCCGCCGCCGACTAGAGCAACGTCCGAAATGGTATGGTGCGGGTTGCGGAAAGGGCGTGTAGTCATTAGAGATTCTGCAGTAGGTAAGGTGCCGGCGACAGAATGAATTTTAGTCGTCTCTAATGATTCATCAATGGTCAACGGTGGAAGAATAGTCGGCAACCTTTTAGCAAGCATTGTCTTTCCTGCGCCTGGAGGGCCGATTAGAATCACATTGTGACCACCCGCTGCCGCAATTTCTAATGCTCTTTTGATATTTTCTTGCCCTTTTACATCTGCAAAGTCTACCTCATAACTATTGATATTCTTTTCGAATTCCTCATTAATATTGACATAGGTTGGTGCAATAGTAATTCTCTTCTCAAAGAAATCAACTACATCATGTAGATTATCGATTCCATAAATATTTAAATCCGAAACTATTGCTGCTTCTTTGGCATTTACCGATGGAAGTATAATTCCACTAAACCCATCTTTTTTCGCTTGAACAGCAATAGGCAAAGCTCCTTTGATAGTTTGAATTGCACCGTCTAATGAAAGTTCGCCTAGAATGATGTACTTTTCTAATTCTTCTGAATTGATCTGGTTAGAAGCGGCTAAAATACCGATTGCGATAGACAAATCGTAGGATGAGCCTTCTTTACGAATATCAGCAGGAGCGAGATTAACTACGATTTTTTGTCGTGGCATACGATAACCAATGGACATAATGGCACTTTCGATTCTTTGCAAACTTTCTTTTACGGCATTGTCTGGAAGACCAACAATGTAATATTTTGTACCTGTAGAAACATTTACTTCTACGGTAATCGTTGTTGCTTCAATACCATATACGGCGCTACCAAATGTCTTTACCAGCATAGTGTGATTAATTGGTTGTTTAAATTTAAAGAAAATTATTTGCATTTAAATGATATTTGAAAATGGTTTTGGTCTTGTTTTTGATGATTTGTAATAAAAACCTTATTTTGACAATGCGCAGAAAAAATATTTTTATTTTTAAACGTTTTGAGAGTTTTAGTGTTTATATAGTAAGTGATTTATTTTAAAAAATTAATATAACGGATAATGAAAGACAGCGGAAAAGTAGTTACAGCATTATTAGCTGGTTTAGCGGCGGGTGCAGTTTTAGGATTATTGTTTGCACCAGAGAAAGGTTCGGAGACTCGCGATAAAATTAATGATTCTTTGGCTGATTTAGCAGACGCGATCAAAGAGCGTGCAGAGCAACAAATCGATCAATTAAATGATTTAAAAGAAAAAGTATTAGCTTCTGTAAAATCTAAAGCAGCAAAGGCAGAAGAAATTATTGACGATGAAATCGTAGAACACGCGTAACTAGCAATTCTGTAATTAATAATCATAAAAGCGAGAAATGTTGCTACAATTCTCGCTTATAATAAATTAATGGATGGAAGAACAAAAATTTTCCTTTTCGGGTAGTTTTCAAAAGTCAAAAGAATACCTAGATACACAACTGGAAATATTAAAGCTAAAAGCTATTTCCAAATCATCGCGTATTATCGGAGCGATTGTGCTGGATATATCGAAGCTGGGACTTGTCATGGCGATTATTTTCTTTTGGTCGTTAGCTTTAGGATTTTGGTTGGGAGAGTTATTGGGAAGCTATTCGCTTGGCTTTTTAGTTACAGGAGGAATCTTTTTAATCCTTCTATTGATTGTTCGTGCTGTGGAACCAAAGTTAGAAGCTAAATTTATGGATTTGACCATTAAAAAGTTTCTTGGAAAGTGGAATGAAGAAGAAGATTTCATCGCAGAAATGGAACGCGAAGAAGCACAGCACAAGGAAGAATACAAAGCTCCCGAGGGATCTAGTACTACAGTAAAGGATATTTTTGAAAAGGAAGTAGATCATGAAAGTAAATATTAATAACGCTGAAGAGCTCAAAAGCGAGCTAGTCCGTCTTAGTAGATTGCGAAGAGAGCAAGAGCTTTACTTAGGTGATCAATATAAAATTCTCAAAAATAAAGTTCAAACCCCTTCGCGCATAGTTGGAGCAGTAGCTTCAAACCTTCCAGGAGTAAGTCTTGTCAAAGGATTATTTTCTTCTTTGGGAAAAGATAAAAGTCATGCAGATATTTCGGATGGAAAATCTGATTGGTTAACCAAAGTTACGAAGCTTGCACTTCCATTAGTATTAAATAGTACTTTGTTAAAAAATAGTGGCTGGCTTAAAAAGTCATTGGTTTTATTGGCATCTGAAGGCGCTGTCGGGCAAATTAACAAGGATAAAGTGAATTCTTTTGTTGGTAAGATTGCGGATTATATCCGTCCTAAAAAATCAAAGAAGAAGCATAAAAATATAAAACCCATTGAAGAACAAGACACAGTCAACTTTGGTATTCCTCCCGACAGTGAAACGTATTAGATCTTGCATTTTAAAATATTGAATCCCTTTAACAAAGGGATTTTTTAATTTATATGCTTTTCAATAGGTACTTCTTATAAATTACATGCTAAATAGTTGAATAACTGCAAACATAAGGTTATTTTTGCGGCTTAATAAATGTTATGGGTAAGGATAAATTAAGAAAGTTTGCAGAGGTAGCCACGTTTGAAAATGTAGTGCAACTGGATGCAGGATTTGAATATAAAGGGCAATGGGCTTCCAAATTCTTTGGTAATGATAAACCAGTTATTTTGGAATTAGCTTGCGGAAAAGGGGAGTATACGGTTAATCTTGCGAAGATGTTCCCAGAGTATAACTTTCTTGGGATAGATTATAAAGGTAATCGTATTTGGCGCGGTGCTAAAACTGCATTAGAAGAAGGAATTAAGAATGTTGGCTTCTTGCGTATTCAGATTGAAACTATTTTATCGCATTTTGCGGAGAATGAAGTTTCAGAAATTTGGATTACTTTCCCTGATCCACAACCACAAGATAGCCGTGAGAAAAAACGTTTAACAAATCCTAACTTCTTAGAACGTTATAAATTTCTTTTAAAAGAAGATGGGATTATGCACTTGAAAACCGATAATGACGGGTTTTATGCTTATACTTTAGAGCAGATTGAAGCTTTAGGCCTTACAAAATTTAAAGAGACTACAGATTTGTACAAATCGGATTTGGTAGACAATGTTTTGTCAATCAAAACGTATTACGAGCGCAAATATTTAGCTGTTGATAAGAATATTAATTATGTCCAATGGACGTTTAAGAAATAGTAAAATGTAAAAAAGCCAAAAGGCTTTTTTACATTTTATAATATTCCACAGAGTGCGCTGTCAATGCCTCGTGTAATAATGAGTTGTCATCATCAGATGCAAACAATTTATTTCTCCAGTATCGCTTTGGATATTTTTTAAGGAAATGAATTACATATAAATTACCTCCTGAGCGCGTTAGGCTTTTTATGTGATCTATATCCTTCATCAGATATTTGTCAGTGCGATTTGCGAAGTGAATAAGCAACTCATCATCAGTCAATTCCCATACAGATTTATTTTTACTCCATTTTACTGATAAAAACAGAATGATTGGAATTGTAAATAGTATAATTACAACTTTAGCTATTTCAGTTGCTGGTATTTGTGATGAAATAATTCCACCAAAAATCAACAGCGAAAAAAAACTAAGCATATATCTACCCCTGTGTAGCGTGTTTATCTCAAAAGATTGTTTCATTGACCAAAAGTACAAAAATTACTCTGGTACAATTTCTCCTTTTGTGTTAATGATAACTGGAGTATCTGAATCTGCAGGTAATACTGAAGCTATTCCATCCGAAAATGAACTCACATAGTCATAGATAATTGGAATAATCACCTTACCTTCACCATTTATATACCCGTATTTTCCATTCGCCATTACAATAAAAATATCATCGGCAAAAGCGCTAGATATATAATCATATGAAGCTCTTTTAATACCTTTTAAAGTATAGAGAATACATCCATCATTGGATGTGAATACAACAAAATAATCACCAACAACTTCAGTTATATTCTCATATTCTAGAGGAACAATAACCTCATTTTCTCTATTAATAATTCCGTAAAAATCTCCATTACTTACAATTGCTTTATTGTTATTGAAAAAAGAGATAAAATCGTAATCATTTGAAATAATAATATTATTAGTTGAGCTTAGAATTCCATATTTTCCATTTTTAGAAAATATAAATGTTTGATCTTCACTGTTAAAGTTAAGAGACTCATATTCTAGTGGTATAATAGGTTTAAATTGTAAATCTAAAGCTCCATATTCATTATTTTCATTTGATACAATGGCTAGACCATTTTCAAATGGGCTGATATTAGTAAATTGTGCCGTTATCAGTGTATCGCCATCACTCTCTTTAATACCATATAATTGAAGGTCTTCATCAAAAAATGCTGAAAGAGAGTCATTTAGATAGAATTCTTTATATTTCTCAGACTCATCAAATTCATCATCACCAAATGAGAAGATTTCCGAAGCAATTGGCGTGTCGATTTGGGTATACTCTTGGGGGATAGTAAATATGTTCAAATCCGCTTCGAGCTGAATTTCTGATGCCTGAATGCCTATTCCTGATGTAGAAATTTCCAATGCTGCTCCTGGAATATTTTTAAGATATGCATATTCTCCCCAATACACTGGAGGCAATGATTCAGTATACCATACATGTATTTTAGCTTGGGTTTCTTCATCCTCTACTGCTGTAATTACGGCTAACTTGCAACTATATCCACTAATTGTTCTTACTTGATTTTCAATGAATTCAATAGGCAATTCAGAGGCAAGTTTAATCGATTCACCCAAGTCTAATACTTTATCTTCAGGTGTAGTATTTATATAATATTGTTGAATTTCAGGGTAAATGAAAATACTTTCATTATTTACTTTGTTAGTGATTTCATAGTTTTCACCATATAAATTCGTTTTAGAACGTACAAAATCTTTATTTACCCAAACCTGAGCAACGGGTTTATCTCCATCTTGAAATGCTAATAGCAATGATGCTGTTGTCATTAACATCTTTTGCTGTTCATCCATCTCATCAGCATCTAGTTGAAATAGGGATGAATCAATTAGAAATTTATAATCAATCTTGAATGTTTGTAACTGGCAAAATCCAGATAAACCTATTGCCAATAAAAATGTTAGTGCTAGAAATCTTTTCATGCGAAATTTAATTTCAACAAATATGTTGAAATTAAATTAAATCATTGAGATAATATTTTAACAAAAAAGCAGCCATTGGCTGCTTTGTGATTTTTATAACTCGAAATATTTTTCTGGATTAATCTTTTTGTTGTCCTTAAGGATTTCATAATGCAAATGTGGTCCAGTGCTACGACCTGTATTGCCAAGTAATCCAACTACTGCCCCAGCGTCTACTCGTTGTCCCTTTTTCACTTGTGTTCGTACCAAATGTGCATAGCGCGTTTCGTAGCCATGTTTGTGTTTTACTTTAACAACATAACCATATTGACCTTCGTAGCCCGAAAACGAAACAACTCCATCTGCAGTAGCACGGATAGGGTCACCCATTCTTCCTTTAAAATCAATACCTGAATGCATTTCACGTCCACGACGAGTAAAAGGATTTGCACGGTATCCATAACGTGATGTAATTTGCCCATGATGGGGCTTACCTAATGGTATACTTGCAATTTTCTTTTCTACATTCAACAATAACTCATTATAATACTCACTTAATAAAGCTATATTTTCTTCATCTTTCTCAATAGGCCCACCTGTATTTTCAAAAGCCAATTTTGTATTTATACCACGTTTTTTCATTTTACCATTAATGATTTCAATCGTAGAATCAATTTTCATAAAAGACTTTTTGGCTTCTATTATATCCTGCTGTGTTTCTTGCTGTGAAGAATTTAGTTTCTTATTTTTTTGATTTATTTTATCTAATGCAGCTTCATACTTTGCACTTACGTCTTCGGTCTTTTTAATTGCGGCTACATAAGCTATAGATCCTATTAGCGTTACTATAATTGCTAATACAGATACAAAGATTTGCCTCCAATACTTTAACAATATTGTAGGTATTTCTATACTCTTGTCCTTATTTCCTTCTATACTAATTTGTATAGCAGATTTTTTCTTAAACATACTTCTCCCTTACTAGTTATTGTTTAATCGTTTTGTTTTACAAAAGAATGCTTGCAAAATTACAAAATTATTTGATTAATAGTCAACTTGTTGTTGTTGACAATCAACAGGTTGTTGTTAAAAACTGTTAAATTATCTCCATATTTGTTTTATGACGTTAGCAGATCAGTTGATTGAATGGTATAGAAAAAATGGTCGCGATCTACCTTGGAGACAGACAAATAATCCCTATATTATATGGTTGTCGGAGATTATTTTACAACAAACACGTGTCGAACAAGGTATGCCGTATTTTTACAAATTTGTGGAGGCATATCCAACTGTAAAAGATTTTGCGCAAGCAGATGAAGAGGATCTTTTGCGCTTATGGCAAGGTCTAGGATACTATTATCGTGTACGGAATATGCATAAAGCTGCCAAAGCGGTCATGACTGAATTTGATGGTGTTTTTCCATCAAAGTATGAGGATGTAATCACACTTACAGGTGTAGGAGAATATACCGCAGCAGCCATTTCTTCATTCTCTATTAATCAAAAAAAAGCTGTTTTGGATGGAAATGTTTTCCGGGTGCTGGCACGCTATTTTGGAATTGACACAGCAATTAATTCCACCGCAGGTAAAAGGCAATTCCTTACTATCGCTAATGAAGTTATATCTGACAAATTTCCCGGATTATACAATCAGGCAATTATGGATTTTGGGGCTACCGTTTGTAAACCTAAAGCCCCAAATTGTCAAAATTGTATGCTGCGTCTCGATTGTGTGGCTTGCAGTACAAATTGGGTTGCTTCTCTACCTATAAAGACAAAAGGAAAACCAAGTCGTAATCGCTATTTCAATTATTTCGTAATCGAAAAGGACGGAGCTTATGTATTTACCAAACGCGGTGAAGATGATGTATGGGCAAATATGTATGAATTCCCTTTAATTGAAACCGACCAAGAGATTGAAATAAGTGATTTGCAACAATTGGAGGCCTATAAAACGCATTTTGAAGGCGCGGAAATTACACCAATTGGTCTTCCGATTAAACATATTTTGAGTCATCAAAATATCTACGCTAGATTTTATCGTGTTGTAGATGAGAAGCATCTTGTCAAAAAAAATCCATCGTGGAATTATTATAATTCAGATAATTTAGATAAATTAGCTAAGCACAAGCTTATTTTTTCTTTTATTAATAAGTATTTTGTAAAACTAATCAATTAAAACACTGAATTATTATGTCGAGCGTTAACAAAGTTATCTTGGTGGGTCATTTGGGAAAAGATCCAGAATTACGTTATTTGGAAGGAAATGTAAGTGTTGCAAGTTTTCCATTAGCTACCTCCGAAACTTTTAATAAAGATGGAAAGAAAGTCGAACAAACTGAATGGCACAATATCGTTATGTGGCGGGGATTAGCTGATGTGGCTGCCAAATATTTAACTAAAGGAAGATTAGTATATATTGAAGGTAAACTGCGTACACGTTCCTATGAAGATAAGGAAGGAGTTAGACGCTATACCACTGAAATCGTAGCGGAGAGCTTTAATATATTAGGTCGAAAATCAGATTTTGAAAGCACAAATAATAACACAACCTCAACCACCAATACAAATACTTCTGCTGCAACCAACAATCAAGCACAAGAGCAAACTGTAGATTTCACAGAGAATGAAACAGACGACGGTTTGCCTTTTTAATAGAAGGAATATTTTTGAGTAACCTTTCATTAAAAGTTTAATTTTTGCCGTATCTTTGGCCATTATGTTGCAAGATAAAATAGCGCAGTATACCGAAGAAATTGAGCAATTTACGCCTGCATCTGCTGCGGATGTAGAGAATTTCAGATTAAAATTTTTAGTTTCTAAAGGCATAGTCAAAGAGTTGTTTGAAGAATTTAAAACTGTTTCATCAGAAGAGAAACGTGTTTTGGGTAAAGTGTTGAACGAATTTAAACAATTAGCAGAGGCTAAATTTCAAGATTCTCAGGCTCAGTTTGCTGGTTCTGCAAAAGTTCATAAACGCGAAGAAGAAGATTTAACCCTACCAGGTGAAGGTTTTCAATTAGGATCTCGTCATCCCCTGTCGCTAGTGCGCAAAGAGATAGTAGAGATTTTCAAAAAACTAGGGTTTATTGTAGCGGAGGGTCCAGAGATTGAAGATGATTGGCATAATTTCTCTGCCTTAAACTTCCCTCCGGAGCATCCAGCTCGTGATATGCAAGATACATTTTTCATCAAAAAACAAGATGGAAATGATATTGCATTGCGTACCCATACATCTTCTGTGCAAGTACGCTTGATGGAGGCTGGTAAACCACCTTTCAGAGCTATCATGCCAGGACGTGTATACCGTAATGAAGCTATTTCCGCGCGTGCGCACTGTTTCTTCCACCAAGTAGAGGGTTTGTATGTAGACGAGAATGTATCTTTCGCTGATTTGAAACAGACCTTATTTCACTTCGTGCAAGAGTTGTATGGTCAGGGAACTAAAGTACGTTTCCGTCCGTCGTATTTCCCGTTCACAGAGCCCTCAGCAGAAATGGATATTTCTTGTTCTATCTGTAAAGGTGCTGGTTGTAACTTATGTAAAGGTTCTGGGTGGGTTGAAATTTTAGGTTGCGGTATGGTAGATCCAAATGTGTTGGAAAACTGCGGTATCGACAGCAAGAAATATTCAGGTTTTGCCTTTGGTATGGGGATCGAACGTATAACCAACTTGAAATACGAGATTAAGGATTTACGTTTGTTCTCGGAGAACGATACACGTTTCTTATCCCAATTTGAAACAGAAATCATTTAGATGATTAAAAATATAAACAGTATTGCATGCTTGATTTTAATACTGCTTTTAAGTAGTTGCAAAGATGGAGGATGCAATGTTGTTTTAAATAGTGTAGTAAACGAGACATTATCGTTAGAAAAAAGCCTTGAATTAACAGCTCCCAGCTCCTGGACTTATGCAAATGGAGGCGGTTGCGGTTTGATTGTTTTCAATTCTGGCAATGGTGTTCTTGCCTATGACAGATGTAGCACCATGCCCGAATCCGCAAATAGCAAAGTAGAGGTAGAAGGTCTACAAATTGTAGATCCGTCGACTGGAGCCAAATGGTTATTATTGGATGGTTCACCTATACACTTAGCCGAGTGTTCTTTAAGACGCTATCAAGTCCGTAAAAGCGGTAATTTATACGTGATAACAAATTGATATGAATCAAGAAGATGTAGTTTTAACGATAAAAAAAGCGGCTCGTGATTTGTTTCGCAAATATGGTTACAACAAGACTAGTGTTAATGAATTGGCTAAGCAGGCGCGTATCTCCAAAGCTACATTTTACAAAATATTTCCTTCCAAAGAGCTTATACTTCATGAAGTATTAATGGATTATATTCGGGAGAATGTTGAAGATATCCTAAATACGCCAACAAAGGATTTAGACTTATCTGTTTTTTTGGGTAAAACGATTCTCCGTGTAAGTCGTGTCACATATACGGTTTGCAACGAGTTTGTTGGCTGGGAATTTATTCGAGAATCTACCAATGCGCAAGAGTTCCTAAAAACGCTTTCTGACGATCTGGAATTTTTACTGTTAAGTTCTTTTATTAAAAATGAACTCATAGGCTCGACTATTTCAGAAGAAAAGTTAACATTCTTAATAAAATCAAGTAAAAACATCGTTTTTTCATTTGCATTTACCGCAGTGACAGAAGCTGATGTACGCAAAAATTTCATTTCTTTCCAAAAAGAAATATTGCCTTATTTAGTTCAGGCAACAATCGCTTAGTAGAGCTATTTATCACGTTCCAAATTGTGATTAAAAAGTGTATTTTTGTACCCTATGGGCAGAAGAATACCACAAGAAAAAAAACAACTTCAAAATATTGAGATTTTCGACATTGCTGAAGAGGGTAAAGGTGTAGGAAGACATGAGGAATTGGTGCTTTTTATCGAAAAAGCTATTCCTGGTGATGTCGTTGATGTAGAATTGCAACGTAAGAAAAAGAATTTTGCAGAAGGTCGTGTAACAAACATAAATCAAGCATCTCCTTATCGCATCGAGCCTTTCTGTCCGCATTTTGGTGTTTGTGGAGGTTGCAAGTGGCAACACATGAGTTATGATGCGCAGTTAAAATTTAAGCAACAGTCTGTTGATAATGCATTGACTCGTATTGGAAAAGTGGACACAGTTTCCATGGAAGAAATTTTAGGTTCTGCGGAAACGACATATTACCGCAACAAACTTGAGTATACTTTCTCCAATAAAAGATGGTTAACTAATCGTGACGAAGAGGTTCAACCAGAAGATCTAAATGCTTTGGGCTTCCATGTTCCTGGTCGTTTTGATAAAATTTTGGACATTGATCATTGCTTTTTGCAACAAGACCCTTCGAATAATATTCGTAATTCGGTTCGTGATTTTGCGATTGAGCAAGGCATGTCATTCTATGATTTGCGTCAGCACGAAGGCGCTTTACGCAATCTAATAATCCGTACTTCCTCTACAGGAGAAGTGATGGTAGTCGTGGTATTCGCTTATCCAGAAGAAGGTCAAGTAGAATTAATGATGAACTTTATTGCGGAGAAATTCCCAGAAATAGCTTCATTATTATATATCATTAATCAGAAGCGTAACGACACCATTTTTGATCAAGATATTCATACTTTCAAAGGTCGTGACTTTATCTATGAGGAAATGGAAGGTCTGAAATTTAAAGTTGGGCCAAAATCTTTTTATCAAACAAATTCTGCTCAAGCCTATGAGTTATACAAAATCACACGTGATTTTGCCGAATTAAAAGGCGACGAGTTGGTTTACGATTTATATACTGGAGCTGGTACTATTGCCAATTTCGTGGCACGTCAAGCGAAAGAAGTTGTCGGTGTTGAATACGTGCCTACGGCAATTGAAGATGCGAAAATCAATTCACAGATCAATGGTATTAACAATACCAAGTTCTATGCTGGAGATATGAAGGATGTTTTGACTTCGGAATTTATTGCTGCACATGGAAACCCCGATGTAGTCATCACAGATCCACCAAGAGCCGGTATGCACGCTGATGTAGTAAACCGTATTTTGGAAATGGAAGCGCCAAAAGTAGTTTATGTGAGTTGTAATGCGGCTACACAAGCTCGTGATTTGGAAATTCTTGCCGCAAAATATGATGTTGTACGCATCAAGCCTGTGGACATGTTCCCACAAACACAACACGTAGAAAATGTGGTTTTATTAAAATTGAGATAATATGGATTTATCAGATTTATTATCAGCAGCAAATTCAGGGGAAGAGGGACAGGAGCCTAAAAAAAGTAGTCCTTTACAAAGTCTGAAAGTTGATTTGGATTTTTATAGCGAATCTATCAAGGAAATTTCAACAGAAATGGTAGCCGAAGGTTACACCTTATTTCCAATATTTATAGCGACACAACACGAAGTTTCATTGGGTGAAATAATTCTCGATAGAAATGAATTAAATACAAATTGGTCTATTTATGCATCTTCACTTGAAGAATTTGTAGAGCGCGGTGTAATTAAGAATTATAAAAAATCAAGTTTTGAAAAAACATACAAAAAATCGGAAGATTTTATGTGTCTTTTCGTGGTAGTGCCCGAAGGTGCAAATTTTGTTTTCTATCCTTATAAATAAAATTTCACGGATTCTTTAATACTTTTTAACAAAACGTAGTCCAATATTTGTTTACTTTAGATGCAAATGATTATAAATTTTAAAAAAATTACTTTAATGATTCCACTGCTTATACTATTTCAACTAGTAAAAGCACAGGTTTCTGATTTGCCTAAAGTATCTGGGATTATCTTGGAAAAAAATGACGGGAAACGTCTTGTGGATGTAAACGTGACCAATTTGCGTACTAAACGCGCGGTTACGACTAATAATTTTGGGGTATTTTATATTGAAGCAGCTATCGGAGATAGTCTATCTTTTACCAAAGTTGGGTATGGTCCTTTAAAGACTGTACTTTATACGATGGAAGATATTGTATTGGAGATGCAACCAGGATTAAGTATTGAAGAGGTAGTTGTGGCTCGTCGGACACGTCAGCAAGAAATGGAGGACATCTTGCGCGATTATTCTAAAAAAGGAATTTATAACGGAGGTAAAAATTCTGTTGGTACTTATTTAGGGAGTCCAGCCACAGCTTTGTATAATCTATTTGGGCGTGAAGCTAAAAACATGAAACGCTTTGAAAAATTCATGGATAGAGAATTAGACGCAATCGCAATTGATCGAATTTTCAACAAAACGATTGTTTCATCCACTACAGGATTAGAAGGTCAAGATTTAGAGCATTTCATGGAATTGTATAGACCCGGTCATGCGCAAGCAACAAGCTGGGGTCAATATGATTTGTTAAATTATATTACAAAATCATTTAAGGAGTGGGATACTAAAGGTCGACCTGCTCCGGAAAAGTTGCCAAAACTAGATATTCCAACTCAGAATTAATTTTTAAATATTTTTATTGTCTTTTAAAACTAATTGGCATTAGCTTTGTATAGTGTATAGTATAATAAATACAAGATTAGAATATTAGAATATAAGATTATGAAAGTGAATAGAAAATTAGCAGTTTATGGTCTATCTTTAGCCACTTCTGCGATGTTGTTAGCAAGTTGTGAAACTATCCAAAATACAAACAGCACAACTAAAGGTGCGGTTATTGGTACAACAGCTGGCGCTGGTATAGGTGCATTGATTGGTAATAAAGCAGGTAATACAGCTGTAGGTGCTATTGCTGGTGCTGTAATCGGTGGTGCTGCTGGTACTTTGATCGGTAAGAAAATGGATAAGCAAGCTAAAGAAATCGAAAATACTGTAGCTGGTGCTGAAGTAGAGCAAGTTGGTGAAGGTATTTTGGTGAAATTCGATTCTGGTATTTTATTTGATTTCAACAGTTCTGCTTTAAAAAGCAATGCTAAATCAAATGTTGCAAAATTAGTAGAGACATTAAACAAAGAGCCAGATACTGAAATTTTAGTTTTAGGTCACACAGATAATGTAGGTTCTTTATCTGCAAACCAAAAAGTGTCAGAAGCAAGAGCTAAAGCAGTAAGAGATTACGCAGTGTCTCAAGGTTTAGCTGGTTCACGCGTTAGAACTGAAGGTAAAAACTTTGCAGAGCCTATAGCATCAAATGATACAGATGCTGGACGTGCTGAAAACCGTCGTGTAGAGGTTGTTATTGTTGCAAGTAAAAAAATGCAAGAAGCAGCTAAGAAAGAAGCTGGTTTATAATATTGTTAGCTTATGCTAAAGATTCAAAAGCGTTGGGAATTCCAACGCTTTTTTGTGCTATTAATTTACAATTTTGTGCAATACGCCGTACTTTAAATCATAAGTCGTCATGCGTAAATCTTGAATTTTTAATTCATTTAAAATATAATCTGTTAGCACACACGCCATCACAATCATATCTACGCGTAAAGGAATAAGATTGGGCATATGAGTTCGCTCTTCGTGTGTGGAAAGCTTAAGTTTCTCACTCAATTTCTTGTATTGATTTATGTTTAGTGTTGCGCTTTTTAAGTTAGTACTTGAGATGGATGAATCAGACATCTCCAAAAAGGTTTCAAATGCGCCTGCTGAACCTACTAGCGTTCGAGCCTTAAAACCTTTATTGAATTCAACTAATTCTCTTAAAGTTTCATCTAAATATTCGTGTAGTGTTTTCAACTCACCGTTTGAAATAGGATCATTTGTCCAAAATTTTTGCATTAATCGTGCTGCTCCTATATCAAAGCTTTTTTTCCAATAGGCCTTATTTTCATCACAAAATATAAACTCTGTGCTCCCGCCACCAATATCCATAATCAACGTTCTCCCGTCAATCGCACCGCTTACTTTTACGGCTTCATAAATAAGAGAGGCTTCTTCCTGACCAGAAATAATTTGTATTTCTATTCCCGTAGAGAGTTTTACTTGCTCGATAAATTCTTGGCCATTTGTAGCACTACGAATTGCTGAAGTTGCCACCGCATGCATTTTTTCTACTTTAAACTCGTCCATTATAGTTTTGTACTCCTCCAAACATGCTTTTCCACGCTCAAATGCAGCAGGGATGATACGGTTGTATTGTGTGATATTTTCACTTAGTCGAACAGGTTTATTCGTCTTGTAAATAATATCAATTTGGCTGGAATTGTACTCCGCTATTAACAAATGAAAAGTATTCGAACCAAGGTCTATTGCAGCTATTCTCATGTAATTTTTTATTCTTGTACTAAGGTAATTTGTTTTGATTAATTGTACATTATTTTTACATAATAAGTGTTAAACCTTCTGACAAACTGTCACTCATTGTGAAATATTATTTATAACTTTGTAGTCTTTTATATTAAGCTATGTTAGATTTATTGCATACTACTAAAACGCACGACGAGGCTCGCCAAGGTGAAGCAGTGGAGCTTGCTCCTACAGGGAAAGCTGATGGTAGAAAATTATATATTGAGAGTTACGGATGTCAGATGAATTTCTCTGATAGTGAGATTGTAGCGTCTATTTTAATTGATCAAGGATTCGAAACTACAAAAGATTACAAAGAAGCTGATGTAGTGTTTATTAATACTTGTTCTATTCGTGAGAATGCAGAACAACGTGTTAGAAAACGTTTGAAAGAATTCGAAGCTGCCAAAGCTAAAAACCCAGGTCTGGTAGTAGGTGTGTTGGGTTGTATGGCCGAACGTTTAAAATCTAAATTTTTAGAAGAAGAGAAATTAGTAGATGTAGTTGTAGGCCCTGATGCTTACCGCGATCTTCCTAACTTAATTAATAAAGTAGAAGATGGTAATAAGGCAGTCAATGTTTTATTATCACGCGAAGAAACTTACGCAGACATTAGCCCTGTTCGTTTGAATTCGAATGGCGTATCGGCATTTATATCAATCATGCGTGGTTGTGATAATATGTGTTCATTCTGTGTAGTTCCGTTTACACGTGGTCGTGAGCGCAGCCGTGATGCGGTTTCTATTGTGAAGGAAGCACAAGAGTTATTCAATGCAGGTTATAGAGAAGTAACTTTATTGGGTCAAAATGTTGACTCATACAAATACACCCCAAAAGTAGAGGAAGGACAAGAGCCTTTACAGACTATTAATTTCGCGAACTTATTGGAATTAGTTGCTCAGGTAAGTCCTGAATTGCGCATTCGTTTTTCTACTTCTCATCCAAAGGATATTACCGATGAGGTATTGTACACGATGGCGAAATATGAAAACATCTGTAAGTATATTCACTTACCTGTACAATCAGGTAATTCACGTGTATTGGAGATTATGAACCGTACATATGATAGAGAATGGTATATGGAGCGTGTTGATGCGATTCGTCGTATTATGCCAGATTGTGCTATTTCTACCGACGTAATCACAGGTTTTTGTACGGAGACAGAAGAAGAACATGCTGAGACATTATCTATGATGGACTATGTGAAGTATGACTTCGCATATATGTTTGCATATTCGGAACGTCCAGGGACTTTAGCGGCAAAACGCTACGAAGATGATATTCCTGAGGAAGTGAAGAAAAGACGACTTACTGAAGTAGTTGATAAGCAGCAAATTCACAGTTTAGAACGTATGACCCAACATGTTGGTAAAGTACATAAAGTTCTAATAGAAGGTTTTTCTAAACGTTCAGATCTAGATTATTGCGGTCGTAACGATCAGAATGCAATGCTTGTATTTCCTGTGGACCCTCGTTACAAAGTAGGTGATTATGTAAATGTAATCGGCGAAAGCTGTACATCTGCTACATTAAAAGGTAAAATTGTTGACTAATTAATAGGGGGAAGTTACTTTGGATATTCAAAACATCAAAAATAGATTTGGTATTATTGGTAACTCACCGTTGCTTAATCGTGCTATTGATATTGCGAGACAAGTTGCACCGACGGATATATCTGTTCTGATTCAGGGTGAAAGTGGATCAGGAAAAGAAGTTTTTTCGCATATTATACATCAATTGAGTGCGCGTAAGCATGGGCCTTTTATCGCGGTGAATTGTGGCGCTATTCCCGAAGGAACAATTGACTCTGAACTATTTGGTCATGAGAAAGGTTCTTTCACGGGTGCACACGAAGCACGCAAAGGATATTTTGAAGTTGTAGACGGTGGTACTATCTTTTTGGATGAGGTAGGTGAAATGCCATTGAATACGCAAGCACGTTTGTTGCGGATTCTAGAATCTGGTGAATATATTCGTGTCGGATCTTCTAAAGTCCAAAAGACAAATGTACGTGTCGTAGCAGCAACAAATGTGGATGTCTATAATGCGGTGCAAAAAGGGAAATTTAGAGAAGATCTATACTACCGACTAAATACAGTTCCATTGCGTATTCCATCACTTCGTGAACGTAAAGAAGATATATTTTTACTTTTTCGAAAGTTTGTTGTGGATTTCGCAGATAAATACAGAACACCAAGTGTGCAATTAACACCTGAGGCACAGGAATTGTTAGCAAACTTTTCATGGCCAGGTAATGTACGCCAATTGAAAAACGTAGCGGAGCAAATTGCTATTTTAGAAAAGGAAAGAACATTGGATGCGGCAATTTTAAGTCGTTATATTCCAGTAGAACCTTCACAGTCTTCATTACCTGTGTTCGTCAAAGATCAATCAAAAGAAGACTTTTCTGAAAGAGATATTCTGTACAAAGTTCTTTTTGATATGAAAAAAGATATGGTCGATTTAAAGAAATTGGTGGTAGAATTGCTTCAAAATGGGGTTAATCCATCTTCTTTCGATGAAAATTCGCAATATATCAATCAGCTCTACAATGAAGTAAAACCGGTGCCAGCGCAATTGTTTGCTCATGAAGAAATGGGAGTGACACCAACGATTATTCATAATCCATCGGCAAATAACCAATCTTCTTCATCTAATTATGTATCATTAGACACACAGGATGCGGAAGAAGTCGAAGAATCATTATCTTTAGTGGATAAAGAATCTGATCTTATAAAAAAAGCACTAAAAAAGCACAAAGGCAAGCGTAAAGCTGCAGCACAAGAATTGGGCATTTCTGAGCGAACTTTGTATAGAAAAATTAAAGACTTAAACTTAGAATAGAACTATCATTTATGTATCGTATTCGATTAAAATTGCAAGTAGTAATATGCGCGTTTTTGAGTCTGTTGACAGTGAGCTGTGGTATATATAGTTTTACAGGAGGATCGATTCCCAAGGACATGAAGACTTATTCGGTTCTATATTTCGAGAACTTGGCGCCTATGGTGTATACCACATTAAGCCAAAATCTAACAGAAAGATTGAAAGAACGTATCCGTACGCAATCTACATTAAGTCAAGTTAATGCTGATGGCGATGCGATTTTCGAAGGAACAATTACAGGATATACCATCACACCTGCTTCTGTTGGTGCAGGAAATAACGATCGTGCTCAAAACAGTAGACTAACAATAACTATTAAAGTAAAATACACCAATAAGTTAGATCAGACTGGGGAAAGTGATTTTGAAGATAGTTTTTCTCAGTTTAAAGAATTTCCAGGCTCAGATGTTACACGTTTTGAAGCTGATTTAAATAAGGAAATTATAGATATGTTAACTGAGGATATTTACAATCGCGCTTTTGCTAACTGGTAATTAATGGATACAATGGCTACCTTGAATACTTCTTATCATTCTCAATATAAACAAGCATTACTAGATCCTACACGCTTAAGTGAAGAAGAATTGTTGGGCTTGTTACTAAAATATCCATATTCACAACCTTTGATTTTTGCTTATGAACGTCGTAAAAAACTGATTAATCAAGAGTCTCAAAATAAGGAATTAGCCTTGCTTTATGCACAAAGTGAGAGCTGGTTGCTTAGCTATGTAAATAAGCCAATAGAATCTGATATTAATTTAAAAAGTTCACCGCTAATTCTTCCAACTGTCGATCAAATTCAAATAGATAAGGATGAGCAATTGATTCCAGAGGAATCCATGAGCTCTGTTGAGATGGCTGATTCAGCTATTGAAGAGGTAGCTGGTTCTTTGGGCGATCTAGAAGAGCTTAATGCTGCACAAGTTGATCAGCTTGAGGGACTGGGGGAAGCAGTACATGATTCAGTAAATTATGAAACGGTTGAATTAGGTAATCTTAATGAACAGATCGAGGAGGACGATATAAAAAATGAGTTACCTGAAGATGTTTTGGATTGTACAGAGCCTGTAGAAGATACAGCTTCTGAAGAGCAGAGGAGTGAAGATGCTTTAGAATTAGATCGACTTGTACAAGTCGGTGGAATTACTGGAAATTATTTCGTTTTTGATTCTTATGAAAATAAAGAAAACGAAATTTCTGATGAATTGTCTGAATTAGCAAGTGAATCCGAAGAGTTGGTAACATCAGCTATAGAAAAAGTTGATGATAAAGACGATGTTAGTCTCTATAACGACGAATTGATGCCGTATAGTTTTCGTTGGTGGTTATACAAAACTCGATTGGAACATGCTGATACTTACCAGCCCTATGTTACTTTGAGTGTAGCATTAGCTGAATCCACACCTACTATCAATGTCGCAAAAATAGAAGAAACTATTTTGGATCAGCAGATCAAAGAAAATATTATTCATTTCCAAGATCCAGAAGAGAAACTAAGCGAAGAAGTTAAGAAGAAACCCTTGGTGCCTGTTGTGCCTAAAAAAGGGGCAGAAATTATTGAAAAATTTATTCAAAAGGATCCTATTATTAAGCCTCCTTCTCCAGAAAATATCAATAATGAAAATATGGCAAGACAGAGTGCAGAAGATAATTATTATTTAGTAACTGAGACATTAGCTAATATTTATATTGATCAAGGTTTGCATTTAAAGGCGATTGAGGTATTCAAGAAATTAATTTTGAAATATCCAGAAAAAAAGTCGTATTTTGCAAACCGAATTGAAGAATTAGAAAAGAACTCATAATTAAAAGCATACATACAAATGACTACATTATTCATCGTCTTAATTATTATCGTTAGTATTTTACTTGCACTAATCGTGTTGATCCAAAACCCAAAAGGTGGAGGTTTGTCATCAGGTTTTGCAGGTGGAAGTAATTTGATGGGCGTACAACGTACAGGCGATTTTTTAGAAAAAGGAACTTGGACATTAGTAATTTTATTAATTGTTTTCAGCTTAGCAATTAATATTTTAGGTCCTTCGGGAAGTGTTTCATCAGGAAGTTTATCTGATCAAATTGAAGCACCTGCTACAGCACCTAAATTGAATTTGAACACAGCACCGACTCAACAACAATCAGCTCCTGCTACAGCTTCTCCTGATTCAAGCAATTAATAGCAGTTAAAAAGATACTTGAGCCTTGCATTTAATGCAAGGCTTTTTTTGTTAACAATACACTGTCATCGTGACACCGTGTCAGTCAATAACACTGTCAATTTATAGTGCTAAAATGAAAAAATGACAAGGAAAATGGACAAAAGTGATTTGGCATAGTTGATGTTGTATAATAGTCAAACAAATAATAATAATTAAAAACTATATAAGATTATGGCATTAAATATTAAACCTATCGGAGACAGAGTAGTAGTTGAAGCTGCTCCTGCAGAAGAGAAAACGGCTTCTGGATTATACATTCCAGATACAGCAAAAGAAAAACCATCACAAGGTACTGTAGTTGCTGTAGGTTCAGGTAAACCTGAAGAACCATTGACTGTAGCAGTAGGTGACAAAGTTTTGTACGGTAAGTATGCTGGTACAGAAATCACTTACGAAGGAAAAGAATATTTAATTATGCGTGAGTCTGATATTTACGCAGTTCTTTAATCACAATTATTTTAATTAATTCTACTTCATAAGGACTAGATTTTGAATTTTAATCATTTACAATCAAATTCTTGAAAAACAAAAAAATTAAAAATGGCAAAACAAGTAAAATATAATGTTGAAGCTCGTGAATCACTTAAAAAAGGTGTTGACACATTAGCTAATGCGGTAAAAGTAACTTTAGGTCCTAAAGGTCGTAACGTAATTATCGAGAAAAAATTTGGTTCTCCGGCTATCACTAAAGATGGTGTTACAGTAGCAAAAGAAATCGAATTGAAAGATGCTATCGAGAACATGGGTGCGCAAATGGTAAAAGAGGTGGCTTCTAAAACTGCTGATCAAGCGGGTGATGGTACTACTACTGCAACTGTATTGGCACAAGCTATCGTAGCTCCAGGTATAAAGTCTGTAGCAGCTGGTGCTAACCCAATGGATTTAAAACGTGGTATTGACAAAGCAGTCGCTGCTGTAGTTGCGAATTTAAAAACGCAATCTCAAACTGTAGGTCAAGACAACAATAAAATCAAACAAGTAGCTTCAATCTCTGCAAACAATGACGAAGTAATCGGTTCATTAATCGCTGAGGCTATGGAAAAAGTAGGTAATGATGGTGTTATCACTGTAGAAGAAGCAAAAGGTACTGAGACAGAAGTGAAAACTGTTGAAGGTATGCAATTTGACCGTGGTTACTTATCTCCATACTTCGTTACCAACTCAGACAAAATGGAAGCGGAATTAGAAAGCCCTTATATTTTGATCTACGATAAGAAAATCAGTAACATGAAAGAGTTGTTGCCGATTTTAGAAAAACAAGTTCAAACAGGTAAACCATTGTTGATCATCGCAGAAGATCTTGACGGAGAAGCTTTAGCTACTTTGGTAGTTAATAAAATCCGTGGTTCATTGAAAGTTGCTGCTGTTAAAGCACCAGGCTTTGGTGACCGTCGTAAAGCAATGTTAGAAGATATTGCAATCTTAACTGGTGGTACTGTTATCTCGGAAGAAAGAGGTTACAAACTAGAAAACGCAACTTTAGAAGATTTAGGTCAAGCTGAAAAAGTTGTTGTTGATAAAGATAATACAACAGTAATCAACGGTTCTGGTAATGCTGAAGATATTAAAGCTCGCGTTGCGCAAATCCGTTCACAAATCGAGACAACTACTTCTGATTACGATCGTGAAAAATTACAAGAGCGCTTAGCGAAGTTGTCAGGTGGTGTAGCTGTTCTTTACGTTGGTGCAACTACTGAAGTAGAGATGAAAGAGAAAAAAGACCGTGTTGATGATGCTTTACATGCTACTCGTGCTGCAGTAGAAGAAGGTATTGTTGCTGGTGGTGGTGTTGCATTCATCCGTGCTACTGAGGCATTGAAAGACTTACGTGGTGAAAATGAAGATGAGAACATTGGTATCGACATCATCAAACGCGCTATCGAAGAGCCTTTACGTCAAATCTGTTTTAATGCAGGTATCGAAGGTGCTGTTATCGTTCAAAAAGTGAAAGAAGGTTCTGCTGATTTCGGTTACAATGCACGCACAGACGTATTTGAAAACTTAATTGGTGCTGGTGTAATCGACCCTACTAAAGTTTCTCGTGTAGCATTAGAAAATGCAGCTTCTGTAGCGTCTATGTTATTGACTACAGAGTGTGTATTGGCTGATGAACCAGAAGAGAATACTGGTAGCGCAGGTGCTCCTCCAATGGGTGGCGGCATGGGCGGTATGATGTAATAATCACTCATATTATCTATAAAAAGGGCTTCAATTTTATTTGAAGCCCTTTTTTTCATCTCAATCCTAAACAAGGTGAATTCTATTTACGCAGTAAGGAATAATATTTTATGCTACTTAAGCCATATTCACCTTAAATAATTAAATCAGTCTTTTAGCTATGCTATATAAGGCTTCTTAACTAACTATATTTATAACTTCATAAGCCGCCCCTAAGTCGGATGTACAAGGAAAGACCTTTAGGTGTATAATGGCAAGTTATATGCAGAAGAGAATTCTCGCTTTAAATACGCTTTATACATTTTTTAAAATTACTTTTTTCTGGCGTAAAGCGGATTAGGATTTAATTCACTTTTCAGAAATTTATATTTAACTTTAGTGAAACTAAAGTTAATTTAATTATTTTTCCAAATGTTATTTTTAGCCTTTTGGCGCAACATCATAAAGAATTATTTTTAACCAATAGTTTGATGTTAGTTTTTACCTAAACGATATTATGGCTTATAACATTCCATCCAATTTAACAGGTCTTTCTAAGATAGAACTTGATGATTCTAGAGATAAATTCGGATATAACCAACCTGCCGATGTAAAGAAGGGAACATGGTATACGTTGCTTTTCGATATCTTAAAAGAACCAATGTTACTTTTGCTTTTTGCAGTCTCTTTAATATACTTGATAGTAGGGGATTTCGAAGAAGCGCTTTTTATGTTAAGTGCAATTGTAGCAGTCTCTGGAATATCTTTTTATCAGGATAATAGAAGTAAGAAAGCCTTGCAAGCTCTTGAGAAACTCAACGAACCATTAAGTACAGTTATCCGGAATGGAGAAATTCAAGAAATACCAACACCTGAAATTGCTGTGGGCGATTTATACATCATAGAGGAAGGAAAAATGATTAACGCGGACGGTGTAATAGTATACAGCAATGACTTCTCTGTAAATGAAGCATCTCTAACAGGAGAGAGTTACTCTGTATCTAAAAGTTTACAAAGCGAAGAAAGAGAAGTTTATAGTGGTACTTTAGTTGTGTCTGGTATGGCAGTTATTCAAGTTGAACATATTGGAAGTAAAACAAATATTGGGAAAATAGGACAAGCTATTCAAGATATTAAAGAAGAATCTTCACCCTTGCACATTCAGATTACCAAATTCGTAAAATGGATGGCCACTGTTGGTGTTATCGTATTTTTTATAATATGGGGATATAGTTATTGGCGTTCAGGTGATTTAATAGAAAGCCTATTAGCTGGTTTAACCCTTGCAATGTCGATTTTACCAGAAGAAATACCGCTAGCTTTTTCCACCTTCATGGCATTAGGAGCGTGGAAGCTAATGAAAGAAGGTATCGTAATAAAAAGGAGCAGTGTTGTTGAAACCTTAGGAAGTACTACAGTAATATCTACCGATAAGACAGGAACCATTACTGAAAATTCTATGAAGCTTCCGTTGCTTTACGATTATAGAACTAACCAGGTTTTTAAGGCCTCAGAATTTAATTCCCCCGAAATTTCCGATTTGATTAATTACGCCATGTGGAGCAGTGAGCCAATTCCTTTTGATCCCATGGAAATTACGATCCACCAAGTGTATGAGCAATACACAAACGCCGATATACGAAAGGATTTTAATATGATTCATGAATATCCTTTGGAGGGGAGGCCCCCTATGATGACGCATATTTTTGAGGACAAATTTGGGAATCGTATCCTCGCGGCCAAAGGTGCCCCGGAGGCTCTCCTAGAAGCAGCAAGTCTTTCAGAGCAGCAAAAGGAGGTGTTACGAGAAAAAATAAAAAGTTTTGGAGAACAAGGTTATCGCATCTTAGGAGTTGGGAGGGCGGATTTTAAAGGGAATGTGTTCCTTTCCAATCAACAGGATTATGAATTTGAGTTTTTAGGCTTTACAATATTCTATGATCCTCCTAAAAAAGGGATTCAAGATGTATTCAGAAAGATATATGAGGCTGGAATCAAAGTCAAAGTAATAACTGGGGATAACGCCGAGACGACAAATGCTATTGCCGCGCAAGCTGGAATTAAGAATGAAACGCCTGCCGTAAATGGTGTAGATATCGTTAAGCTAAGTCAAGAGGAACTTATCACGTTGTCTCGAAAGACAACATTATTTACACGGATGTTTCCGCAAGCGAAATTGCAAACAGTCAATGCGATGAAGGAAGATGGTGAAATTGTTGCCATGTTAGGTGATGGTGTAAATGATGCTCCAGCATTAAAAGCTGCACATATAGGTGTCGCAATGGGTAATAAAGGGACAGAAATTGCCAAATCTGCTGCCTTAATGGTTATTACAAATGATGATTTAGGTAAGTTAATTACTGCGATAGCTGCCGGAAGAAGAATTTATGCTAACATTAAAAAAGCTATTCAGTATATCATATCTATTCATATCCCAATAATACTGACTGTATCTTTACCTCTTCTTTTGGGGTGGATTTATCCTCATATTCTGACTCCTGTACATGTTATATTTTTAGAACTTATTATGGGACCAACGTGCTCTATTGTATATGAAAATGAACCGATGGAAAAGGGGACGATGTCACAAAAGCCACGTAGAATGACAGATACTTTCTTGAATTTGAAAGAATTAAGCATGAGTATAATACAAGGGCTCCTTATAACACTAGGCATTTTGTTTGTTTATCAATATGCTGTACAAAACGATCATAATGAGCAGTCTACAAGATCTATGGTTTTTGCAACAATGATTTTCGCTAATGTGTTTTTGAGTTTAGTTAATCGCTCTTTCATCTATAGTCTATTTGAGAGCCTAAAAACCAAGAACAAACTCTTTCCTTTAGTAATTGGCATTACACTGATTTTATTATTTTCAATATTATACATTCCATCGTTTGCTTATTTCTTTAAAGTGAGAAGTTTAAGTTTGCATGAAGTAGGCTTTACTATTTTAATTGCAGCAATATCAGTATTATGGATCGAAGTATTTAAATTCATAAAGTTTCGATTAAAAAGAAATAGAAAGTCTCAAAATGAACTTTAAACTTAAGTATGAGTAAGGGCTTTCAGTAAAAATCAAAATATGCTTGTTTCAAAAGAAAATGATTCAGGTTCTAAGCAAGAATAAAATGCCAAGCAGTCAATTAAGTGAGGTGTCCCTATAATGTGCTTGTAATAAAAGTGCTGAAATTAGAATTATTTAAGTAAACAAAAATCTAAACTAGCAGAATGATATCTCTATTTTTAAAAAGGAGATTGCTAAAATAAAAAAATTATTTAATTAAGAGCTGCCCCAATTATCTTGAGGCAGTTCATTATAATTAAGTTTCAAATGAGCTTCTTAATATTTTGATAAAATTAAATATTAGTTTACTTGTAAATTGGAAGGTCCGAATTCTTCAAAATGAATCGCAGATTTCGGCACATTATTTTCTATAAGAAATGTATAGTGTTTTGAAATGAATGGCGCAGGGCCACAGATATAATATTCTGCTCGTTGGTCTATAACTTGGTCTTTAATCTTAGAAAGCTCAACCCAACCTTGATGGACAGAAGTTTCTTGATTGATTAATTGCTCATAAAAAATATGTTTCTCTACATTATTGTAACGATTTGTTATTTCCGCTAGTCTATCTTTAAAAGCATGTACAGCCTCATTACGGCACCCGTGTACCCAAGTTATTTTGAGATTATCATTGGCGTTTGATTGGTTTATAAGATTTTCTAACATGGCCATTAATGGTGTTTGCCCTACACCTCCACTTATAAAGACTTTTGGTTTTAGATCTTCATGTTTTAATACGAAAACCCCTGAAGGTGAAGATAGATCTACAAGGTCTCCTTCACTAATGTAATCATGTAATCTATTACTTATCATGCCATCAGGATGAATATTGCCTGTTTCACGTTTTACGGAAATTCGATAATATTTGCCATTAGGACAGCTGGAAATGCTATATTGACGAGGTTGTATTAAATTTAGCTCGGGAAGGAAGAGACGTAAGCTTACGTATTGTCCGGGTTGGAAATCTGCTACCGGGCCGTTATCTGAAGGGTATAAATAAAATGAAGTTATTTCTGTAGACTCATTAATTTTTTTCTTTACCACAAAAGGTCGCCATCCTGTCCAACCACCGTTTTTATTGACGTGATTATTATAAATTTTCTGTTCATGCCCGCTCATTAATTGTGCTAACTCCTCATAAGCAACTCTCCATGCATTCAGTAATTCCGGCGTTGCACCATCTCCTAATACCTCAGCTATAGATGCAATTAGATGTTTGCCAACAATTGAATAATGTTCTGGCCGAATATCTAAACTCGTATGTTTATGACCGATATTGTCAATAACAGGTAATAACACAGTAGGATCGTCAATATGTTCGGCATAAGCTAATATTGTCATAGCCAAGGCTGTTTGTTGTTTGTGATTTTTTTGATTCCCCATGTTGAATACATTTTTAAGTTCGGGGTTATGTTCAAACATACGCGTATAAAAATGGGTAGTCAATAATACTCCATGCTCCTTTAGTATGGGAACAGTCGCTTTTACTATGTCTTTTTGATCATTAGTCATTGTATGTATTATATTAAACAATAAAAGATAAAAATGTCTTTTATTTGGGTGAAAAAATTATTTATTTAGTGTTAATTGCCCTTTTATTAATTCATCATTGAATTGTCCGATAGAAGTGTCCTTCAACATCCGGGTAATATTGTTTCTAACATTTTTAAAATCATTATGCAATGGACATGGATTTTCTTCAGAACAATAGCTGAGTCCCATACCGCAACCCTTGAAAATCTCTTCCCCCTCAATAGCCATAACAATATCTGCAAGAGGACGTTTTAAACTGTGCGAATCTAAGTAAAAGCCTCCATTTGGCCCTTTGATAGATTGTACTAAGCCCTCTTTACTAAGCTTTTGTAATATTTTTGCCAAGAAATGTTCTGGTGAATGGATGTTTTCTGCAATTTCCTTAATGCCGCAACGTTGTCCATTATGTGATCTTTGCGCTATATAAAACATTGCTCTCAAAGCATACTCACATGTTTTAGAAAATATTCCCATGTCTGATTATTGGTACTTTATCTTTTGAAGTATAAAATAATATCTTTATGCTCTGGATTTAAGAAGTCCTTTATGTAGCCTCTTTTCTGTAAATTATTCACTGTCTCCCTCTGAGTATATAGTAACAAGTAAATGTATTTATATTTGTTATTTTTATTTATTCGAGATTTCTGTATTACTTCTTCCAATCTTCTCAACCCTTTCAATACTATCTGACTTATTCAATGATAGTCTTACAATACTATCTTCTACTGCTTTTAGATCATGTACTGCTGAGGCCCGTAACGCTATTAGGGTTCCTTTAGTAAGAATATGTCTTTCATTCAAGGCACCAAAATCAATACATCCTTCTATAACATGAATGACAATTGGATATGGCGATTTATGCGCTTTCATTTCTTGATTTTTACGAAAGGCAATCCTAACTTCTTTAGTATTCTCATTATTTAAAAGAACATGAATGGCTGGCCTTGCGTTTTCGTATATTAAATTATCAAATATTGATACTTTTTCCATTTTTAAAATTAGTTACGTTATTGTTTTAGAATGAAGTGAAAGATATGGGTCACCATGATAATTATGTTTATTTAGTGAACTACCCATTTGCTAAAGACAAATGGGCTTCGGGCTTCACAGACTTGTGCTTTGTTGCCAAAGTCTTATTTG
>NZ_WUQY01000237.1 GCF_009829085.1 Sphingobacterium bovisgrunnientis
AAATGGACGAGTGAAGGAGATAAGGTTAATGCAATATTGATAACAAGAAATACATCATTTACGAAAATATACCAAGAAATATAAAACATGCTTAACATCGATCTATCTCAGTATGATATTGAATTTACATTTTTATTTCAGAAACATTCAACCATTTCAATTCCGCCTATGAAAGTTACTTCTAAAGTGCAAATGAAGCATCGAATTAAATGAAACCAAGACCGAAAGTCGACTCCTATTTGCGTAACTTTGTTGAGAAAAAATGTCACCGGGGTGACAACGAAATTTTCGATGGAGATGATCGTAATGTAAATATTTTTGGGAT
>NZ_WUQY01000238.1 GCF_009829085.1 Sphingobacterium bovisgrunnientis
ACAATTCTCAAATCTAGACATTTAATTCTTCTAACTGTTTTGGTGCCATTCGATATAGTGCTTTAGATGTTGAAAGGAAGGTTTGTTGCCAAGGATAAAATAATGGTTGCATACTTGACCAATGTCATGGAATTGTAACAGTACTTCAGTAAATTTGAGCCCTCGCAAATTGATAAGTGCGTTTTACGCACTTATTTAGGTCACAAAACATGGACAATTGATTGTAATTATGTTGAAATATGGCTTAATTCTATATAAATTGTGTTTGCAGGACTATGTCGATGGAAATAACGATAAGTGAGTGAAAACGAGTGAAAAAAGACC
>NZ_WUQY01000239.1 GCF_009829085.1 Sphingobacterium bovisgrunnientis
TAAAATTTTTAGAGTCAACAAACTTCTGGATCGTGAAGTTTTTCTTTTATCTGTTTCTGTCTAGATACAATAGAAGTTATGCAAAGAAATTCAACATTATTTTTTTTGCATCGTCTCAATGTGATATCCATTGCAGCGGATATCTTTAAAACTAAGCAAATTTCTTCTGGATTTGCTAGAGTAAAGTGCATCGTCAATATATAATTTAGTATTATTTGGTAAAATAATACAAGCTCTTCCGGAGCCTTCAACGATATTCGATGCACCAGATATTGTATTAACATTATTTTTTGCTAATGTTAAGACCAAAAAATATTTTTTGTC
>NZ_WUQY01000240.1 GCF_009829085.1 Sphingobacterium bovisgrunnientis
GCTTATCCTAGGAGGTTTGATGAAAAGGGTTGGGTAACGATGCTTATCTTATTCAACTAATATGTAAGAAGAGATTGAGGTAATCGAGCTTGTGATTATTCTCGAATTGTTGTTGATCTTTTGAACAAAAATCATTTGCGAACATCGATTAGAAAATCATTCTAGCGGCGAAGAAATATCCCTCGATCACATTTCCATTACTTTGTATTTTTCATCATTCTAGTTCTTTGTCTTTTATATTTTTCGCTTCCTTAGTTTAGTTATCAACCAACCCCCCATTTACTTATTTGCGCATTTTTACTTTCTTATTGCAATTGGCGTAA
>NZ_WUQY01000241.1 GCF_009829085.1 Sphingobacterium bovisgrunnientis
AAAAGAGCTGATTCTCGAAAAGATGATACGTTAACATCATTAACTGTTTTTAAGCTTTCAAATGACGTTGAACCTCTAATATGATTTAGTAAAAGTCGTAAGTAATATCTTTCACCTTCACATGGATTCGCAGTAATGATTCGACCAATTACATCTCTGCTTTTCCTTGGACTCCAAATTTTAGATTGAGCATCCCAAATAAAATGAATAGGAAAATCTCTATACAATAATGTTTTAGCTTTTTCATTTGTAGAATTCATACGAAAATATTCCGTTAACATTGTACGTTGTATATAATCTCTAGAAACAATTTTTGTTACATC
>NZ_WUQY01000242.1 GCF_009829085.1 Sphingobacterium bovisgrunnientis
TGAAACAATGGTTAAGTGAAAGCATAAATTCCAACATTTTCCAAATCAAAAAACCCTTTCCGTAATTTTCTTTTTCTTTTTAAAATTTAAATCAAGTCTTTTATTTTATTTTCTAGTTTTTAAAATCAAGTTTTAAAATGTGTGTGTTCATCGTTAAGTTGAAATATTTTAACTTGTAATTGAAAAAAACACTCCTCGTGGGATCGACTTGGGCTTTAAAAGCTCTATTATACTACTTGATCCGTACGCTTGCGGCATTCGTAATTGGCCCGATCATGATCTCTTGTACATAACATATAAATTACGAACACGCATAACAAGA
>NZ_WUQY01000243.1 GCF_009829085.1 Sphingobacterium bovisgrunnientis
TCTGGCCATTTTTTTTTTTGGATAACGTCTCATTACTGGAGCCCCCACCTACATTGAGCCTTGTTGAAGGAGGTAAATCGCAGGTTATGCCTCAAAGAGTGTAGGGTGGAAAGCTGCCCTTTAACTTTCACTTACCAAGAGTTTCATCCATATTTCAAGATTCAACGGCCAATTTTAAGCACTCCACTCCACGAAATCTATTTATGCTGTTAATTAGATATTTTGGAAGCAAATCTACATATGTTACAAACAAATAACTATGAGGATTGTTATTATTCCAGTCTCCAGATAATTTAACCATTTACATCGGTGAAGTATT
>NZ_WUQY01000244.1 GCF_009829085.1 Sphingobacterium bovisgrunnientis
TGGTGGGACACATTGGAACTGATCTTTTTATTTTCTTTTTCCACTGTCAAAAGAGTAGATTCCTTTTTATGCATTCACTGAGCCCTGTCTGACAATCATTATTTGGAAAAAATAGAGTTTTGAATAGTGATTTTTAGGAAATGTACAGAATTAAAAAAATATTTTGGATTTGTGCGTAAAATATTTTATTATTTGAATATGTGATTGAAAATGAGTATTTAAAAAAAAGTTTAAAAATAATGGTTGTTAAATGAGGGGTTTAAGCCAAAGAAACAGGATCGGCCATTGACCCTATTTCCCTAGTATTACTCTAAATCGG
>NZ_WUQY01000245.1 GCF_009829085.1 Sphingobacterium bovisgrunnientis
AATTAGGAATTGTTACTAAAGCTTCATTTTATTTAATTTAATATGAAACTATCCAAAAATAGATTTTATTTTATATCATAGCTTGCAAACATGATATTGATTTCTGAATAAACGCAACTAAAATAAATACTGAAAATGAAATTTATTGAGAAGAAGGATAATCACCAATTGAGTCCCATAAATTATTAAATAAATCAGACATTACCACTGCTCTCTTTCGTGTTCAATGAAGATTATCTTTAATTTCAAATGAATTATCATCAATGGGTCAAACCAATGAGTGTAAAGCAGCTACAGTCAACAGTGTTGAATTCACAC
>NZ_WUQY01000028.1 GCF_009829085.1 Sphingobacterium bovisgrunnientis
TTAATAGCATTTTACTATCAACTAAAGACGCCTGCGAATTGTTAATTGCAGGCGTTTTATGTATTTAAGATATTTCTGGATAAATGCATAGGTATTATTCAACGTTGTTTCCTATGATTGCTAATAAAAGTAAATAATAACCTTTTTCTAGTCCTAATTCTGCTGCTTTTTGTTCAATTGTTTTCATAATCTGATGTATTTATGTTTATAGTTCGATTATGTTTATTCAATTGATGTGCCAAAAAAATATTTGAATTGGGATAAATCTGAAAAATTATTAATCTTACGTATTAAATCCGATGATTAAGGTTTTTGAGACGAGATGAATGTAATAAATACTTATATCTTGAGTATTTTTCCTTCTGTTATTCCCCAAATAATAGATAACCATCTCTCGCACCTTGAATGACTTTTTGAAGTTCGAATTCTTCTAATCCATTAATCAGTGCCTGAAATTCTTTCCATATTGCAGAAAGCTCTTCTTGATGTTGGGATAGGTATGCAAAAGGAAAACCCTCAAATGTATCATATTCATGTAGCTTTTTTAGTATCATCTTATTTCCTAACATAGCACCCAATACAATATAGATCAAACCCAACTTGTAGTGGCGATTCGTATTATTAATAACTACAGGTGATAAATTGTTTTTGATAGTTGATAAATGCTTTACATCAGAATACAGCGCAGATAGTTTCTGTTCCAAAATGATTTCAAATTCTGGCCAATCTAAACTAACTTTTGGAAGAATTCCAGCTATATAATTGTATGATTTAAGAATAAAGTTATGGTAATGTGCTGTGGTAAACTGATTTGAAAATAACAGCTTTGAATGCATCACATCCTCTATTTTATCGTGTAAATCTTGAGTCTCCGTTTTTAGAAGCGTATTATTCATTTGGAAAAATTAATTTAAATGCAGTTCCTTCTCCGACAATACTTTCAAAGCTAATAGTCGCATGTAGTCTGTCTACAATTCGTTTTACAATAGCCATTCCAACCCCAGTTCCTTCAAACTGGCTTGCATTAGCTAAACGTTTAAAGATGCTATAGACATGTTGTTTTTCGGATTCATCGATGCCGATCCCATTATCTTTTATTATATATATCAGCTTATTATTTTCAATAACACTATATACTTCAATTGTAGTTATATTTTTTTTACTACTGAATTTTACAGCATTGTTAATTAAATTCATAAATAGCTGATACAACAATGTTTTTTCTCCATATATGGGGTTAAGATCACCTAATATGATTTCAAAATTTTGAACTTTATGCGTTTGGATAGCCTGGTGAATTATCTGATTAATGAAAGTCTCAGTTGAAACTGTCTCGAAAGGTAAGATGTGTATTGAAGTTTTTGTAGATTCAATAGTCTTATCAATAATTTCGTTTATCAAATGCGCTGCTGCGTGTATATTCTTCGCAAATTTATTGATGATTTCCTTGGACAACTGATCACGTGAATACATGAATTGTGCAGCTGTCATAATTGTTGACAGCGGATTTTTCAGATCGTGAGACAATTCATGTGTATAAGTTTCTAGCTTATTATTCGCTTCTATCAACTGCTCATTAAGGCGTTTGACCTCATTCATTTTGCGCAACATTGATTCTTGAATCAACTTTTGAATGCGCATCAGAAAATCGTGATCAAATTTTGACCATTTCTCAGATTGACCTTTGACATCTTTTTTCCAAAGCTGGAAAGAAGTTCTAGGAGAATAGAGATAAGCATTTTTTTCTTCTGAAAATATTTGATGTTTTTCAGGAACTCCAGCCCATTTTTCTTCAATAAGAATTTCTTTTCTGAACCAATAAATAACAAATTCGTGGTCTTTATCACAACTAAATCGTGCAATACCAGTCCATGAGCTATTATCAATTTTTTTATCATTAGATAAGGTGAAGTTATGCGCAGTATAAATGTTGTCGGCATTTATTTCCTCATTAATGTGCGTGTGAATATCTTCCAGAATATATTCATTTGGTGTTTCTCCAAACCTCAAAATATGGTCAGGAGATTTTATTATTAATCCTGTCGCCGAAAGCGTGCGCATAAATTGAAGCGCAAACTCACCTAAAGTCTTTTCGAAAGATTGATTATAAAACAGTTTTTCTTTTAATTCTAATTCGATTTCACTGATAATTTGATCTTGTTTTATTTGGATACGCTGTCTTTCTACCAAATATTTATTAGCTGCATAATGCGTTACAAAAAGTCCTAAACTCCGTTTATCGTAAGGAATGTATTTATGTGCAATGTTCTGGCAAGCGACTAATCCCCATAATTTATTATCAATAATAATGGAAAAACTTGCGCTCGCGCGTACTCCAAAATTATTTAAATACTGTAAATGTACGGGCGACAGTGCGCGGACTTGAGATTTTGATAGGTCTATATTATGAGCAGAGAGGCCGTAAAGTGGTATTGTCTCCGCCTGTACATCGGAAGTTTGTCTTGATAAATTTTTAAGGTATAGTTGCCTAGCTTGTTGCGGTATGTCAAATTCAGGATAGCGGTAGCCGAGAATAGAATCTTCTTTTAATTTTTTCTTCTCTGCCACTACAATTCCACTATTATCCTCTAAAAACTGATAGACCATTACACGATCAAAATCAATTATCTTTGAAATATTCTCGCACAGCGCCTGCCATACATTATCACTTCTTTCAAAATTCAGTTGAAAATCATTCAGCTGATTTAAAGCAATAACTATACTTTCATTTTTTTCCAGCTCCACGAATATATGTTCTTGAAAGACATATACTGTGAGATTGTAGCATTGGTCGTTTACAATTACTTGTTTTGTGTGAGGATTATCTTCTAAATATGGAATTTGCGTGCTATCAATTTTCGTATCGCTATCTATGTGTTTTAATAATTCATTAATATGAATATTTATTGCGCTAGTTATCCCAATTGGTAACCATTCGTTGCAATTTTCACTTATAGCAATGCACTCACCTAATAAATTAAAAACTACGAGGTAGCCAAAATTTTGGATTCTTCCACATAAATGAATCTGTTCCTCTTCACAGTCTAGTGTTTTTAAGTCTTTAATCATCAAGGTGTGAATAGATGGATTAAATATACTTAATTGTAGGTGATCTAGTCTGTCATATTGTTGATATGTAACTAAGGTGATATAATATTTTTATTGAGGTATAATTATTAATACTGTTGAAACTTACAAAATAATTGTTTATTGATATTTAATAAAAGTCAAACTTGGAAAATCATTTTCCAATAAAAGTAAGTTAATTATTTTAAGAGTATGTATGCTATATGATATCCGCTAATAGATTATTATTCCTTGTGCATATCAAATGAAAATCTTCTCGCAATGCTAAATCCCCATCTGAATTGACCTTTTGTCCAACTACTAGTCGTTTCAGTAATGTATTGCGATTCTTGTACAGCATTTGCATTGGTGAAATTTAGATGAAAAACGTGACCTCCTGTTTCTATCTCTAAGCCTACACCCAATGCATTGTAGAATTTATTTCCGCTGATATTTTCGATATAATCTTTCTTTTCTTTATTCCGAAAAGGAGCAATGTAGTCTGCTATGAGGGCCATAATTTTCGTGAATTTTAATCGTCCTCCGACAACGAGAGCAAAGGTTGTATTTTGTTCACCAAAAGCGGTGTAGTTTTGATGGATGTAGCTCGGAACCACCACTAATGAAAATGCTGAACTAAATTTCCGGGCTATGATCAATTGATTCGCATACGTCAATCTATCTCCAAATTTGGTGAAACTGCTCGCAGCAGTTGGGTGATCTGATTTGTCCATAGCGGAAGTGGTCGCACTTCCAAAAAAAGCTATACTTACAGGTATTTTATTATCGTTTGTTTGTTCTAAAAATTTGTATTTCACATTCGTTTCGAACAATTGTGTTAATTCTGAAGCTCCTTTTGCACGTGCAATTCCAATATTTGAATTATCACTAATTCCATAATCAAAACCAATACGGATATCTGAAGCATGATCCAAACCAAAAAATTGACTAGCACCTGCACCTTTGCCCGCTATATCACCAAATCGGTGATCAACCCAAAATCTAATTCTTTTTTGTGTATGGTTTCGATAGTTTGAATATTTATCAGCTTTCCGGATTTGAATGTTGCGGACACTTTCTCTGTCTCATCCGCTACTGTTACTAAATTTTCTAATGATTCCTGAGCAAAACTTGCTAGTGGTAAAACAAATAGTAAAAGAAGTATATAATTGGTTATTTTATTCATTTCTATTATTTTATAATGTTAATACACTTCTACTTTGTTAAATTGAGCTGCAATCTTAACTTGGATTACTTCGGCTATATTTTTACCAACAATGGATGGAACTTTGATATTATGGTCTACTAACTTTATATCAAAGTTTAAAATAGTAGAGAGCTGATTGTTATTAAGGACAATAGTAGCTTTGGTCGTATAGTCTTTGGTTATACCATGAATAAGTAATTTTCCTGAAATATCTACATTATACGTACCATTTCCTTTAATCTGTTGGGGATTTAAAATCTTTCCTTTGAATTCCGCAAACGGATATTTATCACTTTCCATATAATTCTCATTAAAATGCTCTTGCATAAGTTTCTTGGTAAATTCAAAAGTGTTAATCTTTACTTTGAAAATGATATCACCGTTGTCTAAATTAAAAGCTGCCGCCAGTTTTTGAGTTTTAGCTTGATTATTTTCTATGGGTGTACTACTAAAAAAGGTGATTTGTCCATTTTTAACATTAAAAATATTGGACTGAGCATGCGATGAAAAACTCCATCCCCCTACGATAAATAGGAGACAGCTTTAGATTTGACAGAGGTGAAAGGTGCTGGACAACAGAAATTGAGTGAAATATAGGATTATTGTATACTCAGCCGATTACTAACAGATTAAGTATGAGTACAGGTGCATTGTATTCACGAAAAAAATATGAATCGCCATATAGTTTTTATAAACCTAAAAATCCTTATAAAGGAAGCCATACTCCGAAGGATGTATCGGCGGTCTGTGATGTGTTATCAGTGCCTATTTTGGTTAATCATAAAATTTTTCAAGCTAAATCATATACGATAACAGCGAGTAGAGGTTTGTCAAGTTACATTATGCTGAAAGAAAAATACGATTTCACTTATACTGGTGAAGGGTATAAGTCTTACAATACCAGTTACACTTTGAATGGGAAGAATCAACATTATTTTGGTGTAGCAGATTTCTCCGTTTCTTTTGATTGAAAAATAAATAACAAATTTAGTATAGGAATACGACCGTTTATGCAAATACCATTGACCGGGATTGGATATGGTCGTACAAATTTACAGTCTAGAGGTGTGGCTGTAAGTTTTGGAATTGACCTTAGTAAATTGGATAGCTTTCTTTAACAGAAAGAGAGGTTTTATGACCTCTCTTTTATGTTATTAATTTCCAATTTCATTATCTGTTAAGACAATTTTTGTGATCATATTGTCAGGAGGAATAGGAGATCCTGCGCCTCGATATTCGGCATATATTCTCACTTTACCAATTGAATAATTTGCTGTAAATATATAATTGCCAATAGTGGCAGGTAATAGCTCATATGTTGTTTGATTGTTGTCGTATGAAATCGCCACGCTTACATGACCATCCTCAAAATATCTTTGGTCTAAATCTGCAACATTTTGTTCAAACCTATATGCCTTAGGCTCTGTCTGAACCCATTGATTAGATTTGATAGTGTACACATAACTTACTCCTGGTAGAGCATTAGTTATATATTCTTTTGTGCAGGAACTTAGTGTGGCTAGGGATGCGCTAGCAATAGCTAATGCAATTAGTATGCGTTTCATGTGTATTGAAGTTAAAATAATTAATACTAGTTTTTAAGTGTGACCTCGAATTTCAATAATAGTTTAATGTAGAACGTTATTATTTTAATCTTACATTATTTTATGAAATTACTTTTTCTCTCAATAGTAACATTATCCCCAGTCAAAGCCGACCCATCTTTATCTACTAATGTCAGTTGGATTGTTGTTTCACCATTAGGCAAATTTGTAATTTCGTAAGGAATCCATCTATCCAACATAAATTCTTGACCATTTATTACAGCCTTAACTTTGTTTCCTTCAGGCGAAATATCTGTGTTGACTACAAAAAAATCTAACAAAACAGAATTCGTATCGTCACCTTTGTAATCTCCTTTAGGTCGGCTGTAGAATAAAGATGGTTCTGTCGGTACATTTTGTTCTTCAACCTTGCCGTCCGAATTAACTTTAAATTTGATCAATTTAGATGCGTCAGTGGTCTTTATTGACTCGTGAAAGGAACGAGATAAAAATGATTGCAAATAATGCTCAGAGTTAATCGGCACATTAAACGTATGTTCAGGTTTATACAAAGCCACATATGGTGCATTGTTCAGAATGAAATGGATATGTTGTCCTTCAGCCGAATTTGCCATATGGTGGACATGGTCTGTTTGATCTGTTAAATTAAAGTTATTTACTGCATATTTGATCGTAACTTTAGCGGAATCATTTCCTAATTTTTCTGACGATAATGAAGAAACCGTTAATGTCGCACCTGGAAATTCTTTCGCATGTGGTAATGGTGTGACTTCAATCGCTATTGCGGTATCTGCATATGTTAAAGAGTCTTGTGTTGAATTCGTGTTTGAATTATTGGGTGAATTACACGAAAAAGTAAGGAATAATCCACAAGTAGCGGTTAAAATAAGATTTTTTGATATAATATTTTTCATGAGAAAATGGTTTATTGTAATCAATACTAATTACAACAAACCATCACCTCAAAAGTTTTATGCGAAAGCGACTAAAAGAGCTTCCTTAATAGCTGAAATTGCTGTTGACAAATCTTCTTGCGTATGAGCAGAAGAAATAAAACCTACTTCATAACCCGATGGACCAAAGTAAATTCCTCTATTCAACAATCCACGGTGCATGATTTTATATTTAATCATTGAATTAGGATCAATTTGATCAGCCGATTTAATAGCTTCTTGCGAAGTGAATGCAAACCAAAAAATAGAGCCAATTGTGAAAATCTTCACCTCAAGTTTCTTCTCTTCTATGAAAGCACGGATTTCTTCGACGAAAGCTGATGTTGTTTGCTCTTGTTTTTCGTAGAATCCAGGTTGTGCTAGGATACTTAATGCTGCAATACCTGCAGCCATTGCTACTGGATTACCAGACAAAGTCCCCGCTTGATAAACCCCACCATCTGGTGAAATATGCCCCATGATTTCTGCCGACGCACCATAAGCTCCAACAGGCATACCGCCACCTATGATTTTACCATACGTCAAAATATCAGGCTGAATATCGTAATATGCTGCAGCTCCTTCAAATCCTAAACGGAAACCTGTGATAACTTCATCAAAAATCAATAGAGACCCGTTAGCTTTTGTAATTTTTCGTAAGAACTGTACGTAATCTTTATCTTGAATCAACAAGCCATTATTCGCAGGTACACCTTCAATAATAACAGCTGCGATTTGATCTTTGAAATCCACGAAAACTTGTTCTAGAGCTGCTTTGTCATTTAAGCCGATTACGATAGTTTCATCTGCAAACGCTTTAGGAACACCTGCCGAAGATGTTTCTCCAAAAGTTACTAATCCCGAACCAGCTTTTACCAGTAAAGAATCCGAGTGTCCATGATAACAGCCTTCGAATTTGACGATCTTATCACGTCTTGTATAGCCTCTAGCTAAACGAATTGCTGACATAACCGCTTCTGTACCCGAACTTACAAAACGGATTTTCTCCACATATTTGTTGTTGGAAATAATCAATTCGGCTAACTCATTTTCTAATGCAGTAGGCGCACCAAAACTCAAACCTTTACCCAATTGCGCTTGTACAGCTTCACGGATTTCAGGATTGTTGTGACCCAATATAAGCGGCCCCCAAGAACAACAAAAATCTATAAACTCATTTCCATCGGCATCCCAAAGATGTGCTTTGTCGCCTCTTTCGATAAATAATGGCGTGCCATATACCGATTTGAATGCGCGAACGGGTGAATTTACCCCCCCCGGAAAATAGTTTTTTGCTTTTTCGAAAAGTTCAGCTGACTTTTCTCTAGATATATCTTGTGCTTTCATGTGCTTATTTCAATAGTCTTGCGAAGTTAGAGATTTATATGTAAATTATGTTCATGACCAAGTCAGGAAATGTTAATTATGAGTCGTAAACTGAGAACAGATGAAATTGCTCTTATATCCTTCCTGTTGGAAGGTGCTGAATTAAAAAACATTTTACTTCATATTTAGATAGCTTTTTTGTAGAAGATATGAATGATGGAGGAATGGGAAGTTTAAAATTTTTATATGATTGTGAACAGTCATATGGAGGAGTAATTGTTGAGGCTGAATATATTGATTTGGATGGGGTACTGGTATTAATATCCTTAATAATGACTAAAGAAAATCAATTGTATGAATTAAATGTATTTAAAGGAGACTTCTTATCGTTAAAAAAATTTCCTAAAGTTAGTCAAATTTTAAATAAAAGGATTTTTAATTAATAAAGACTCAAAAATTTCTTGAGCCTTTGTCTTATATTGTCATCTAGACCTCAGGAAGATATCATAAGATTCTTGAGGTCTAGATGAAGTGTTATATAAATTTTACTTTAACCAACCTTTTTCCAATACTTCTTTTGCGTGGTAGGTTAAGATAGAGGTAGCCCCTGCACGGCGGAAACTTAATAAAGTTTCCATAATTACTGCTTCAGACAACCAGCCATTTGCAATAGCCGCTTTTAGCATAGCGTATTCACCTGAAACGTTGTATGCTGCGATAGGTAAATCAAAATTATCGTGTAATAATTTAATCACATCCAAATAAGGAAGACCTGGTTTTACCATTAAGAAGTCAGCACCTTCTTCCATATCCAATTGTGCCTCGATTAATGCTTCTCTGCTGTTGGCAGGATTCATTTGGTAGGATTTTTTGTCACCTTTTTTAGGTGCTGAACCTAGAGCATCACGGAAAGGACCGTAATAAGCAGAAGCGTATTTAGCGGTATACGACATCAACGATACATTGGTAAAGCCATTATCATCCAGAACACTGCGTAAATAACCAATACGACCGTCCATCATATCCGATGGTGCAATAATATCCGCACCTGCTTTTGCATGAGCCAAAGCCATTTTTCCTAAAACCTCAAGCGTTTCATCGTTTAAAATTTCCTCATTCTCCACTATACCATCGTGACCATCTGAACTGTAAGGATCCATCGCTACGTCTGTGATAACGCAAGCTTCTGGGAAGTTTTTCTTTACAGCATCAATTGCACGCAAATACAACGTTCCTTCGCGGTAACTTTCTGTTGCGTATTTATCTTTTAATGACTCTTCGACAGCAGGGAACAAGTCAAACGCTTTCAGCCCTAAATTCATGCAACTTTCTACTTCACGTAGCAAGTTGTCGATTGAATAACGAAAAATGCCTGGCATGGATTTAACTTCCTCTTTTTGATTTTCGCCATCCACGATAAATAAAGGGAATATAAGATTGGCAGCGGACAAGTGTGTCTCTTGAATCATGTCACGAATGACTGCTGATTTTCTGTTTCTTCTAGGACGTTGTAACATGGTATATGTTTTATATGAAAGCCATTTCTAAGAAATGGCTTGTTATACTATTTTATTTGTATTCCAATCCAAAAATTGCTTCAGTTAAGCCCATTTCATCAGGAGAAAAAGGAAGTGAATATTTCAATCCCATTTCTTCGATTGCTTTAGCAGTAGAGTAGCCAATGCAGATGATTTGTTGATCTGGTTCAGCTAAATTTTCTGCAAAGTATGCTTGCACATTACTTGGGCTTGTGAAAATCAACACATCAGCATTTGATTTGTCCACATTTTCTTCCAAAACCGTTTCATAAATAGGCATATCAATGACTGTCGTGTTTTCTGTTAATGCTTTTTGAATACTCATTAACGAATCTTTCGCACGAGGAATAAACACCGTTTGTCCATCCACAACTTTAGCAAACTCTTTTGCAATTTCTTCGGTACTAATGCCCAAATCATCACCTGAGAAATCTGCTACACGACCAAATTTGCGTAATGTCGACTCTGAGCCTCTTCCCAAAACACCAATTTTTGTTTTCTTCAAAATAACTGGATTCAATTTGAAGAAATGCTCAATTGCATTTTTACTGTTAAAGAAAATCCAATCTGCCTTTTTTAGAATAAACGAATCTAGAGTATTGATCGTTGGAAATATTTTAATCAAAGATCTCGCGTCTACAGAAATATTGTGTTTCGCTAACCATTTTGCCAAATAGGAGTTTTCATCCAAATCTCTTGAGATAAAAACAGAAGAAGGCATTTTGCGATCTTTATTGAATTTTTCGAAAATTCGTTGTGCCATACCTTCAGTCGTATCTGACTCTAAGTACAATCTATCTGGAAAATCTTCATTATCCTCTGCGATAGAAGTCCACGATTCGAATTTGCCACTGCGCTCGCGACAGTAAGAGCCAAGAGGAGCGTGGCAACCCGCATCAAACATGTTTAAAACTTTACGCTCAACGGCAATAGTTTTGGCAACAGCTTCGCAGTTTATTTTTTGTAATAAATTAAATAAATCTTGATCTGTTTCACGAATTTGAATAGCTAATACACCTTGTGCTGGCGCAGGAATAATCTCAACTGGTGAAATTTCTTCAATATGAAAATCAGATAAATCCATTTCAATGCGCGTAACACCAGCTTTAGCTAATACAATCGCATCATATTGTTCGTCACGAAGTTTTTGAATACGTGTTTGTAAATTTCCACGTAAATCTGTGAATTCTAAATCTGGACGTACCGATAGCAGCTGCGCTTTACGTCTATTGGATGAAGTGCCTACACTTGCATTGTGTTTTAATGACAAGCGTTTGGTTACATCCACACAATCTTTGTGAATAATAATCACTTCAGAAGGGTCTTCACGCTCCGATACGGCAGCGATGATAAGTCCTGGAGGATTAACCGTAGGTAAGTCTTTGTGGGAGTGAACGGCAAGATCAATTTTAGCAGAAAGTAATTCTTCTTCCAATTCTTTGGTGAAAAATCCTTTGCCTTCTAATTTATCCAAACGAAGATGTTGGATAATATCGCCTTGCGTTTTAATGATTTTTAATTCGGCTTCTACACCGATTTCTGCTAATCTATCTTGTACGAAGTGGGCTTGCCAAAGCGCAAGTTTACTACCTCTAGTTCCGATAATTAATTTTCTATTCACTGACACAAATTTACGTTAACAATTAACGTTGCAAATTTAGCCAAATAGAACCACTTTATGACCCTTTTAGTGTCAGAATAAAGTATCTTTTGCTTGGAATAAGATAAGGAATTAGTTCTTTTCGAATTCGGTGTTTTTTACCAAAATTTCTTTTGCCATCACCATTGGAACTTTGATGTATTTCTTTTCCATATAGTTGATAACTTTTTCCAAAACCTCACGCGCTTGGGGATCAAGATTGTTTAAGTCTTGCGCAAAAACCTCATTCATTGCGATAGCACGAATCTCTTTAATTTTATCGGGAACCTGACGCATAGCGACTTCTACGCGACGTTGTTTAATAATAGGAAGAAATTCTTTAATATTCGCTTCAATGATCGTTTCAGCACTTTCTAATTCATTATAACGCTCTTGGATATTCTTCTCGGCAATAGCTTGCAATCCACGTACTTCGATGTAGTGAATAGAATTTTTAGCTAAAACATCAGCATCAATATCATTTGGAATTGCTAAATCAACAATGACTTTTTTGTCTGTGTCACCATTTAATAAGCTTTGGTACAAATCATTGTCAATTATTGAACCTGCAGCACCTGTACAGGTAATCATTACGTCGAAACCTTGTTTGTAATTCGCTAATTCAGTCAAAGGATAAGCTTCACAGTTTAACTCCTGAGCTAATTTTTTAGCATTTTCCAACGTGCGATTGAAAACGACGAAATTAGAAAGTTTATGTTTTTTAAGGTATTTAGCAAAGTTTTGGTTTGTTTCGCCAGAACCGATTACTAAAATTCTAGGATTTTCTGCTAATTTGATTTCTTTCAACTTGCGGTAAGCCAACGAAACTACAGAGATGGGATTGCGTGAAATGTTTGTATAAGTGTACACTTCTTTTGCTGTTTTTACCAGTCTATCCATCATTAATCGAAGGAAATCACCAGTAAAACCCGCTTCACGACATTTTTCGTATGCACGACGAACCTGTGCTAAAATTTCTTTTTCCCCAACAACCAAACTCTCTAAAGAGCAAGACATGCGGAACAGATGATTTAAAGCTTCTAGTCCAGTGTAACGTGTTACTTGACCTAAATAACAATGAAGACGATCTGCAGGAACACAGAAATTCATTTTTTGCATAAATTCTGCAATGAACTCATCTGTCAATTCATGGGCACCATAAAAGACAAACTCCACACGATTACACGTTGCTATGTAGAATACTTCTGGAATATCTAAGGTATTTTTAAGATTGATTAATCTAGCATCTAACTCTTCGTTACAGATAACTAAATTGCCCAAATCTTTCAGGTCAACGTGTTTGTGTGTGAATGCTATAACTTTTAAATTCTTCAACGCTTTAACTTTCTAGCTCAAATAACTGTTGCAAATGTAGACTAAAACCTTGGTTCTTCTGTCAAAAATCTGTCAAACCAATTAATTTAGAAAGACTCTAAATAATCGGTTTTTTATTTTCAAATAATTGATTATCAGTTTGTTTTAGATTAAACTTAATGTCATTATGACCTATGTCATATAATTAAAATCTATTTTGTAATATCAATCATAATTTGGGGTGAGGTAAGTACATTAATTTGCTTTCAAATACCTTGTTCAAATATAGGAATTAAAATATTTGGGCATATAAAATTGTAAATTTACCTTTACCATTATGTACATACTAAGAAAACCTATCGCACTATTGGGTATCGCCGTGAGCGCTTTATCAACTGTATTCTGTCCATTCCTAAAAGTGCCTCTCAAAGGTAACTGGAATCTTTATGAAACAGATACCAGCTTATTTTTAATCACATTAGGGATACTCGGATTGAATGTTTTATTTTTCGTGTCACGAAAAATAGCATTGTTTCGTTTCACATCTATAGTTTATTTGATTTGGAGTATTCTAGGTTTGATTGCTGTTTATTTCAAGATCAACAATTATTTCGGAATGAAACTCGTTGATGGTTTACTAGCAAAAACATTACATATACAATGGGGATGGGCTGTACTTATATTAAGTGCATTGGTGATGGTATGGAGTGTGAAAAAAGTAAAAGAGATTAATTAATGAGACATAAACAAATCAATAATACGCCTATTAATCAAATCATGCTGATTTTGATTATTCTGCTTATATGTATACTGATATTTAAAAATCTGCTGTATTATTTACCTGGTTTTCTAGGCGCAATTACTTTGTACATATTATATCGAAATTCGTATTTCAAACTCACCGAACAGCGGAAGTGGAATAAATCATTAGCGAGTGTGGTATACATATTAATATCTATTGTCTTCATTGTATTACCGATATGGGCTATTGTAGATTATTTAATTCCTCAGGTCAGAAGCTTTTTGAATAATACGGATCAGATCGTATTACAGTTTAATCAGGTTAAATCTTTTATGGCTGATAAACCTTTACTGCAAGATATAGATTTGTCCGATGAAGCACTTCTAAATTTTCTACAAAGATTGACACGGTATATCCCGAGTATCTTGAATTCTGTAATGGAAGTTGGAGTAAATTTATTAGTCGCTCTCTTCGTATTGTACTTTATGTTGGTGCATGGTCGTATAATGGAACAATATATTGATCGTGCTATACCATTTTCGAATACCAGTAAAAATGAAATATGGGCTGAAGTAGATTTGATGGTACGCTCAAATGCTATTGGCATTCCGATTTTAGGACTATGTCAAGGACTTGTTGCTATGCTTGGGTATTGGATTTTCGGTGTAGAGACTTTTATCCTCTTAGGTATATTGACCGGGGTATCATCCATTATTCCTGTCTTAGGTACAATGACAATTTACATTCCGGTATGCATCACCGTATTTGCTACTAGTTCTTTAGGTAATGGCATTGGGTTGACTTTATATTGCTTTTTGTTGGTAGGAGGAATAGATAATATTTTGCGTTTCACCATTTTAAAAACTTTAGGAAACGTACCTCCGTTGATTACTGTATTTGGGGTTTTGTTGGGGTTGAATATGTTTGGCATGTTGGGTTTAATTTTTGGACCGCTGATATTGTCGTCTGTAGGCGTTTTAATCAAGGTTTATTCGAATGAATATGGAAAAGGTAACGCAATCGATATACTAGATTTAAAATTTAAATAAGTAAGCACTTACTTTTTTTTAAATTTTTCTTTTGTAATCCATTTGAACTCATTATGTTTGTAAGACTAAGGGAGATGAAAGAATGAAACTTTGTGAGTATTTACTCACGAGTGAATAACCAAAAAACAAGATTAATGATAGACCAGGATGTCTTAAAACTTCAAAGATATTTTCTATCCAATTATAAAACTATTTTAGACTAATTGTAGACTTGTCCGTTCCTGTGACAAGTCTTTTTTTATGTGGATAAGCGAGGGTAAATTCTTATATTTGTAGACATGTGTGTAAACACTTTAAACCATTAGGAGAAACATATGGGAACGGAAAGTAAGAGACAACAAAGATTTGCAGGAGTTTTACAACAAGATTTAGCTGAATTATTTCAACGTGAAGGTGGGGCATGGGCGCCAGGAGCATTTATTACCGTCACGAAAGTACGTGTAACTCCCGATCTTGCTATTGCACGTGTTTTTTTAAGTTTCTTGAATACCAATACTGCTAAAGAATCAATTGCGTCTATTAAAACAAAAACGAACGAAATTCGCTATAAATTGGGTGCACGTATAAAAAATCAAGCGAGAATTGTTCCGCATCTGGAATTTTTCTTGGATGATACGAATGAATACGTCGAGCATATGGATAAGATATTCGAAGAAATTAGCAAAGAAACTAGACAGCCAGATTAAACAATCTGGCTTTTTTGATTATGATATTTCGATTAGACGATCAACAAATTTTATTTCCAGATCCCAATTTGGCTGAAGTGGATGGACTTTTGGCTGTAGGGGGAGATTTGCGCACGGAGCGTTTACTTCTTGGCTATGCAAATGGTATATTTCCGTGGTATTCGGAAGATACGCCTATATTGTGGTATGCGCCGCATGAGCGTTTTGTACTATACCCAGAAGAAATCAAGATTAGCAAATCTATGGCTAAAGTCATGGAAAGGGGAAATTTTAAAATAACCTTTAATCAATCATTTGCACAAGTTATTCACAATTGTGCATCCATAGATCGAAAGGATCAAGACGGGACGTGGATAGTCGATGATATGCAGGAGGCTTATATTAATTTGCATCATCAAGGGTTTGTACATAGTATTGAAGTTTGGCAAAATAATGAGTTGGTGGGGGGATTGTATGGTGTATTAGTAGGAAAAATCTTTTGTGGAGAAAGTATGTTTTCAAAAGTTTCGAATGCATCTAAAGCAGCTTTAATATTTTTATGTCAACAATTCGATTTGGAGCTTGTAGATTGTCAGATTCATTCCGAACATTTAGAATATATGGGTGCGAAGCTTATCGATTCCAAAATATTTTATAATTTGCTACGTAAACAAGAATATTCTGCGCATGGATTACAAAAGCTTCTTCGACATTTCGAGTGAAATCACTTATCTCAATACACCTGGTAATGGGCTGATGCCGCGTTCGCATTATGCTTGGCGCGGTCGAAGAGAACAAGAATTTTTTGCTGTCGGGGGAGATTTGCGAGACCAGCAAGGGGCATTTATCACAAACATAAAATCAGAATTTGCTGCGTTATTTAATTGTTCTGTTTCGAATGTTTTTGCTTTACCGAACTTTTCATTTGGATTACATACATTGATTAATGGGTTGCCCAAAGGTTTGAAATATGCCATCCTCGATGAGGATTATCCATCATTGAATTATCCGGTGATAAGTCGTCAATTGGATTATTTCAAGATCACTGTAAAAGCTCAACTGGAAGTAAATATTGAAGATTGTATTCAAAAACATAAGGCGGATGTGTTGCTCTTAAGTGTTGTGCAATATATCAATGGATTAAAAATTGATTTGAGCTTCATTCAATATTTGAAATCAAAATACCCAAATCTAATTATCATCGGTGATGCTACACAATACTTAGGCACAGAGCCCTTTGATTTTGAAAATTCAGGATTTGACGCAATTGGAGGTTCGGGCTACAAATGGATGATGGCGGGCTTTGGAAATGGTTATTTGATACTTTCAAATCAATTGAAAGAGCTTCTTTATGCTGACGCACAGCAAGGGGAAAGACCAAAAGAAGCGATGTGGTTGAGTAAAAGCATATTGGATACGTTTTTAGAGCCAGGGCATCAAGATACCTTGAGTCATGGTACATTAGGACAGTCGATACAGTTTTTGAAGCTTTTAGGTTTAGATAATATTCAACAACATTTGCAAGAAATCAGTGCGTATGCGTATGAAAAACTAGGTGAAAGAGATTTACTTTTGCCTGAGATAAAAAACAGAAAGATAAAATCTTCGTTGATAAATATACAACTTGATCCAAAATATTATGATTTGTTGATGGCGAGTGGCATTAAATGTTTTCCACGTGGCAAAGGCATTCGAATAGGATTACATTTATACAATACATTAGAAGATGTAGATAAGTTAATGGAAGTGATTGATAAAATAGAGAAATAAGATGAATTTGAAAATAGGAGATTTAGTACGTTTTATAGATGAACCCATTGAAGGACATATAACGTCTATACAAGCGAAAGATATAATTGGTGTAACGGACGATACGGGTTTCGAAATCCCCGTATTGCGTACAAAGGTAACTTTAGTGCATGGCAATATGCGCACAATCGAAGATGAATTGGATGATTTGCCAGCACAAACGAATTTACCTTTTGTGTCGAAAGGTATTTTTATTGGTGTAGCAGGAGAGCAAAAGGATGGTTTGGCTAAGTTTTATATTATCAATGAGACTTCATTCGAATTGTTAGTTTCTGTATCTGAAGTTACAGGATCAAAAACTACGGGCGTTTTTGCTAATTCTGTACCCAAACATGATTATGCACAAATCTATACTGGAAACTTTTCATCAGTGGGAAAATGGCCAACTTTTCAGTTGCAAATTATCCGTCACTCCCGTTTGTCACAAACTCAAACGCAACCAATAAGCAAAGAGTTTCGTGTGAAACCGTTGGATTTGATTAACTCCAAGGAACGCGTGGAAATGTTGAATGAGAAAGTTTGGCTGTATGAAATTGATAAGCCTGAAGAAGATATTGGCTTGGATAAACTGAAATCTCATTTTATCTCGCACAGACCGAAGGGAAGATAAAATTAAGTCTTAGCAATTTGCTAGGACTTTTTATGGCAATTTGGCTTTATATCTTCTATTATATTCAACAATTTATTTTTCAAAGTTCTTTTTTCGGTTTTTATCGGCAGTAAATTTTATTACTAAATCGGGAGCTTCGGCACGTGACTTTTCATCTGTATTGCTGATAACAGTTCTATCTAGTTTGTTTTAAGATTAACGATAAATCAGAGCTTTTATCAGAAACAGATATTGAGGGAGTTAGTACCGGCACCTTAATATGAGTGATAATGACCTTTATCATTTGTTTATCAAAGGGGATTCGTATGCTTTTGATGAGATATACATATGATATAATTCGTTGCTGTAAATTTTTGTTCTAAAAAAAGTGGATAATCATGAAGATGCTTAAAATATAGTACATGATGTATTTTCGTGGTTCTGGGAGCAAGGGAGAAGGCATATCATTTCGGTTTCTCTAAAAAGTTTTCTCTATAAGGCTTCACTGAATAAAGTCTTGGATTATTTTAGAAAGAAAAAAGTATTCGATCGATATATCAATTCGAAAGATGAATTTTTCAACATCGTTTCTAATGGAACTGATTTTCTTATTCGTGAAAAGATATTCAGCAGTTAATCGCTAGTGAGTTTGAAAAGATGCCGCCTAAGATGAAGGAAGTGTTCAAACTTAGGTCAGAATTTTATCTCGATAATACAGAAATAGGTCAAAATCTAGGTATGAGTATCCAGAAAATGGAGTTCAAGTCGCTATTGTATGGGAGATTGGAAAGGAGTACGTGTGAATGTGCGTAAAGATATAAACAGTCCATGGCTGCTCTTCAAACTTAAAGACGATAGATCCGAAACGAAAGATTTGGCAAACTTGCATCCTGATATAATCGAAAAGTTTAAAGAAATTCAATTAAAAGAACATCATAATTCTCAAATCCATGAATGGGAATTCTTGAACAGCAAGAAGCCTAAAAATTAACTGTAATCATGAGTGATTAATAGTGTGTGTGGAAGGTAGCTAGAAGGCTACCTTCTTTTTTTATGCTTCTGGAATTTTTTCAGAAGTTTGAAGAACGTATTAAATGAAAATTAATAACTATCGTCTGAAAACCTTATCTTTCTGATAATTTAGCTATTGAGACGTGTAACGCTCAATTATTGGATTTACAATATCTACCTTTTTATGAAAACATTCTTTGCTATTATATTTGCATTGATCTATCAACAAAGTTTACTTGCAAGTAATCGAATTCCAAACGGTAAGCCAATTGACCTTAAATGCGAACATTTGATAAATCCTGTAGGTATTGATAATACTCATCCTCGATTTTCATGGAAGATAAATGATAATAGAATAGGGGCGATACAGAAGGCTTATCAAGTTCTTGTTAGTACTGATTCGATTTCTTTAACTCAAAATGAAAAGCTGTATTGGGATTCGGAGAAAGTGTATCAATCTGACATTTTGGTAAAGTATAATGGTAAAAGCTTAGCACCACAATCGCGATACTTTTGGAAAGTAGTTTCTTGGGATAAGGATGGAAAGCAGCATTCTTCCTCAATTGCATCTTTCGAAATGGGAATGCTGTCGACAAAAAGTTGGAAGGGAGCTTGGATTAGTGATCATCATGACATTCATTTCAAACCAGCACCTTATTTCCGCAAGCAATTCACAGTTAATAAAAAGATTAAATCTGCGCGAGCTTATATTGCGGTTGCAGGATTGTATGAACTATCGGTTAATGGTCAGCGAGTTGGTGATCATTTTTTAGACCCCATGTATACCAGATTCGATAAAAGAACATTATATGTCACGCATGATGTGACATCGGATTTACAAAAGGGTAATAATGCTATTGGTGTAATTTTGGGAAATGGTTGGTATAATCATCAATCTTTGGCTGTGTGGGATTTTCATAATGCACCATGGCGTGGAAGACCTACTTTTTGTTTGGATCTACGAATCGTATACGAAGACGATTCTGAAGAAATAATTAAAACAGAGCGCGATTGGAAAACTTCTTTTGGTCCAATTATAGCTAATAGTATTTATACGGGTGAACATTATGATGCACGATTAGAACAATCTGGGTGGGATAAGCCGGGTTTTGATGATTCGAAATGGCAAGGTGTCCGTTACCGCAGTGTTCCTTCTGGTAATATTGTAGCACAACAGATTGCTCCAATTCGATTAATACGAGAATATAAACCAATTTCTGTGAAGAAATTTGACGAGAAAACTTACCTTTTTGACCTTGGACAAAATATGGCGGGAATTTCTAAAATTAAGATTAAAGGAAAAGAAGGAGTCATTTTGAAAATTGCGCATGGAGAACGCCTACATGAAAATGGTAGATTGGATCTTTCGAATATTGATGTGTATTATTTGGGCGATAAAGACAAAGATCCTTTTCAAACTGATATTTTAATTCTAAGCGGTAAGAAAGTAGATACATTTATGCCTAAGTTTAATTACAAGGGATTTCGCTATGTGGAAGTTATAAGTTCTGAACCTATTGAAATGAATGAATCAAATCTTGTAGCTTATTTTGTCCATAGCGACGTGAATAAAAAGGGAATTGTTCATACATCATCTCAACTTGTTAATGATCTTTGGAGGATTACCAATAATGCGTACTTATCGAATCTTATGGGCTATCCGACGGATTGTCCACAGCGTGAAAAGAATGGCTGGACTGGAGATGGACATTTGGCTATTGAGACGGCATTGTACAATTACGATGGTATTACAGTGTACGAGAAGTGGTTGGCGGACCACCGTGATGAGCAACAACCAAATGGTGTATTGCCTGATATTATTCCGACAGGTGGATGGGGGTATGGTACAGCAAACGGTTTGGATTGGACGAGTACTATCGCGATTATTCCTTGGGAAATTTACCAGTTTTATGGGGACAGTGAGTTGTTGAAAGATTGCTATGAAAATATAAAACGCTATGTAGATTATGTGAATGGAATTAGTGTAAATGGATTGACGACTTTTGGTCGTGGAGATTGGGTGCCTGTGAAATCTACTTCTGATTTGGAGTTGACTTCTTCAGTTTATTTTTACTTGGATGCAAAGATTTTAGCCGATGCAGCTAAACTTTTTGGAAAGGAAGATGACTTCCAAAAATATAAATCACTCAGCGAGAAAATAAAGAATGCAATCAATGCTAAATTCTTAAATATTGAGACTGGTATTTACGCTTCTGGTACGCAAACAGAATTAAGCGTGCCTTTGCATTGGGGTGTTGTGCCCGAGGAAATGATTGCTAAAGTGGCTGCCAATCTCAATCAAAAAGTTAAAGAGACGAACTACCATTTGGATGTCGGAGTTCTTGGTGCAAAAGCGTTGTTAAATGCGTTAAACAATAATGGCTATGCGGAATCTGCTTACAAAGTTGCGGTGCAAGACACATATCCTTCTTGGGGTTGGTGGGCTGCGAATGGTGCGACCACTTTATTGGAAAATTGGGATTTAGAAGCTGAAAGAGATATTTCGGATAACCACATGATGTTTGGGGAAATAGGAGGTTGGTTTTTTAAATCCTTAGGTGGGATAATTCCGGATCCAACAAAACCAGGATTTAAACATATAATATTGAAGCCAATTTTTCCAGAAGGTTTAGAACATTCGGAAGTTTCGCATGAATCACCATACGGGAAAATTGTTTCTAAATGGAAGAAAGGTAATAAATCAATTGTTTATGATATTGTTATTCCTCCGAATTCATCTGCAACTTTCTTTGCGCCAGCAAATATTTCAGGCGAAAGAGAGATCAAGTTAGATGCGGGAATACATCAGTTGAAGCTTAAATTCAGATAGTTTGAATACCATTAAGATGGAATCTGAAGAATAATAAAATCATATGTTCTTTCAGTTTCATTTCGTGAAAAATTAATTCTAAAAAAACAACGCCATGCTTAAATCTAAGCATGGCGTTGTTATATCTAAATTTAGTTCTTAATACTAAACTTATGCTCCTAATTGTACGCGTTTGAAAGCAGTTACAGTTAATCCTTTAGATACTGAATCTAAGAATTGAGCGATGTTTTTAGAAGAATCTTTAACGAACTCTTGGTTCAATAAAGTAGTTTCTTTGAAGAATTTGTTCAATTTACCTTGAGCAATTTTCTCAGCCATTTCAGCTGGTTTGCCTTCAGCGATGATTTGTTCTTTCGCGATAGCGATTTCACGCTCGATAGTATTAGCATCTACACCATCTTTATCGATAGCGATAGGGTTCATTGCAGCGATTTGCATAGCTACATCTTTACCAGCTTCGTCAGCACCTTCTGCGTCAGCAGAAAGACCAACTAATACACCTAAACGGTAGTTACCGTGGATGTAAGCTACTACTTTGTCTCCTGTTACGATTTCGAATTTAGAAACGTCGATTTTCTCACCGATAACACCAGTTTGCTCGATTAAAGCTTCTGAAATTACTTTACCATCAACAGTTAAAGCTTTCAATTCCTCTAAAGAAGCAGGAGTGTTAGCTAAAGCTGCTTCAGCGATTTTGTCAGCGAAAGCTACGAAATCAGAGTTTTTCGCTACGAAGTCAGTCTCACAGTTTACTTCAACTACGATACCAGTTTTACCATCAGCTGATGATTTAGCGATTACAACACCTTCGTTAGAATCACGGTCTTGACGGCTAGCAGCTACTTTAGCGCCTTTTTTGCGTAAGTAGTCTACAGCAGCTTCGAAGTCACCGTTAGCTTCTACTAAAGCTTTTTTACAATCCATCATACCTGCGCCTGTTTGTTGACGCAATTTGTTTACATCTGATGCAGAAATTTGTACTGACATGATATTTTCTTTTTTAATAAAATTACAATGTTGTCATTAACAAAGCGATGAGCTCTTGTTAAGTTTTTGGTTCTTTTAACAAAAAAACCGGAAAGACGTGCGTGGGTAAGGAAGTGAAACTCCCAGAAACCTACACTTGTCTATCCGGCTTTAAATATAGAATATTATTCTACGTCTTTTGCTTTACGAGTGCGTTTTCCTGAAGCATCAGCGTCACCATTGTCTACAGCAGCTTTAGCAGCAGCAGCTTCTTTTTCAGCATCTTCTTCTTTGTCGCGTTTACGCTCGTCCAAACCTTCTACGATCGCTTGACCAATGATACTAGCGATAAGGCTAATAGATTTAGTAGCGTCATCGTTAGCTGGGATAGGGAAGTCGATGTTTGTAGGATCAGAGTTTGTATCTACCATTGCAAAAGTAGGGATGTTCAACTTGATAGCTTCAGCTACAGCGATGTGTTCTTTTTTCACATCGATGATGAATAAAGCTGCAGGTAAACGGTTTAAGTCAGCGATACCACCCAAAAGTGCTTCTAACTTAATACGCTCACGTTGAATCATCAACTTCTCTTTTTTAGACAATACATCGTATGTACCATCTTTTTGCATTTTGTCAATAGTAGTCATTTTCTTGATAGACTTACGAACTGTTGCGAAGTTTGTAAGCATACCACCTAACCAACGTTCAGTAACATAAGGCATGTTTACAGCCTTAGCTTGTTGAGCGATGATTTCTTTTGCTTGTTTTTTCGTTGCTACGAATAAAACTTTACGACCTGATTTTACGATTTGTTTGATAGCTGAAGCAGCTTCCTCTAATTTCGTAAGAGTTTTGTTCAAGTCAATGATGTGGATACCGTTGCGTTCCATGAAAATGTACTTAGCCATTTTCGGGTCCCATTTACGAGTAAGGTGACCAAAGTGAACACCTGCATCCAATAAATCCTGATAAGTAGTTCTTGCCATTTTTTGATCCTCCTTTGATTAACGTTTACTGAATTGGAATCTTCTACGAGCTTTCTTGCGTCCTGGTTTTTTACGCTCAACCATACGGTCATCACGTGTTACTAAACCTTTAGCACGTAAAGCTGGTTTTACTTCTGGATCAAGTTCTACTAATGCTTTAGCGATTGCTAAACGCACAGCTTCTGCTTGACCTTTAACTCCACCACCTTGAACGTTAACTTTCACATCAAAATTTGCTAATGACTCCGCTACCAATAAAGATTGAGTAACGATGTATTGCAATGGCAATGTTGGGAAATATTCTTTGTAGTCTTTACCGTTTACGGTAATGTTTCCGCTACCTGCTCCTAAGTAGATACGAGCAACAGCAGTTTTTCTTCTTCCTGAAGTGTTAGTTGTTGACATGTTTGTTCTCCTTAAAATTTAACTGGTTTTGGATTTTGCGCTTCATGCTTGTGCTCTGTTCCAGCATAAACAAAAAGGTTTTTGAATAACTGACGACCTAAACGATTTTTAGGTAACATACCACGTACCGCTTTCTCGATGATGCGCTCAGGGTGTTTAGCCAATAATTCTTTCGGAGAAACAAAACGTTGACCACCTGGGTAGCCAGTGTAGCGAACATATACTTTGTCGCCTAATTTGTTTCCAGTCAATTTGATTTTGTCTGCATTAATAACGATCACGTTATCACCGCAGTCTACGTGTGGGGTGAAAGATGGTTTGTGCTTACCACGAATTACTTTCGCAATTTCACTAGCCAATCGTCCCAAGATCTCTCCTTCAGCGTCAACAACAATCCATTCTTTGTTAACGGTGTTCTTGTTGGCAGAGACAGTTTTGTAACTTAACGTATTCACTTGCTTCTATTTAATTAATTAATACTTTTTTAAACCGCTTGTAATCGCTACAATCGGATTGCAAAGGTAATGATTTTATTTTCAATAATAAAGCATATCCCCACTAAAATTTTATTTAACTTTTTTAAGTTTTTAAATATTAAACTTCTAGTTTAGAATTTACTCTTTTGTAAGTCTATATTACTACCTTAGTGAGTCTGAAAGAGAGAAAGTGAAAATATTTAATCATTAAGATGAGTATACAATTAATATATAGATTTCGTAAGTATTTTTTGGTTTTAATTTGTTTGGTTGCTTCAATTGTTGCTTACGGGCAAACAGATGAAAATTATAAGGAAGAGCTGAAAGCTGTTGAGAGCAAATTACGAGAGGGGAAGTTTCAAGAAGGGCTACAGCTTTTGGATGAGATTTCTGTCAAATATCCAGAAGTAGCTGATATTTATTACGCCAAATCATTGATTTTGGTACAAATGCGTGATTACGATGGGGCTGTTGAAAGTGCAACGCTAGCATTTGAAAAACATAAAAATATGTTTTATGCGAATCACCTATTGGAGCTTTATAAAGCGAGAAAAGATTTGCCAAATGGTATTGCCTTATTACTAGATCTACAAAAACAATTCCCTTCTCACGAGGGATTGAGTCGAGAATTGTTAATTCTATATGCGGAGAATAAGCAATTGGATGAAGCTAAAAAGTTGCATGCCAAATTGATTACTACAAGCCATTCGGACACATTGAATCTTGTGATGGCCGAGGTGTATATGAATGCAGAGGATCTACCGGCTGCAAAAAAGTTGCTAGCCAAAATGGATGGCAAATCGATGATTCCAGATGTTTATGGTTATTTGGGGTATATCAATGGGCAAGAGGGGAAGCAAAAAGAAGCTTTGGCTGCGATAGAACGTGGAATCAAACGCACAAGTGATAAGGGTTTATATTTAGATCTTGCAGATACATATAAAAGCATGGAAAGATATGAGCCGATGTTTAACGCCTTGAAAATAGCTTTTAATACTTCAGAAGTTCAGGTTTGGGATAAATATAAGTTTTTGGTAGGGTTGATGAACGAGCAGGGAACATTGTCAGATGATAAATTACAACTTCTAGCGAATTTATTAGAAACCTACCATCCAGATGTACTAGAAGCCCAGATATTGAAAGGAGAATTGCTATGGAAGCGTGGTAATGTAGAGGAAGCGCGTTCTGTATTTTTGAAAGTTGCCTCTTCAAATCCGAGATACATCTCTGCATGGAGATTAGCAATTAATACAGATTTGGCATTAAATCAACCTGATGAAGCAATTAAACACGGTGCAGAAGGATTAAAACACAATCCAAATAATACGGAGCTGCTTTATTTTACGAGCATGGCGTATGCTGCAAAATTGGATTACAATACAAGTAAAGAGTTTTTAGAAACTGCGCTGAATTATTCAGAGAATGATACTAATTTCTTGCGTTCCTTAATTTATAGCTCATTAGGGGATCTTTATCATGAATTGAAAATGGAAAGTATGTCCGATGTCGCTTATGAGGAAGCAATTTCACTTGATAGCACGAATGTGACTGCATTAAATAATTATGCCTATTATTTGGCGGTGCGTAAAAAGGAATTGGATAAGGCAGCCACCTTTTCAAAGCTTTCTAATGAGCTTGAGCCCAATTCCGCTACCTTTAAAGATACGTATGCTTGGGTATTATTTCAACAAGAAAAATATAGTGAAGCACTCACTTGGATAGAAGAGGCAGTGAAGTTGGATAAGAAATCCGCTGTAATGTTAGAGCATTATGGCGATATCCTCAGTAAACTAAACAGAGAAAAAGACGCTGTTGCTCAATGGCAGAAAGCGTTGAGTTTAGAGCTGGAAAAAAAATCAAATCAGAATCTTGCAAAGATTCAGCAAAAAATTAAAGAAGGAAAATATGTGGAATAAAATATGTGCGATAGGAATAGGAGTTGCTATATTGACATCGTGTGGTACGCGTAAGCAAGTTGCGATTACAACTTCGGGGGCAGAAAGTACGATTATTAAACCCAATGAGAATGCTGATTATTTAATTAATAACCTTGATTTTCATAGTTTTTCGGGTAGAGCCAAAGCAAAAGTTGAATTAGGTAACGAGAATCAAGACGTCACTATGCATGTACGTATCCAGCGCAATAAAGCGATTTGGATTTCTCTGACAGGGACATTTTTAAATGTTGAAGGCGCTCGATTACTAATTACGCCAGATAGTGTCAAGATAATGAATAAATTGCAGGGAGAATACACAGCAAAGCCTTTCAATTTTATACATAAGTACACAGGTGAGGGCGTGAGCTTTAGCGTATTGCAGGATTTATTAATAGCGAATGTATCCTCTGATTTATTGCGTACGGATCAAATGACTGTAGCCAAAGCTACCGATGATGTGCAATTAGTAGGTGTAAAAAATAATTTGTCTTTTCAATATAGTCTAAATGGCAAATTTAGACCAAAAGTTATTCGTCTGACGCCAGTAGGAAAGAACCAGAGCCTAGAAGCTTTTTACAGTTCATTTAATGATGTGACGGGTTATAATTTTCCTCAAAATCAAAACATCAAGTTGAGTGCTTCAGGGATTCAAGTAAACGCAGTATTAAATTACAATAAAATTGAATTTAATCAAGAGGTGGAAATGCCTTTTACAGTGCCGTCTAAATATAAAGTTTTGAATTAATTGCATGTTAAAATAATCTTTTTATTAGGCAAGTCAGTTAGATATCACTATTTTTGAAAGTTGTACAAAAACGAGTAAGCTGGGGCTCCATTCATGAATTTTAGACATATATTATTAAGCATATTTTTTGTTCTCTTTTGTAGCCAATTGTCATTTGGGCAGAGTAGTGCGCAGCTAAAGAAGCAGTTGGAGAAAATTAATTCCGAAATTGCGAATCTTAATAAAGAGCTTTTGGCGAAGACAAAGGAAAAGCTTCTTTCTCAAAAAGAAGTTTCTGCATTGAGCAGACAGCTGAATCTTCGTGAAGAAAAAATTTCGGTTATCAGTAAAGAAGTAAATAACCTTACATCTCAGATTAATAAGAATACGAAATCAGTTAATGAGCTTAAAGCGGAATTAGAAAAGATGCGTAAGGACTACGAAAAGATGATCATGTTTGCTTTTCGTAACAAAAATGGATACAACAAAATGATGTTCATTTTTGCTTCTAAAGATTTCAACCAGGCTTTCAAGCGTATAAAGTATTTACAGCAATTTTCGGATGCACGTAAAACAAAGGCAGCTGAAATTGAAGCTGTAAAAAAGGATATTGAATTGAAAATCGCGCAGATGGAAGCCGATCGCAATACACAACGTGGATTATTGGCGGATCAGCAAAAGGAGCGTGAAATTATCAGAAAAGATAGAGCTCAACATCAATCGCAATTAAATTCTATTGTCAAAGAAGAGCGTACTTTCAAAGGGCAGTTATCGAAAAAACAACAGGAAAAGAAAAAAATGGAGGCATTGATTCGTGCGGCCATTAATAGAGAAATAGCTGAAGAAAGACGTAGGGCAGAGGCAGAACGCAAGCGCTTGGCGGAGGCTGAAGCAAAACGTACCGGTAAAACTGTAGCAGAAGTAGAAAAGGCAACTCCTAAGAAAACAGATAGCGAGATTCTTCGTTCTACGCCAGAAGCAGCAAGACTTTCGGCAGATTTTAAATCAAATCGTGGTCGTTTGCCGTGGCCTGTGGCGCAAGGAAATATTGTCCGCAATTATGGATCTTATACGGTAGACGGTATTACAAGTTCTGCTCCAGATGTGGGTATTCGTACGACTGATGGTGCTGGCGTAAAGGCTGTATTTGAAGGTGAAGTTGTACAAGCTGTAGCTGGTGTGGTGGTCATAAAACATGGTGAATATTTTAGTTTTTATTCGAACATGTCATCTGTTTCAGTCAGAAGAGGACAGAAAGTAAGTCGCGGACAGCAAATAGGTATAGCAGATAAAGATCCAGAATTGGGTTATACAGTGGTTTACTTCGGGTTATCACAAGGTCAAAATGATTTTAATCCATCACCTTGGTTAGCAAGATAGTTACACGAGAATAACAATTAATTCTTTATATTTGTAAATAGTCATATTGAGAAAGAATTTTAAAGAAATAGCATAACTAAAATGTATACATCTAATTTATTATTTATAGGAACACAAGAGATTATCATTATCGTGGTATTAGTTCTTTTGTTATTTGGGGGTAAAAAGATTCCAGAATTAATGCGCGGTCTTGGTAGAGGCGTGAAGGAATTTAAAGATGGTCAGCGTGAAGACACGACTGAGAAGCCAGAAGAAAAACAAAAATCAAATAATTTATAAAAATATTTGCAAAGATTACATGTATTAATCCACATGTAATCTTTGTTTTTTTGCCTTATTGGCTAAATATTGCCAACTAGTATCCAAAAAACTAGCACAATATGAAGAACAAATTATACACCGTATTATTAACCACTATAATCAGTGTACACACATCTACCGCTCAAACCTATTCGGTAAATCCTATTGACGACGATTACTACAATCAAATGTCTTTTGCGACTTCAATGGATGAGCATCGTGAATTATTAGTAGAATTAGACTCCATACGCAAGCACATAGACGAAAAAGTTGATGTATCTATTGCTGATGCACATATATTGCGTCGGATGAAAGCATCTACGAAGACGATTCCTTTGGATTACAATTCCCAAGTCAAGTATTTTATCGACAAATATATATCGGCGAATTATAAGCCTTATATGAGTCGTATGCATGGGCTTAGTAATCATTATTTCAGAATGTACGATAAGGTATTTCAAGAGATGGGAATTCCTGAGGAAATAAAGTACTTGTCTCTCGTAGAGTCCTCTTTAAATCCGCATTTGGTTTCTTCCGCCGGAGCTGTGGGGCCTTGGCAATTTATCTACACGACAGCACGTGGTTATGATTTAGATATGAACACGCATATCGATGAGCGCAAAGATATTTATGCTGCGACATATGCTGTTTCTGCTTATTTAAAGGAGTCTTATGATCAATTTAACGATTGGCTATTAGCTCTAGCATCCTATAACTGTGGGCGAGGCTGTGTCAAACGCGCAATCCAACGTTCGGGAATGAATAACCCTACATTCTGGGAATTGTCGCCATTTCTTCCAAAGGAAACACAAAATTATATCCCTAAGTATGTAGCTATGACTTATGTCTTGAGCAATGCTAGCGCCTATGGCATAGAACCTGCTGCTACAGAATTGGATTACGAAACCAAAGTGGTGATGGTAAACAATACTGTGGATCTACGACATGTTGCTCAAGCTGTTAATTTGGATGTCGAAAATCTAAAGCATTTTAATCCAGCGTACAAAAAGACCTATGTCAATGGAACACCTGAAAAACCTAAACGCTTGTATATTCCAGTGACTCCTTCATTGAATGATAGCTTGTTGTATGTAGCATTACACGCGCCTTCTTCAATTAATGTGATAGTAAAAGATGAACCTGAAGCTCAATATGCTGGTGTATCTTCGCAAAAACATAAAGTGCGCAAAGGTGAAAGCTTATCTAGTATTTCCAAAAAATTCGGTGTTACTGTTCAAGATTTAAAAGCGTGGAACGGTCTTCGAAATAATAGTCTCTTGGTAGGTCGTGATTTGATTGTTTCTCAATCTGTTAATTCTACATTAGCTAAAAATATTTCCAAAAGCACAAGTAATAAATCGGATGAAAGTCGTACAGCTTATTATGTAGTACGAAAAGGAGATTCATTGGATCGTATTGCAAAACAGTTTCAAGGTAGTACTGTCTCCAAAATAAAAGAAGATAATGGCTTAAAAAATTCAGTCATAAAGCCAGGTATGAAATTAAAAATAAGGAAGGGTTAATCGTCGTTTAACCCTTCCTTATTTATGCTAACCAAGCTGCATCTTCTTGGTTATCGACTTCTTCCAGATACACTTCTACATTTTCTTTTAGTATGGTAGAAAGTTTTTGTCCATAAAAATCACTGTTTACAGGAAATTGATGGTGACTACGGTCAATAAGTACAGCTGTGCGCATTTTCTTTAACGGTACGTTGATAAAAGCACCCAACGCATAAGCTAAAGTTCGGCCACTATTAAGTACATCATCTACTACCACCACAGCTTTATTATTTGCCGTCTCCACAGGTAAGTCTGTCGAAGCTTCTAGGGAGCGCTTTTCTTTATTTATAGTAACTTTGATTAATTCGATTTCTTTATCAGGAGCAAATCCTTGCAAGATTTTTTGCAATCGCTGCGCGAATACATACCCTCTATCTGCAATACCAACGAGTACAATATGACTCTCGTCAAAATTATCTTCTAAGATTTGATAAGCAATACGCTTAGACTTTTGAAGTATTTGTTCTTTATTTAATATTAAGGTTCTCTTTGCTGACATAAATTCAAATCTATTGCGACAAAAATAAATAAAAAAGTCCGAATGCATGATATCATTCGGACTTTCTACTATTGATAATTTCTTCTATTAATTCTCTTCTTTTAGCATAGAAGCATCCGCTGTCATTACACGGGAGTCTTCAGTTTTTGGACGTCCGCCATTGTAGTAATAACGTTTCCAATATGCTTCGTTTAGATTACTGACCATTACACCTTTACTAGATGAGGCATGTGCAAATTTGTCGTCTCCCAGATATACACCTACATGTGTGATATTTCTGCTTCTAATTTTGAAGAAAACCAAATCTCCAGCTTGTAAATCTTTTTTGCTTATCGGTGTGACATTTGCATATTGATTTCTACTGTTAAATCCGATTGTGGTATTGAATACGTTTTCGTAAACTGCAAGTGAGAATTTAGAACAATCGATTCCTCTTTTGGTATCACCACCTAATCTATAGGGCGTGCCCAACCAATCATAAACAAACTGATAAAGTTTAGTGTTAGTAGTAGCATTTACAGCTACACCCATGATTTGTGAGAAATACTCTTTAGCAAGATTATCTTGCTCATTGTTCTTTTTGGTAGTTTGTGCTTGCGACACTAGACAAAAGCCTATAAATAGCACTGACGCTATTAGTTTTTTTGTGTTCATTAAATCGCTTTATTTTAATTACAACTTTCCTAAGATCTACTCTTTTCCAGGGAGCAGATAATACGAAGATAATAGATACATCTCTACAATCCAAATAATTTTAGGTTCTTTTAACATTTTCTTAACAACCTGAGATTGATAAGTGATTGAAAAATAGTAATTTGCGCAACCGTTTGCTTGTTTGGTGGTATTGTAACAATGGTTTTTGCTATTTTTTTAAAATAAATTTGAATTTAATATTAAAATTATTCTATCTTAGTCGCAGAATTAAAAAATATGAAAATTAATAACTCAATTATTTCAACAATTATTATTACTACGGGGGCATATTCTCGGAGGAAGTAACTTGTGTGTACAATTGAGTGTAAATATTAAGAAGCCTTCCTCCTAACAGAGGAAGGCTTTTTTTGTAGGTAGTAGATTAAAACAAACTAAACATATTTAAACCAATGAAAGTTCTAAAATTCGGAGGAACATCTGTAGGAACAGTACAAAGTATCAAATCTGTATTGGAGATTGTAAAATCTTCTTTTGAAAAAGGAGAGAAGCCATTAGTCGTTCTGTCGGCAATGTCTGGAGTGACAAATTTGTTGACACAAATGGCTGAGAATGCTGCTGAACGCAAATCTTTCACCGAAGACATTAAATTATTAGAAGAAAAACACTTTGACGTAGTCAAACAACTTATTGCAATTAAGTATCAAAATCCAGTTTTCACCAAATTGAAATTGATGCTTAATGAATTGGAAGAAATTTTGCAAGGTGTATACGCGCTGAAAGAATTGAGTTTACAAAGTAAAGATTTGATTGTTTCATTTGGCGAGCGTTTCTCAAATTATATGGTTTCCAAAATAATGGAGCAATATATTTCAGATGCCATTTATGTGGATGCTTCACATTATATCAAGACCAATTCAAACTTTGGTAATGCTCAGGTGAATGAGGAACTAACTACATCATTAATCAATTCATTGAATCATTCTCATGAAGGCAAATTAATGTTTGTAACAGGTTTCATTGGTTCAAATGAGGCAGGTCGTGTGACTACATTAGGTCGCGGTGGTTCGGATTACACAGCTGCTATATTTGGTTCTGTATTGAATGCTTCGGTAATCGAAATTTGGACTGACGTGAATGGCATGTTGACCGCAGATCCACGCATTGTGAAAAAAGCTTTTTCGTTGCCTGTTTTGTCTTATACAGAAGCAATGGAATTATCGTATTTCGGAGCAAAGGTGATTTACCCACCGACTATGATTCCTGCATTTTTGAAGCGTATTCCAATTGCTATTCGCAATACGTTCGAACCTGAATTTCCAGGCACTATTATTCAATTTGAGTCAGATTGTACGCAATATCCAATTAAAGGTATCTCATCGATATCGGATATTTCGATCATAAATATTTCAGGTTCTGGAATGATTGGCAAATCAGGTTTCTCTGGTCGTCTTTTTACTTTGTTGGCGCGTGAGCAAATCAACGTCGTGTTGATAACACAATCTTCATCTGAGCATAGTATCACATTTGCGGTAAATCCAAGCGATGCTGAAAGAGCATTGAAGTTAATTTCTAATGAATTTGAGTTGGAATTAGAAGCCAATAAATTGGTGATGCCAGAGGTAGAACAAAATCTTTCGGTCTTGGCAATCGTTGGTGAAAATATGAAACGTACACCAGGGATGTCAGGTCGTCTTTTTGCGGCATTAGGGCGTAATGGTATCAATGTTCGCGCTATCGCTCAAGGGTCTTCAGAATTTAATATTTCTGTTATTATCTCAAAAGATGATTTGGCTAAAGCATTGAATGCGGTTCATGATGCTTTCTTCGCAGAATTGAAAAAAACACTTCACGTTTTTAATTTAGGAACAGGAAATATTGGTGCTACTTTATTTAAGCAATTGGCTGAGCAGCACGATTTCTTATCAGAGAAAAATGATTTGGAGATTAAAGTTGTCGGTATTGCCAATTCTCGCAAAATGCTTTTTGATGCCAATGGCATTGATTTAGCTTCATGGAACGAGAATTTGAACGAAAACGGTCAAGTAGCTGATTTGTCTAGTTTTGTAGAAATCATGAAAAACATGAATTTGCCGAATGCAGTTTTTATTGACAACACAGCAAGTAAATTGCCTGCAACGTATTACGTCGATATATTTAAGTCTAATATTTCTATTGTTACATGTAATAAAATCGCAAACTCTGGAGAGTATGCTAACTATAAATTGTTGCGTGATACAGCGCGTAAACATGGTGTAGACTTTTTCTATGAAACAAACGTAGGTGCTGGTTTGCCAATCGTTCGTGTGTTGAAAGATTTGATGTTGAGTGGTGATAGAATCTTAAAAATAGAAGCTATCCTTTCAGGAACGATTTCGTATATCTTTAACAATTTTGTAGGCGATGCATCATTCTACGATGTGGTAAAAAATGCGCAGGCATTGGGTTACACCGAGCCAGATCCGCGTGACGATTTAGGCGGAGTAGATTTCATGCGTAAGATGCTTATTTTAGCTCGTGACGCAGGACATGTGATAGAAGCTTCGGATGTTGATTTAGGTGCTATCTTACCCGAATCATGTTTGAAAGCTGATTCAGTGGATGAATTCTATACAGAATTATTGAAAGCTGACCAATATTTCAATGATTTGAAGGAAAAAGCAGCTTCAGAAAATAAAGTAATTCGTTACATCGGAAAACTGGAAGATGGAAAAGTTGCTATTTCGATGCAAATGGTAGATGAAACACATCCATTCTACGCATTATCTGGAAGTGATAATATTATTTCATTCACAACAGAGCGTTACAAAGAACGTCCATTAGTCGTAAAAGGTCCTGGTGCGGGTGCGGAAGTAACTGCGGGTGGCGTATTTGCTGATCTAGTAAACGTAGGTGCTAAATAATTACAAAGAACTAAAACAGATTATATGCCTGTTTATCAAAATAATTTAAAGGATAAAAAGATAGATTTTGATTCTATCAAAGACAAAGTTCGTGTATTTGCGCCTGCTACAGTTGCCAATATGATTTGCGGATTCGATATTCTGGGCTTTGCAGTAGATGAGCCGGGCGACGAAGTCAAAATGTATCGGGTATCCGAACCAGGAGTGCGCATTCGTTCGATTGTAGGTGACGGTGGAAGATTACCATTGGATGCTGATCGTAATACGGTAAGCGCTTGTGTAAAGATGCTACTGATCGACTTGGGGATTTTGCAAGATATCGGTGTTGAGATTGAATTAATCAAACATATGCCTATTGGATCGGGCTTAGGCTCAAGTTCGGCGAGTACGGTAGCAGGTTTGTTTGCTATAAATGCGTTGCTTGGCAATCCATTGACTAAAGATGAATTGATGCCGTACTGTGTGGAAGGGGAGCGTTTGGCATGTGGGCATGGGCATGCAGACAATGTTGCGCCAGCTTTGATTGGAGGCATTACGCTAGTTCGTGGTGGTTCTGATTTGGATATTGTGAAAATTCCTGTTCCGAACGAATTGTACGCCGGGATAGTATTTCCTCAAGTAGATGTTCCGACGCGTGATGCACGACAATTGATTAAGGATAAAGTTCATTTGAAAGATGCCGTGACCCAATGGGGTAATATCGCGGGCTTAGTAGCTGGACTATTTAAATCTGATTATGAACTAATAAGTAGAAGTATGCACGATGTGATTATTGAACCATCGCGTGCTATTTTGATTCCGGAATTCTATGCAATGAAAGAAATTGCCTTATCAAATGGAGCGCTGAGCTTTGGAATCTCTGGTTCAGGACCTTCTGTTGTTGCGGTTTCCAAAGGTAAAGAAGTAGCTGAAATCGTTACTACAAAGATTCAAGAACACCTTTCTGCAAATGGCATTGAAAGCTTTAAATATGTTTCGGCAGTGAATGTAGAAGGTCCGAAAGTATTACCATTTAACGACTAACAAATTATGAAACTATACAGTACAAATAATAAAGATTTACGCGTGTCCTTTCAGGATGCGGTATTCAATTCCTTGCCTCAGGACAAAGGCTTGTATATGCCAGAGGTGATACCGACTTTAGATCCTTTATTTATCAAAAATATCCAGCAATATTCATTGCAAGAGATAGCATTGACAGTAGCTTCTGCTTTGATTGGTGATGATATTCCTAAAGAAGATCTAAAGAAAATTGTCGAAGATGCGATTAATTTTGATGCACCTGTGAAATTTTTAGATGCTGAAACAGGCGTTTTGGAATTATTTCATGGTCCATCATATGCATTTAAAGATTTTGGAGCACGCTTTATGAGTCGCGTGATGGGGTACTTTTCTAAAGACGGCGATAAATTATTGGATGTGTTAGTAGCAACGTCAGGTGATACGGGTGGTGCTGTTGCTTCTGGTTTTTTGGGTGTAGAAGGCACACGCGTGACGATTTTATATCCAAAAGGAAAAGTTTCCAAAGTACAAGAAGAGCAATTGACAACTAATGGTCAAAATATTCGTGCTTTAGAAGTAGATGGTACTTTTGATGATTGCCAAGCATTGGTGAAACAAGCGTTCAATGATGACGAATTAAATGCTGAACTGCGATTGACATCAGCTAACTCCATCAATATTGCACGACTTATCCCACAAACTTTTTATTATTTCTGGGCATATGCGCAATTGAAATCACAAGGTATCAATGAAGTTGTATTTACTGTCCCTAGCGGAAACTTTGGTAATATCGGTGCAGGGTTATTGGCATATAAAATGGGGTTGCCCGTGAAACATTTTGTAGCAGGTACAAATGTCAACGATACTGTTCCACGTTTCTTAGTATCTGGTGCTTACGAACCAAAACCTTCTGTTCAGACTTTAGCGAATGCAATGGACGTAGGAAATCCAAGCAATTGGGTACGTATTCAGGATTTATTTGATAATGTATTAGACAAATTGCGTAGCATCATTTCTTCATATACCTATGATGACACTGCAACACAAGCAGCGATGCGTGAATTGTTTGAGAAATACAATTATGTAGCCTGTCCACATACAGCAATTGCTTACTTGGCGGCGAAAGCATATAAAGCTGAAAATCCAGGAGAGTATGCTTCTATTTTCTTATCAACAGCACATCCGTGCAAATTTCCAGAGGGAATCGATGCTGATATTTTCGAAAAAGTAATTTATCCAGCAGGAGCTGAAGAGTTAGCAGTAAAGCCAAAATTAGCAGAGCCTTTAGCAGTAAGCTTTGACGATTTTAAAGCTTATTTATTGAAGAATAAGTAAAATTTAAAATAAATAATTTATATATGCCGCTTTTGATTTCAAAAGGGGCATTTTTATTATAGAGTAAGATTTAATTTATAATATTTTTAATAAAAATACTAGATTAGCAAAGTAAACGCTACCAAATTAATCTTATGAAGAGTATTTTTTTTATTAGGAGTGGGTTTAAACCCATTCTGGAAGAAGTTCCATTAGGACTTTCATTGTGTGGACTGTTTTTGATGTCTTCATTGAATGTTCATGCTTACCAAACCAATTCATCTATATCACACTTGTCTACATATCATATTTCTCAACAACAATTAGTAGTAAAGGGGATTGTGTTAGATGCTCAAGGTAATACAATTCCTGGTGTTTCTATAGAAGTGAAAGGTAAAAATGGTAAGACTTTAACATCTATATTGGGAGAATTTACTATAAACGCAGCAATTGGTGACGAACTTATTATATCACATTTATCTTACGAGCCTAGGACAATAAATGTGACATCCAATACCAATGTTCGAATTATACTACAATCTATAGATAATTTAATTGATGAAGTTACAATAACAGGATACACCGACTATTCAAAGGGTAAAAGCCCAAGTGCAACATCACTCGTTAAGGCTGATGATATTAACCAAGTTCCAATGAGCTCTTTAGATCAGATACTTCAGGGTAAAGTAGCAGGAATGAGTGTTATATCAAGTTCAGGTCAACCAGGTCAAAGTGCTGCTGTAGTTATTCGTGGAATAGGTTCTATTAGTGGTTCTACGACACCATTATATATTATGGATGGCGTTCCTATTGAGGGGGGGTACTTTCAAACCATTAATCCACAGGATATTGAATCGGTCAATGTGTTAAAGGATGCATCTGCTAAAGCCTTATATGGTTCTAGAGGATCAAATGGTGTAATTATTATTACTACAAAAAAAGGAAAGCAAGGTCGTCTAGCAATAAATTATAGCTCTCAATACGGTACATCAAAGCTTACACGTCCTAATTTTGAGATGATGGATGGTCGTGAACGTCTTAGATTCGAAGAAGAGGTAGGTTTGGAAACAGGAAAAGATATAGGTCCCGGATGGAGATTTTCTTCACGTAATCCATATTACAATACGCAATCATCGAGTTGGCAACAAAATGCAGATAGGACGTTGGATAGTTTACGAAATGTGAATACAGATTGGCGTGATTTATTTTTTCAAAATGCCAATTTCATGGAGCAACAAGTAAACTTAAGTGGTGGAAATGAAAATGTGCAAACCTACAATGCATTGAGTTATTGGAAAGAGGAGGGGATTGTTCGTGAAACGGGCATGGATCGTTATACTTTGCGTAGCAATACGAATATGAATTACGGAAAGTTCTCAGCGGCATTCAACTTGAACTTGGGATATTCTAACTCTAGATTTACATATAATGAGGGAGGAACAAGCGTTGGAACGCCAATGGCTTCTGTCTATTATGGTTTACCTTATGAGTATCCTTATACTGCAGATGGGGCATTTCATGCGACTAATGAAGAAATTACTTTCTTGGATTCGCGTGAAGGAAGTAGAGGATTGGACGTTTTGTTTGGTACTTCTGATAAAACTCAACAAATTAAAGCCATTATAGGTTTTAATATGGCTTATGCTATTACACCGAGTTTGAAAATAAGTACTCGTGCTGGTCTTGATTTGAGAAATTCTGAAGATCAGGTATATATTAATCCATCATCTTATATAGGTAGTCGTCAATCTGGACAGAAGGGAGCATTTGGAGAAGGATATAGACGTAATTTTAATTTTGTATCTACATCTGGATTGACTTACAAAAAAGAAATCGAAGATCATGATTTTGAACTTTCGGGTTTCTTCGAATACCTTTTTGACAACTATAGAGCATTTAGCTACCGGGGTTTTGGACTGGATGATAGACTCCCAGAAACACCAGCAGCTATCACCGTAAGTACAACATTCCTACCAACATTAAGTGGGAGTCGTAGCGCAAGTGCCTTGATGTCTTACATTGGTGCTGCGCGTTATACCTATGCCAATAAATATACTTTTACAGGTAGTTACCGCTATGACGGAGCTTCGCTATCATCTGTTCCAGACAAAAATCGCTGGCATGGTTTCTATTCATTGGGAGCAATGTGGGATGTAAAGCGTGAAGAATTCCTTCAATCGTCAAGCCTATTTTCAGATTTAAGAATCAGAGCAAGTTTCGGACAAACAGCAAGTCCATTTGGAAGTAGTTTTGCCTATCTGCCTACTTACGGAGTCACAACAAGTTATGGAGGTCAACAAGGTATTCGTCCGAATAATATTGGTAATCCAGACTTCGATTGGGAATATGTGGATGAATTCAATACAGGATTTGATTTGTCATTATTCGAAAGTAAACGAGTGAATATTGAATTCGATTGGTATAACCGTATTACCAAAAATATGTTTATTGACCAGCCTTTGTCTGCCACATCAGGTGCTGCTTCAGCCTTATTGAGTACGGGTAAAATGAGAAATCGTGGTGTTGAATTAAAAATCTCTGCTGACATTATCAAAAAAGAGGAATTCACATGGACTGTAGGGGTTAATGGTGGATATAATAACAATCAAATTTTACGCGTAACTGATATTACGGATGAATTGCCTGATGGTGATACGCGTATTATAAAAGTCGGGATACCTTATGGAACGTATTATGCTCCACAATGGGCTGGAGTAAATCCTGAAACTGGAGAAGCGCAATATTACAATCGAGATGGCTCTATTTCAACAGTATATAATGAGGAAGAGCAGGCGGTGCCATTAAACGCGAGCCTCTATCCTAAACTTACTGGAGGTATAACAACATCTTTCAATTGGAAAAATTTAACACTTAGTGGTTTGCTATCATTCGTGTCTGATGTGCAACGATGGAATAATATTGATTTTTACAATGAAAATCAGGCCTATATGACCAGTAATCAGAGCAAACGAATGCTTTATGATAGATGGAAGAAGCCAGGAGATATAGCCACACTACAGGGAATAGATATTCCAAGGAATTTTACTTCAAAGGATATTCAGGATGCAGCATTTATGCGTTTACGTAATTTGAAATTGAATTACACTATACCAGGGACACTATTTAAACAAACTGTATTTAGATCAGCAGCCATATTTGCACAAGGAGAGAATTTATTCACATGGACTAATTGGCGCGGTTTGGATCCTGAAAACAATCGTCAGTATGGACGTTTTGAATATCCAAATGCACGTAAGTATACAATTGGTATTAATGTTAACTTCTAAGCTAGGCACACTCTAATAAAATTAAACGTATGATAAGTATCAGAAAAAATATATGTATTGTTTTATCATTAATTGGACTAGGTCTCCAATCATGTGATAAATTAGATATGGCGCCAACAGATAGTATTGATCCAAGCAAAGCATTCCGAAATTTGGACGACGTGAATATGGGCGTTCTAGGAGCTTACGCTCCACTTTCAACGACTTTGTTGGAAGCAGGTGCAATTGTGTCAGATGAAGTCTTATTGCCAACAGAAAATACAGTTTCAAACACTGCTTTACACCGTTGGATGTATAACTCTAGCTATGGATCTGTAACTTCTGCATGGAATGAATATTATGTTGTAATTGATCGTGTTAACCATGTCCTTGAAGCATTAACAAATATTACGGTAACAGGAAATAATCAAATTTTAAAAAATCAATATGAGGCAGAACTGTTGGCTTTGCGCGCATACAGTCATTTTGAACTTTTGAGAGGATATGCTTCTTCGTATGATACAGAGGGAATGGGGGTTCCGTATATGAAGGCAAGAGCATTAGGTTATCCTGCTCGACCAACTGTCAAATCCAATTATGAGGATATCAATGCAGATCTACAAGTTGCAAAAGATTTAATGCCAACATCTTTTACAGAGAATATACGAATTACTAAAACAGCTATATCTGCAATCCAGGCACGAGTTGCATTATATGCCAAGAATTGGTCAGATGCAATTAAGTATGCGTCTGAAGTAATCTCAGCAGAGCCCCTAGCACCTAAAAATGATTTTCAAAAAATTTGGGAAGACAAAAGTAATTCAGAGGTTGTTTGGAAATTGGCTAGAGTGATCGGAGATTCTCGTCTGGGAGCAGCGTTTTATAGAGAAGCTGGTGGAATAGTTTTATATGCGCCATCTTCTAAATTAATTAATACATTTAATAAGATAGATGATATTCGTTACGCTGCATATATTAAAGATGATCCTTCACGTGTTGGTCCTCCTCCAAGTATAAAATCACAATATTTGGTGAATAAATATATCGGTGGAAATACCACAAATCCAGGTTTGACAGATGTTAAAATTTTCCGTACAGGAGAAATGGTTTTGATCAGGGCAGAAGCTGAGGCCGAAAGTAATGGTGTTACAGGATTAACGAATGCTGCAAATGATCTTAATACATTACGTAGAGAGCGTATTCATAACTATGTGAATCAGACTTTCTCATCGAAGCAGATTTTATTAGAAAATATTTATAACGAGAGATTTAAAGAACTGGCTTTTGAGGGACATCGTTTTTATGATTTAAAACGCTTAAAGCTTCCGGTGGAGCGATTAAACCAAGATGCGACTAATACTTCTGGTGCTGTAAAATTAGAACCTACGGCGGCACAATACTGTTTCCCAATTCCAAATGACGAGATGGCGGTAAACAAAAACATGGTTCAAAATCCAAAATACGGAAAGGATTAACATGATAAAATTAGTATGGATTATAGCGTTTTTGTATGGATTTACTAGTTGTGGTAATAAGGAGTTGCCGAATCCATTTGACCCCAATGCACCCAAACCAACTTCACCTTTAGCACGACCGTCATCGTTGGGTATATTAGGAGACACAACTGATGTAAAGACAATTACTAAAGGAGGTTTGGTCATAATGGGAGGCAGTACAGATGTCGATGTGGCTTTCAAGTGGATGATCGACCGTAGTGGAGGTGGTGACGTAGTTATTATCCGTACAACTGGAACAAATGCATACAACGATTATGTAAATCGTCTAGGTAAAGTGAATTCAGTGGAGACGCTAAAAATTGATTCGCGTAAATTGGCCGATGATGATCGTGTTGCTGCTATCATTAGAAACGCAGAGATGCTCTTTATTGCAGGAGGCGATCAGGCTGATTACGTGGGCTACTGGAAAGGTACAAAAGTTATGCAAGCGATTAATTATCTACTTGTTGACAAAAAAGTACCTGTTGGAGGAACAAGTGCGGGGGCGGCCATTTTGGGTAATTATTATTTCGGAGCTGATCGTGGTGGAGTAGATTCTGAGGAAGCGCTAGGTAATCCTTATAATACAAAGGTGTCTTTGGGAAGAGATGATTTTCTTAAAGCACCATTTATGAGTAACATTATTACAGATCAACATTTCGCACAGCGAAATAGAGAAGGTAGATTGACCGTATTTCTTTCAAGAATAATGAAAGATTGGGGAAAGGCAGCGAATGCGATTGCGGTAGATGAACGCACTGCAGTATGTATTGATGAAACAGGAGTCGCTGAAGTTTTTGGGTCTAACAATGCTTTTTTTGTTAAAACAGATATTACGAAACAGCCGGAATCGGTTGCTAGCGGTGTTCCACTAACATGGGATCATTCCGGAAAGGCATTACAAGTTTTTTCTGTTTCAGGTACAGAAAGCAACAATAAATTTAATATGAATACATTCCAACCTCAAAGTACATCTTTATATAAAAGTGCTTGGTGGTCAGTGGTTGCAGGTGGTTGGAAAGTGGTTCAATAAACGATTATATATGAAAGGTTTATTAAAATATGTTATAATAGGTTTTATAATTCAATCATTTTACGGTTGTAATTCTAAAACTAACGAGAGTGAAAATGATACTAAAATCGTTTTGGTAATTCATGGTGGTGCAGGAACCATTGAAAAAAAGCATATGACTCCTGAAAAAGAGAGATTGTATAATGAAGCATTGACAAGGGCACTGCAAAAAGGCTATGATGAGATAAAATCAGGGAAAGATGCATTGGATGCGATTCAAGCAGCAGTTAATGTCTTAGAAGATTCTCCATTATTTAATGCGGGTAAGGGAGCTGTATTCACAAATGAAGGTAAAAATGAATTGGATGCTTCAATAATGGATGGTGCTACTTTGAAGGCAGGTGCTGTTGCTGGTGTATCAACACTAAAAAATCCAATTAATGCAGCACGTGCTGTGATGGAGAAATCTGAGCATGTGATGATGGTAGGCAAAGGTGCAGAGCTATTTGCATTATCTCAGGGCTGTGATACGGTATCTCCTTCATATTTTTATACACAGGAACGTTGGGATCAATTACAAAGAGTTAAAAAAGAGGAAGAAGAAGGGAGAGCTGCTTACAACTTTGATCCTCGTGAAAGTATGATTGCAGGGGTAACTAGCGAAGATAAGAAATTCGGAACTGTAGGAGCTGTCGCTTTAGATCAGAAAGGGAATTTAGCTGCGGGAACATCAACGGGAGGTATGACCAATAAGCGATATGGCCGTGTAGGCGATTCTCCAATTATTGGTGCAGGTACCTATTGTAATAATGCTACGGCTGGAATTTCATGTACAGGTTGGGGTGAATTTTATATACGGGAAGTAGCTGCACACCGTGTTTCTAACCTAATTGAATTAAAAGGGTTATCAGTGGTTGATGCTACCAAGCAAGTAATTGAAGAAATTGGGAAACTTGGTGGAGACGGAGGTATAATCTCTTTAGATAAAAATGGAAAAGTAGCGATGGAGTTCAATACTTCGGGAATGTACCGCGGGACTGTGGATGAAAAGGGTAATATATCAATTTACATTTATAAATAATCGAATGACAAGAGTTAGTATAATTGGATTTTTATTGCCTCTCCTGATAATGTGTGTGTCTTTAGCTCATGCGCAGAAGGGTAAATTATTCATTATAGGCGGTGGAGAAAGATCATCAGCTTTGATAGCAGATTTAGTGAAAACATCAGAATTAAGTTCGACGGATTATATAGTAATATTGCCAATGGCTACAAGTGTACCTGAAGAATCTATTGCATATATCAGTGAACAGATTTCCGAATTCTCTAACAATAAGATTGTAAGTTTCAATTTTTCAAAAGAACAAGTCAATAACAATACAAATTGGATCGATTCCGTGAAAAATGCCCGATTGATTTATGTAACGGGTGGCGATCAGAATAAATTTATGGAGATAGTTCGCGATTCTAAATTATACGATGCTATGCATCAGGCCTATCGTGATGGGGCGACCATTTCTGGTACAAGTGCTGGTGCTGCAATCATGTCAGAAGTCATGATTACTGGTTCACAAAAGCAAGACTCAAAAAGTGATTCATTCCGTGAAATAAAAGCAGATTATGTAGATGTTTCCTCTGGAATGGGATTTTTGAAAAATGTAATTATTGATCAACATTTTATAATGCGTAGCCGATATAATAGATTGCTAAGTGTATTGTACGATCATTCTGATAAAACAGTTGTTGGGATTGATGAGGGTACAGCATTAGTGGTTTCTAAAAATAAGGCTCGCGTTAGTGGTGATAGCCAAGTATTCGTGGTGAACAATCCTAAAAACAAAAAAATCACGAGTAATGGAAAAGTCTCTTTTCAGCAAGCAAACTTATCACTTTACGTCCACGGACAAGAATTTAAATTAAAAAACTAATTATTTATCATATAACTATGAAAAGGTTTATACTATTAGCTGGATGTATTATCAACATAATGTTGATAGGTTCGTGTTCCAGTGAAAAATATAATTTCGATGACCTGCCTAGAGCAGTGAAAAGTTACTTCACAGTATCGAACGTTGAACTAAATATAAATGAGGCTATTGCATTTAAGAATGAATCTGAAGATGCGACAACCTATCTGTGGGATTTTGGTGACGGTACTACTTCATCTGAAGCAAATCCGTCCAAAATTTATACAGTACCAGGCATGTATACGGTAAAGCTTAAGGCTATTGGAGATGGAGGAACAGGTAATTATTCACAAGATATAGCTGTCGTTGATCCTAATGCAGTCATAGAAACGGATAATGAGTTATATTTTATAGAATATAATTCTGATCTTATCAGAAAACTATCCTTAATTCCTGGTTCTAATGTTGAGACCGTTGCTAATATGTCAGGAAAAGGTGGTCATGGAATGACTTATGATCCTATAAATAATAAGATATATTTTTGTGATTTTGAAAATACCAACAACGGTAAGATTTTGCGTATGAATCTTGATGGAACTAACATTGAAGAGGTATTAACTGGTTTAGGATCTCCTTATGGGGTAGCTATCAATCATGCAGAAGGTAAAATGTATATTGCAGATGGTGCAAATGTTTCAAGAGCTAATCTAGATGGAACTGGCTTTGAAAAGCAATTTGTAAATATCTCAGGTGGTGCTATGCGGGCTATTGGATTCAGTACAAAAACTAACCTAATATATTTTTACGAAGTAAATGACGAATACATGTATGTAGCAAAACCTAATGGTACAGGCGTCGAGCAGTTAATTGAAGGAGCGTACGGATATGGTTTGTACATTGATGATGTGAATGAAAAAATCTATTATGATGATCGTAATAATGCGGGATTAATGCGCGCTAATTTGGATGGTACTAATCCCGTGAAAATTGCTTCCTTTTCTGGCAATCGAGGTGGATCTGGGATGGCAGTTGATCATGATGAAAATAAAATTTATTGGTCAGAGACAAATTTGGGCAATATCAAAAGAGCGAATTTGGATGGTACAGAACCTGAAACTGTTCGCTCAGGACTTAGTAATCCTCGAGGAATGTTTATTAAACATTAGAATTTAGCTAATGAAAATAAAGAGACAATCAATTGATTGTCTCTTTTAGTTTATAAGGTTTTGCAATAATAATATTGAAAGTGAATTGGTAATCCTTTTGTATTCTGTATTTTTGCATCGATGAATAAAATAATCCTTAATAAAGGCAAAGATAAAGCCGCTTGGCAATTGCATCCTTGGGTGTTTTCGGGCGCTATCAACAAAAAAGAAGGTAAAATCCAAAACGGCGATATCGTTTCAGTATACAATTGTGATGATGAATTTATCGCTTATGGGGTATACAACAATACTTCTCGTGTGGCTGTTCGTTTATTAGAATGGAATCCAGCTAATGAAATTGATGAAAATTGGTGGAGGGTTCGTGTGCAAAAAGCAGTTCAAAATAGAAGACATTTATTGACAGAAAACAACGATTCTGTGCGTTTGATTTTTGCGGAAGCAGATTTTTTGCCGGGATTGATAGCAGATAAATACGCTGATTTTATTTCAATCCAAGTACATGCTGCGGGTGTTGAGAATGTAAAAAACATCATCGTTGATGAACTGGTAAAGTTGCTTTCACCTAAAGGAATTTACGAACGTAGTGATTTGAAATCTCGCGAACATGAAGGTCTTGCTGATGCAAACGGTTTATTGTGGGGTGAAACACCACCAGAATTTGTTGATATGGTAGAAAATGGAATTCATTACAAAGTGAATATCATTGATGGGCAAAAATCAGGCTTCTATTGTGATCAACGTGAAAACCGCTACTTGACTGCGCAATATGCCAAAGGAAAACGTATGTTGGACTGTTTTTGTTACTCAGGTGGATTTACCTTGAATGCATTACGCGAAAATGTGCGCGAGGTCGTTGCGGTGGATAGTTCGGCTTTGGCGATTGAAACATTAAAGAATAACATTATTCACAATGGTTTTGACGCCACAAAATATACAGCAGTTCAATCTGATGTAAATAAATACTTGCGAACGCTGGGAGAGCAAGGGGAGAAGTTTGATGTAATTGTGTTGGATCCACCAAAATATGCGCCTTCTCGTTCTACATTAGAAAAGGCTTCACGTGCGTACAAAGATCTGAACCGTAGAGGTTTAATGTTGTTAGAGTCTGGAGGACTATTGGCGACATTCTCTTGTTCAGGTGCTATGGATATTGACACATTCAAACAAGTTATAGCTTGGGCAGCGTTAGATGCGGGGAAGGAAATACAATTTATTCGTCAATTTTCGCAGCCAGAAGATCATCCTGTACGAGCGTCTTTCTCCGAAGGAGAATATCTGAAAGGTTTACTCGTTCGCGTTTTATAAAAATTTTGGCTTTCTTCACAGAAAGCCTTTTTATTGTTTAATTATTTATGCTACAGACATCTACATCAAAGCCAATATATTCCATTTTAGTTGCCGTTAGCTTTGCGCACTTGCTCAATGATTTAATTCAAGGTGTATTACCCGCGGTTTATCCGCTGCTAAAGGATGTTCACAATTTGGACTATGGGCAAATTGGTCTGATTACCTTTGTTTATCAGATGTCAGCTTCTATTTTTCAGCCGCTTGTAGGCGCGTATACGGATAAGCATTCGCATCCTTATTCGCAGATAGTGTCCATGAGTATTTTGATTGTGGGTATGTTGATGTTTGCTAATGCAGGTAGTTATCCGCTTTTATTATTTTCTGTTTTCTTGGTTGGCGTTGCTTCATCTATTTTTCATCCCGAATCATCCCGGATAGCTTATCTTGCGTCATCCGGACAACGAAGTTTAGCGCAATCAATTTTTCAAATTGGGGGAAATGCTGGTATGGCTTTAGCGCCTATTGCCGTAGCTTATATCGTATTGCCTAGAGGGCAATGGGCCTTAATGTGGTTAATTGTAATTCCAATTATTGGTCAATTTGTTGCTTATTATATTGGCAATTGGTACAAAAAGCGTTTAATTAGTCAAGCCAAAAAAGAAATTAAGCCGATTAAAATTCCAGATATCTCTAAAGCAAAAGTCACTATATCCGTAGTTGTTTTACTGTTACTGATTATGTCCAAATACTTTTATGTTTCAAGCATAACAAATTTCCTGCAATTCTACACGATGGAGAAATTTGGCATAACAGATATACAAGCGCAGGTTTATTTGTTCTATTTCTTATTAGCTATTGCTGTTGGAACTATGCTGGGTGGTATTTTTGGTGACCGTATTGGACGCAAATATGTGATTTGGTTTTCGGTATTGGGAGCTGCACCGTTTACATTGGCTTTGCCTTATGTTGATTTGACAATGACCGGGGTTTTTATAGTGATCATTGGAATTATTCTATCTTCTGCTTTTCCAGCAATTATAGTGTATGCACAAGAATTGTTGCCAAAGAAATTAGGGATGGTTTCGGGACTTTTTTACGGTTTTGCCTTTGGAATGGCGGGTATTGGTTCTGCATTATTAGGCTATTTAGCTGATAAAACATCGATAGAACATATTTACCATATATGTTCATATTTGCCTTTAATCGGTGTGATTGCCGCGTTGTTGCCGAATTTGCAGCGAATAAATTATGTAGAAGAATCATAAAAAAAATAGCGCTTTCTTTTTTGAAAGCGCTATTTTATTTTACCATCTAATCAAAGCTGATCCCCATGTAAATCCAGCACCAAAAGCTGCTAAGCATACAATATCGCCATCTTTGATTTTGCCTTCTTCCCATGCCTCGCATAAAGCTATCGGAACAGAAGCTGCGGTCGTATTGCCATATTTTTGAATATTGTTAAAGACTTTGTCGTCGGGTATACCCAATGTTTTCTGCACAAATTGAGAGATACGCAAATTTGCTTGATGCGGTATCAACAAATCGATGTCCGAGGGTGTGAGGTTATTTCTGGTTAAAGCCTCAACGATGACTTCTGGAAATTTCGCAACAGCTTTTTTGAAAACTGCTTGCCCATCCATTACCGGAAAAGCCGATCCATCTTCCAACATTTGGGGTGTCATCAACAAGCCGCCCAATTCTTGTTCCGGCCATTCAGGTTTATTGTCCACCCATATTCCACTAGATGCTCCTGGGTAATACATTGCTAGTTTTTCGGCATCTGCACCATCTGAATGTAAATGTGTACTCAAAATACCCTTATTCGGGTCTGTAGTTGGTTGCACCACTACTGCGCCAGCGCCATCACCAAAAATTACAGAAACGGAACGTCCGCGTGTAGAAAAATCCAAGGCAAAAGATTGTTTTTCAGATCCGACTACCAATACATTTTTGTACATACCTGTTTTTACAAATTGATCTGCAATGGATAGTGCGTATACAAAACCCGAACATTGATTTCGGATATCTAGTGCACCAATTTCGCCCATACCCATTTCGCGTTGTAATAATACGGCACATCCCGGGAAATAGTAGTCTGGAGATAATGTAGCAAATACGATAAAATCAATATCTTGAGCAGTCACGCCAGCACGTTCAATAGCAATTTTGGATGCTTCAATAGCCATTGTAGTCGTGGTTTCACCCATTCGATCCGCGTATCTTCTTTCTTTGATTCCAGTACGTTCTTGGATCCATTCGTCAGTTGTATCCATGAATCGGGTTAAATCGTTATTTGTATATATATTTTTGGGTACATAGTAACCTATACCAGCAATTTTCGACTGAAACATAGTGACTTTTATTTTTATAATTAGTTATCGCAAAAGCAATTTAAAATTACAGTTTTTTTTGAAAAATAAGCTACTTTTGTAGTATGAGTGTTGAGACCACGCAAGAAACCTATACCCTAGAAGAAATTTTGGCTTCTGTCAAAGAAAGCCACCGTCTGATCCTTTGGAATGATGATACGAATACTTTTGATCATGTCATTTACTGCTTGATGCATCATCTGCAATACACCGAAGGCGAAGCTGAAAGAATTGCATGGACCGTACATAACGATGGCAAATGTGCGATATTGGAAGGCTCGTATACCGAAATGGAAATTTACCGTAAAATTTTAAAAGCTGAAGGGCTTACTGTTTCGGTAGATTGATTACACATTGGTAATATTGCAGTTACGTATATGGATGTTGTGCGAATAATCTACATTTTTGCACAAACACACATTCATAAACAATCATGTATCTGAAAAGAATCTATCTAATATTGCTGTTACTACCATTTTACGCGATAGCTCAACAGGGAAACCTCAAAGTAAAGATTATACAACAAGAAAATAAACAACCTATCTTAGGTGCATCTGTAACAATTGTTACTCCCACATCAAAAGCACCAATTAAAGGACGTCAAACAGACAACTCAGGTGTAGCTCTTATAGATGCAATACCAACAGGAACATATAGTCTACAAGTTACTTATGTAGGCATGATCAACCACGATGCTGACAATATTCAAATCACTTCAAATAAAACTTTAGATCTCGGCACAATTGAATTAGTTGAAGCAGGCAAAGAACTTGAAGAAGTTGTGGTACAAGGTCGCGTAGCGGATTTGCAATTGGGCATTGATAAGAAGGTGTTTGACGTTTCGCAAAGTCTTGTTTCTGTAGGTGGAACGGCACAAGATTTACTTGGAAATGTGCCTACATTGCAAGTTGATGCGGATGGTGCCGTAAGTCTACGAGGCTCATCAAGTGTGAAAATTTTAATTGATGGTAAGGAGTCAGCTATGGCGGGTTCTGACGTAAATAAACTTTTGCAGTCACTGCCAGCGGATGCAGTATCTAAAGTTGAAATTATTACTAATCCTTCTGCGAAATACGATGCTGAAGGACAATCTGGCATTATTAACATTGTTTTAAAGAAAAATATTCGCACTGGTTTAAATGGTAACGTAACTGCTTCGGCTGGAAATTACGACAACTATAACGCGGGACTTACCTTAAATTATAGAGACAATAAATTTAATTATTTCGGAAGTTATAATTTCAGGCATGGTCGCAACCTTGGAGAAGGTTTTACAAAAACAATAGGTCTTATCAATGGCGTTCAAGATCCCAACAGTTTAGTAACTGAAACCGAGAACGAATCTTTCCGTAAGGGAATTAACAATTCGTTGCGATTGGGAATGGATTATTATGCGAATGATAAGACGACATTGAGTTTAGGTGGAAATCTAAGTATTCGTGACAACGATCGAGGAGAGGACCTATTTTATAAATCGTACCGCGGACAACAAACACCAGTAATTACACCACGTACCTCGCGCCAATTTGAAAAAGATTTGGGTTACGATTTATCTTTTGATTTTAAGCGTGAGCTAAAAAGAGAAGGCGAAGAATTGACTGCAAATGTAACATACGGTAACGATAAGGAAGACGGCACAAACGATTACGAACAGACGAATCCAAGTTTTGTTAGTAAGCGTTTTAATGAGACTGGAGAAAAAGGTCAAAACTGGAATTTCCAATTAGACTATTTATTGCCTTTGGGTGAGAACCACAAGTTTGAAGCTGGATACCGTACAACTTTACGTAATTCCAATGATTTTCAATATTCTGATACGTTAGCGAATGAATTGTGGATTCCAGATTATACAGTATCCAATGAATTTGAGATGAAGAGTGGAGTCCATGCTTTATATGCAAATTACCAACGCATGCTTGGTGAGAGAATTGGTTTGCAAGTTGGACTTCGTGCGGAAGACGCTTATTTAAATACAGAAAATAAAAGTGTAGATCCCGACAGAATTGCAACGGGAAATTATAGCGATAAAGGTAATTTGGATTATTTCCGTCTGTATCCAAGTGCATTCTTGACTTACGATGTGAATGGAGAAGGTGATAAAGTGCAGTTATCATATTCCAGACGGGTGCAACGTCCGCGTGGATGGCAAGTAAATCCTTTTGTGAGTTTATCCGATCCATTGAATATCCGTCAAGGAAATCCGAATTTGATGCCTGAAGATATTCATGCTATGGAAATGAGTTTTGCGAAATTTTATGACAAATGGAATTTCATTACAACAGCATATTACCGTCGTGTTAATGATATGACGCAACCACTTCAGTACGATACTAACGATCCTATTGCTGCAATTTATTTAGAGGGTAAAGAGAATGCTACTTTTATGCGTTGGGAAAATGTAGGCTCACGTGATAATGCAGGTTTAGAATTAATTTCTAAGGTTAATATTATCAATTGGTGGGATGCTACAGCGAATGCGAACGTTTATTACCAAAGAGTGAATCCTGTAGAAATTTATAATATCAATAAAGTAGAAAATGTCGCATGGGATGCTAATTTGACTACGAATGTAAAATTTACTTCTACAACTTCATTGCAAGTGAAAGGAGATTACCGTGCACCGATGAAAACACTTCAGGGTAGAATGAAGTCTATGCATGGCGTGGATTTGGCATTACGTCAAGATATTTTGAAAGGGAAAGGTTCGTTGTTATTCAATGTACGTGATGTGTTTGATAAGCGTAGATTTGGTGGTGACACTAATTTGCCGACACGTTATTCTGATTTCTATCACCGCTGGTCTAGAAGAACTTTTAACTTGACTTTCTCCTACCGTTTCGGTCTACAAGATTTGACAAAATCAAAACGTAATGACGATCGACCAATGGATGATATGGAAGGTGGGTATTAAGACTTTTATTTACGACGATATTAATATTTTTACTATTTTTAATCATATTATAAATTTTAAACTATGATAAAACGATTAATCCAATCTGCATTTATTCTTACAATTCTGATATCTACATCTTGTGCACAGAATAAAAAAGCGACAGAAACGATGACTGCAAAACCAAACGTTGAAGAATTGAAACTTCCTAGAGTAGATGTCAAATCACTTAAGAAAGATAAAAATGGTGCCTATATTATTTTTGACGGTAGTTCCTTGACTGGCTGGCGCGGATACAATAAAGAACATGTGCCAAATAAATGGAGTATTGAAGACGGTGCATTGAAATTTTCTAAAAACCCGAAAGTTGATAAGGCTGAGGGTGGGGACATCGTTTTTGGCTATGACTTCAAAAACTTCGAATTGTCTTTTGAATGGAAAATCTCTGAAGCAGGAAACTCAGGCGTGTTCTTTTTAGCAAAAGAAATCAAAGGTCAACCAATCTATATTTCAAGTCCAGAATATCAAATTTTGGACAATGAAAAACATCCAGATGCCAAAATGGGGGTGGATGGTAACCGAAAATCAGCATCTTTGTACGATATGATTCCTGCTAAGCCACAAAATGCGAAGGCAGTAGGAGAGTGGAATACTTCTAAAATCTTAGTAAAAGGAAATACCGTGCAGCATTTCCAAAATGGGGTGAAAGTCGTGGAATATACTATCCGTACAAAAGAATGGACGGACTTATTACAAGTAAGTAAATTCAGTCAAGAAAAATGGCCTGTAGCTTTTGAACTATTAAATAATGTAGGAGGAGCTTCAAAATCAGGTTTGATAGGTTTTCAAGATCATGGTGATGATGTGTGGTATCGTAATATAACTGTGAAAGTATTATAAAAATGATTTTAAAAAATATTCTATTAAGAGAGAGCTTGTTGTGCTCTCTCTTTTGTTTAGTGGGGCTGTCTGTAGCTATAGCTCAAAGTAAAAAATATTTCAATCCTTTAACTGATAATGCAGTGCAAGGACGCTTAGAGGTTTTGAATTCTGCATCTGATTATGGCAGGTTGCCGCATGCAATACAGAGTTCAGTGCGCGAACCTGTATGGTATTTGGGGACAAATTCTGCGGGGTTATATGTAGAGTTTCAAACGGAAGCTGATAGCATACAAGTCCGCTATAAAGTCAAGCATGGGTTGAATATGCCGCACATGCCCTCCACTGGAGTAAGTGGTGTTGACCTGTACTCGTTTGATAAATCAAATAAAAGATGGGAATGGGCTTTTGGTCAGTATCAGTTTAAGGATACAGTGACGTATAATTTCAATAATATTGGGGTCAATAAAAATCATGTCTATAGATTATACTTACCGCTTTATAATACTGTAGATTGGCTTGAAATTGGAGTCGCTGAGAATAAGGAATTTAAGTTTATAAAAACACATAGTAAACCTATTGTTGTTTATGGAACTTCAATAGCCCATGGTGCCTGTGCTACGCGTCCAGGTTTAGCATGGACAAATATTTTAGGGAGATCATTCCCTAATGAAATTATAAACCTTGGGTTTTCAGGTAATGGTCGTTTGGAGCAACCGTTGCTCGATTTAATAAATGCCGAAGGAGCAGAAGTTTTTATACTGGATTGTATCCCTAATTTAGCAATCACTAAATCTCGTTCAGAAGCACAGTTAGACTCATTGATAACTAATGCTGTGAAGACATTGAGGATTAAACATCCAAATACCCCAATTATTTTAGCGGAACACAGTTCGGCTGAAACTCCAGGATTTCAGAATAGACATACGATGGAGGAATATGGTCGTTCTTCAAAAGTCACAAATGCCACTTATCAAAAGTTGAAGAAAGCAGGAATCAAAAAACTATATTTTATTTCTGCTAATGATTTCGGGTTGGACATCGAATCAACTGTCGATTACGCACATCCTAATGATATTGGCATGATGAAAATATCCCACGCGTATAGTGAAGTTTTGCGAACTTTATTGAAATGATGCGTTAAATAATTAGGTTTTAATCTTTTTTTGAAAAGATTAAAACCTAATTATCAGTTTTCTATTATTCTTGAACTCTAATACCATACACTCTACCTTCCACATCAGTAATTGTCCAACGCGTAGAAGAGAATATTAAACCCAGATTACGCAGTAGATATTTTCATTTGAAGATCTATCGGGTAATCCCAAAGTCCCCTGAACCATTTTCTACG
>NZ_WUQY01000246.1 GCF_009829085.1 Sphingobacterium bovisgrunnientis
TGATTGAAGGTTTTGATATTTTCAATCCAAATGACGCATATAATAAAGTGATTGAATTGGATGAAGATTTAGCTCTTGAGAGAATAAGTGTTTTCTCTTGAATGTCTCTGTTCAATCCATGTCTTTCGAATGTGCAGCGCCCCTTTTTATATGATGGACTAATATGGTAACTTTGACTAATTAAAAACTCGCGATATCGCAAATTTAGGTCAGGCCGTAACACTATCGCTCGAACGAGGAGCATTGTCGCTCGAGCGACAGTGGGACGAAAGTCGAGCGAGGATGTTCCTGTTTCATCCGCTCGAGCGAGACTCCAGC
>NZ_WUQY01000247.1 GCF_009829085.1 Sphingobacterium bovisgrunnientis
CTAGATCAGGCATTCTAATATATATGACTCTCTGGATGGTAAGCCCTTGTTTTGTGGAGGATTAAAATCATATTTTTAATAATTTGTTATTAACGTTGATGAAATATTGACTTTGACTTAAATATGGGCTATTTAATTTATGATTATTGAATTTGCAGTGAAATATCAATTAATCATTGGGTTAATTTTAGAAATGGTCACTGAATTTACATGAAAATTACAAAATGGTCACTGAAATTCAAAACTTTCATGAACGGTCACTCAAATTTCAGGCGCTTTCAAAAATGGTCACTGAAATTTAAGACTTTCACCAACGG
>NZ_WUQY01000248.1 GCF_009829085.1 Sphingobacterium bovisgrunnientis
TTAATTAATTAAATATATATTTAATTAATTAAATTATAAATAAAAATTAACAAAAATCTTATTTTTGAAAGTTGAAACTTATTTTCTTATTATTGAATTGAACCAAAGTTATACTCTTACTTATGAAAATTTCCCCTTTTGAAATTGAATTTTAGAAGGTAGAGCTATATGTAATTTCCACTATTATGAAAGGTAAAATTCTAGTTTGATCATATTGTCCAGATTTAAAAATTGGGCTAGTTGTTGGTCGTTGTATTAATTGGGCTGGGCTTTTAAATTCAATCCGGGCCTTCTTTTCAACCCGTATAGTAAGTAG
>NZ_WUQY01000249.1 GCF_009829085.1 Sphingobacterium bovisgrunnientis
CCAAATCTCTTCCCGACTCAAGATAACAGGAAGCTTTTTCTCTTTGGAAATAGACGGTAGATGAAGATGGTCGTACGGAAGATTTTCGGTTTTTAATAGAAATCGAAGACCATAGACAGTGTGCTTAAAATACGTTTGAGATGGACTTTTGCTTCTTTGCTGCAAGTGATAAAGGTAGTCTTGAACTTGTTCAGCATCTATCTCAGTGGGAAGACTTCCAAAATGTAATGCCATCGCAGCCACATGACGGCTATAGCATTCGAAGGTACGTTTACTACGGCCTAAGACTGAAATATTACGCTCAAATCGTTGCAA
>NZ_WUQY01000250.1 GCF_009829085.1 Sphingobacterium bovisgrunnientis
CAAAATTTACAATATACATCTTTTTTTAACCAAAATGCATGAATTATATCATTACGGATTTGGATCAAACCTCTGCAAGAGAAATAGAAGCAAAATTAAGTAGTCGATGGTACATCTTCACTGGACTTCTTTCTTGATCATAGTATATAGCTTTTTTCTCCTACAGGCACGCCAAGAAAAGATATACAAAATATAAACATCATTACTGGCTAGCCAATGAAACTTTGACTATTGAATAAGCAGTCTTCAGCATCGGATGGAATAAAGAATAGGATCACTCAAAGAGCTCAAAGATATTAGAAACAGGATGGATG
>NZ_WUQY01000251.1 GCF_009829085.1 Sphingobacterium bovisgrunnientis
ATCTGCTTGAAGCTGATATTATGTAGTTCAGACAACCGTCTGCTCGAATAGCCTAATGCAACAAGATATACCATGTATAGTCTTATACCAACGGCATAAGCATCATTTGTATTTAATAATTTCTTTATCTCTGTTGCGTCTGATCGCTGAATTTGTAAGACTGATTTTCCCACTGTAATTTATTTTTCTAAACAACAAATATATAAATTATTATGTGTAATTTAATATTATACTTTTAGTTATGATTCCAGAATTTGTACTTCCTGCCAATTTACAGTTAAAAGCTGAAACAACGTACACCTCTCTAGGAGA
>NZ_WUQY01000252.1 GCF_009829085.1 Sphingobacterium bovisgrunnientis
CCAATATTTGGCTTCCTTTCCTCCTTAATGACCTCAAGCATTGTATCCCCTAAGTTAAAGAAGTCGAAAATGTCGATCATGTGTAAAGTAATGGTAGAATTGATATAGATTATGTGATATCTTGTTGGTGAAATTATAAGGCGTTATCTATGTTCGTTAGAAAATATAACTAATGAGTGCATCTCTCTAATTTTGTACACGACATGTCCATCTTACAACTTAAATGAGTTTGACTTATCGATTATCGAGATTTGGAGGGGTCGTGGCCGTTCAAACTCGTGTTTATTGGCAGAACGACACTTGTGCCGTTCC
>NZ_WUQY01000029.1 GCF_009829085.1 Sphingobacterium bovisgrunnientis
AGGGATTCGAACCCCCGAACCTGTGACAGTTAACGGTTTTCAAGACCGCCGCATTCGACCACTCTGCCAGCTCTCCGTCACAAAAGTAGAAATTCTTACTAGATCTACAAAACTTATTTTACGCTTGTATCTTTATCCTTTGAAAATGAGCTTAATTAATTTGTTTTAGGCAAAATAAAGCTCTTTAAGGATTATGGAGTAAGTATTTCTCGACAGTGTTTTCGGATATTTGAAGCTATTTTATCAATAGGAAGATCGTCAGTATCCGTACCGAATGGTTCTTCAATGGACTCACCAATCATCTCAATGGTAATAAGTACATAAAATATAAATGGGACAGCCAATGCTACAAAGTAGCCCATAGAAAATACATAGCCCACAGGAAGAGTAATCGAGTATATAATAATAAATATCTTGATAAATGAACTGTAGGCAATAGGAATAGGAGTGTTCTTAATGCGTTCACATGCGCCACAAACACCAGTCATAGCAGTTATGTCTTCATATACTATTCTATATTGATCGCCTGAAATAACACCGTTTTTATACAAATTATTTACTTTGCGAAATATGAGTGACGCTACTTGATTTGGACCATGTTTTTTATCGTCCAATTCTACCAATTCTGGATGTTCTTTTTCATCCAGCATAAATTTTGTGTAGTCTGATCGTAAAAAATTAAATAATGTCTCTGCGAATAATGGAATTGACTTTCGGAAAAAATGACGATTCACTTTATCTTCTGCCGGCAACATTGCATTTAGTTTTATGGATAGTGTACGGCTCAAATTTGTCAGTGCTCCCCATTGTTTTCTTGCTTCCCACCATCTATCGTAAGCAGTATTTGTTCGAAATACTAAAATCAACGATAATACAAAACCCAATAAATTGTGAACTGTTGTAATATTTTTAATCCAACTTTTGTCAGATAATTTCAAGTATTCTAGTTCCAAATAGGCTACTCCCCAAGAAAATGCAGAGACTAATATAAGAATAGGGAATATTTTTTTAGAATGATGAGATTTTAATAAGTGTATAATTGTATGAAACCAGTCTTTGGGGTTATAAACTTTCATTAACTAATATTGTTGCTATAAATTGTTAAATAACTTATTTTAGTCGCAATATGGCGAAATATCAGAAAACGAACAAGAAAAAAATATCATCACCAGGGGACGAGAGAAGGCGATATTTGATATATAGCATTGCCATACCTTTGAGTATTATATTGTTAATTGCGGTTTGGATATATCGACATAGTATTCAGTATTACTATCATGTACTCTTCGACAAAGAAATAAAAGAATCAACATCCGAGAAAAGTAAGCATGATGCGCGTAATATTTTGCTGATGCAAGCCCATTCGGATAAATCGTTTGGTATTGATGTGAGCCAATATCAGGGCAAGATTTTATGGGATTCGGTAAGTTTGATAAATGAGAAATTCCCTATAGATTTTATATTTGTCCGTGCGACAATGGGGGAGAATGCACGTGATAGTAGGTTTCAACGGAATTGGGAAGGGGTAGAATCTATAAATAAACTACGTGGTGCTTACCATTACTTCAGGCCAAATGAAAATTCAATTAAGCAGGCTAATAATTTTATTAAAACAGTAAAGTTAAAACCAGGAGACTTACCACCTGTTTTAGATATTGAAGAACGTCCACGTATGCAGTCGATGGACAGCTTGCGTGTAGGATTGAAGCGTTGGCTTGATAGAGTAGAGGCACATTATAATGTACGCCCGATAGTATATTCGGGAGATAGTTATTTTACGGATTTTTTGGAAAAGGAATTTAAAGATTATAAATTATGGATAGCCAACTATAATTTTTGGGTTGAATCGCCAAAGGCACATTGGGATATTTGGCAGTTTTCTGAAAAAGGAAGTGTAAAAGGAATAAAGGGCTTTGTCGATCTGAATATGTATCAGTCTGATGTGGAAGATTTAGAAAAATTGAGTATAACTTATAATTAATTAAAGATTATGGCAAGTTTTAACGATTTGATAGCAAAAAACAATTTAGTATTAGTTGATTTTTCAGCAGAATGGTGCGGTCCCTGTCAGACTTTAGCTCCAATTCTAAAAGAAGTGAAAGAGCATTTTCAAGATAAATTAAGCATTATAAAGATAGATGTTGATAAGAATAATGCATTGGCTAGAAGCTTTTTAGTTCAGGGAGTACCTACGATGATTTTATATAAATCTGGTCAACAGGTGTGGCGTCAGAGCGGCCTATTGACCAGAACAGATTTAATATCGGTTATTCAGAAATATGCTGACTAATCGATATTATCCGATAGATCCGTACTTGGAGATTGAATGCGGGTCATTATTATCTTATCAATACGATTTCCATCCATGTCTAAGACTTCCAATTTATGACCTTTGTATGTGATGGACTCACCTTCTGAAGGTATGTGATCAAGATAAAGAAACACAAGTCCTCCGACTGTTGTCACATTTGATATCTCATCTTCATCTTCTTCCGAAAGACCCAATTCAAATCTATCAAAGAAATCATCCAACTGATACCTTCCATCAATAATGAAGGAACCATCTTCGCGTTGACGTACTAACTTAGATTTGTTTTCTTTTGTTTCTTCGTCAAATGCGCCAACTAAATTTCCCAAAATATCTTTCAATGTAATAATACCTTGCGGACTACCATATTCATCTATTACTACAGCTTGGGTAACTTTACTAGTTTTAAGTAATTCTAATACGGCATAAATTCCACTATTTTCATTCACAAAAGGAATCGGCTGTATTAATTTCTGAATATTTGGATTATCATTTTGAATAAAAGCTTTTAACAAATCTTTTGTCGAAATAATACCTTTCATATTATCAAAATTCCCTTCACAAACAGGGTATTCGGTATGATTTGATTTTAAAATATACCCTTTAATATCTTCAAAAGAGTCTTCAATATCCAAATAGGTGATATCATTACGGTGTACCATGATATTGATAGCGCGTTTATCTCCAATTTCTAAAAGTCTATCCACCAAGTCATGTTCAAAACCTTCGATCACACCACTATCGACACCTTCATCCACCAAAGCCTTAATTTCTTCCTCTGTGACGGTATTTTTAGAACTTTTTATATTTAATAGCTTTACGACAAAATCCGTAGCCACCGATAGCGACCATACGAATGGTCTTACTATTTTGCTGAGAGTGTCCATGGGGATAGCGATTAGCGAAGCATATTTTTCAGGAATTGCCATGCCGATTCTTTTCGGTACGAGCTCGCCAATTACTAATGTCAAGTATGTAATTATTAATACGACGATACCTACAGATAGCGTATCGCTATACTTTGAAAGTAAAGGAATGTTATTTAAAATTTCAGCGATATATGTAGAAATCGATCCGCCTGAGAAAAAACCGGTCAGTATACCGATTAGCGTTATTCCAATTTGTACGGTCGATAAAAATTGATTGGGGTCGTTTTTTAATTTAAGGGCTCTTTTAGCTCCAGAGTTTTGATTACTAATTGCTTGTAAACGTGCTTTTCTACTTGATACTATGGCTATTTCGGAAGCTGACAAAATACCATTTAATACCATAAGCACCAAAATGACGACTATCTCTGTGATCATAAATATGATTTGTGTTCTTTAATTACGAATATAAGAAATTATACAGAATTCTGAATCTAAATTGTTCAAGTAAATGGTGCAAACGTTTGATATAAAAAAAAGCTTTATTTAATACGATGAATTATTGATATTGGACAATATTTGAAAATCAAGTGCATGAATTTAACCAATGACTTTAATTTAGAACTGAAAAATGTTGTCTCTCAATTTGAGATTTCTGGTGAAATCTTAAGTATTGAGAAATTTGGTTCTGGTCATATTAACGATACATTCAGAGTTCGTATAGTTTTGTCCGATACTTCTTATTTATTGCAGAAAATCAATCATCATATATTTCCGAATGTAGACGGTTTAATGCAGAATATTCAGCTGGTAACCGATCATTTAAAGAAAGTGCTAAGTGGTAAGGTTGAAAATGTTGATAAACATACCCTTACCATTATATCCTGTAAAGATGGCAAACGCTATCATCATGATGCTCAGGGCAACTATTGGAGAGTGTTTGTGTTATTAGATAATGTAAAGAGTTATGATATTGTCGAAACCTACCAACAGGCATACTCTGGAGGAAGGGCATTCGGACAATTTCAAAAGCAGCTTTCTACCCTTGACGCGCGTGAGATAGTTGAAGTTCTACCGAATTTTCACAATATTGATTTCAGATTAAATAATCTAAAATCAGCTGTGGCGGCAAATAAAGCTAATAGATTGCTAGAAGTTCAAGATATTTTGGATTTTATAGATTCCCGAGAAGAGCGCATGCGTACAATTCTTCGTATGGCAGAAAATGGTGAATTGCCTTTGCGAATAACACATAATGATACCAAGTTTAATAACGTATTATTGGATGAGAATGATGAGGTTCAGTGTGTGATAGATTTAGATACGGTAATGCCAGGTTATGTTGCGTATGATTTTGGTGATGCTATTCGAACGATTATTAACTCAGCTGCAGAGGACGAAAAGGATTTATCGCAGATTGTACTTAATATTCCACTATATCAAGCTTATGCGGAAGGATATTTGGAAGAAGCAAGAGAGTTCTTGACTGAAAAGGAGATAGAATCTTTGTTCTATGGAGTTTTGTTACTTCCATTCATGCAAGCTGTTCGTTTTCTGACAGATTATATTGAAGGTGATACCTATTATAAAATTCACTATATTGACCATAATTTGGTTCGTGCACGTGCGCAAATGAAATTATTTCAGGAACTCGAAGTGCATGAGTCTCAGCTGAAGGAAATATTGAATAATAGTCTATCGATTGAACAGTAAATGAATACGCTACAAGTACCTAAGATTCATATTCCATCTATAAATTTGGAGTCTTTGCGCTTCGCATTTAGCGATTTAGTTTGGCATAATATAGATAATACACCGTGGGTGAATGAATATCCTTACAAGCCAGAGGTTAAATTCCAAATTGCGTACGATAGTGAGCATATATTTTTGCATTACAAAGTTCAGGAAGAATTTGTAAAAGCAACTTACATACGAGCTAATGAAAACGTATGGGAAGACAGTTGTGTCGAATTCTTTATATCATTTGATAATCGTCAAACGTATTATAATTTTGAATTCAATGTTTTAGGTACAGGATTGATTGGATATGGTCCAGCTGTCAAAAGTGAAAGACAAAGGTTAGATCCAGCACAAATCGATGCCGTAGATGCTTTTGTGCAATTAAAGAAAATAAAAGGTAAGAAAGAGTGGGAAATTGGATTAGTAATTCCGAAATCCACATTTGGAAATGTTGGAGAATTAGAAGGAAATACTTTTCATGCTAATTTTTATAAATGCGGAGATGGATTGCCACAACCTCATTTTATTGCATGGAATACTATTGATTTGCCTAAGCCTAATTTCCATCGACCAGATTTTTTTGGAGAAATTAGTTTTATATAAATTATAAAAATAGCGAATCGTAAGATTCGCTATTTTTATAATTGACGTCGATAGAATTTTCTTTTTTCTACCTTATTACTCCAGTAGATAATAATAATTGTACCAACTATTGTCGGCGAAATCCAATATATAACGTCGTTAAGCTGCAGTCCTGTTACTATAAATGCTGTGAATGATGCAATTAAGGCACCGACCATTCGCCCTATATGACTTTTTAACCAGCCTAATTTTTCTTTTTTGAATCTTTTAGAATTTCGGAAATCATTTATCGATAAGAAGAGTCCAAAAGCTGCGAAAATGAAATAAAGTAATGCTTCTTCAATTCTATCTATTTTAAAAACACCAAAAATCAACATTATTAATGAAGGGATGAGCATGGAAGTAGATACAATTCTATCGAAAAGATCAGCTTCAATTTTGTCTGAATTTTTAAACGTCAAAGCTCGTTTACCAGCTATAATCATGTAAATCGTGAATAGTCCAATTAAAAATAAGAAAGCATTTTGGTGATTTGGTAAAACAGCAATGATTAATGATAATGAGGAACTAATAATAATAGACACAGAAAAGATGTGTCCTGTATTACGATGTCGCGACCTTCCTTTTCGAAAATACATACTCGCTAATCGAGAAAATAAGCCTAATCCACCAAAAAATGCATGGATATAAATAATAACTTTAATAAAAATCTCCATTAGGTTAGTTTGATGATGTGTGATATATAATCAACATTTATAACTACATAATGTTTTCTTTTGGATTAAAATTGTTTCAAAAAAAATAGCAAATCATATGATTTGCTATTTTAACTAATTTTTAAATGTAGTATAACTTTCGATAATATAAACCTTTAGGTCTTCGTCTGTGGTATTTTCGATAAATTCTACGCTAGGTCTAAATCGCTCTCGAAATAAAGCGATATCCGAATCACTTAGTGGCAATAGCGATCTTACCAAATGCTTTGTAAATCTTTGATCTATTTTTCGAGCTTGATATTCTTCAAAAAGTATATCCACATTTTTGCGGGCATTTTTTGCATCACGTCCAAATAGTCGAGATGGAGAAACTTTTACGCCACCTTTATTGCGTGGTACTTCAACAATTTTGCCAGCATTCTTAGCTTTCTCAAGTTCATCTGCCAATACGTTGTCCGTTAATCTTTTTACCAATACTTCATCGATATGCAGAATATTTTCATCTTTATTTAAATAAATTCGACGAACTGCATCGTCGTAATAAAAAATTGTGTCTGCATCGTAACCAAGAATATTTACGGCTAAATAATCGTTGACTTGCCCTCCAATTTTGAAAGCACCATCGCGATTGGAATTTGCTATTTCATTGGTTCGTAAGTTTTTAATTTCGACATTGTACAGCGGCTTACTACTTACCAAATCGTAAATGTAACCATTGATCTGTTGCGCATGTGAAAATGTCGCTAAGAGCGTAATAAACCCTAAAATTATATATCTAATCATCTATTTTGTGTTCCAAGTATTATTATCCGGATTTATGTCGGGGTACACGTTGCGTGGATCCAACTGAACTTTTGATAGTTTTTCTGTCGAGTTCAATTTGAAAGTCCACACTCTATTTCTTTCCCAGACTTCAACAGGCAACTTTGTTGTGATTTTTTTACCACTGACCGTTGTTGCTTCTATTTCAATAGGCATTGGAAGTTTACCTAAGTTTTGAACAGTTATTAGCGCTCCTTTGTTCTCATCTAATTCTACATATCGAACTTCCGAAATAGCTTGATCCATTTGCCAGTTGTGTTGAAACATTCCTCTCCAATACCAATTTAAGTTTTCGCCAGTTTCGTTTTCAATTGTACGGAAAAAATCATTTGGCGTAGGGTGTTTGTAAGCCCAATAATCAATGTACTTACTAAATGCAACATCAAAACGCTCTGGGCCGATGATTTCTTCACGCAGTAATCGCAACGCATAAGCTGGTTTGTAATACGCTAAATAACCAATATGTCGTTCGCGCATATTTTGTGGCGAACTCATTACGGGTTCTAGGGAAGGATTAAAAAGCGCTTGTGTTAAATTATTTTTTGCACCGAATCGCTGGTTATATTCGCCTTTATTAAAATGTTGGGTAGAAATTTCATTAATAAAAGTATTGAAGCCTTCGTCCATCCAAGCATGTAGTCTCTCATTGCTGCCTACAATCATCGGGAACCAATTGTGTCCAAATTCATGATCTGTAACACCCCAAAGATCTCCACCTTTAGCATTGTAGCCACAAAATGACAAAGCTGGATATTCCATTCCGCCAACATTTGATGCAACATTAACTGCAACAGGATAAGGGTATTCTAACCATTTTCTAGAATAATGCTCTATCGAAGCTTTAGTATATTCAGTTGATCTCTCCCACCCGTTTTTACCGTTACTTTCTTCTGGATACAGAGATAACGCTAGACTTTTTTTACCCGATGGTAAATTGATTTTTGCGGCATCCACAATAAAAGATGCAGAAGAAGTCCAGGCTACATCATGCGCGTTTTCAAGTCTGTATTTCCAAGTCAGGTCTTTTTTGTTTGGTCTAGTATTTTTGTCCGTAACTTCTTTCAAAGAACGAATCATAACGGTCTTATCCGAATTTTGAGCTTCATTATAGCGTGCTAACTGTGTTTGTGTCCATACTTCTGAAGGGTTCAACAGTTCGCCACCCAAAGCAACAATGTGATTGGCTGGTGCAGTAATTTCTACGTTGAAATCACCAAATTCGAGATAAAATTCACCTGGACCTGTATAGGGTTGTGTATTCCAACCTAATATGTCGTCAAATACGCAAACACGTGGATACCATTGGGCGATAGAATACACCTTGCCATTTTTAGTAGGAAGTATTCCAGTTCTATCTGCACCATATTCTGGAATGGAAAATTCAAAATCCATTGAGAATGTAATTTTACCACCTTTTGCCGGTAAAGGTTTGGGTAAATTGATGCGCATTCGCGTGTCAGTAATCACATAATTCGTTGTCGCTTCGTTATCAATTTTGAGGTTTTGCAACACATAACCTCCCTCGAAATTATTTCCTGCGCTTCCATATCTGCTCTCGGTAAGTGGAACTATAGCTTGACCTCTAGATTTTGAATTGAAGAGATTCTGATCCAATTGAAACCACACAAAACCCAATTCCTCCGGACTATTGTTTGTATAGGTAACAATCAGAGAACCTTTGATTTTATCCAGTTTGTCATCTAGTGATGCTTTAATAGTATAGCTTGCTGCATTTTGCCAATATGCGGGGCCTGGTTTGCCACTTGCAGAACGGTAGGCTGTGCCATCTGAAGTATAAAATCCTGGGCCAAAAGCTTCTAAATAACTATAATCACTTTTTGTTTGAGCCTCAGAAATTTGAGGTGTAAATAGCGTGAAAGCTAAACCTACTAAAAGAAATTTAGATATGTTTTTTATCATAAGGCAGAAAGTTTTTGTTGGTATGTTGCTTCATCAAATCCTAAGATAATTTCATTTTCCAACTCAATAATCGGACGTTTGATCATACTGTTATTTTGTAATAATACTGCACGTGCTGATTGCTCATCTACGACAGCAGCTTGTTGTTCTGGCGAAAGTTTTTTCCAGGTTGTACCTTTTTTATTAACTAAACTTTCCCATGAAACAAGTTGTTGCCACGCAATCAATTTTGAAACTTGAGCAGGTTCTTTTTTATAATCATGAAAAGTATATTGAATATTATGTTCATTTAACCAATCCAATGCTTTTTTAACAGTGTTACAATTCTTAATTCCGTAGACGTCTAACATTATATTTCCTTTTAGATAGTAATTAAACACTATAAATGTACAGATAATTTCAAATTATCTGTTTTAAAAATGAAGGTTCAACGTATTAAAAAGTAGTATAATGACTGCTGACTGAAGATATGAATGTATTGAATCTAATTTTTATTTCATGGCAATTACTGATCTAAAAAGTTATCTAATAAGTTGATTATTCCAATTTTTGTAGCATTATATTGAATTGATAGTGTATTTTTTACACTATTATTTTTTTTACTGATAAATTAATTATATTTTTATAACTTCATTAAAAATAATACAAAATGAGCCTAAAAGATTATAAAGGTGTTTTGACTGGTGATCAAGTTCAAGAATTATTTGAGATCGCTAAAAAACACAAATTTGCTTTACCTGCTGTAAACGTTATAGGTACAAACTCTATTAACGCAGTATTAGAAACAGCTAAAGCTGTAAACTCTCCAGTAATTGTTCAATTATCTAATGGTGGTGCACAATTTTATGCTGGTAAAACATTAAATAACGATGGATTAAAAGCATGTATTTTGGGTGCTGTATCAGCAGCTCAGCATGTTCATTTATTAGCAGAGCATTATGGTGTAGCCGTTATTTTGCATACTGATCATGCTGCTAAAAAATTACTTCCTTGGATTGATGGTTTATTAGATGCTGGTGAGAAATTCTTTGCGCAAAGCGGTAAGCCTTTATTCTCTTCACACATGTTGGATTTATCAGAAGAGCCATTAGAAGAAAATATTGAGATCTCTGCAAAATACTTAGCGCGTATGAAACCACTAGGTATGACAGTTGAAATCGAATTGGGTGTAACAGGTGGTGAGGAAGATGGTGTAGATAACTCTGATGTAGATAGCTCTAAATTATACACTCAACCTGAAGAAGTAGCTTACGCTTACGAAGAATTGTCTAAAGTATCTGATAAATTTACAGTTGCTGCAGCTTTTGGTAATGTACACGGTGTTTACAAACCAGGTAACGTGAAATTACAACCAGTTATTTTGCACAATTCTCAAGAATATATTCGTGAGAAATTTAATTTGACTGCTGAAAAACCAGTTAATTTCGTGTTCCACGGTGGTTCGGGATCATCTCCTGAAGAAATCGCTGAAGCAATTTCTTACGGCGCAATCAAAATGAACATCGATACAGATATGCAATGGGCAATGTGGGATGGCGTTCGTGCTTACGAAGCTAAAAACCACGATTACCTACAAGCGCAAATCGGTAACCCAGAAGGTGAAGATTCACCAAACAAAAAATACTACGATCCACGCGTATGGTTACGCAAAGGTGAAGAGGCTTTTGTTACACGTTTGACGCAAGCATTCGAAGAATTAAATGCTATCGATGTTAACAGTAAATTGTAATACCAAACATTCTATATAGTAGAAGGGGTTATTGATTGAACATCGATAACCCTTTTTTATTCCCATAAAAATCTCCCATCACCGCGCATTTTACTGCGTATTTCTTCATATAAATACAGTATATTTGCTTTTTAAATTTGAAGGCATAACACCTGTATGAAGCATATACGTAATTTTTGTATTATAGCACACATTGACCACGGTAAAAGTACCTTGGCGGATAGATTATTAGAATATACAAACACTATCTCACAACGAGAAGCACAAGCGCAACTTTTGGATAATATGGATTTGGAACGCGAACGTGGTATCACGATCAAAAGTCACGCGATCCAGATGGATTATATCCAAGATGGTGAAAAATATACTCTGAATCTTATTGATACGCCTGGACACGTGGATTTCTCCTATGAGGTATCTCGTTCTATCGCGGCGTGTGAAGGTGCATTATTAATTGTGGATGCTTCACAAGGTATTCAAGCACAGACTATTTCCAATTTGTATTTGGCAATGGAGCATGATTTAGAAATCATCCCGATTCTAAATAAAATGGATTTACCTGGTGCAATGCCAGAAGAAGTAAAAGATCAAATTATCGATTTGATCGGAGGGAAACGTGAAGATATTATTCCTGCTTCGGGTAAAACTGGGTTGGGAATTCCAGATATTTTAAGAGCTATAGTAGAGCGTGTTCCAGCACCTGTTGGTGATCCAGAAGCACCACTTCAAGCATTAATTTTCGATTCTGTTTTCAACTCTTTCCGTGGTATCATGGCGTATTTCAAAGTGGAGAATGGCGAAATTCGCAAAGGCGATAAAGTAAAATTTATTGCTACCGGTAAAGAATATTATGCCGATGAGATAGGTACATTGAAGCTAAATCAGGTTGCTAAGGATGTTATCAAAACTGGTGATGTAGGCTATATTATTTCTGGTATTAAAGAAGCACGAGAAGTAAAAGTAGGGGATACAATCACGCATAAAGACCGTCCTAGTACAGAAGCTATTAATGGTTTCGAAGAGGTAAAACCAATGGTTTTTGCGGGTATTTATCCTGTAGATACAGAAGATTACGAGGAATTGCGTGAATCAATGCACAGGTTGCAGCTGAATGATGCTTCTTTGGTTTTTGAACCAGAATCTTCAGCAGCATTAGGTTTTGGTTTTCGATGTGGTTTCTTGGGTATGCTTCACATGGAGATTATTCAAGAGCGTTTGGAACGTGAATTCAATATGACTGTAATTACTACAGTTCCCAACGTTTCTTACAAAGCTTATATGACCAAAGACAAGGAGGAAATCCTCGTTCATAATCCATCGGACTTGCCAGATCCAAGTAAATTGGATATGATTGAAGAGCCATACATCAAAGCAAATATTATTACGAAATCTGATTTCGTGGGACCAGTAATGTCACTTTGTATTCAGAAACGTGGTACTATCATCAATCAATCATACTTGACTTCTGATCGTGTAGAATTAGTTTTTGAGATGCCAATGGGAGAGATTGTATTTGATTTTTATGATAAATTAAAAACCATTTCTAAAGGGTATGCTTCATTTGACTATCATCAAATAGGCTACAGACAATCCGATTTAGTGAAATTAGATATTCGTCTTAATGATGAGCCTGTAGACGCCTTGTCATCCTTGATACACCGTAGTAATGCATATGATTTTGGTAAGAAAATCTGTGAGAAATTGAAGGAACTTTTACCACGTCAACAATTCGAAATTCGGATTCAAGCATCAATTGGTGCGAAGATTATTGCCCGTGAAACTATTTCGGCTTTACGTAAAGACGTAACTGCTAAATGTTATGGTGGTGATATTTCGCGTAAGCGTAAACTATTGGAGAAACAGAAAAAAGGTAAAAAACGTATGCGTCAAGTAGGTAACGTAGAGATTCCGCAATCGGCGTTTATGGCTGTTTTAAAATTAGATTAGTTCGTAGATCAACCTATAAAAATATATAAGCATGAGATTATTAGACGGTAAAGAAGTATCCGCTAAGATTAAAGAAGATATTAAAAGAGATGCTGCTGAATTTACAGCTACTGCGGGTCGTAAACCTCATTTGGTAGCGATCTTAGTAGGAAATGATGGCGGTAGCGAAACATATGTTGCAAGTAAAATGCGTAACTGTGAGTTGGTTGGCTTCGAGTCAACAAACATCCGTTACAGCGTAGATATTACCGAAGAAGAGTTAATCGCTAAGATCGAAGAGATCAATAAAGACGAAAACATTGATGGATTAATCGTTCAATTACCATTACCTAAACATATTGATCCAGATAAGATTACAGAAGCTATTGATTACCGCAAGGATGTAGATGGTTTTCATCCTATTAACTTGGGTCGTATGCAACGTAATTTGCCATGTTTTACTCCAGCGACGCCTTATGGCATCATGTTGATGTTGGAGCATTATGGTATCGATACGGCAGGTAAGCACGCTGTAGTGGTAGGTCGCAGTAATATTGTGGGTTCACCGATGAGTATTTTGTTAGCGCGTAACAGTAACCCTGGAAACTGTACAGTTACATTAACTCATAGTCGTACTGCGGACCTGAAAACTGAAGTTCTTCGTGGTGATATCGTTGTTGCAGCTATTGGTAAGAAAAATTTTGTAACTGCTGATATGGTAAAGGATGGTGCTATTGTAATTGATGTGGGTATTAATAGAGAAAATTCGACAGAAACAAAATCTGGTTTTAAATTATATGGCGATGTAGATTTCGAAGAAGTTTCAAAAAAAGCTTCTTGGATCACGCCTGTACCGGGTGGTGTAGGGCTAATGACGATCGTTGGGTTGTTGAAAAACACACTTGAAGCAGCAAAAGGTACTATTTACAGCAAATAATATAGTTGTTATTGGCATAAATATTGCAATGTTATCGCAGTTAATAAATTTTTAAACTAATAAATATGAAAAAAATTGCACTATTAGCTGTTATGGCAGGAGCGTTAACATTTACTGCATGTAATAGTACACCTTCGAAAGATAAAAATGCGGATGGCGAAGTTACTGCTGGAGAGCATTTAGATCATTCTTTAGAAAATTTGGATGACGCTACTCATGCGGCAGCTCATCAAGCTGAAGAAGATTATAATAAAGCAAAAGCTGAGTTAGATGCAGCTGTTGCAAAAGGAGACAAAGAAGCTGAGGAAGCGGCTCGCAAAACTTTAGCAGATGCTGAAACGGCTTGGGAAAAAGCAAAAGCTGATATTAAAGACGCTGCTGATAAAGCTAAAGATGGTATCAACAATGCCGTTGATGTGACTAAAGATGCAGCAGACAAAGCAGGTGATAAAATTGAAGAAGGAGCTAACAAAGTAGGTGACACTGCTAAAGATGCTGCTAACAAAACTGAAGCTGTGGCTAAAGATGCTGCAGAAAAAACAAAAGAAAAAGCTAAAGATATTAAAGAAGCTTTAAGAAACTAATTAAACAAATACATTTTGGTAAAGCGTCTATCAATTGATAGACGCTTTATTTATTTTTGGGTATGGACAAAGATAGAATTTTAGAGGAGTGTTTCGCTATAGTGGATCAAAAGATCGCACAAGTAAATCTGGGTATCCAAGATGCAAATCAAAGTTTACAAGATGATACAAAGAGTAGTGCGGGTGATAAATATGAGACAAGCCGTGAAATGATTCAACAGGATTTGAATCGCTACGAGCAACAATTGAAAGTTCTGAATCAAGATTTGGATATTTTGACTCGAATCAAAAATCAGAAATTGGATGTAAAAAAAGTAGGATTAGGATCTTTAGTTAAAACAGATAAAGGATTTTATTTTTTAGCGGTTAGTATTGGACAAATTTCAATTGAAGACCAAAAAATATTTAGCATATCTACAGCTTCGCCCATTGGAAAAGTGCTAGTCGGCAAAGCTGTTGGTGAAAGCTTTGAGTTTAATGGTGCCAAACAGCTTATTAAGAGTGTAATTTAATTTATTGTACTCAAGTCCTTTATGACTGTCAAAACAAAAATAATTATAGCAGTACAGAAGAACATATGCCCCATAAAGAATATTGTTCTTTTTTTTCTGGGTTCTTCTTTTAATTTATAACTTTTCCAACTATAGAACATACCCAAAGGAGATAGGATTAATACAAGAATAAAAGGAAGTACTGTGATAAACTCTACTAATATCAAATAATCTTCTTTGAAAGGTTTAATCAATTGATTAATGAAGATTATAGACAAGATTAAATTGATCGTATATATTCTAAAAATTTTAATGGATATTGTTAAATAACTATTTAGAGGTTTATTACTAATTTTCATACTAGTAATTTAATTAAATTTTTCCAATTGTCCCAATAAGCCCGTTAACCCACCAGTGTGTACAAAAAGTATTTTACTTTCTGGGCTAAAGTAATCATTTTGAATTAAATCATGTAAGGCAAACATAGCTTTACCTGTATAGGTGGGTTCGATCATGATGCCTGTAGATTTGACGTAGTTTTTTACAAATGCAATTAGCTCTGGTTTTACTTTGGCGTATCCACCAAAGTGATAATCTAAATGTAATTGTACTTGTTCAATAGGGGTATCATATTTTAGCATTTCATCCAAAATAAAACCACCGTTTTTTAAAACTGTAATTACATGTAATTGTGTATTTAAATTACAGTCTGAAATTCCTTGTGCAATACCAGCCGCGGTAGTTCCCGTTCCAGCGGCACAGAACATGTGATCGTATTGATTTTTTAATTCATCAATTAATTCTTTGCAACCATAAATTGCTTCCAGACTTGCGCCACCTTCGTCAATAAAAAAGTATTCTTCTTTATTCTCCAATTGCTCAAAAAGTTGAGGTTTATCTTTATACTCTTCGCGTGATACAAACCTCAATTGCATACCAAACAGCTTACACATATTCAGCACAGGATTACTAATTTCTTCCCCGCGTACAAAACCAATAGTTTTAAATTGAAAAGTAGCTCCAGCGCAAGCGGTAGCCAAAAGATGATTAGACCAAGCTCCTCCAAATGTAACTAGTGTACTCTTATTTTCTTGTTGTGCTTTTTGTAGATTATATTTAAGTTTTCGCCATTTATTCCCAGAGATAAAAGGATGAATCATGTCATCTCTTTTAAGATATACGTGCACTTTCTTGCTTTCGTAAAGTGGATGATTTACCTTTTGTTCAGGGCTGTAAATTTGCATGTAATATTAATTGTAATCTTGAGTTTAAATTCCTGAAAAATAATCACTGAATAATCAGTGATTTTAATACCAGAACACTCCAAAGTTAATAGATTTCGGCTTATTTCCTGTACTTTTGTACCATGTCTGAAGATTTGGAATTAATCGAACAAGAGGAACAGGAATTATTTGAACACGTACGAATTGTAGCTGAAAAAGGCGTCACTTTGATACGTGTAGACAAATTCTTGATGAATAGAGTAGAGAATACCTCGCGTAATCGTATTCAAAATGCTATCGATGCAGGGTCCGTACGTGTGAACGATAAACCTATCAAAGCAAGTTACAAAGTAAAACCGTTTGATGTTATTACAATGGTTTTACCAGATCCTCCACGCGATAATGAAGTATACCCAGAGAATATACCGCTTGATATCATTTACGAAGATGATGATGTGTTGCTGGTTAATAAAGAGGCGGGAATGGTTGTTCATCCAGGATTTAATAATTATACAGGAACTTTAGTAAACGCTTTAACATATCACTTAAATCAATTACCTACATTACCAGGCAATACAGGACGTCCTGGCTTGGTACACCGTATTGATAAAGATACTTCGGGCTTATTGATTATAGCGAAGAATGAGTGGGCGATGACTTTTTTAGCAAAGCAATTTTTTGAGCATACGATCAACCGTCGTTATATTGCGTTAGCTTGGGGAGATATTGCTGAAGATGGCACGGTGAGTGGTTATATTGGGCGTGATTTGAAAGATAGACGTATTATGTCTATGCATGAAGATCCAGAAAAAGGCAAATGGTCGGTAACGCATTATCGTGTTTTAGAACGTTTGGGCTTTGTGACGCTGATCGAATGTCAATTGGAGACTGGAAGAACGCATCAGATTCGTGCGCATATGAAATCTATTGGGCATCCGTTATTTTCGGATAGTACATACGGTGGGGACAAAATTTTGAAAGGAACAGCATTTACTAAATATAAGCAGTTTGTAGACAATTGTTTTGCTATATTACCTCGACAAGCACTTCATGCGAGATTGTTGGGTTTTGAGCATCCTGCAAGTAAGCAAAAAATGGATTTTGAAGTACCGATGCCACAAGATATGCAACAGGTTTTAGAAAAGTGGAGAGCGTATGCAGCGCAAATTAATAGTTAATTGAAAAGAGTTTATGCCGATACATTATATAAATTTTAATGGAGAAATAGTTGCAGAAGATGCAAAAATATTGACTGTTGAAAATAGAGGTTTGCGATATGGAGATGGTATTTTTGAAACCATGCTCTATCAAGGTGGGGAGATAAGGTTTTTGCATTTACATATCGAGCGATTGCAACGCAGTATGCAGAAGATTCAATTGGAGCAATCGGCGATGTTTGACGAATATTTCATCAAAAAAATTACAGATGAATTGATTCGAAAAAATAATATGGTTGGCCAACGTGTACGCGTTAGATTAATTGTTTATCGAGATGGTGGAGGAATCTATTCACCTGCAACCAATAAACCAGCTTATATTTTGCAAGTGCAAAAAGTAGATATTCAGGTTCGGGATAAAAAGGTTGGTCTTATTGTAGATTTATATTCGGAGATCAAAAAGCCGTATAGCGATTTGTCAGAGCTAAAATCAAATAATTCATTGATTTACGTTTTGGCAGGGAATTTTAAAAAGAAATTTGATTACGATGATGTATTTATCTTGAATCAAGAAGGATTCTTGTGTGAAGCTTTGACCTCTAATATTTTTGTGTATTACGATAAAGTATTATACACACCAGCTTTAAATCAAGGTTGTATTGATGGTGTCATGCGTCGTGTTGTGATGGATATGGCAGAAGATGAAGGTATACCTGTTGTCGAAGCACAAATTAGTCCGGAAATTATGAAAAAAGCAGATGAGCTATTTTGTACAAATGCCGTTCAGGGAATTCAATGGGTAATGGGGTATAAACAGAAGCGTTATTTCAATAAAATATCGCGCATCCTGCAAGAAAAATTACGTACTTGGAATTATAATAAAGAAGATTAGGCTTTGATTTTTGGTTAAAGTCAGTCTTTTGTTGAAAATATTTTAAATGTAGAGTTGTGACAAAATTTAGATGATGCGACGCTAGCAATTGTTTATTTTTGTCCTTAATGATTTTACCCTCATGGGTAAAAATATAAATATAGATTCATGGAACTAAAATTAAAACGTCCATTAGCTTTTTTTGATTTAGAAACAACTGGTGTAAATATTGCATCCGATAGAATTGTTGAGATTTCAATACTAAAAGTAAATGTTGACAATTCAGAAGAAGTATACACACGTAGAGTAAATCCTCTGATGCCAATACCAGTGGAATCGTCAATGTTTCATGGGATCTATGATGAAGACATCAAAGATGCACCTACATTTAAAGATTTAGCACAGGAAATAGCAGATTTCATTGGCAATTCTGATTTAGCAGGATACAATTCCAACAAATTTGATGTTCCCATGCTAATGGAAGAATTTTTAAAAGCGGGTGTTGATTTTAGTTTGGACGGTCGTTCTTTTGTAGATGTACAAAATATATTCCATCAGATGGAACAACGTACTCTGAAGGCGGCATATAAATTCTATTGTGGCAAATCTTTGGAGAATGCACACCAAGCAGAGGATGATGTACGTGCGACTTACGAAGTACTAAAGGCGCAATTAACAAAATACGAAAACGAAAGTTTTACAGATAAGCATGGCGCTGTGTCTTATCCAGTTGTGAATGATGTGGAAGCCTTGCACAAGTTTACAAATCTTACAAAGCCTGTCGATTTTGCTGGACGTTTTGTTTACGACGAGCAAGATGAGGTATGCATCAATTTTGGTAAGCATAAGGGTAGAAGATTAACAGATGTGTTTGACGCAGAGCCAAGCTATTACGCTTGGATGCAAAATGGTGACTTTCCTTTGTATACTAAACGCATTTTGGAGAAACACTGGAATGCCTACAAAAATGAGAAAAATGCACAGAAGCAACCTGCTGACAAAGCTGTGAAAGCTGATGTACAAAAGCCTAAAGTAGCGGAGCCAGCTAAACCTATCACAAATGATATGTTGGCAAGTCTGCAAAGTAAATTCGGTAAAAAATAAATCTTAACATATAATGAATAAAGAGCAAGTATCAGAACATGTTAATTGTTTGATCATTGGGTCTGGACCTGCAGGATATACTGCGGCGATTTATGCAGCTCGTGCTGATTTGAAACCTGTAGTATATACTGGAATCGTTCCTGGTGGTCAGTTGACTCAAACTACTGAAGTAGATAATTTCCCAGGTTATCCAAATGGCATTACAGGACCAGAAATGATGGAAGATTTGAAAAATCAAGCTGAGCGTTTCGGTACACAAGTACGTTTTGGTTACGCTACGAAAGTTGATTTTTCACAAGATGGTGGAATTCACTATGTAGAAATTGACGGTAAAACCGTGATTTCTGCCGATACTGTTATCATTTCCACCGGTGCGACAGCTAAATGGTTGGGCTTAGAATCAGAGCAAAAATATAACGGTTTTGGGGTGTCTGCTTGTGCTGTATGTGATGGATTCTTCTACAAAGGCCAAGATGTAGCGATAGTTGGGGCAGGAGATACGGCAGCAGAAGAGGCAACATATTTAGCGAAACTGTGTAATAAAGTCTATATGTTGGTTCGTCGTGATGAATTCAGAGCTTCAAAAGCGATGTATCACCGCGTGATGAATACACAAAATATTGAAGTATTGTACAACAGTGAAGCGGAAGAGATTCTTGGTGATGGTCAGGTTGTAACAGGTGTACGTGTGAAAAATAATAAAACGAATGAAACTCAAGACTTAAATGTAACAGGTTTCTTCGTAGCTATTGGTCACAAACCTAATACTGAGCTATTCCAAGGTATTTTGGATATGGACGAAACAGGCTATTTAATTACACAGCCAAATGTTACAGCAACAAATATTCCAGGTGTATTTGCTTGTGGTGATGTGCAAGATAATGTATATCGTCAAGCTATCACAGCAGCAGGAACAGGTTGTATGGCTGCATTAGAAGCTGAAAGATACTTAGCAGCAAAAGGAGATCACTAAACTTCTACAGCTTTTACAAACAATAAACGCTCGGATTTTTCCGAGCGTTATTGTTTTATCCTAACTACTTCTTTTCTTTATTTGCTTTGACAAGTCGATAACTTATATAGAGTAATAACAACCAAACTGGTATTAATTCTACTGAAATCTTTAAATCGGTCAACCACATTAATCCTAATACACCGAACAAGAAAATCAATGTCAAATAATTACTTATTGGGTAGAACAAACTTGGGAATTTCGTTTTTTCATTTGCTTTGCTTTTCTGCTTTTTAAAATGCAAATGTGTCCAACAAATCATAATCCAATTGATCACCAGCGAAGAAACTACCAAAGACATTAGAATACCAAGTGCCTCTTCGGGCATAATTTTATTAATGATGATACATATACCTACCAAAGCAGCTGACACCATTAATGCCGTGATTGGCGCATGATTTTTGTTGAGTTTTTTCAAAAATTTAGGCGCATTTCCTTGTTCTGCTAATCCATAGAGCATTCTTGAATTGCTATATACACAACTATTGTATACGGACAAAGCCGCTGTTAATACTATTATGTTAAGAACATTAGCAATGAAACTCATGAAATCGTATGTCTTTCCAAATAGTGTAAAATGCTTGTCATTCAATATATCAAATACTTCTACAAAAGGACTTGTATTTGCCGTAATAGATCGCCAAGGCATCAATGAAAACAAAATAAACAATGCACCAACGTAAAAAATTAAAATACGAATAAGTACTTGGTTCGTCGCTTTAGGAATGTTTTTCTCTGGGTTTTCAGCTTCTGCTGCTGTGATGCCGACTAATTCAAGTCCGCCAAAGGAAAACATAATTATTACTAAAGCGGCTAAAAGGCCTTGATAGGATCCATCAGCATTTTGTTCAAACCAACCTTTTGGAAAGAAGCCTCCATCATTCACTAAATTTTGAACTGTGGCGTGTTCGCCTTCAGCACCAGATATCAATAAATAGGCACCAAATATGATCATCGCAATGATTGCCGTTACTTTGATGATAGAAAACCAAAATTCTGTTTCGCCATAAACCTTTACAGAAGTTAAATTCAATGCGTTGATGACAACAAAAAAGAAAAGACTGGATGCCCAAAGTGGTATTTCAGGCCACCAAAACTGCACGTATACACCAATAGCAGTCAATTCGGCCATACTTACTAGTATGTAAAGAATCCAATAATTCCAACCCGAAGCAAAACCTGCGAATGGTCCCCAATACTTGTTAGCGAAATAGGAGAAGCTACCGGACACAGGTTCATCTACAACCATTTCGCCTAATTGTCTTAAAATAAAGAATGCAAAAATACCTGCAATAGCATATCCAAGTATCACGGATGGTCCAGCTAATATAGCGGCTTTACCAATTCCTAAAAACAATCCCGTACCGACCGCACCCCCAATAGCGATTAATTGGATGTGCCTGTTGCTTAATCCTCTTTTTAATTGATTTTCTTTGTTTTCCTCCACCGTAAATGTTTATTTAATCGTATTTATATTTTTAAATCCTATTATTTCATCCCAATATGTGCCTGGTTTACGATAATATACTAGTATTTGGTATTCATTTTCTGTTTCAAAAAATGATCCTGCGTACAAATCTGTATTTACCTCAGTTTCGTTTTTTCGGATGTATTCATAATTATAAATGCCTTGTTTTAACAATTGCTTAGTTTCCCATAAACCACTTTCTGAATTATACTTGAGTTTATTTTCAATAGTGGTATTGAAATTATTAAATGCACCCACAAGGTAAATATCTCCTTTAATATTTGCAGAATCTTTTAGCGAAAAATGTGCAGAAATATATTCACTTTCTAGTTCAGCATTATCGAAGTCTATATTTCGGATGAAAAACCGACCGTTTTCATCTAGTTTAAATTCATATTTTTCGTTAGATACTTTATCGTCATTATACAATTGTGCGTTGATGACGATATCGCGCACAATATTCTGGATTGCCGATGAGGTACTTCGCATACTTCGTAAATCCAGCGTTCTAAATTCATTATTCCCTTTGAAATCTAAAGTAGAAGGTTGATTGTATGTGATTTTTTGAGGGCTTATTTGAGAAATCTCTTTAAGAATCTTATAGTTATCAATACGCTGATTTTGGAAAGCATGGATTTGAATATTTACAGCTGGATTAATAATTTCTTGTTGCGAATTTACTGTAATATTTAACTTTTGATTTTTTGATTTTTGAGCAGAAATGGGAGAGAGTAGAATTTCTACATCCAAATTTACAGAAGCGTTTAAAACATAAATCCTCCTACTGAAAAGTAATCTAGCTTTATCCGCATCTTCGTAAACTTTCAATAAAAAATTGCCAGCAACTTTAGGTCTACTGTTTTCATTTGGAAATACAAAAGAATAATGAGTATAAGGTGTTAATGTATTTTTTGATGATTGAATCTCAAATATTCTATCTTCTTCATACCCAATCAAAGCATCTAATAGTGGTAATCGACTCGGAGACCAATCAGCATTGCAGTGCTCTACACTATAGTATAAAGCACGGTTATCCGCACGCAAATCGTCAAATGAAATCTTTAGAAATTTTTGATTTTGTAAATTAATTATAGGAAATACAGCCTCTTTATCGACATGATTCAACTGTACACTTTTTATGTATGAGCAATAATTTATATTGTCATAGATTAAAGTGTTTTTAACAGTTCGATTATCATCTTGTTTCTTCTTTGGCTTTTGCGCAAAAATATTTAAGCTACATAATAGAAATAACGCGCTTAATATAAATGATTTAGGTTGAATCATTTAACGTAGAAATAAGTTACCTCATTTGAACTATTTTATCAACGACGTATACCGTATTACCACGCCATGGCAATGCTCCTTTGTACTCTTTATAATGAAGATCGAAGAATTTACCGCTATTACTTTCTAATATACTGTAGATAGAATCGCTTTCTACAGAAAATACAAACTCATTACTAGTGACTACACCCGTACGGCTTCCACCGAAGCCTTCTTGGATAAGTTTGCCTTCATAAGTTTTAAAGAGATTTCCCTTTTTTACTGCGTAGTTTAAATATCCTGATTTAACGCCTTCGCCAAAGACAAAATAGTATTTCCAATATACGATGCCTCCAACGACTAAAAATGCTACTAAAACTAACCAACCTAAGAATGATTTCATTTTTGAACCTTTATTTTGTGTGTGTACCGATGAATCAGCCATAATTGAATTAATTGTTGTATTTAAATATACTACAATGTTTCAATAATTAAGATACATCTTACGATAAATTTCTCTACTTGTCAGCATAAAAGTACTTATAAAAGGAAAGCTCCATCCTAAGATGAAGCCCTCCATTATATACATTTACCTAAATGTTTACAAATTTACTATTTCTTCTTTGATTTTTTGTTGTGTATTTGAACTAATTGGAACTAATGGTAATCTCACGTAATCTTTTCCAAATCCAAGCTCTTGCAAGATATATTTTACACCACAAGGATTACTTTCTACAAAACATAAGTCAGTAATTTGCAGTAATTTATTATGGATTGGTCTAGCTTCTACATAATTGCCCTCTGCGCATAAACGCGCCAATGTAGAAACATATTTTGGATAAGCATTACCTATTACAGAGATAATTCCCACCGCACCTAAAGCCATCATTGGTAATGTAGCAGGATCATCTCCCGAAATTAATAAGAAATCAGCGGGCTTATCTCTCAATATTTCTGAGAATTGTGCAAAATTTCCTGAAGCTTCTTTAATCGCTACAATATTTTCAAAGTCATTAGCTAGACGCAAAGTCGTCTGTGCGGTCATATTTGAGCCTGTTCTTCCCGGGACATTATACAAAATAACTGGAAGTTTTGACGCTTCAGCTACTGCTTTGTAATGTTGGTAAATACCTTCTTGTGTTGGTTTATTGTAGTAAGGTGATACTGAAAGTATCGCGCAATAACCATCTGTATCAAAGTTTTTTATAGCTTCAATGATTTCCTGCGTATGATTTCCTCCTATACCAGCTACTAATGGTATTCTACCATTAACCTTATCCTTTGTAAATTTCCAAATCTTCTTCTTTTCCTCAGAGCTTAATGTAGCTGTCTCACCTGTAGTTCCTAACGAAACTAAATAATTCATACCCTCTTCGATTTGAAACTCAATTAAATTTCCTAAAGTTTCAAAATCTACACTTCCATCTTCATTAAATGGTGTAACCAACGCTACACCTGCTCCTTGAATCTCCGTCATTTTGATTTTTAAATTTATTATATAAGTTATTCTTGATTAATCATTTGTAATAGTTCCTTTTCAGAAATTATAGGAACATTTAATTTTTCTGCTTTTGCTAATTTTGAAGGCCCCATTTTGTCGCCAGCCACCAAATAATTCAGCTTTGCTGAAATACTACTTATCATTTTTCCGCCGTGTGATTCGATCAATTCTGTTAATTGCTCACGCGAAAAATCAACAAACACACCAGAAATTAAAAAAGTTTTTCCAGCTAATCCATCACCAGCAAGGATCACTTCTTTTTCTTCAATCTGAAATTGCAAACCATAGTTTTGAAGCTTATTTAGCTCCTCTACATTATCTACATCTTGTAAATAAGTGTGTAAACTTTCGGCTATACGAATTCCAATATCTTGTACCGAAGCAATTTCTTCAATGCTCGCGGATTTAATATTATCTAAAGATTTGAAATGAAAAGCCAATTTCTTAGCTACAGTTTCACCTACATGGCGTATTCCTAACGCAAATAATACTTTCTCGAAAGGCTTCGACTTTGATTCTTCAATACCTTTCAACATATTATCAATAGACTTTTGACCGAATCTTTCGATGTTGACCAATTGATCGCGTTTTGCTGCTAATGAATATAAATCCGAAATATGACGAACCAAATTCATGCGGTAAAGTGTCTCAATAGTCTCGTCACCGAGCCCCATAATATCCATCATTTTACGCCCAATGTAATGCTGGATTTTACCCACAATTTGAGGCTTACAACCATTTTCATTTGGACAATAATGTACAGCTTCGCCTTCTTGTCGCACCAATTCGGTTTCACATTCTGGACAATGCGTAGGGTAGTGGATAGGAGTCGCATCTGCTAATCGTTTGTCAGCATTAGCAGCGATTATTTTTGGAATAATCTCACCACCTTTTTCAACAAAAACGGTGTCTCCTTCGTGTAATCCAAGACGTTCAATCTCGTTTGCATTGTGTAGGGAAGCTCTTTTTACCGTTGTACCAGCGAGTAATACAGGTTTCAAATTTGCAACAGGCGTAACTGCACCTGTACGACCTACTTGGTAGCTTACACTCTCCAAAGTCGTTTCTACACGCTCGGCTTTAAATTTAAATGAAGTCGCCCAACGAGGTGATTTCGCTGTAAAACCCAGTTCTTCTTGGTAAGAGTAATCATTTACTTTGATTACAATTCCGTCGATATCGTAAGACAGTTTGTGACGTTTCACATCCCATGCATGCACAAAGTCTAAAACTTCGTCAATATTTGCACATAATTTGCTTTCTTCAGAAACAGGGAATCCCCATTCCTTTACTTTCGTTAGACTTTCCCAATGGGTAGCGAATAACTTGTTTCTGTTTTCCAAATACAAGAAATATAAGAAACAGTCTAAAGGTCTTTTCGCAACTTCTGCTGAATCCTGTAATTTAATGGTACCCGAAGCAAAGTTCCTTGGATTCGCATAGGTTTGCTCGCCATTATCTTCACGCTCTTTATTCAGACGCAGAAAAGCTGATTTGTGCATAAAGATTTCACCACGAATTTCAAATAATTCTGGGAAATCTGATTTTTTCAATTGATGCGGAATCTTACGTATAGTTTTGACATTTTGTGTCACATCATCTCCTTGCACACCGTCACCACGAGTGATACCTTGCACTAATTTTCCATTCTCGTAAGTCAATGAAATAGAAAGTCCATCAAATTTTAATTCACACACATAATCTACCGGGTGTCCAATCGCTTTTTGCACGCGATTATCAAAATCCCGTAACTCTTGTTCGTTGTACGTATTGCTCAGTGAGAGCATCGGCCAACGGTGTTTTACAGTTTTGAATTTGCTAGTAATGTCACCACCAACTTTCAATGTCGGCGAGTTTGGATCTCTATACTGAGGGAATTCGTTTTCTAATTTTTCAAGTTCTTTGAGTTTTATATCAAAGTCAAAATCCGAAATAGCGGAATTAGCCAGTACATAATATTGGTAATTATACTCGTTAAGTTCTGCTGTTAATTGTTCGATTCTTGCTTGAATATCTTGTGACATACGCGACGAAATTAATAAAATTAAAATGCTTAAAATAATTTAGAAACCAATATTTTATGAACTATAACTGCTAGGAGAATAGTGTGAAAATTGGATGTTCTATGAATTGAGTTGGGTTAAAAATTATTTGCTGATAAGTCAGTAAATTTTTGAATTTTATTCATATAAAAATCCCAAATAATGGATTTTTGATAGATTCCATTTTTGTTTGCTATTACAGAATATTTTTTACGTTTTTTAGAATTTCTAATGAAATTGATAAAAAAGTCTTGATGAGCACGACTTACAGCCCAGGCATCTTTGCCTTTTCCTTGAATAATAAAATGTATCAAGGCTAATAAATCCAGCCATAGACGGATAAAAATAACTACAAAAGCATTTGCAAGAGGTAAATTCTTCTGTAGCATAAAAAGATTATTTCTAAAATTTAGATACGTCTTTTTCGGATTGCTGGTATTAAGTGTTCCACCACCAACATGAAATACTGTACTTGTTGGACAATAGCCAATTTTGTAACCTAACTTTTTTAGGCGCCAACATAAATCAATTTCTTCCATGTGCGCGAAAAAATCGGCATCAAAACCTTGGGCTTCTTCCCAAGCAGATGATTTTATAAATAAAGCAGCGCCAGTGGCCCAGAAAATTTCCTTCTCATCATTATATTGACCTTGATCTTCTTCGGTGATATGGAGAATTCGTCCCCGACAAAATGGATAGCCTAAGGCATCTATATAGCCACCTGCTGCACCTGCATGTTCGAAATGTGTTTTCTTGTGGTAGGCAAGAATTTTAGGTTGGGCAGCGGCATAATTTTCACGCTCCATCATGTCGATTACGGGTTCAATCCAATTATCAGTTACTTCTACATCAGAATTTAATAGTACGTAATAATCAGCCTCAACTTTTTCTAGAACTTTGTTATAGCCACCAGCAAAGCCATAGTTTTGATCGTTTTCTATGACGCGGATATGGGGATAAATTTCTTTGACAAAAGACATAGAATCATCCGTCGACGCATTGTCTCCAATGACGAATTCAATATTAGGATAAGTACTGTTGTAAACCGAAGGTAGAAATTTCTCCAAGAAATATTTACCGTTCCAGTTTAATATTACTATAGCTACTTTTGGGTAATGTGTCATGCCTTTTCTCTTCGCTGTCTTTTCCATCTATTATGCGTCCAAAGCCAATATTCGGGCTTTCTTCGAATTAATTCTTCTGTGTATTTGTTATGAATATGCGTTATTTCAAATGGTTCATATGCAGAAGGATCTTCTACCAATGTAGTGAATTTTGAGTAATAATAGCCTCTTTTTTCTTTGGGTATGATTTCACAAAAAACAATTGGGTTATTTGTCATTTTTGCAATTCGCTCTGGACCGGTGTATACTAATGAATCTTGATTCAAAAATGTCAAGTAATAATCTGAATCTTGATATACTGGTGTCTGATCCGCTACGAAGACACTGAAATATGGAGAGTTTCTTAAACGTACAATGTGTCGTAATATTTGTTTCATAGGCACCATTGTAGCACCAAATCGGGTACGTATTCCATTGTAGACATCATCAAAATCTTTATTATTGAGTGGTTTGTATATAACCAATCGTGGAAAATCAGTCATAAATGACAAGCGATGAATTCCCCATTCCCAATTGCTATAATGAGAGGTGACACATATGATGCCTTTGCCAATATTCAGGTGTCTGTAAACTTCTTCGGTATTAATTAATTCAACTCTATCAATCACTTCTTGCTCAGTGATACTCGCCATTTTAATTGCCTCAACGATAAGATCAGGGAATTTTTTGTAAAATTTCTTTGCAATGAGTTGAATTTCTTCTTCTTTTTTTTCGGGAAAAGAATTTCTTAAATTTTTAAAAACAATCTTCTTCCGGTATCCGAAGACGTGGTAAATAAGTACGTAAAGCATATCCGATAAAAGATAGAGTAACCCAAAAGGTAATTTGGATAAACTCCAAAATGTATATCGAAGGATGCTTTTGCTCATTAACGTATCTTGCTTTTCTATGCTACAAATATCCTCAAATTAACTTATTTTTGCGGTAAATTTTAAGAAGTAAGTATAAATATGTCTAATTCAATCATTTTACCTGCGTGTTATCTTCCTCCAGTGCCTTATTTTCATGCAATTGCACGAAATGAAGGAAATATCATACTTGATAAACATGAGCATTTTCCAAAGCAAACTTTTCGTAATAGAACTGGAATAGCGACAGCAAATGGTATTTTGAATTTAGTTGTGCCTATTGATCATGGGCGCAAAATGCATATGCCTATGAAGGATGTCAAGATTAATTACGATCACGATTGGCAGCGTTTACATTGGTTGAGTATACAGACAGCTTACCGCAGTTCGGCTTATTTTGAATATTATGAAGATGATTTTAAAGCGCTTTATGATACGAATTATGAATATTTGTTCGACTATAATGTTGCGCAGTTAGAATTAGTACTAAAATGTCTTAAGTTAAAACGTACAATAGAGTTTACACAAAAATTTTCTAAGACTTATGATCAGCTAGATTTACGTAATCTCATTCATCCCAAAAAAGAATCAGTTTACGTAAATCCTAAACCTTATTACCAAGTTTTTGAGGAAAGAACTGGATTTATTCCGAATGTTAGCATTATTGATCTAATATTTAACCAAGGTCCCCAAAGCAAAAATTATTTGTAGTATATCTGCTCTCACATTCTAAAACTTTTAGAGCCTGTTGTTGTTATGAGAATATAAAGCCTAAAAGTATTTTATGTCTAAATATTTAACACTTGTTATTTGCCTGATTTGCGCTGTGCAAATTTCTCATGCGCAAAAGGGAGCTGATACTATTCACTACCGTAAGGTTTATTATTTTGCAGGAACTGGACTTGCTTTACCAATAGGTAAAACTAAAGAAGTACTTTCTCCAAAATTATTCTCGGGAAGTATGGGTTTGGATATTTCCTTGAAAAATCCCAAGTATTATCTCTATCCAGCGTTGTACACGTTTAATTTTGCTTACGATCAGAAGATTGCCGATAATAAATATAATCATACAATAGAAAATGGTAATTCAAGTATCTATATGTTAAGCTTAGCAGGTGGCACTCGTAAACAAATGAAACGTTTGAATACCTATGTCTATGCTGGTCCTAGTTTCGGATTAGTGAATGAGCCGCGTGCACAGCAAATTGGTACTACAGTCAAAATAGATTACAAACGTTCTTTTGCTATTGGAGGTAAATTGGGGATAGGTGCTGATTATAAATTCAAAAGTTTCTTTCTTGGTGGAGAAGCGGGCTATATGGGGCATTTGACAAGAATACAAGATCGCCCATTTCATGCTTTAACTGTATTATTCGGCTTAAAATCGGATATAACTAGACTCAGCGACAAGGTCGTCGAAATTATTATACCGTCTTCAAACTAAAAGTCATTTGTTAAAAAAATGTTAAAATAAAATATCTAAATAATAAAGTGAATGCTATATGCGTTTTATGAGTAGAAATTAATATTCATAATTTCATATTTAGGTTAATAATTGGTTTGGTAACCCCTGAAGCTCTCCGCTTCAGGGGTTTCTTTTTTATTTCTAATTATTCTTAATCTTGGCATATTATTTGATATTAAATATTCGAATATAAAATTTTCAATAATTTCATATTTAGGTTAATAATTGGTTTGGTAAACCCTGTACTCTCCGTACAGGGTTTTTTTATAATTCTTGCTTTCGATAATAATACTTTTTGTCTTCTTCCGTAATTTCACGCAACACTTTACAAGGGTTTCCGACAGCGATTACATTTGATGGAATATCTTTGGTAACTACAGATCCCGAGCCTATTACAGTATTGTTGCCAATATTTACATTGGGATTTATCACGGTATTTCCTCCGATCCATACATTGTCACCAATAGTTACAGGTAGTGCATATTCCAATCCTGTGTTTCTTATTTCGTGATGAATGGGGTGTCCTGCTGTATAAATCGCAACATTAGGTCCAAACATGACATTCTCGCCAATAGTTACAGGCGCGCAATCCAAAATTGTCAAATGATAGTTGGAAAAGAAATTATTTCCGATTCTAATATTGAAGCCATAGTCACAATAAAAAGGTTGTTCTATACAGAATAATGCATCTGTATTTGCAAATAAACCTCTAATTAGCCCTTTTCGTTCTTTATAATTTTTGGGATCAATTTGATTGTATCTATAACAAGTGCGTTGCGCTTCAAGTCTCGCTTTTTGTAATTCTCTATCTGAAGCCATGTATGGCTTTCCAGCAATCATTTTTTCTTTTTCTGTCATGCTTTTTGTCTGTGTGTGAATATTCCATTAAGATAGCTAAAGTCATTTTTATTCCATTAATTTAAGTTAAGAATCCGCTATACATTTATATTAAGTATCTTTGTAAAATCATTAAAGTATGGATAAACACATTTCAAATAGGATTGGTGTCATCGGGAGTGGTAGTTGGGCGACGGCTATGATTAAGATGTTGACAGACAATCTAACAGAAAAAGATATATATTGGTGGGTTAGAAAGCAAGAGGATATCGATTACATTCAATCGTATAATCATAATCCAAGTTATTTGACCGCTGTCGAAATTAAAATACCTTTTGAAAACATTTCTTCTGAAGTGAAGTTTGTATTTGATAGGAGTGATGTTGTCGTGTTAAATACACCTGCAGCTTATCTTAAAGATGCTTTGCAAGGTCTTACGGCAGATGATTTTAAAGACAAAATCATTGTTTCAGCCATAAAAGGCATTATTCCAGATGAAAATCAAATAATAGGTGAATACTTGACAAGCACGTACAATGTTCCCTTAGAAAATATAGTTGTAATAGGTGGTCCTTGCCATGCAGAAGAAGTTTCGCAAGAGAAGTTGTCGTATTTGACTTTTGGATGTAATACTATTGAAAATGCCGAAGCAGTTGCTTCATTCTACAAAAGCAGATACATCAATACCATTATTTCGGATGATATTTTTGGCATTGAGTATGGCGCTGTTTTAAAAAATATTTATGCTTTGGCAGGTGGAATTTGTCATGGCTTAGGTTTTGGAGATAATTTCCAAGCGGTATTGGTGTCGAATGCTATCCGCGAGATGGAGTATTTTGTAGAGGCTATAAGTCCCGCTTCAAGAGACATTAATGCATCCGCGTATTTAGGCGACTTGTTGGTGACTGCTTATTCACAATTCAGCCGTAATCGAACTTTTGGTAATATGATTGGTAAAGGTTACAGCGTGAAATCAGCACAATTAGAAATGAATATGGTAGCAGAAGGTTATTATGCATCTAATTGTATACAGGGTATTATCGCGCGATATCAATTGGATATGCCGATTTGCCATATGGTGTACCAAATCCTGTATAATAATAGTCCAGCAATAAAAGAAGTTAACATATTAGCACAGAAATTGTCGTAAAAATCATGACAAAACAACATATAGCAGCATCTTATCAGACAATACAAGACGAAATCACAAAAGCGCTTGAGGAATTAGATGGAGGAGCGAAATTCCAAGAAGAGATTTGGGAACGCGAAGGCGGAGGTGGTGGAAGAACCCGAATTATTCAAAATGGTAACATTTTAGAAAAAGGGGGCGTAAATTTTTCTTCTGTTCACGGAAAGTTGCCAGAACCAATAAAAAAGGCCTTTGGTGTAGACGAAGATGATTTTTTCGCTACAGGTGTGTCCATTGTTATCCATCCTAATAATCCGCATGTGCCTATTATTCACATGAATATTCGTTATTTTGAGTTGAATGAGCAGATTCGTTGGTTCGGAGGTGGTATTGATTTGACACCGCATTATGTCGTGGAAGATGACGCAGCATTTTTCCATCAACAACTTAAAAATGTGTGTGATAACCACAAAGAAACATTCTACGCTGAGTTTAAGACATGGGCTGATAATTACTTCTTTATTAAACACAGAAACGAAACACGTGGTATTGGTGGTGTATTTTATGATAAATTAACTCCCGAAAAAACAGGCTTGAGCTATGAAGAAATTTTTAATTTCTCATGTGATTTGGGAAGAGCTTTTGCACCAACATATATTGAGTTAGTTAATGAACATCGTCATCAATCTTTCACACAGCGTGAAAAAGATTGGCAATTGTTGCGTCGCGGACGTTATGTAGAATTTAACTTAGTTTACGATTCAGGGACTAAATTTGGATTAGAAACCAATGGACGTATTGAGTCGATTTTGATGAGTTTACCAGCACAAGCGAATTGGTTTTATGACTTCAAAGCAGAACCAGAATCAGAAGAGCAAAAAACTTTAGATTTGCTGAAGAAAGGTATTCAGTGGGTATAATTATCAACTATTAATGATAAATTTTAATCGTTTCAAACTAGATAATGGTTTGACAGTTTTGGTTCATGAAGACCATACTACGGCTATGGCGGTGGTGAATATTCTATATAAAGTAGGGGCTCGCGATGAATCTCCTGAGCAAACTGGTTTTGCCCATTTGTTTGAGCATTTGATGTTTGGAGGTTCGGTTAATATTCCGAATTACGATGCGCCGTTGCAATCTGTCGGCGGTGAAAATAATGCTTTTACAAGTAACGATATTACCAATTACTACATCACTCTTCCTTCGGATAATCTTGAAACAGCATTTTGGTTGGAAAGTGATAGAATGTTAAGTTTAGCTTTCAGTGAGCAAAGCTTAGAAGTTCAACGTCAAGTAGTTTGTGAAGAGTTTAAGCAACGTTATCTGAATCAGCCTTACGGAGATGTATATTTAAAATTACGACCTTTAGCTTACAAAGTGCATCCGTATCGATGGGCAACGATTGGTAAGGAATTGAAACATATTGAGGATGCAAAAATGGAAGATGTGAAAGCATTTTTCCATAAATTCTATACCCCTCAAAATGCCATTATGGTCGTAGCTGGTGATGTAACTTTGGAAGAAGTGAAAGCACTATCTGAAAAATGGTTTGCAGATATTCCGGCAGGAAATGCGTACGAAAGAAATCTGCCGCAAGAACCAAAACAAGTGGAGGCGCGTCAAGAAATCGTAGAGGCCGATGTACCTGTAGATGCTATTTATATTGCATTTCATGGAGTTGAGCGGTTGTCTCCAGATTACTATACCACTGATTTGATTTCTGATTTGCTATCTCGTGGTTCATCTTCGCGCTTGTATCGTTCTTTGGTAAAAGAAAATCAACTTTTCAGTGAGATTAATGCCTACATGATGGGCAGCATAGATACCAATATGTTTGTGGTCGAAGGCAAACCTTTAGCTGGTGTTTCATTAGAAGAAGCTGAGCAACATATTTGGAAGGAGTTAGAGAAAATTAAATCCGAAAAAGTAGAAGAATCAGAACTTCAAAAGGTTAAGAATAAAGTAGAATCGACGATGCTTTTTGCGGAATTATCTATTTTGGATAAAGCGATGAATTTAGCATTTTTTGAAATGCTAAGTCAGGCGGAAGATTACAACCAAGAAGTCGCAAAATACGCAGCAGTGACAGCTGATGATGTCCTACGTGTAGCTAAGGAGCTGTTTTCGAAAGAAAATTCTTCCACACTTTTTTACAAATCAAAAGAGAAGGAAAATGCTGAATAGAACGATAGCACCTGATTTTAAAGAGATAAAAGGTATTAACCTTGTGGAGCCAGAAAGGTTGGTTTATCCGAATGGCTTGAAAGCTTTTATTTTCCAGGCTACTGATTTGGATTTAATAAAATTGGAATTCACTTTTGATAATATTTTATTGAAAGAGCAATTAGCGATTTTGAATCCTGTACTTTCTTCGATGCTCAAAGAAGGAACCAAAACGTTGACATCGAAAGAAATAGCGGACACGGTTGATTTTTATGGAGCTTATTTAATGCCAGAATACAGTTTTGACCAAAGCTCCTTGACGGTGTATACGATGCATAAATACGTAGATAAGGTATTACCGATTCTAGCTGATATTTTGCAAAATTCCATTATTCCGCAATCGGAATTGGACATAAATATTCGAAACAATAAGCAATCGTTGCAAATATCTTTGCAAAAAAATGATGTGCTTGCAAGACGCAATTTTTATAAAGAGGTTTTTCAAGGTACGAGATATGGTGTTCTTCCTACAGAAGAAATTTATGATTCAATTTCACGTGATGCTATTTTAGCATTATATCGTCGACAAATACAACCTTCAAATTGCAACTTGTTTGTTGCCGGAAATGTTGATGATAAGATAAAAAACTTGATTTCATCGTTTTTTGGTCAAGAATGGGAGAATAAAGAAGAGCTCTACAAGCCTGCAAGTATAGAATTTGGTTCTTACGCTTCAGAATTGTACATCGAAGAAAAACCTGATGCTTTGCAATCCGCTGTTAGATTAGGCGGTTTAACTATCAATCGTAGAGATGCTGATTTTCCAGCTTTACAATTTGTAAATACATTATTTGGCGGTTTTTTTGGTTCACGACTGATGCGTAATATTCGTGAAGAAAAGGGATATACGTATAGCATCGGATCGTATATCGGGAATCTGAGGCATACAGGCTTTATTACCATAGCTTCGGAAGTGGGAGTTGATGTGACGAAGCAGACGCTCGCTGAAATTCGGAAAGAATTTGAAATATTACGCCAAGAAAAAACTTCGGAAGACGAAATTGGATTGGTGAGAAATTACATGCAAGGGATGTTGTTGGGAAGTTTGGAAAGCATATTTTCTCATGTAGATAAATTTAAAGCAGTTTATTTTTCTGGTTTAGATACTGATTATTACAGTTATTATTCTGATGTAATCAAAAATATGGATGCTAGCAAAGTTCAAGATATTGCAATCCGTTATTTCGATTACGATAAATTATTTAAAGTAGTAGTTGGGAAGATTTAGAAAACAAAATATTAAATCAGAAAGCTCAATGATTAATTTCATTGAGCTTCTGATTTAATAGAGTAGGAAAGGAGAAATTTCGGTTTGCCACTCTTCAATTCCTTCCTTTGTATTTATATTATGTTGTTTTAGATAATTAAAAGCATTTGGAATTCCTAGAAGCTTGTCTAAATGCCGGCTTCCAGTAGGATTTGCGTTTGTATAATAGTTTCGTTCGGTGAGTTTATCAGGGAATAATCGATAAATCAGTTGGATTAAATCAATAAAATACTGTACAGAATGAAATGTCTGTGGATTATTAGGAATAACTCTTAATCCATGACACAATTCTCCTGCAAAAAGACTTATTTCGGGTGTGTAATGTACAATTTCTAAAGTAGCATCAGTTAATTCTGCACTAGCTGAATTGTAAAGTAAATTGGCATCAATCCAAGGCGCACCAAATTGCGCAAATGGAAATTCAGTACCACGTCCTTCATTGATATTTAAGCCTTCGCAAAGACATGCTCCAGCATAAGTATAAATTGTTCCTCTATTTTGGATAGCAGGTGAAGTTGGAAAAAATGTATATCCGATATTTTCAGATCTATTCCAATTTTGCATTTTTAATACTTGTAAATCAATATTAGGATAATAAATAGCCTTAAAATATTGTGCTAATTCGCCAAAAGTACTATGATGAGTTATGGGCATGTTGAATCTTCCGATGAAAGAGCTACACGATTCGTGCAAAAATGGACCTTCAGCAAACTGAATAGCATGAGCCATTGGATTTGGACGATCTAAAAGTATTACTGGTTTATTATACTTTTCACAGCTTTCTAAGACATAAGTCATCGTCCATAAGTATGTGTAGAAACGCGCACCAATGTCCGGTAAATCTATTAGTATTATATCGATTTCTTCTAAATCATTTGCTGTAGGAGCAAGTTTTTCACTGTAGAGGCTTACAATAGGAATATTTGTTTTCGAGTCAATTTGGTGCTTAATATAAGCACCATCTTCTCCTTTTGTATCAAACCCATGTTCGGGCGCAAACAATTTTACAATTCTCAAGCCTGCTTCTTTTAAGGCTATTCTGCTATGTAAACCGTTGCAGGTCAACGATGCGGCATTACATACTAGACCAATTCGTGCGTGTTGATAATTTTTAGCTTGTGATATAAGCACATCTATGCCAAAAAGTACGGTAGATTTCATCACCGAAAATAGCAAATTACATGTGAAAATAAGATAGTCTAATTCTTAGCTGGTGGAATATTGTCCTTTTTATACTGTTTAGGACTGGTGTCGGTTACACTTTTGAATATTTTATGGAAATTCACAAAGCTATTAAAACCACTCTCGAAACTAATTTCTTTTAGATTCATATCGGAAGATTTCAGTAGTCTACAAGCATGAGAAACACGAAGTTCTGAGACAAATTGAATAGGCGTTTTTCCTGTTTTCTGTTTGAAATAACGGCAAAATGAATTTTTTGTCATTTTTGCTAAATCTGCCAGCGCATCCAACTCAACTTTACTGCGATAATTGTCTTTTATGTAATTTATTACATCGTTCATTCTTTTGTTATCAGATGAATGGTTGAAAACCTCATAATTCTCACTGATTAATAGTTTTGGATTGTTTTTCTGAAAATAATAAAGTGATTCAATCAGCTTTGTGATTTTTAATATATCCGACTGTTCACTTACATTATAAAAAAGGCTTGTAAATATCGATGAACACTGTTCGAGATACAGTGCTCTTGAAGAGTTTAGTATCAAATTTTGAAGATTCTTTGTTTCTTGGAGTTGAAAAAAATCATTTCCAAGGAAATTAGGTTTAAAATGAATAACTATACAATCAATTGGATTATGCTCATTTAAATAATCATCGTCAAATAACCAATAATGCGGTATATTAGGACCAATGAGTACGCAACTGTTTTCGGCAATACTTTGAATACAATCACCAACAAATAAAGTTCCTGTGCCTTTAGCCAAATAGATAAATTCAATCTCTTCGTGATAATGCCAAATGTTATGATTTTGAGGGTATGTATCCCTTCGCACATGAAGACTTTTGTGATAACTATCTGTTAAGCTCAATTTTTTCATAGTGATAGCCTAAATTTACTTGGTTATTCTTTGATCTTCTAAAACTACTAATTATTTGGGTAATATAGTTTATGTATTTGGTAAATTGGTTAATGCAAGTTTAAATGTTTACTAGTAAATTTACTTAATCAATTATAGACATCATTATGAGTAGAAAAGATCAATACACCTTTGCAATTATATTAATCACATCTTTATTCTTTTTTTGGGGCTTCATACATAATCTTGACCCTATTTTAATTAAACATTTGCGAAGTGCATTTAGCCTATCCCATTTTCAGGCATCGATGGTGGATTCTGCTGTGTTTTTTGCTTACTTTCTGTTGGCAATTCCGGCAGGTCTAATCATGCAGAAGTATGGCTACAAAGCAGGGATTTTGGTAGGATTAAGTTTATTTGCACTTGGATGTTTTTTATTTATCCCTGCCGCTAACACTGTTAGTTATACTTTCTTTTTGACAGCATTATTTATTTTGTCTTGTGGATTGACCATCTTGGAGACTGCCGCTAATCCCTATATTACTGTCTTGGGAGACCCTGCAAAAGCTACACAGCGCCTGAATTTTGCACAATCATTCAATGGTCTTGCTGCATCCTTAGCTCCAATTGTGGGCGGAATATTTATTTTGGCAGAGGAGCCAAAATCTGCAGAAGAACTAGCGCAGATGACGGATGTTGCAAAGGAAGCATATATCCAAGCAGAGACTGCATTGGTAAAAGGACCTTATTTGGTTTTAGGTATAATCATTTTGATTGTAGCGGTATTATTCTTTTTAACCAAGTTGCCTGATATAAAAGAGGAAGAATCAGATACTAAAGCCGGTTTTTTCAGTAGTCTACGTCATATAAATGTTCGTTGGGGAATTGTTGCACAATTTTTCTATGTGGGTGCACAAGTATATGTATTCAGTTTCTTATTAGTCTTTGCGGAAGATGCACTAGCTATGGCAGGCCAAGATGCCAAATACTATGCTGGGCTTGCCGGATTGCTGTTTATGATTGGACGTTTTGTTGGTACATTTTTTATGCGCTTTGTCGCACCATACAAATTACTGATGTTATATAGCTTATGCTCGATGTTATTATGCCTCGTTGTAATTTTAGGCACAGGGATGATAACACTATATGCTTTGGTAGGTATCACATTTTTTATGTCAATAATGTTTCCTACAATATTTGCGATCGGTATACAAGGTGTAGGCCGTGATACAAAGTCAGCTTCAAGTTTTATTATTATGTCAATAGTTGGTGGAGCGATTATTCCTCCGTTGGCAAGTGTTATAACTGATAATACAGGTAATATCCATTTATCATATAGTGTTGTATTTGTATGTTTTGTGGTTATATTATTATTTGGATGGTATACACGAAATGTACAGGCTATTAAAAATTAAATAAATAATGAAAAAATATGTATTAGCATTGGATTTGGTTGACGATGTAGAGCTGATAGCCGAATACGATAATTACCATAAAGAAATATGGCCTGAAATTAAAAAGTCCATATTGGATTCAGGTATTATAAATATGGAGATTTACCGTTTTGGTAATAGGTTGTGCATGTTGATGGAGACTGAAGATGGTTTTAGTTTTGAAAATAAAGGAAAAATGGACGCAGGAAACGCTAAAGTGAAGGAATGGGAAAATTTGATGTGGAAATATCAACAGGCTATTCCTGGGGCAAAAGCTGGTGAGAAATGGGTCATAATGGATAAAATATTTCAATTGTAATAATGGAAAGAGATAGGTTGCATTTTTTGCAGATACACCCTAAAGATAATGTATTAGTCGCATTGCGCGATTTAAAAGCAGGAGAGAAAATAGATTTCAATGGAATCAGTGTGTTGTTGCAAGAAGATATTAAAGCAAAACATAAATTCACGTTTTTTAACTGTGCGAAAGATCAAGAAATCTACATGTATGGCGTTTTAGTGGGAAAATTAAATTACGCTTTGCCCACAGGAAGTCTGATTAATGTAGATAATTTACGTCATGCTGCGGATGATTTTAAATTGGGCGAGCGCAAGTTGGATTGGCAGCAACCCGATGTTTCGGCATTTAAAAACAGAACTTTCCAAGGTTTTCACCGCTCCAATGGAAAAGTTGGGACAGCAAATCATTGGTTAGTTATACCATTAGTTTTCTGTGAAAATAGAAATGTATTGACTTTAAAGTCAGCTTTGGAAGAGAAGTTGGGATACAAAGTTCAAAGCAAAGACTATTCAAACGAAGTCGATGTTTTATTAGAAAAATATAAAGCTGGTGCATCAATTGATGAATTACTACAATTGGATTTAACATCTTCTACTATCACGCAAAAATCAAATAAACCATTTGAAAATGTGGATGGTGTTAAGTTTTTAAATCACGATATGGGATGTGGTGGCACTCGCATGGATTCTGATGCTTTATGCGGTCTTTTGGCTGGATATGTCACGCATCCGAATGTAGCAGGCGCTACAATTTTAAGTTTAGGTTGTCAACATGCGCAAGCATCAATATTAAAGGCTGAAATTGCGAAACGCGATCCGAACTTTAACAAACCATTGTATATTTTCGAACAACAAAAAGAAGGAACTGAAGCTGAATTGATGCAAAAAGCTATTAAAGCTACATTTGCAGGTCTAGCGCAAGCCAATACACAAACTCGTCAACCTGCAACATTAGATAAATTGTGTATAGGATTGGAGTGCGGTGGATCGGATGGCTTTTCGGGTATTTCTGCAAATCCTGCTCTAGGATATGTTTCAGACATTATTGTATCGTTAGGCGGTTCAGTGATTTTAGCTGAATTTCCAGAACTTTGTGGTGTAGAACAAGAATTAAGTGATAGATGCATAGATGAAAATACAGCCGAATGTTTTATGCACCTCATGAAAACCTATAATGCTAAGGCTGAAGCGGATGGATCGGGTTTCTATATGAATCCATCTCCTGGAAATATTCGTGATGGCTTGATTACGGATGCGATAAAGTCAGCAGGTGCGGCAAAAAAGGGCGGAACATCTCCTGTTAAAGCTGTTGTTGATTACCCCGAACTAGCGGACAGTCCTGGGCTAAACTTATTGTGTACGCCTGGTAACGACGTGGAAAGTACCACAGCTGAAGTTGCCGCTGGTGCAAATATTGTCTTATTCACCACAGGTTTGGGGACACCGACTGGGAATCCTATTACACCAGTAATAAAATTATCCACGAATACTACTATTTATGAGCGTATGCCTGATATTATTGACATCAACTGTGGGACAATAATCGATGGACAAGAAACTATTGAGGAAGCGGCACATCGTATCCTTGAATATGTAATCGAAGTAGCAAGTGGCAATGAAATTCCTAAAGCTGTGAAATTGGGGCAGGATGATTTTATTCCGTGGAGAAGAGGTGTTTCACTTTAAAAGGTCTTCTTAATGAATAGGTAAATGTGATAGAGTATTTCTATTCAACAAAAGATAATTAAAAAAAATACTGGGACTTATCTAATGAAAAATTCGATAATCCTGATGTTATTAAAGTCAATTGAAATAAAATGTCAAAATTAACAGGAAAAATCGCTGTAGTAACAGGAGGAGGAAGTGGTATAGGTCAAGCTATTTCCGAAGTTTTTGCACAAGAAGGAGCTCACGTGCATATCTTAGATTTGAATGCTGAAGGAGGAGAAAAAGTTGTGCATGGAATTATTTCGCATGGTGGAAAAGCTACATTGCATGTATGCTCTGTTGCAAATCAAGCAGAAATTATAAAAGCTATTGAGTCGATAGGACGTGTAGATATTTTGATTAATAACGCAGGAATTGCGCATGTAGGTAATTTGGAATACTGTCCTGAACAGGATTTTGAAAAAGTTTTTCAAGTTAACGTGAAAGGCGCCTATAATGCACTGTATGCGGTAATTCCTAAGATGAAAGCGCAGGGTGGTGGTGTAATACTTAATCTTGCTTCTATTGCGGCATTAGTCGGTATTTCGGATCGATTTGCCTATTCGATGAGTAAAGGGGCAATTTATGCTATGAGCTTGTCTGTGGCACGCGATTACATGAAAGATAATATTCGTTGCAATTCGATATCACCAGCTCGCGTGCATACACCTTTTGTAGATGGATTTATTGCGAAAAATTATCCTGGAAAAGAGGAAGAAATGTTCCATAAGTTGTCGGATTCGCAACCGATAGGACGTATGGCGAAACCAGAAGAAATCGCTAAATTGGCTTTATTCTTATGTTCGGATGACGCGGCTTTTATTACAGGGAATGATTATCCTATTGATGGAGGATTTATAAAATTAAACAACTAAAACTAATATACATTTAGATATGAAATTAATAAGATTTGGTGAGGTAGGACAGGAGAAATGTGGTGTTCAAATTGAAGGTAAAAATTATGATGTTTCATCTTTTGTTTCAAATTATGATGAGTCATTTTTTGCAAATAATGGCTCGGAAAAATTGCAAGGTTATTTGGATGAAAATACAAATAAATTAGCCGAATTGTCTGCGGATGTGCGTTTAGGTGCTCCGTTTGCAAGACCTTCAAAAATTGTTTGTATAGGTTTGAATTACAAAGATCATGCAGAAGAAACTGGTGCTGCATTGCCAGCTGAGCCTATTATTTTCATGAAATCTACGACCGCTTTAGTTGGTCCAAATGATACAGTCGTTATTCCTAAAAATTCAAAAAAGACCGATTGGGAAGTTGAATTTGGGATTGTAATCGGTAAAAAAGCTACTTACGTAGAAGAATCTGAAGCATTGGATTATGTGGTTGGATATGTATTGCACAATGACGTATCCGAACGTGAATTCCAGATCGAGCGTGGTGGTACTTGGGATAAAGGAAAAGGCTGTGATACTTTTGCTCCTATGGGACCTGTGTTGACAACAAAAGAAGAAATTAAAGATATCAATAATGTCAATCTTTGGTTGAAAGTTAATGGTAAAACATATCAAAACGGTAATACTAAAAATTTAATTTTCTCGGTTCCATTTATCGTTTCTTATGTTTCACAATTCATGACTTTATTGCCAGGGGATGTTATTTCTACGGGCACACCAGCAGGAGTGGGGTTAGGTTTCAATCCTCCTATTTACTTGAAGGAAGGCGATGTGATTGAATTAGGAGCAGATTATTTGGGAGAACAGCGACAAGAGGTCATTAACTATAAAAAATAGATCATGCGTATAGATACCCACCAACATTTTTGGATCTATGACAAAGACCGAGATTCATGGATAACAGAGGAAATGTCTGTTATTCAACGCAACTTTTTGCCAAATGATATTTCTCAAACTTTAAAAAATAACAACATTGATGGTGTTGTGGCAGTACAAGCTAGTCAGTCACATCAAGAAACCTATTTTTTGACAGAACTTTCGCAAGTCTATAAAATGATTAAAGGTGTCGTTGGATGGGTAGATTTGCGTTCATCTCAAATTGAGGCATACTTAGAAGAGTTTAGAAAGCACGATATTATAAAAGGCTTTCGTCATGTAATAGAGGGAGAGCCCGATGGTGACTTTTTGATTAAAGATGATTTTCTTAGAGGAATTGAAAGTTTGACGGCTTTTGATTACACCTACGATTTACTCATTCGTCCGCGTCATTACCAAAGTACATTGGAATGCGTACGGTCTAATCCTAATCAAAAATTCATGCTGGATCATATGGCTAAGCCGGCTATTAAAACCAAAGAATTTGAAGATTGGGCTGTTTTCATAGAAGCTCTTTCTAATTTTCCAAATGTGTATTGTAAAATATCGGGGTTGGTAACTGAAGCTGATTGGAAAAATTGGGAGTTAGATCATTTTACACCATATGTTAATCACGTAATCAAATCTTTTGGAAAAGATAGAATATGCTTTGGTACGGACTGGCCAGTATGTTTAATTGCAGCAAGCTATGAACAATGTATTGAAATTGTTCAAGATAAAATGAAGGATTTTACAGCGAAAGAGCTTGAACAATTTTGGGGTCTGAATGCCGTGAAATTTTATAATCTAAAATAAATCAACCATCTAACCATTATGGATTTAAATTTAAAAGATAAAGTATTCATCGTTACGGGTGGAGCAAAAGGAATAGGAAAAGGTATTGTATTAGCTTTAGCTAAAGAAGGCGCCATTCCTGTTATTGTAGGAAGAAAGCAAGTTGACAACAATTTGGTGCGTGATGAAGTACTAGCCTTAGGCAGTGAATGTTTGTGTATTGAAGCAGAATTGTCTATTCCTGAAGAATCAAAGAAAACAATTGATCTTGCGCTTGAACAGTATGGTCGAATTGATGGTATTATAAATAATGCAGGTCAAAATGATGGCATTGGTTTAGAAAATGGCAGCTATGAGGGGTTTATCGAATCATACCATAAAAATGTAGTGCACTATTATCTAATAGTTCATCATGCATTGCAAGCTTTGAAAGATTCTAAAGGCGTAATCGTAAACATTAGTTCTAAAACAGCGGAAACAGGCCAAGGAGGAACTTCAGGTTACGCAGCATCTAATGGCGCTAGAAATGCTTTGACAAGAGAATGGGCTGTAGAACTTTTACCTTACGGTATTCGTGTAAATGCGATAATCGTTGCTGAATGTGCTACACCACAATATGATACGTGGATTCAAACACTGGACAATCCCGAAGAAACATTAAAGAAAATTACCGATAGAATACCGTTAGAGCATCGCATGACTACGCCAGCAGAAATAGCAAATACAGCAGTATTTTTATTGTCAAATCGATCTAGTCACACAACAGGCCAATTGGTATATGTGGATGGAGGTTATGTGCATCTCGACCGTGCATTAATAAAAGAATAAGGGATATTTACTCCCTTATTCTTTTATTAGTTATAATAAATTTTAGATAAACTTTCGGTATCGAAGCCTTTATCTAAGACTCCATCAAATTGAAATTTAGAAGTCTTATTTTCTGCTAAAGTACCTTCAGCAGTATTAGCAAAAACCTTTGTATTATTTAGGTTTTTGTTTGTTTTAATCATTTCCAATACATTCCATCCTGATAATTGAGGCATTATAATATCAGTGATTACAATATGAGGTTTGGAATTTTCAATGTATGAAAGTGCTTTGTGCGCGTCTTCAAAATATTGAATGTTCTTATAATTATTGAATATCTGTTTAGCAAGCAATATATTGATCTTATTATCGTCAATGAGAACGATAGACGTATCATTAGGTAATAGTTTTTTGGAATTAGAATTTCCTTCTTTTTTCGTTGTCGGGGATTTATCTAGTGATAATGGTACTTGCAAAGAGAAGGTCGAGCCAATACCCAATTGACTTTTAACACTCAATTTACCTCCAATATGTTTTGCTAATAACTGTGAAATATGTAAACCAAGTCCAAATCCAACTTTTGTCTTTTCACCTTCCACAGTATAGTATTTTCTGAAGATTTGATCAATTTTTTTCTCGTCAATACCTATACCAGTGTCTACAACGTCAATTTGAATTTTATCTCCAGCGATTTTACTTACTACTTTGATTGTTCCTTTGTTCGTGTATTTAAGTGCGTTGCTTATTAGATTCGAAATAATTTGTCTTAATCTAAATTCATTAGATTTTATTGTTAGAATATCATTAAGATGGTTCTCATTTATAAAATTAAGACCTTTTTGATTTGCTTGATATTTGTGTAAACTAAAGGTATCATTGACGATTTTTGATATATACACTTCATCCATTACGACATCTATTGCTTGGGATTCTATTTTGCTGAGGTTAAGAATATCATTTACAGTATTGTTAATAAGATTAATATCGTAATTGATATTTGAAAGAATTTTATCGTCTATTGCTTCTGTTTTTTTAGAAGTCAATAATTTCACCACACCCTTTAAAGAATATAATGGAGAACGTATTTCGTTACTTATATTCGCTAATAAATTTGTTTTTTCTTCAGCTAATTTTGAAGCGTATTCTTTTTCTTTTATCAGCTTTTTCTCATATTTAGAAACAACATATTGGTAATAAATAATAAACATTAACATCAATAGTATAACACAAAGTGCCATTATTGCATAAGATCTAAATTTTTGTGTATTCAATTTGTAAAGAATATAATCGTCTTTTTCCGCACTTCTAAACTTTGAATATTCTATCTCTCGAATCGTTTCGATAGACTTTTTAAGGTCATTAATGAGTTGATAATTAGATGTTATTAGCTTCCTTTCCTTTTCTTTTGAGCGTAATATATGCTTCTTAAATTGGAGAAATTCTTAGAATAACTTTCTTCATTTGTTCGAATTAAATTTTCAATATTTTTCTGTACAATATCTATCTGATTTACATTCAAAACTGCTGAACTAGAGGTATTTAATACAGTATCGTTTTTCGCATTAAATATTCTTTTGAATAAGCTTTGTTTTTTCTTTACGATTGTATCAGCATCTACCTCTACTCTCGCTAATGTATCATTAAGTATACGGTTAATGACAGAATCAGAATTGGTAAGTCTTCCTCTTTGTTGACTTCTTAATCCTATATTGTTTTTGCTGAAATTTTCGTCGGCAAAAATTATTAAGTTGTCAATTTGTTTTTTCAATGCCAAATATTGCATTGAAAGTGACTGGTCAAGAACTTCAATCTCTTTCTTAGCAGAATTAGGTGTATTACTTGTAGGAATTGAATCTAGTGTATGGATTATTTTATTTAAGGTGTCTAATTTATTTTGATAATCCTTAAAACTCTTATCATCAAATGAGATGGCATATAATCGAAATAAATTGTCAACCTCAGTAAATGTCGAAAACAATTCATAAAGCACAGGTGAAAGCTTTGAATTGTTTGAGTACGCAATATTTAATCTATTCTCAATTTCTTTATACTGTTTGTATTGAGAAATAAAGATTGTACACAGTAAAATAAATGATGTTATTATAACTACTAATAATAAGAGTCTCAGTAATAAAGTTTTTCGAAATCGCACGGTTGTTCAGTTTAATATGCGAAGATTCCAAAAAGAAAACTAACAATTTTAAATTTCACGAAATACTTTCTTTCTGTTATAATTGTTTTCTTATTAAAATAATTTTATTTAATATTAAATCCTAATTTCTTTAATCCTTCTTTAATCTCTGGTGCATTCATAAATAAGTTCCAAATGAACTGCGATCTGTAGTTTTCAATCATTACAACAATAGGTCCTTGGTCAATTGCCAAGTAACGTTGTGGAAACCAATTAGCCGTCTCGCTATACGCATCATAAAACCCATAATCCCCCCAAACTTTTGATTCTAAATTATTGAAAAGGTAATTTGCAAAACTCATACTTTCTTTCGGAGCATAAGGCATTGATGCTAAGGCTGCGGTAGGAGATATGACGCCTTTATCATTATCGGGATGATGTGCATCATACCCACTTACAGAATAGCTTGCTGTCAATCCCCAACCTTTGTCAGCTCCATATCCCACAAAGTTATTTGGATTTCGTTTTGCATGTTCAATATGTATTTGCGTATGATTATGGACTATTTTTCCATAATCTACATATTCGTCTTTTAAACCATTAGGGTTTAATCCTAAAAAACTATAATGTGACCAAAATAATGGACCTACTTCACCTGGATGAGCATTATGTTTTGCTTCAGTAGGAAGGCCATATTTTTGGATGTCTGTTTTAATTTGACCGCTTCTAGCCCAACCGCGGTCATAAACTTGTTTTTCAATAGGAAATGTAGGGGAAGACGCCGCTAATACATAGGTAATTAGACATTCATCAAAACCTTGGATCGGATGATTCATTCCAAATTCGTGTTCTGGACTCCAATGCCAATAAATCACATCCTTACCATTTGTGTAATGCTTCCAATTTATTTCTTTCCAGATATTGTCTGCTAATGCTGCTATTTCTTTTTGCTCTTGCGTACCATTTTTATAATATTCTCGCACACAGATTAGTGCTTGCGCTAAAAATGCCGTTTCAACAATGTCGCCTCCATTATCTTTATCCCCAAAAGCTTTTACTTTTCCGCTAGGTCCTTCATACCAATGTGCATAGGCGCCTTGGAACCTAGGTAATTTAGAAAGATATGTAAGTGATTTCTTAAAGCGATCCTGAGCTTCTTGAGGTTGGATAAACTTGCGTTGTTCGGCAACCAAAATACCCATTAATCCAAATCCACTACCACCGATAGTGATGACGTCCTTATCATTTTGAGGATATTCACCATCCATATGGATACGTTCTCTAGCCAAACCTGATGTTGGCTCAGCACCTTCCCAAAAGTATTTGAATGTTTGGTGTTGGATTTTTGTTAGTAAATCTTCTGTTGCTTTATCGTGCTTATTAATATCAGATGATTTGCATCCTAAAAATAAACATACTGCTAAAATATATATTAATTGTATTCTCATAGTGTATGAAAGTGTATTCCTCCATAGCGGAGGAATACTAATTTATTTTGAAATAAGTCTTGCGGCTGACAAATAATAAAAGCCAGAGCCATTTGTATTATTTTCACCTGAAGTAACTGTTACCGTAATCTTACCTGAGCTGTCAGGTTTTATGTCTTTTGCTACTACTGTGTTGGTGCTATTATTTGAAGTATTAAGTCTTACAACGACTTCGTTAGTTCCAGAGGAAATAAATTTAGTCTCGCGATTATCTGTTACATTGCCCCTTGAACCAAAAAATGTTATATCGTAATTCAAATCTTTATCCAAACCGATAAGTTCAAATTTACTTTGAGTTATAATCATCCCTCCAAAATCACCTTTTGAATTACCAAAGTAAGAATATCTCGAAACTGTTGAAGGCATGTTCAATGGTGTAGTACTCGTTGTAGGTCCATCCGCGTTGACACCATTAAATCTTTGTGTAATGGTTAGTTTAATACCAACATAGGAGCCAATGCTATCCTTTAGATTGATGGAAGTACCAGCTAAGAATGAATTAATTTGATTCCAATGATCAGCAGCAGCATTATTACCAAAATCCAATAATACACTGCTTGTCAGAGGTCCGCCAGCTCCACCCTGAAAATCGGTCATAGGTGTTACTTCGTTAGGTTTTTGTAGAGCCAAATGTGCTGCATTTTGTGCTATGGCAACTTCAAAATCAGATAAACCCTGAGGCTTGTAACTGTTACCAATCACATTAGTCCCCATAAGACTTTCATACCATGTACATGCAGCTAAATATCTTCCTAATGGCATGCTCAAGTGGTAGCCATCTCGCGTGAAATTATCTTCCACGACGCTAGTTCTACCATTTTGTATTGCTGTACCTGCCGGAATAATCATATCGATGTCAACCAATTGTTTCGCTTTATTGACAGCGTCAACAATGGCTGTGTACATCTGCATTTGGTCTTTGTTGTAATTATCAAAACCAGCATGTGTAGAATTTTTGGCGTATGCCCAAGTTTGGTATAAGATAAATTTTACATTTTCATTTTTAGCACGTGGTGCTACATAATTGTACAATTCAGCTAAAGAGGCAGACCAGGTATCAAATTTCCCTGAATTAGAACTTTCTTGCTGAAAGCTGATATGTGTCCAATTTTCGCTTGCTAAAGCCGTAGCTATTGATGTGTTTGCTACTGTAGTTTTATTTCCTTCAGCATCAATTTTACGAAAGCTATATGCACCTGCATTTGCTTTTATATTGTTTACATGTTGTTCTAATGTAGCTCCGCCGATGTACAGATTTCCAATAATGATTTTCTGTCCATTAGCTTTAGCAAGATCATACAAATGTGTTTCTATGGCATCTTCGGAAAAACTATTACCAATAGCAAGTACACGAATAGTTCCATCATCTTCTGGATCAGGAATGATATTCATTACTGGTCGTTCCATTTTTTGACAGCTCATAAAAGCGAGTAATGTCAAAAAGGAAAATATTTTATATATATTAATTTTCATAAGTTATCAATTTATAGCTTATCTGTAGTCTGGGTTTTGCACTAAAACACCAGCAGATTTATCAATTTCTGGCTGAGGAATAGGGAAGAAGCGGTGTTTTAACTGGTAGTTTACATGTCCTGCATCTCGCATAGTTTCTACATCAATATCCCAACGTATTAGATCATAAAAACGTTCATTTTCCATTCCTAATTCGACTTGTCTTTCATGACGAATCGCATTACGAAGAGCTACTTGATCGCGTGTAGTCACGGCTGGTAAAACAGCAGCGTTACCACCTCTTGCACGTGCTCTCACACGTTCAAGAAAATCCAAGGCTAAGTCAACATTTGCGTTTCCACCCACTTCATTTGCTGCTTCTGCTGCTAACAGAACCACATCAGCATAGCGAATCAGACGTACATTGAACCAATCTCCAAACCTGCTTCCGTATCTTGTACGTAATGTAGGGTTAGTATATACTTTTTTGTTCCAATATGGTCGTGGAAGGTTATCTGGTAATACTTCACCATATGGTTCATTGCGTTGTCCAGAATATAAAAATGTTACATCTTTTCGTGGATCATTTACCTCAAAAGCCTCTAGCAATCTAGGATGTGGAATATTCCAACCCCAGCCCAAATCCCAAGAACCTGATCCGCGTACACCTTGACGGCTGGCATAAGTAACACCAAAATTTTGTACGCCATCAAATAGTGCTTGTATTTCGAAAATTGATTCTTTGCTATTTTCACTTTCCTCACGGAAAATCATATTGTAAGGAACACTCAAATCATAAACTTCAGAATTAATTACTTGCATAGCAGATGCCAGAGCTTCACTAAACCTCTTACGTGCCATTAGCGTTTTAGTTTGCACAGCTAAAGCAGCACCTTTAGTAATACGTCCAGGATGACTGGGCCATGTCGAGGGTAAATAGGCTACGGCGTCCGTTAAGTCAGCATCAATTTGCTGATAAATATCATTAATACTTGATTTCGGAATATTCGCGGAAGCTTGATCTGTAATTTTAAAAGTTACTAAAGGAACTTCTCCAAATGTTCTGACCATATTAAAATAAGCCCATGCACGTAGGAATTTCATTTCTCCAATATTGGCTAATGTACCTTCAGATGGATTATCGATAGAATCTGCAGTCGCTAGTACATTATTGGTCAAATTGATTAGGTTGTAATGCCCAGACCAGTAGTTGTTCACTAACCAATAATCCAGCGGATAATTGAAATTATCAAATATTGGTCCTGCGCCAGCCTCATCTCCCGTGCTACTTCCTAATTGCGCATCATCAGAACGAATGTTGTGTAATGCAACATACGGTAGTCCACTGGTCGCCTCAGATCGTAAGCCGGCATATGCGGCAAAAACTTGTCCCTCTAAGGATCCTGTAGGCATATCTTCTTCTGTAAATCTTCCTTTAGGCTTAATATCTAACCAATCTTTACTGCAGCTAGCAAAGAGTAAAACAAGGAAAATGCCTGTGATTATTTTATATCTATTTGTTATTGTTTTCATAATGATGACCTAAATAATCGTTAAAAATTTAAGTTTAAACCAAAGGTATAAATGGCAGGAACTGGGTAAGTACCATTGTCAATACCAAATGATGTGGTACTTCCGCCAATTTCAGGCGTGAAACCTGTATTTTTCGAAAATGTAGCAACGTTCTGTGCATTCAAGAATAGGCGCAAACTTTTCAAACGCATACGTGATACTGTTTCTGCTGGTAAAGTATATCCCAATGAAATATCACGAATTCTGAAAAAACTTCCATCTTCAATGAAATAAGTAGAATATTGTCTGTTGACTGATCTTCCTTCGTGTAGGATTGGCTCCCAATTGGATGTACCCACACCATTCCATCTGCCTAATCTATCGGTCAAGAAATTGTAAGTAGCAAATTGATTTTGATTCCACGTTCTTAGGATTTCGTTACCATAAAGACCTTGTAATTCAATTCCTAAATCAAAATTCTTGTAAGAAGTACCTAATGATATACCATAATAGAAATCAGGAGTCGGGTTTCCTATCATTGTTCTATCTTGTGAATTAATGGTTCCATTACCATCGATATCTCTGTATTTGATGTCACCTGGTAAGAATGCTCCACCACCTAAACCATTTGTTGCATATTGATCAACATCTGCTTGTGTTTGGAATATTCCATCATGTATATACCCCCAAAAATAACCGATAGGGTAGCCAGCAATTGTTCTCGATGCACCATTGATAATATCATAGCCATCTGTCGAAAGTTTTACAACTTTGTTTTTTACAGTTGTAATATTACCACCAATTGTGTAGCTCCAATCTTCATTAATGGTTTGTGCCCAAGTCACACCAGCTTCAATACCTTTGTTTTGAATTGTACCTAAATTGCTTAAGCCTGGTTTACTTCCTAGAATACCTGGTACACGTACTAAAATATCTTCCGTGTTTTTATTGTAGTATACAGCTTCGACACTTAAACGGTTTTGAAGCGCATTCAATTCAAAACCAGCTTCCCAGGATTTCACTACTTCCCAATGTAAGTTCGGGTCTGGGATATATTCAGCTTCATAAGCTGGAATTAATTGATCTCCAAATACAGCAGAATTCCCTGGAACCATTAATGGATACATTGGGTACCAATTTCCGCCAACATTTTGGTTACCTAGTGAAGCCCATGAAGCTTTTAATTTCAGATTATTGATAGATTCAACATTTTGCATAAAGCTCTCTTGACTTACCACCCAAGCAGTACCGATTGAGTAGAAATTTTGCCAAGGCTTACCATTTTTTGCAAATGCAGAACTTCCATCTCTTCGGAAAGAGGTATTGATCAAATATTTACCGTCGTAATTGTATAATGCTCTACCCAGCCAAGAAAGCGTGCGGTATTCTGATGCGGTTGAATTTCCTGTTGTAGTGTTTGGATCTCCAATATTTACGTACCAATAATCTGGATCATTTGGGATTTCTAAACCTTCACCTTGGGTTCTACGCGCAGTAGTAGCTTCAAGTCCTTGTAAATAAGTTGTAAAACCTCCCATCAAGGTTAGATTGTGCTTATCAAACGTATTTCTGTAGTTCAATAACCAGTCTGTTTGGTATTTGTAATGCGTATTTTGTTCGTGATTTACCGAAGTTAATTGGTTACCAATACGTTCCCTTTTGTCATCACCCTGGATATCTGGGTTATATACCGAAACTAAACCTTGATAAGATCTGAAATTATTAAATCCATAATCCGCGGATAAATTAACTCTGAAATTGAAGTTCTTTAGAAAATCAACCTCTGCATACCAATTTGCTAATGCACGATAGTTGATTCCAATATATGTGTTTTTACGTTCTTCAATATCCACTAATGGATTGTTTACTTGTGCACGTTGAAAGTCCGGAAGAGAATGATAAAGACCGTATTCATTGTTGAAGACAGGAGCTATAGGTGCGGCAAGTATTGCACCGAAAACTCCTCGCTCTTGCGGTAAACGTGCTCTATAGCCATTCAAGACAATACCTGTCCGAAAATTATCCGTTAGTTTAACCTCATCTGTCACGTTGAAAGTGATTTGGCTGTGCTTTTCGTGATTAATAGTACCTTCATCCTTAGAATATCCCAAGCCCATTCGAAAGGTGTTTTTATCTGTTGCACCACTGACGCTTAGATTATTGTAGTTCAAAATTCCGTTAGTAAAAATTTCGTCTTGCCAGTTTGTATTTCCTGTCCAATTTGTATAGTCGTATGGGTAATTACCTTGGTTAAAACGTTGTTCCTCATACAATTCTTTGAATTGTTCGGCATTTGCCATATCCATATGTTTTGCTACATTCTTAACACCTATTCGAGAATTAAATTCAAAATTCAGTTGACCTAGTTTTGCTCGCTTAGTAGTGATAGCAATAACACCATTTGCTCCACGAACACCGAAAATCGCTAAGCTGGAAGGGTCTCTTAGCACTTCAATCGTTTCGATGTCATTTGGATTTAGGTAATTAATATTGTCATTTAACAATCCATCAACGACATAGAGTGGCTTAGCTCCATTGATTGAATTAGTACCACGGATACGAATATCTGGTTCTTGACCTGGTCTACCAGAATTCGTAACTTGTAGTCCCGGAACCTTACCTTGCAAATTTGCAACAGGGTTAGTACCTGGTTTGTCCACAATGTCTTCACCCTTAATTTGGGTGATAGAACCAGTTAAGTCACGTTTTCTAGCTGTACCGTATCCGATGACTACTACTTCTTCTAAAGCATTATCGTCGCTTACAAGAAAAACATCTATCGATGTCTGGTTTCCAACAACGATATCTTGTGATTGATAGCCAATAAATGTAAATGTCAACGTATCACCCACTACAGCAGCAATAGAATATTGACCTACAGCATTTGTTTGTACCGCTGTCGACTTATTTTTAATAGCGACAGTAACCCCTGGTATAGTGACTAAAGATTGCTCATCTTTTACTACACCAGAAATTGTATTTTGCGCAATAACCGAATTAGCATAGAGCAAAACCATGAATAAAGTAAATATATACCTCATATAATTTTGATTTATAATTTTTTATGTTTAATTGTTTGGCAGCTTTTGTGTGTTGTGATAATGATGTTTTATGTACATATCACTATGTTAGCGTTCTACACAAGTGTATATTAAACAAATAAGTACGGTTTTCGTTTGCGAAATACTTAAATTTTATGCCATGCTTAGGGTATAAAATAAAAAACGGGATATGAATTTCATATCCCGTTTCTTGACTTTGGCTAGTTTCTCATATATGAAAGAAGAAACAGCATTATTCATGATTTTACCTTGTTTCGCTAATT
>NZ_WUQY01000253.1 GCF_009829085.1 Sphingobacterium bovisgrunnientis
CATTTGTGATGAATCATTAATGGTTGCTCCATTAATTGGATGAGGAAATTGGGCAACTGAAGCCTGCTTTAGTGATGGAAGTTGATTTACATAATTCTGTTTTCTTCCTTCGCCCATCTCCTGGAGCTGCTGCCTCCGCTGCATGTCCTGAATCTGTTTAAACATAATTTGCCGCTGCAACATTTGTATGTCACGGGATTTATATTGCTGCCTTGGTGATGCTGTTGCATTCCAACAAAGCCTTTTAAGATATAATTCAGACAGAAAGTGTTGATATTTTTAGCAGCTTAATTCCTCAGCAGCAAACTTGAC
>NZ_WUQY01000254.1 GCF_009829085.1 Sphingobacterium bovisgrunnientis
GTTGAACTTTCACTTTCCTTCGTTTCGGTCATTTCTCGCTCTTTTCTCCAATTTTCCATTGTGTTCATCCATTTGTGACCTAAACCACGATATAAACGTATTTAGAACAATTAGGCACTAATTAATCACGAAAATGCAAATATTAGCGAATGAAAATGGTAATAAATGTGCTACTATCAACTATAATTCTTATTTTTGGTAATTTCTCTATTTTAGGACTCTTAAATTTCGTATTTTTCATATTTCTTAGGGTTTATTAATTTAGTATAAATAAGTTTATTTTTCATTGTAAACATTAAGACTTTTTATGA
>NZ_WUQY01000255.1 GCF_009829085.1 Sphingobacterium bovisgrunnientis
CAGGTTCGGGGGTTCGAATCCCTCGCTCTCCGCATCTTAAATGATAAAATATATCAAATCCCTATAATTTAAACGTTTTAGGGATTTTTTTTTATACACCTATCCCAAAGCAAATGTTTATGTATTTAACATTTATTCGAATTTCATAATAGTTCAAAACTTTTACAATGACTCTTAACAGAATGTTGAAATGTGAATTATTTGTAAATTCCAATATTTAATAAAAAATTAAGGGATCATGTACAAAACCTGTGGAGTAGAAGAAAAATAATCGGATATTTGCATTATTATATTATTCAGATGCACGATT
>NZ_WUQY01000256.1 GCF_009829085.1 Sphingobacterium bovisgrunnientis
TGGAGAGAGAAAGACGAAGATGTTTTAGTGTTTAAAATTGGGTGGGGTGAGGGTCTTGCTTGGAAGGTTTCTATATTTATTTAATTTTATAATATTATTTATTAATATAAAAAATTTGAGTTCACACTTGAATTTTGAAATATTTTGACTCGTGCCTTCATGGGCTTGGATTGCTCAGTAGCTCAAGGACTCAACCTGAACGAATCACTCGATGAGCAATCTGAGCCCATTTCCAACCCTAAGGTCATTAAACCGCACGCAAACAGTGGTCTCGTCCGTGCCAAATTCAAGTCTAATCTTCCCACAAAAC
>NZ_WUQY01000257.1 GCF_009829085.1 Sphingobacterium bovisgrunnientis
GTAGGGGCTTAAATGAAAGAAAGTTCAAAGTATGATGACCAAATTGTACTAAATCAAAGTTGAGGGATGAAACGTTCAAGGACCTGAGCCGCAAATATGAAAAAGTCCATGCGACCGCATGTATTATAACCATGCGACCGCATGATTTTGCCAATTTTTCGTCGGATAGCTTTCAGTATTTCAACGATATCTTTCTCTCGTAATGTCTGATTGAGGTGATTCAAGTTGCGTTCGAAAGATAACTCATATTTCTATAAATTTTATTCAGATATCATCTTCGAATTCGATCATTTTTCATGTCAAACACTGG
>NZ_WUQY01000258.1 GCF_009829085.1 Sphingobacterium bovisgrunnientis
GGGGAAGAAAAATCTGATGTGAAAGATTGCGATTTTGGAGCTTTGGAGAAGAAGAAGAAGAAGAAGAAGAAGAAGAAGACCCTTTGACATTGAAGACTCCATCTTTTGTTCTTCTCATCAATAAGCTTTCTATCCTCTTTAATCTATATGTTTTCCATGTATTGTAAGATTTTAATGGTTATTTGTAAGTATATTATGAATAACTAAACTTAGATGTGATTGGAGGTAATTCTTGACTCGAGAAATGAGATTCCAATAGTTTTGTGCTTTATAGTTCTTGTGATTAATGTGATGAATCCATTGAGTTTA
>NZ_WUQY01000259.1 GCF_009829085.1 Sphingobacterium bovisgrunnientis
AGTCGTTATATTTTGGGAATTGATTGTCATAAACCGTAGGCACCGTTGCGTGACAAATTCGACTTAAGGACAAAGTGTTCAACACTTGCCCCGACTTTACGCTTTCAGACATATTCTTGCATATTGATCATTTTTATCTCATTTTCTTTTCCTGTTTTCCTTGTCGTTACTCTGTCCAATTGACAGTAAGGCTTCACACAAATATACTCTAATCTTTTGACGTCACTATATACAAAATTACTCAATACACAATTCACATTTGATTTTAGTGCGTGAGTGCATTTACACGTGTGTGTGTGTGTGATTTAA
>NZ_WUQY01000260.1 GCF_009829085.1 Sphingobacterium bovisgrunnientis
CTGCCGACCACATCACCGTTTCATGATCTTTAAGATTCCTTTTGTTGGAAAGAATATCCTTCATGAACTTTGCATAACTCAGCATTTGAGCCAAAGCATCTGCAAACGGAATGTTGATGTGTAACTTTTTAAACACCTCCAGGAACTTACCAAATTGAATGTCTAGTTTATGCTTCTGGAGCCTCTGAGGAAAGGGAATAGGAGGTACATAGGCTTTGACTGGAGTTGGAGCCTTCGATGTTGATGGCTCCTGTTCATCAGCCTTACCCTCTTGAACTACCTCTTCAAGTGCTTGCAACACCTCATTC
>NZ_WUQY01000261.1 GCF_009829085.1 Sphingobacterium bovisgrunnientis
ACTATCACACAAGATAGATATTGAAGATGTATTCTTCGGTCCCAAAGGTATCTCATAAAAGAGATCCTTAAGCCACTCAGCTTCTTTTCCGGTATCCGATAATGCTACGAATTCGGATTCCATGGTCGAGTGCGTTATACATGTCTGTTTCTTTGATTTCCAAGAAACAGCTCCTCCTCCAAGAGTGAACACCCAACCGGAAGTGGATTTATTCTCACCCGTGCTAGATATCCAACTAGTATCGGTAAATCCTTCCAATACAACCGAGAATTTAGTATATTGTAGGCATAAGCCCTTGGTCTTCTTT
>NZ_WUQY01000003.1 GCF_009829085.1 Sphingobacterium bovisgrunnientis
TAAATCCAGTGGCAATAAGTCCAAATTATTGGTTAAAACTGGTGTACTTTACAGCGGAACAGCTGGTGTACTTTGTTCGGAATAATCATTAGAGGAAATAAATAAAATTAAGGATGCAGAAATTGATGAATGTTATCATCATGTACGTGATCTTTTTCTAATAGCATGCTATTCTGCATTACGATTTAGTGATTTTTCTAAATTGGAGGTAATTGATATTGATAACGACTACATTCGTATCAAGCAAGATAAAACTGAAAACCGTGTAACAATCCCGATTATGAAAGGGATGAGGGATGTTTTATCTCGTTATGATGGAAAGCTCCCTCCTGTGTGTAGCAATCAGCACTTTAATAGAACTATTAAAGAAATTTGTGCACTCAAAGAAATTGGCATTGATAGAATGATCGGGCGCGATAAGGATGGTCAGAAAATTATGCTCAGCTCAATGGTTACAAGTCATACAGGAAGGAGATCGTATGCAACCAATATGTTTAAACTTGGTGTACCTACGTTATTGATTATGTCAGCAACTGGACATAAAAAGGAGGAAATGTTTCTACGTTATATCAAAGCGACGAACGAAGAAAAATCACATATGTTATCAGATTGGATGAAGAAGCTAGATATCTAATCCTTGGAGTATACGTCGCGCACAAGCTTGTTAACAGTGCTTCTTAAATTGTCATATAACTTGGAGAGATCTTCATAATCTTTTTTTATCGTTGCTAAATCTGCAAGAATAGTAGATTTGTCTTCCTCTTCATTTAGCATCGTACCCTGGCCAGTGATATACCAATTTATATTGAGTTTATATTTTTTACGAAGAATTCTTAGCATAGAAAATGTTAATGGTCTTTCACCTTTTTCAATTTTACTAATATTAGGTTGCTTGGTTTCTAGGATTTTTGCTATTTCCACCTGTGAAAGCTCCATCTTTTCTCTAAATTTGACAAAGCGTGCAGCTTCGGCGTTGTATTCAATTTCTTTTAGTGCCATTATATTGATGTAAATTTAAATTTTAGATTTTTGAAATATAGATCTTTTGAAACTTTGAATAAATGTTCGTTAGTGAATTCTAATCTATAGTTACCTATAATGCTTTCGTCAAGAAATAAATTTAGAATCTCTCCGATATACTCAATCCAAATGGTATCTTCATCTTGTATATTTACATTAAGACTCCCGATTATTTCATTATCGTCTTCATCCTGCATTGCAAACAAGGTGTTAACCAAAATTAATTTGGTCCTGGATGGTCTTTGCTGTTTTCCTGTTACAAAATGTATTTCATCGTTTTTAAATATATCTTTTGATTTTAGGAAATCTATAACCGTATCGGATATATTTATTTCATTTTTCACGTTGTTTATGCTCATCTATATTTCTACTTCTCTTTTTACTACATTATAAATAAATGCGACCTCTTTTAAATCAACTGTAAAGTCAGGGTAGGTTTCCTTGTCTTCATTTAAAGAGTGGAGTGTTACTATGCCTTCATTTACATTGTGATCGACTAACTCTTTAAAAATAATTCCATCATTTTTAGTTACAAAAATATAAAATGGATATTTGTGGGTGTGGAAACGAGATTTCCATAACTCAGGAGCTATTTCTCTTCCAATTACAACATCACCATGAATAAAGGTCGTTCTTTTGTCAACATCCATGCTGTCTCCCATTACTCGGAAAGCTTTGTATCTTCCTTTATGATACCTATAAACAGTAGTTACTATGTATTCTTGATCTTCAATATATTCAGCGTCTGCAAAACCTGAAAGAACACCAGCTTTAGCAGTCTCGCTAATCAATGGAACTTTCATTCTATATACTCCTGGAGATATTTCATAAAACTTTGTATTGCCATCCTCGTCAAACATGGCTATTTCATTGTATGGAATGTCTCCTAAAATGTTTCCATTAGAATTTAATTGAGATTTAAGATTATTTATTTGGAAATTATTATGCTTCTCACTACTGTATTTTATTTCTGATTTTCCAAGAAGCCACTCAATATTATATTCAGGAAATGTTTTTTCTAATTTAACAATTGTAGTGTTCCAAAGATTATCCACAGCTTCTTCTGGAGTGGCAATAAGCTTGGATAAATTGCCTTGATTCATGTTTAATGCTTGGGCTGCTAATCCTTTTTTTATAAACTTTTCTTTGATGGCAATCTCCAAATTTTTTAACATTTTTTCAATTGTTTAATTTGTATAAATTTGTATCTTTGATATGTATTGATACAATTTATATTGTATCTTCATTAGTCAAATATTATACCAATATATAATAAATGAAACTTTTAAACAAATCTATAGAACCAACTGTCAAAGAGGCATTGCTTTCTTTAAAGGTAAATTGTCAATGTTTGCAATTTCCAGCTGAAAAAAGGCATTATATAAGGCTTGTAATTGCTAGAATAAAAAAAGAAAATTCTACATATAATTACAAAACAAAAACAAAAAAAGACAGTTTTTATGTATGGCGGAAAGATCCTAACACAAAGAGTAAATAAAAATACAAAAATAAATATTAAAATAAATTTGTATCTATATGTATCTATATGTATCTTTGAGTATCAAAACAAATAAAGCCCTACGGTAATAGGGCTTATTAAAAGTAACACACCCGCAAGGGATGCATTTTAACACAAATCAAAGTTATGAAAGATTTAACAATTATCGAAGGTCAATCAGAAAAGTTTGTTCTCGTAGATCAAGAAAATGACAATTACAGCTTAAAAGCATATTATGTCAATTTGTCAAATTACAATGAAGGGTTTTTTAATGATGAAGACCTTAAAGAGGTAGAAGTAGAATTTTCTGCTCAAAGAAGTTCATCTATTAGGGGTTGGTTTAACAATGATTATGACGCACCTAATTTTGAAGATATAAATGCGTATCCTGGTGATGATTCCTACGATTATACTTTGGCGATACAAACAGCCTTAGAAGTAGCTAATGAGCAAGTATTACAATTATTTGATATAAATGAGAAAGTATGTATGACGCAATGATCTATAATAAATTGCCTCACGGTACTGAGGTGATCTTTATTAAAGTAGAAGATGGTAAAGAGATCATTTATGAAGATTGGTTTTCGCACCACGACATAAAAAAAATTCAAACTGAGTATATCAAATAGGAATATTAGATATTTTTTTTTAACACATAAAAGTAACACACATGAAATCAATTCTTAAATTTTTCCGTTCGCTTGAATACAATGTAGTATCTAGTGAATTTAGCCCAGCTAAAGAAGCTTTACATTTCTTTTTTCAATTAGCTGTTATAGCTCTAATTTTTGGGTCTTTCTGTTTTATTATCATTATAAACCTTTAATATCTGACATTATGACAAATTTAGTGAGTGCTATTCTTGCCGTTATGGGTGAGGTAGAAAACATCGAAAAAAATATGACCGTTGGAAGCGGTGCAAGCTCTTATAAAGGTGTATCTGATAAAGATGTAAAGTTAGCTATTGGTAAAGCTATGCGTAAACATGGATTAGTTATTTTTCCTTTAGAAGTTAATCCAACTGTAAAAGTTGAACGTTGGGAAGAAGACACGTATTATAATGGCCAAAAAAGCGGTGTAAAGGTTAAGCAATCAGTATTTACAGAGGTTGAACCGAAATACTTAGTAATGCACACAAGTGGTGAAAGTCAAATTATTTCAGGATATGGCCATGGTGTGGATTCTCAAGATAAAAGCGCAGGTAAAGCAACTACATACGCTTTGAAAAATGTATTACTCAATTTATTTCTTGTGCCTACTGGAACGGTTGACGATACAGATAACAAACATTCTGATGATATGCCAGTACCAGGTCAAAAAGGTTCTGAAAATCAATCCGAAAATGCAAAACCAGTTACTGCAACAACTCTTGCACCTACATTAGTGAAGGTTGTCGGTAAAACAACTGATTTAGTGGCTCTCAATACTATTTGGAACAACAATAAACAGTTACACGAAAATGCTGAATTTTTAAAACTTATCTGCATGCGTAGAATTGATTTTGCAACAAGTACAGAGGATTTAAGTAAAATCTTTGATGACGCTCAATTATTACACACTGATACTGATTTTGTGTCTCAATTAGGCGTTAAAAAGAAAGAGTTTTTAAACGCTAATACCAAAAAACAAACTGCATAGTTATGATACTTTTAAATGAAAATCCAGCCTTAGAAAGTAAACTCTCTGAGGCTGAAAAAAGAGCTAATTTCATAAAAAATTTGATTAAGGATATAAAATCAGGTACCTCAAAGTTGAGTTATTCTGCCTTATCAAAATTCAAAAGAAGTCCAAACGCTTTTATTAATTATAAAATGAAAGCTTTTGAAACTACTGATTCAATGTTATTGGGAAAACTTGTACACGCAATGGTTTTAGAGCCACATACTGTAGAAGATCAGTTTTTCACAGATTCTGAAATGGTTGTTGAAATTGGCGGTGCAAGTCCTAGATCAACAAAGGCTTATAAAGAATGGAAAGCTGAACAAATAAGCTTATATCCAAATAAAGAGCTTGTTTCTGCTGATACTTTAAAGTTAGCTGAACGAATGGCGAATGCAGTAATAAATAATAGGGCTGCTAAACAAGTCTTGAGTTTGATTCAGCAAACTGAGCACAAAATAGAATGGGATTTTGAAGGTCTTAAGTTTATCTCTTTTTTAGATGGAATAGGTGAAGTTATAATTGACTTAAAAATATGTGCTGATGCAGAGCCTCGAAAATTCCAACGTGATATTATTTATCAAAATTACCATTTACAAGCAGGCGTATATACAACTGCAGTAGGTGAAGTTTTACCATATTATATCATAGCTGTTGATAGAGAATGTGAAGTGTCTGTGCATCATTTGATGGAAGACCTTGTCTTAAAAGGTGTATCAATTTTTGAAGGACTAATTAAAGAGTTCAAATCATGCCTTGAAACAGGTTATTTTAATGAATCGTTCGAATACAGGGCTTCAACTGATGAAGGTATTTATAAAATGGATCTTCCACCTTATTTAATATAGAAATGGCTAAAATTCTTTTTAACGACCTGGAAACAACTGGTACCATGTTTTGGAAAAATGGTATTCATCAATTATCTGGAATTCTTGAAATTGATGGTGAGGTGAAAGAATCATTTAATTTTAAGATGCAACCCAATCCAAATGCAGTAATAGATGATAATGCATTAAAAGTAGCTAACGTTACACGTGAGGATTTAAACGGTTACGAATTAACAATGATTACAGGATATCAAAAGTTTATTCAAATGCTTTCTAAGTACGTGGATAAATTCGATAAAAAGGATAAAATATTCTTATGTGGATTCCGAAATACCGGCTTTGATGATCCTTTTCTAAATGCTTTTTTCAAACAGAACGGTGATGATTATTTCTTTTCATGGTTTTGGGGCAATAGTTTAGATGTTAATGTTTTGGCTACTCAAAAATTCAAAGATGTACGATCCACACTAAAGGATTTTAAGCTTTCTACAGTAGCTAAAATAGTAGGTATAGAAGTGGATGATTCGCGTCTACACGATGCGTTATACGACGTAGAATTAACACGATTAATCTATTATAAAGTATGCTAGAGGCTATCGAAATAAGCATTGATAAATTAATTACCAATGCTTGCAAATTATCGGATAAAGTAGAGCAATCTGCAGTTCAAAATTTAATTCATGAAGACGTAGATAAAGTAATGCTTTTAGTTTCAGTTCGTCAATTATCATCAGTTATTAACAGTATAAAAAAACAATACAATGAAGGAACAGGAGCACACCAAGAGTCTGCAAAAGTTGTCGATAATGATTACCCAGATTGGTGAAGCTATCGAGCAGCAAATAGATAGAGACAATCCAGACGAAGTGCTTGGAAAACTTCAAGAATTAGCGTCTCTTCAAAGCACAGCGTCTTATTGTCTTGCTACTGCAAAACAATTGTACAACACTAAAATTGCAACATTATTAATAAGTGATTTTTACAAGGGGTATACGGCAACGGATAGAAAAACAATCTTCCTTGAGCTTGCAAAAGAAGAACTATTCTTATTAAACCTTATAGATAGGTTCGTAGCAAATATTAGTCACTCGATTGAAAGTCTTAGGAGCATTCTTTCATTTAAAAAGCATGAGTTAGATCAAAGTCGTTATCAAACAACATAAAAAATATGGATATAAAAGGTAGAGTCCACGAAATAGGACCAGTTCAACAAGTAACTGACAGTTTCAAAAAGAGAGAACTAGTTTTAGCATATTGGGAAAACCCACAATTTGTGGAGTATATTACATTTCAGGCAATGCAAGATAGAGTCTCAATTTTTGATAATTTAAAAGTTGGACAAGATGTTTCTATAGATTTCAATATTAAAGGACGTCCTTGGACAAATAAGGATGGTGCAACTACTTATTTTAATTCTTTGGTTGCCTGGAGAGTTTCACCATTAAGCAATCAACAACCAGCTACTAATACTGATTATTCTAACATCCCTGCACCAGTTGATATTTCTGGCGGAGCGGACGATGATGATTTACCATTCTAGTTTCAAACAAAATATAAATTCATTTTAAAAATATATCATGAAAGATTTAAATAACAATATTATCCAATGGGCAGACGATAAAGGTATATTATCTAATGCTACACCATTAACTCAAATCAAAAAGACATTTGAGGAACTTACAGAGTTGATTACAGCTTTGATTGATAAAAATCCAGAAGAGGTAAAAGATGCAATAGGAGATGTTAACGTAACATTAATTATAGTTAGTAAGCTTGCAGAACTTAAACCATCTTTTGAGGAACTAGGTAAATCAAATGTTTTTATAACAGCTAACTGGATCGTCGAAATTTTCCAAAAGATAGCTAGAAATAAAGATATTTCCATTGATGTAATTCGAGCTCAAGAGGCATTAAATCGATTAGCAAAAGAGAACGGACTAACATTAGAGGTGTGTACTCAGTCAGCTTATGAAGTTATTTCAAAGCGTACAGGAAAAATAGTTGATGGTGTTTTTGTGAAAGATGAAAAGAACGTAACATCAGGTAAATCAAGACGCAATACTTCAAAAGACAAGGAGGTGAAATAATATGAGCGAAATAACCTTTGAACAAGTTCCGCATGTATTAGGATTGATCTTAAAAAAAATGGAGGGTCTTGAAGAGGAAATCAAAGGCTTAAAGGAAAAGTATGAATCTGCTCCAACTCTTCCAAATGATCATGATGAGCTTTTAACCTTTGATGAAGCATTAGTTGTGCTAAAAATCAAAAAAAACACATTACACAGATGGAAGCGTGACGGGATAATTCCGTATCGTAAAATAGGTACAAAGAATTACTTTAAAAAGTCTGATCTTGAAGAATACAACAAGATCGAAATTAAAAAGCCAAAAGGCTTACGTCGTTTTTAGTGTTTTCTTTATTTTAAAATATATCTAAAAAATATATTTGATATATAAATAAATAGGTTTATATTTGTGGTGTTAATCGTTTTTAATTTAGCCTGGTGAAGCAGTAGCATTGCTTACAGATACTTATTCTAATTTTCAAATTTTGAAGCCCTTGGTCCTTAAGATGATGCTACCATCGAGAGGATTAAAGGGTTTTTAATTAAAATTTAACGCAATGGATATTTCACTTAAAACATTCGACGATGTAAAAATTGCGCCACAGTATGGCAATTATGCTTGTAATTTAGAGCTTAAAGGGATTTCAATAGAAGAACTAGTAAAAGGTATGACAGATGATGAAAAGAAAGAATTATTATCTCATATCTCAATGGATCTTATTCAAGAACATATTGAAGACTACATTTCCAGCGTCGAAGCTTAATTATTAACACAAATTAAAAGTAACACACATGAAAAATTCGAAATTAATTGTACAAATAGCCGGTAAGCTAGTTGTAGAAGGTTTAACATCTGAGGTAGTAACCAAAGAAAAGGCTGTCAAAAAAACTATGAATTGCGTTTGCTCAATTCTAATTCATCAAGAAATAGACCGAAATTTTGATGAGATAGTGACAGTAATGGCTGGTATGACGGTAACTTTAAATTAGTTAGATATGCAAAATAAAATCTATTACGGATTTGGCACCGATTATTTAAAAGATTGGGGTGTTGAGCACGCATTACGTGAAATTTATCAAAACTTTTTTGATTATGGCAAATTTAAAGAAACGGTAAAGCCTCATAAAAAACACCATAACCTTTTAACGGTCACTTTGTCGAATGATTGGCAACCTGAAAATTTAGACTTTCTAAGAATAGGTAATTCTCGTAAAAAAGAAGGTTCAATTGGTAAACATGGTGAAGGTGTTAAAATGGCATTTATGATCTTGTTAAGAAACGGATTTGTTAGCAGGATTGTCACTAATAAAAGCGTTGTTATTCCTGGTACTTATTCAGACGCTGAAATTGGTGAATGTTTCTGCTTTAATTATTTTCCCATAAAGGGCAATGTAGGTAAATTCACTATCCAATTTGAAGTAGAGGCAAAAATATTCAAATCTTTTCGGTCCAATATTATTACTAAAAAGGATATAATTTACACAGATCCTTATTACGGTGATATTGTTGATAAACCTAAAGGGAATGTCTATTCAGGCGGTTTGTTTGTGGCTCAATTAAACAATTTAAGCAGAGCGTATAATATTCGTCCTGAACACTTACAACTTGATCGGGATAGATCAGTGCCAAGATCGTTTGATGTAAACTGGTCTGCATCAAGAATACTTGACAGTTTTGAAAAATGGAATTTTGTTGATGAAACTTATGACGATACACAGTTTATTTCTAAAGTTCCAGATTATATCAAAACTGAGGTTAAACCAATTATAGTTGGTAGCTCAGTTGAGTTTGTCCGTAAAGACGAAAAAGGTGAAGATGTTATTATCACAAATTCCAATATAAAGGAAGTCTTAAAAAAGGACAATTTCTTTCAAGCAGCAATTAAAAAATTAAAGCTTTTTGTTGCTAAGCAATTAGGCCTTTACGATATGCTTATTGAATTCAGAGAAAAGCATATTCATTCACATGAAGCTAGGATTGATTTTGATCTGATCTTAGAAAGAGTGGAAGCGGAAAAAGTGAAGTAACCATAATTTATAATCCATGCATATTAAATTTAAAATTAATCAAATCCTCAATAGGATTTCATACGTCCTTTCTAAAGAAATTAAAGGACAATTCAATTCAGAATATGTCAAAGGCTTTGAACACGCTGTAAAACTCTTTGGAATAGCTGTATTTAACGAATTTGGTAAGTACGTACAAATAGAAAGCAATAAAATCCATGAGAATAGAGAGCTTAAAAAGGAAGTTGAACGGCTTAATACATCTTTAGGCAATTCGCATCGTTACATTGATCATCTCGAAAATATGCTAATCCAAGCGAATCAAGTAAAATTAAGCAATACCAAGAAAAAGAAAATTTTCAAAGCTATTGAGGAAATGACTGGTCAACCTTACTTATATGTAAGAGAGCAATTCTTAGAACTTGTTGAAGGAAAGGGGGCAAAAAGTGCGTAAAACATTATCAAAGATCATATTAAAATTTATTGTCAGCGGTGGAATACTTGTTTTCTTTTCTTCTAATAGTTTTAAAATATTCCAAGATGGATATTATGCTTTTAGTTTAGCTATATTTTTTCTGGGATTATTTACTGCTATGATGTCGTACTTTTTAATTGAAGGAAGGGGGGAGTAATGTCCAATACATTAGGGTGGATAAAGTTGCATAGAAGTCTTTTAGATTGGGAATGGTACAAAGACTTAAACACCAGATCGCTTTTCCTGCATTTGCTTATTAGGGCTAATCATAAAGACAATAAATTCCAAGGAAATGTTATAAAAAGAGGACAATTATTAACAGGAATTAACGCATTATCGGTTGAAACTTCTTTGTCAGTTCAACAGCTAAGAACTTCGTTGAAAAAACTAAAATCAACAAACGAAATAACAATCGAAAGTAGCACCAAAAACAGTGTTATTACTATTGTAAACTATGATTTTTATCAAACAGTAGATGACGATCAACTAGCAGAGCAACAAACGAATAACAATCAATCAACAAGCGAGCAACAAACGAATAACAAACGAGCAACTACAAACAAGAATATAAAGAATAATAAGAATATAAAGAATGAAAGAAATAAAGAATCTATAAAGTTAAATAGTGCCGAAAATGAATTTTCGTCCACACCTCAAAATGATAAAAAAGATATTGAAAGCAGAAAAGTTGAGTTTATTGAAAAAATTACTCCATACGTCGGTAAATACGAAAAAGAAATGCTTAATGAATTTTATTCATACTGGACTGAAAAAAATGATAACAGCAAAAAAATGAGGTTCGAAATGCAAAAGGTTTTTGATATCGGACGCAGGTTAGCCACATGGTCAAAAAATACTAAACAAAATTTCAATGGAAAAACAACAATTACAACTAGTCAAAGCAGACAACAGAGAGCTGATGACGTTGCCAAAGTTAGAGATCTGGCAAAACAAATTATCCTCTCTAGTTCTGAACAATCAAATGGATGTTCTTAGAGCTGATATCCCATCATTAGTAAGAATGAAAAAGCATTATGGAGACACACCTGTTAAGGCGGTTTTAGTGGACCTTATTGCTGATTTTACGGAAAGTTTGAATTTAGGAAAAAACATGTCGGTACCACAAATAGCATCTCTTATTCAGCAAATTCAACAAACATTTTACTATTTGAATTTTGCTGATCTAAAACTCTTCTTTCAAAAAATGAAATTAGGTGCTTACGGCAAATTTTACGATAGGATGGATGAGAGTGTTATTTTAACAGCATTGACCGAATATGATATCGAAAGAGCTGAATATGTGAGAATGAAAGACGGAGAGCAGAAGAAAAATGATTTTCAAACTTATCATCCTGATATGCTTGCTGTAATTAGTAAAGCTCATAAAGAAATTTCCGATAAGATGCATGCTGAAAAAGTAAACATTCGGAAACCAGCTACTCCTACAGAAGCAGAATTATTTCATAAGAGAGCATTAAAGCAATTCGATAATCTCTTTTCCAAATACGGAATACAAATTGGTCTGAGGGCTTTAAAAATTGGCCAAACGGTATTTACCATTGACACCTTCATTGAGAGAAAAGTAAACAATATCATTAATTCGAAATAATACACACACCATGACAAACTTAAAAGATAAAATTGTTAGAAGATTACCAAGTATCATTGCTACTGAAACCGGGTTTTTAAAATTAAACGAGGAGCAAAAGGAAGCATTAGCACGTCGTTTAGAAATGTTTTTCCAAATTGAATTAGCTTCAGCTCATGAAGAGGGTAAAATAAATGAGCGTAAGCAATTGCCAACCATATCATTGAATTAGGTATGATTAAAGCAAAAAAGGGCAGTTGCTCTGAGTGCTCCAAAGAATCTTACATTACTGCTGGAAAATGTGGTTATTGCTATTGGAAACACCGGAGTAAACTGAAAAAGTTAGAAAAGGAAAAAAGAGGTATTATAACCCCTACAAATAAAATTTATAATATCCCAAAATTTAGCAAAAAAAGAAAGATTGAAAATGCTTTGTATGTTAAAAAAAGACGTATCTTTATGGAGCATAACAAAACATGTCAAGCTCAATTATCTGGTTGTACTCATTTAGCTACTGATTTACATCATCCTCGGGGCCGTTTGGGTAAAAATTTAACTGATGAAACTAACTTTTTAGCATTATGCAGGCCGTGTCATAATTATATTGAGACACACCCAGAATTTGCAAAGGAGAAAGGTTTTTCTTTAAGTAGACTAGAATTTTTTTGAACTTAAATATATCTAAAAATAATATTTGATATAATGGCTGAAAGTGATATTCAAAAATCTTGTGTTGACTGGTTCACGTTAAAATATCAAAATAGGGGATTAGGGCTGATAGTGTCAATTCCAAATGAAGGACGCAGGAATGCAAGAACAGGGGGGAGGTTAAAAAAAATGGGACTGAAAGCTGGATTTCCTGATCTACAAATCATCAAAGAGAAGGATATACTGTTTGTGGAAATGAAAACACTCCATCGGAATAGCCAAACAAGCGACAAACAAGATGCTGTCCATGTTGTTTTGCGTCAATTAAAACATAAGATCGTAATCTGCAGAAGCATAGAGGAATTCATTGCAGTGGTTGATAAGTTTATGAAATAAAATCTATAACTCTTAAAATTTTCTTATATGGTGGCTGAAAAAATGAAACTTAAAATCCTGGAGGCTATATCATGGGATTTAGCAAAACATGTTGATACCGTTTTCAACGATCTTCTTCAAAAGGACGGTAATACAGATTTTTCAATTAATGACATCATTGAGGACTATTTGAAAGAAAGAGATAAACCAATCGATTTGCTAGAATCTAATGTTAAAATACCTGGAATTGTTGAAATCAAAAGAGATATAGCATTTATCTATTATTGTTTATGTTGTCCTTTCTATTACTCATTAGGCGTTGATCAACGATTAACTAAAGAACAAACTAAAATTCTTTTGAATGCTTTAAAAATACATCCAAAAAAATACATTACCAGTGCAAAGCATTATTACCGCATTTATTCGGATTATAGAGATATGATAAATTCTTTTGTTTTAAAGTATATCAAAAAAGAATAAAAAATATATAAAACTATTTGTTTATATAAATAAAGTTGTTTATATTTGTTGTATTGAAAGTAACACACAAAAACACAACATTAATGAAATTTTTCAACAACTGTAAAACCCTAGACGAGGTAAAGAGTCTATTCAAAAAATTAGCATTTGAAAACCATCCTGACAAAGGTGGATCTACTGAAATCATGCAAATGATTAATGCTGAATATAAGCTAGCAATAGCAAAGTTAGCAAGCAATAAGGGCTTCACAAGTCAAGAAACTGAGGATATATTTGAAATGTCTGAAAAGTATCAAAACGCTATTAATGGCATTGCTGGCTTAGATGGTTTAATAATAGAACTGGTTGGGGCATGGATTTGGGTAACCGGTGATACATTTAAAAATAAGACGCAATTAAAAGAGGCTGGTTTTATGTTTGCTTCAAAAAAATGTGCCTGGTATTTCAGACCAGAAGAAAAGAAGTCATCTGGTCGTAGTAGACACGATTTAGACACTATAAAATCAAAATACGGAAGTCGTGTTATCACTACTTCAAACAGAGCTGCTTTAAGCGCTTAAACATCAAAAAAGCATATAATACTTGACATATTAAATCATCCATTCAGCAACAAAGCTATTTTGTTGCTAGTGGATTTAATTCAAATTTATTATGGAAATCGATATAAGAAATACATTCGCAAAAAACATTATTTCCTATAGAAAGACAAAATCTTTGACACAGGAACAATTGTCTAATAGCCTAGATGTAAATAGATGTGTCATTGGATCGTGGGAAGAAAGACGATCATTTCCTAAAGTTGAAACACTGATAAAAATAAGTCATCTTCTTCAAGTGTCAATTAATGACATTATAGAAAAGAATGTTGTTTGGAACTAATAAAACCCCAAAATCTCACATTATGAAAAAGAACGGAATCGCTCGCGCAATTGAATACGGCAAACATTTAACAAAAGAGCTTAGTCCAAAAATCCACTATTTAGCAGGATACAATCAGGCTGTAGAAGACTATAACAGTATTGAAGCTGATGCAATTCAGGATGTTTTATCAACCGAGATAATGGTATTGAGAGAGAAGAATGCAGAGCTGGTGGATGCTTTGAAAGAAGCTAAGTCAATGATAGGTAAACTGAGGCGTTCAATGTCTGTACATCCTGACTGCACTATAGGTAGTGAATTTGACGACTACACAACCGATGCTCAAAACTTGGAGGACGAAATCGAATTATTAATCAATTCAAATATTACGGAATGAAAGAGCAAACAGTATTTATAAAAAGATACCCAAGTAAGGGAGAATTGCCAGTACTTAAAATCTATTTAATAAACCTATCGTAAAGAGCAAGGATGATAATGGATAAACCTAGTATTAATAGTTTATAAAAAAATCTCTTTACACGATACGTGTCTCTTTTTACTAGAATACGAACTAGAAAAGCTACAAGAATACAGGAGCAACCTAATAATAGTCCGACAAGTTGATTTTCGTCCATCAATCTAAATTAAATAAAAAATATAAAACTGAAAGGAGAAACTAAGTAATGTATAAGACTTTAATAAACGACAAAAGATTAACCCCTACAATGCAAAGAGTCAGATCAGGACCTACTCAATTATTCAGAGAGCAAAAACCGAATGATAGGTCTTTTATCTCTAATGACAATGCTGATGTTGTACTTACTCACGATACAGATCAAGCTATGTATGCAGAGCTTATCGACGGTGAATGGTATTGGGTAAGTGGTTGTAACGAATGTATAGGTAAGCCTAGGGGCTATAGCTACATTGAATGTGATAAGCATAATGTATGTTCTTGTTGTGGAATTTCACGAAAGGAAATTGAAGGTTCAGTTTGGGGCGGTGGCCATGGATGGACTTGCCCTTCTTGCCATGATTTTAAAAAGCTTGAAGCTAGACAAAGTGCGTTCAAAAAGCTCAATGGAAAAGACCATGACACATTTTACACAGACAATCCGACTTGTCCTCATTGCGGTACTGAATACGACTCAGACTTTGTTAGTGATAATTCAATAAATGATTGCGATGTGTGTGAAGGTTCTTTTGAAGTAGAAATACATTTGTCGCCTAGTTATACAACTACGGTTGTTGGTAAAAGATTAACAAACTGAAAGGAGAAACTAACTAATGAATCCCTACCACCAGACTAACCACGGATATTCTACCAAAACATTAAGGAGTATTAAGTAAATAGCTGACAATCCTAGTATAAAAACAATAATTGCCAAAACATTAGTGATAGTAATATTTGCTCTCATAAGTTGAAGTTTTAATTGGTGCAAAAATAGATTTTCGCTGTTAGTTAGAGATTAACAAACAATAAATTAAAAAGTTTCTGTAGTTAAAAATTTACTCAACCATTTTCGAATTATGACACCAACCGAGCAGGCAAACCAAATAATAGCATTCCTCAGTGAGTTTGATTTAACAACTGAGGAAAAGCTAGAAGTAATCGCTCTTGCAAAAAGGAAATTAGAAGCGATGAAGCAAGAAGAAGAATTAAACAAACCTTGTAAACAGATAAAAATGTTTGAATGATGAAGCACATAATATGTTATTCTGGAGGTCATAGCTCCGCACTAGTAGCGATTGAAGTTGTTAGAAAATATGGCAAAGAAAACGTCATTCTATTGAACCATAATATCAATCCAAGATATGAGGTTGAAGATATTAAGAGATTTAAACGCGAGGTCGCTGATTATTTAGGATTACCAATTACTTACGCAAACTATGAAGGCATTGATGATGAAAAAGAAATACCCAGTCAGTTTGAAATTGCTATCCGTAAAAAAGGCTTTAAAGGTACTAATAGTCCAGAATTTTGCACATATGAGCTTAAAACAAAGCCATTCTACGATTACTTAGCTAAGAATTTCCCTAATAAAGATTGCATTGTTTACTATGGATTTGATGATAACGAGCTTCACCGAGTAGAGCGGAGAAAATCAATACTTAATGACATTGAAATTATGTCTGATTATCCTCTAGCTGTATGGGGAAGCTATCTATACTCATTGCTGGTTGAATACTTTACAAGTCAAGGAAAACAATTTTCTACAATTGCAATGGTAGAAAAATACAGAGATACATCTAACGATATAAGGACTATTGAAAGCACTCTGGAAATTGGAATACTACCACCAAACACTTATAGTATTTGGAAGCACGCGAATTGCTTAGGATGCCTAAAAGCTGGAAAACAACATTGGTATTGTGTTTACGTTCATGCTGGACATATTTTCGAAGAAGCTAAAGAAACAGAAGCAATTATTGGTCACGCAATTATTGCCAAAGGTGTATGGTTAAAGGATTTAGAAAAAGATTTCGAGTTAATGTATAAAGCAGGCGTTCCAGCTAATGAGAATATACCTTTTGGTAAATTCTGGAAGTCAGCGAAAAAATACACAAAACAAATGAATCAAGACCTATTCCCTTGCGAATGCTGGTCTGCTTAAACAATAGAACATGAAACATGCAGATGAAATAATAATAGAACTGGTAGAGCATTTGATGCACATCCAAGAGGAAATAAAACCACTTTTAAGAACAGAGGAGGGCACGCTGACTACAAGTAATTATGAAATGCACGATACTATTGCAAGAGTTTATTTAAGAATAGATAAGGTATTAAAAGAAGCAAGAAAATGACCGACTCAATCCACATAGTAGAACTAATAGACGGCTACGGCTTCATCATTGAAGAAGTAGCCTTTGCTAAAAGAATGGATGCAATAGAAGTAGAAAGGATATACAGCTCTATTACTACGTTTCTCAATGTGTATGATAGGATAAATAATGAGCTGGTGGTATTGCCTTCAATTAATAATGAAATGAGTGATAATCGATAATATCACAGTATTTAATGATATGAGCCGATTAGGTTAGTTAATTGGCTCATTAAATAAAACAATCATATTTCTTCCAAAATTTTTCCAATTTCATCAATTGAAGATTGATTAGGTAGATAATCTGCTCCATTAACTATAGACCAATCTCCTCCTAATCTTTGGAATTTTGTCTTACCATGCGAGTCAAAGGCTACCTCAAACTGCAAAGGATTATCTGATGTCTTAACAACATCATATTCAGCACCATTATACAATATATTACTCATAATTAAATATAGAGTTATTTTATGAAACTTAATAAAAATCAGCGTAATATCCTAAAAGAAAAATATCAAGGTCGTTGCGCTTATTGTGGCGACCTTCTTGGAGATCGTTGGCACGCTGATCGTATTGAGGGTTTTTTAAGTAAATTTAATTTACTAAATTCAAAAAAGGATTTTCTTATATAACAATTAATGGAAAAAGATATTTTATCAATTATAAAAGAATTAGGAGAGGTTGGAATTGACCAGCTCATTGAACAAAGTATAGTTAGGGATATTCCTATTGTATCAACATTATTTTCCATATCTAATATAATCAATAGTATTTCAGATAAAATGCTCTCATTAAAAATTAGAGCATTCTTATCAGAATTAAATAATATTGATAAAAGTAAAATCTCAGAATTTGTCAGGGTTAACGCATAATAGCGATAAAAATTCGTAGCTGTATTCACATTTTGTTGGCTTCTTGTTGAAAAGAAATGGTTCGATAGCCTCTATTGAAGGAGTATCTTTCTGGCATGAAAACCGAAAAAACTTCCCTTCATCGTTATTTTGAGAATATTCCCGATTATCGTATGGCTCGCAATAAAAAACACGGTTTGAGTGACGTGATTATCCTTTCCATCCTTGCTGTGATTTGCGGTGCGGAATCATGGAATTCGATCGAAGAGTTTGGTAAAACGAAGATAGGCTTTCTTCGCACATTCTTGAAATTGCCAAACGGGATACCCTCTCACGATACGATTAATCGAGTCTTTTCCAATCTCCGTCCCAAAATTTTTGAGGAACTCTTTGTGAAATGGGTCGAAGAAATAAAGGATGACAGAATAAAAAAGGAGGTGATTAGTATTGACGGGAAGTGTATCAGAGGCTCCAAAGACAGCTTTCGTGGCCAAAGCCCTATTCACATGGTAAGCGCCTGGGCTGCTGATAATGAACTGGTTCTGGGTCAAATCAAGGTCGATGAGAAAAGTAATGAGATTACCGCAATTCCACAGCTTTTGAGGTTGCTGGATATTGAAGGCAGTATAATCACCATCGATGCAATCGGCACACAGACTGATATTGCAGAAAAGATTATAGAAGACAAAGCTGATTATATTCTTGCGGTAAAAGGTAACCAACATGATTTATTGGATCAGATCCAAGGACGATTTTCCCAGCAGTCGCCTTGCTGTAGTGATACGATTATGGAGAAAGGACATGGTCGGATCGAAACCAGAACGTGCGAGGTAATTACCAAATTGGACTTCGTAGATGACCGTATTTTCTGGAAAGGACTAAAGTCGATAGTCAAAATAACTTCAAGTCGCCAGATTAATCAAAAGATAACGAAGGAAGTTCGTTATTATATTAGCAGCTTGGACGCCAGTTCAACGGAGTTCAATAAATTTATACGACAACATTGGGGCATAGAAAATAAACTACATTGGAGCCTGGACATGGTATTTGACGAGGATAGGCAACGAAAAAGAAGTAAGAATGCTGCCAATAACTTCTCCTATATCCGAAAAATAGCCCTTAATACCCTAAAAAAGGATAGATCTAAGGGGTCACTGGTAACAAAAAGGCTAAAGGCAGGATGGGATAATAAATTCCTCCTAACTCTGGTAAACCTAATTTAAATGCGTTGACCCTGCAGAATTTGTAACAAAAACACAAAATGATAAAAAATTTAATTACAGAGTCTCTAAACAACTTGTTTTTATCTTAGATAAAGCAGATGATGAGTATAAATCTAAATTAATAGGCAAGTTATTTATATCATTCATATTAGGAGAAATTGATGAATTTGACTTCAATAGTGCTACAAAAGGTATAAATCAAATTCCTAAAATGGATATAGATTACTTTCTAGGATCACCATCTTTCGAGTTATTTGATGGCGGGCCATTACTAGCGGTAGGATTTGTTGGTATGGAATTGGTAAATGAGGATATTTACCATAATGGTAAATCTAATTCATATTTAAATATTTATATTACTCCACTTGGTGAAAAAATTCGAATTATACTAAAAACCTAAATTTAAATAAAACTACTATCCCTCATGCCCCAGTTGCAATATCTTAAAGAGCTCTATGTTTTTAGAATCTTTCCGCAAAATCATAGGAGGATTCATTACCTCATTGAATAGAGATAGCACCCAATACAAATTTGCAAAGCGTTACGGATTACTAGAAGAAAAAGAGATTGAAGTTAGGTTTTGGTTTGAAACTGTTTAGTATATTTGGATATGAATCTAAAAATTGTCCGCAAAATAATTATAGCAATAGCAATAATTTGTATACTGATAGGTTTTTACAATTTGCTTTTTGTTGGTAAAGAATCAAAGGGTATATATGGATTTATTGTTACATTATTAGTTTTAATTTGCATAATTATATTAAATATAATTGAGAGAAGAATAAAAAATAGATGATATTTAGACATTTCAAGCCTAACCTAACCGTTAGGCTTTTGTCTTGAAAAATGAGCAGTCTATCTAACTTACATCGGTCTTTTTGAAAAAGATTTCGAATTTGATATTACAATTTTTCATTACCTCTTCGGCGTCTTTTTTTAAACTAGATAGATCATTGCTTGATGAATTGATTTTTTCGTCCCTCATATTTTCAAGCTTTTCTAAGGTTAAATCCATTTCTCCTTTCCATCCTTGTAGATCTTCCAAACCTTCAGGCCAGTATTCTAATATCGTATCTCGGTAGTTTTTAAAGCTAATATACAGGTCTCCCCCTGTTATTGCTTTCTTAACATTAGTGGTTAATTCGTCAAGTTTTGCAATTATATCATTTTTAGTTTCCATAGCATAAAGATTAAAATAATGTGATTTTTAAGTACTGAATAAACTGGGAAGATTAGTTGAACTGCAGCAATTCGTCATCACTTCCTTTAAGTAAATGCTCTAAATCTGATACTCCTGTATTCAGCATCCTTACTTGAAAACAATATTCAAGTTGTTTAGTTTTGTCTATATGAAAGAATGGATAGATAAAATACTAGTAGTGCTCAACGAGTGTAAAGATCCAATCAAAAACTTACAAGCTCGTCATCTGCGTGATGATGCTTTGGATGCTCTTAGCCTTGAAGTAAAACATCTTTCACGCAAAGAATTCGAATCCTACGCTGCTAATGATAAAGAGCTTCACGATCTATCTTGGTTTTATACTAGATTTGTCCATAATAAATATTTGACATCTGGATCTGGAAGAAGCCTACCCGATAATGAGTAGGCTAAAGTTTATTCGATTAAAAATAGGGGTGTGATTTTAAGACTTCAATAAGGAAAAGTCTACCCATTACAGATAGACTCTTCCAATTACTTTATTCGATTTATCCTATAATTGAAACAAAAAATTAAAGAAAAGGTTTTTAACAACACTCTGTAATAAAATAATCTATTTAACGTTTATATATCACATAGGTGATTTTTCATAAATTAATAAAGGATAACCTACTCATTTATTTGGGTAGGTTTTTATATTTTAGATACATGAAAATTAAAGAGAAATATATAATAATTGGCGCGGTTATAATCTTTATTGCTGCATGTTATTTCTTTGGTTATAATATTGGAAAGTTTATAGCTCAAAGTACGAAATAAAGCCTTCCACGTCCCAGTTGGCAGGCTCAATCTTCGATCAATTATGTATTGATGAATTACAAACCAAAATAATAACCAGAAAAATTTAATTTGGTTGATGAGAGATATTAATTATTTAAAGACATTTTATACTGATCAAATATTTCTCTTGATATTTCTTTTTCGTTCAGAAAATATTTTAAAAAATAATTTAAGTTGTTTTTTGCGGCATTAATATACACGACAGATTTTATTACACTTTTATCTTGGAGCAAATACTTTTGGGATGATATCCCTTTACCATCATAGTCTTTATTATTATTTATTTCCATAACTAAGTTTAATTATATGATGTAACTGAATCTATAATAAATACGTTGAATTCACGAGTTTATTGCAACGACCTGAAATTAAAACATTTATATTAAAATAAAATGAACTAAATAATAAACTATTGGTTCTCATAGTACGTATATATCAAAATATAATACGATCTCCAACGAGCCCGCTTGTAATAAGTGGGCTTATTTATTTTAAAAAAGGGTATGCTAAAACTTATTCGATTAAAATATGAGTGTAATCTTATGACTTAGTTTAATTTGAGTAAAGCCTGCCCTTAGGGATAGGCAGGCTAAACATTTAACTTTATTTTGCTGTACTAAAACCTAATCTATAACACTTGTGATTTAATATTGTTTTATGAAATAATAATTCACTAGAATTATGTGAATTCAGTTCGTTATATTTGATTAACCAATATTAATAATGATGGACATTAATAATCTTTTTGACCTAAACAACCCAGAGGATCAATTTCGCTTAGCAACTTACTGTTTAATGGTAGCAATAGTTATTATACTTTATATTTGGCGTAAAAGATTGGAGAGAGACAAATTAAATCAGGATTTAATAGATGTTCGAAAAAGAGTAATAGAAAGACTAAAACAGAATGAATAGGTTTAATCCACATTTAATATTGCTTCTTCTATATTATTTAACGCTATAAACAATTCACCTAAGCCAAAATCATTACAAGCTTCTATATCCATATTCCAATGAACATCAGGATAATGAAAATATGTAAATTCACAAATGGCGTCACTCTCATTTAAAATCCTTGGAAAAATCATTTTATAATCAAGATCATTATCCATATTTAAAATATCATTATACAGAATAGTTAACCTTTCTTTTATCTGTACTAATTCTGATTTTGTATATTTTGATGTTTTGGCTTCCATAATTCATGGTAGGTTATAATCAAAGGTATTAATTTGACAGTCAACAACAAAAAAAGATATTTTATAACAGAAAGCCTAGATGATTAGTCTAGGCTTTTATTACTCCTTTGATGATTTCTAAGTGCTCTTCTAGCTTTATTCATAGCTGAATCAGCTTCAGAATAATTTTTCGAAGATTTTTTATCTAATGATTTTTTAATTGGATTTTCAATTTTTGGCTTCGTATTTAATGTAAGAGTTTGAGCAATATTATTTTTAAAATTTAACGCTATTGAAATATAAAATATCAATGCCAGGATAAATAACTTAAAATTATTATTCTTTTCAAGCTCTTCAGTTATAACATTTATTACAGGCGCTCCTAAAGCACTTAAATTCTCTATAAATTCTTTTTTCGAATGATCATGATCTTTAGTTATACTTGCAATATTTAATAGTGATAATAACTGTTCTTTAGATAAGCTTTTTAATCCATTAATTAATGTCGCATTACCTTTATTATCAAATTGGAATTCACCTGATAAATCATTTTTTGTCCTGCATCGTGGACAAGAAATTATGTTACCTGACATTTTTACGATCATATTTTGAGCCGAAATGCCTGAATTAAAGACAAATCTACATCGCGGATTGGAGCACATCATCAACATTATAATTCTTTTTTATTTAATTTATCCTTTAAAATCTGATCCTCAAAAAATTGCACCTTTTTATACCACAACCTTCCAAAAACAACTAGCGAAATAGAGGAAATTAATATTAGAATTCCATATATTATTTTGGATATTGAAAGGCTTTCTAGTTTTCCATTATATTCTTCAACGTGCTTTTTATTGATGTTTTTTTCAACATCTAATTTTGATTTTTCGTTTTCAAGGTTTTCTAGCTGAGTTGTTAATCTGATTGTAGTTAAACTATCGATATTTGAATTGGATATTTCTGCGATTAGATTTGCCTTTGTTGTTATAGACTCATATTTTACATCTAACTCTACAGTTTTTAAATCAATTTGAAAGCTATAATCCTTCTGTTTCTCAATTTTATTATTAAGTATATTAATGAAAAAAACCAACAAAACTAGACTCCCTACGAATCCAAACTTGTATAAATTATCAGTAGGAAGACTTGAAAACATATCGTTTAGGTTATTAATTGTAGTAAGTCTACGTATTTTCATATAAATTTCCAAATTCTTTTTTAATACTTAAATCCAAAATATAAACCTATCCCCAAAACTACTATCAATACTCCTACAGCTCCCCAAACAAAAGCTTTTCCACTTGGCTCAGATTGTGTAGCAACATCCTTATCATATTGCTTATCTTTAGTTTTAACCCTCTCCTCCGCAATTTCACCATACTTAATATTTGAATCAACAAATCGAGCAATACTATCTTTCCTTGATTTCTCAGCCAGAGCAAGTCCGTCAATTTCTGCTTCATCAGCTGTAAATGATCCATCAGCATTAAACTTTACGCCCTTAGCTTTAACTTTATAGCCATTAACTACAAACTCACTTGTAAGACTTGTATTTACTTCAGCTGTTTTACTCTTATCTGAATAATCTAGCTCCAATTTTGATTGTACATCAGAAGTTTGCTCCGATTTCGAAATATCAACCTGCTTAGTCTTTTTACGGAATAATCCGCACCCACTAATTAAGGTGCAGATTATCGTTAATAGTATCAGTTTTTTCATTTGCTTCAATTGTTAGTCTGAGTAGCTTACATTCTTCTTTCAATCCTTCGAGTTCGATCTTTTGGGCTTCGAATAGATTTCTAAATTGTTCCAATTCTTCACGTATGGCTTTAAGTGCTTTTTTACAGGCGTTCTCTTCTTCCAGAGCAATACGAAGTTTTTCCTTTAGTTGCTCGATAATACCGTCTGATGCTTCAAGCTGCTTTTCTAAACGTTCGGTTATACCTTCCGACATTTCAAGAACCTTTTTGGCATTTTCAACGATTCCGCCATCATTCTCAATTTTCTCTTTTGGCCGTGAACGAATCCAAACCCAAATAGCAGTGATTAAACCGATCCCCGCCCCCCACAGGTTCGGTAATACATGTTCTTGTATAAAGTTTTCCATCAATTTTACTTTACTAAGCATTTAAATTTTGCCCATGGAAATTGCTTTCCTGGATCTCCTTTTCTCCCTGGTGCGATATCACTGTGACCAACAATTTCCTGAATTGGATAAGCTCCGCAAATTGACAAACACACTTCCATTGCTTTCACAATTTGGATATCCGTGTATTCTTGACTTCCTGTGTTTTGAAGCTCAATACCAATAGAATGATCATTTAGGTTTTTGTAACCTTTCCATTCCGATTTACCTGCATGCCACGCTTTCACATTGAATTCAACAAGCTGAGTAACCACTCCTTCACGCGAAATATGAATATGTGCTGATACTTGGCTTGTTGGATTGGTCATCCAATTAATGGCACTAGTTGAATTGGATGCTGCATCGTAATGCATCACAATGAATATTGGCTTAATTATTCCCCCTTTGTTTGGTGTAGGCTTAAAAGCAACACCTTCTAATCTGTTTTTAATTACTTTCATGATGATTATTCTTTATGACCAACTTATTTATGGCATTGAATCAATTTGAATTTGTGGAGTCCCACTTCCGCATGTGTTACCGCCAGATTCAATTGTATCCCACTGAATATTATTTATTGTTAGGTTTTTAATTACTCCAACTTCACCTCCCGAATTGATATAGTAGAGTTGAATATTAAGATTAAAAACAATTTTTCTGTCGTCTTCATAGGTGCTCCTACCGCTCATTACGTCACCCAATCTATAATACCACCCAGATGCAATTGGAGTAAGACCATTATTTGCTGTAACATACATAGTATCTTCATGTGTACTTACTCGCTTCCACACTGATCCTGAATCAGCACTTAAACCTAGGTATAGGTAAAACTGTGTATATTCGTAATACCCACACCACATGGACCTTGGAGTATATATACTTGATGATGGGTTTAGGGCAAACAGTACATTAATTAAATCGGCATTTGATGCAGAAGCACCTAAAGATGATGATATCAGCCTATGTCCAGAAATCTGAAAATATTGAACAGTATCTGCTCCAGAGTTATATTGTAAACCACCATTCTGAGTATAGGAGTCAACAACGTATAATATTGGAGAACCTACTTCATCCTTGAAAACAACTTTAGCATGCCCGTCTACAGTTCTATTTATACCATTAACTTTTATGACTACACCAGTTACTATACCTTCATACATAGAAATTCTTCCACTTTGATGATATTGGCGTATAGCATCTGCTTTATAATAATTCTCATTAGATGTAGGATTGGTTGCGTCGATAGGTAAAACATTAATTGTAGTTCGTGCACCAATGTTATTCGTTTGAAAATGTTTAGCGAATAAATTTTCAACTATAATGGCTGCAGCCCTTACAGATTCTGCTTCTAGCATTGCTCCGTTGATTGTTACTTTGCCTGGCACTTTCCAACCGTAAAAGATATCCCTTACTTCTTCAAACTCCGTTGGATCAGAACCAATTACTTTAGTGATCACCATTTCCTTTTGTATAGGGTTATTTAGTGATTCAGCATAAATCAATACTTTGATAACACAAGTACTAGCAGAAATTGTAGCAAGCTTAAATGAATTATTATTAACACGTAAGGCAGTTCCTCCCGTCACTAAATCAACATTATATCTAAACTGACCTATTCCGGGTGTAGCATTTGCAGCAACTGGAGTAAGTACTATTGACCCTCTACGAACCGTTATAGAACATACCGCTGTGTCAATTGAAGCCTGGCTAACCGAACCATCATGATTTGCAGGAAGCGTATGCGCTTCATTAGATAAAGTTATTGATAAACCATCTTTACCAGGTAAACCATCATTCCCATTTTTAGTAACTGAAAAAGGAACATTGACATAAGACTCATACGGATCACCCGTTGCTTTGAAATGAATTTGTAGATTGCCAGTCAATGCACTTACAGTTGTTATCGTAGCCTCATTGGTAGCATGACTTGCAGTACACCCTGTAGCCACAATTGATGTGATGGTAACAGGAATATTTACTCCAGCTTTACTCAATAAAACGCGAGTTTTTGCTCCAGTTAGAATTGGATTAGAACCATCCGCATTAGCAGGTATAACAATATTAGAAGGTGTACAGTTAATCGTATATCCATCATCTACAATAGAAATTGTGATTTGAGCTTTTCCAATGAACTTAACCAAGAAAAATGGTATAGTAAACAATCTAAAGTTTACTCCAGATTGCGCATATAAATCAACTGATCCATTATTGGCTGATACTCCTGTAATCGTAGCGACATTTGCTGATCTAGTAACTGTACAATTCGTACCAATTGCATTTGTAAAACCAGTCGCTAGTGGCGTTTCAACTCCTGAATCATCATCAACTTCATAGCACTGAACAGAGACTTTCGCATTTGACAAATCAGGCACATCATTGTTAGTTAGAATGTAAATAGGATTAGCGGACACCTTCCAAATAATTGACATCTTAAACCTCCTCTTGCTTTAATTCACGACTGATTAAAGAGAATTGCTGAAGGTGGATAGGTTCAGTATAACTGATCTCGATATTACCATTTACGTCGACTTTTACGTAATCTTCTGGTGCTGGTTGCCATGCTGTTATAGTACTTTTATTTTCAAATTTAAGTCTCCACCAAATAAGGTCTAATACATCAGCAACATTAGTTACTCTTGCTTGAAATTGTAAAGATGTTGATCCATTTCCTGAAATATCTAAAAATTCTATTTTTTTAGCTTCACCAGGAGCTAATGTAGTTGATGACGCACCTAAGTTACTATGGATAGCTATGTTTGACGCGCCGTTATTACGGAACCATCCGCTTAAGCTGGATTTAGTATTTAATGCTGGTATAGTTAAACTTTGAACGAGACGTATAACATCTGTACCTCCACTAGTTACTATTCTGCTTGCATCTTTTGCCCCCCATTCAGGCACTTCAATATTAGAATATCTTGTAACACTTGAGCCCGCAAAGCCAGTAAAAAGAGTAGATGAATTACTGTTTTTTAACAAATTTTTCCCTGAAATAGATAGCTTATCCATTCCATTACCCATCCATGTAGCTGGCCATTCTGCCGTTTTAACATTAATAGAGTTTTTATTAAAAACAGCAGTTGGACGTTTACTTAGTACTTTATCAGCTAAACGTGTTGCAATAGCGGTGGTTGTAGGAATATATGAAGTAGCAACTGGACCTTCTTCGAGTTGAATGTCAGCGATAAATAAATCTGGAAGATTTTCAGAAACAATTGTTTTGTAAAAATGAAGAATATCATTATTTGAACCTGCTGGAACAGTAAAAGATTTAGTTATTCTTTGCCAGTTAGTTGTTATAGGATGAGTCGTGTTATTATAACTACTAGCACTAGCGAAGTTCCTAAGTTGTAATGTAAAAGCCGTAGCTGCTTTAATCCAAAAAGAGTATGTATACATTTTATTAGGACTAAGAACTATAGAAGCCAAACGTAAAGAGGGACTAGTCCCATTAATTTTAACACAAGATAATCCAGACTCTGTTACATTACTGCATCTTACTCTGTCCTCAAATAGAAATGCTCCGAATGTCCCATAATTCCCCATACCACTCCATAACACCAAATTAGATGAAGCTGGCTCAATCAATAACCCCTTAGAAATACCAGCATCAAAATTGATTCGCGGTACATTAGCAGCAGCCAATTGCATAACACCACTCGCATCGAAATATGTTCCTGATGATCCGCGCTGAAATTCAAACTCTTCTAAAGTTTTACTATCACCATTCATAGCATATACGACACCAGCTTTATTTGCACTTGGTGTAAGAGCTAGTGAAGCATTGTTCTTAACAACTGTCGGATAAGCATTTAATTCAGCATTCACATGAGAATCAGTATAAGAGGCTCCTTGAGCTGTCAAATCAGCATAATATAAAGCTGTATTTAATGTTGTTGTTGGCACATCAATCTCCTTGAGACGATTACCAACTAACTTTCTGGTTTTATTTGATGTTACGATTCCAGCCATTATAGTAATGTATAATTCGGTGTGTTCGGTTCAGGTAGAATCTGAACTGCTGACTTTACCGACTTTGTGAAAAAATCCATGTTGTTTTGCCCTTTTAGATACACATTGAAGAACTCACCTTCTTGCCATTCGACAAGTTCTTCTTCTTCCTCCGTGCCTTCGTTTATTACCTTTGTTGATTGAGGAATTTTACCAATCCAGTGAAGAATCCAACCATTTCCACTATCGTAGAATGTTGGTGTATCTAATGGAAGCCCCAACTCATTGAGTAAGGCTTCCTTATTTGTTGTTTTGAAATATAATTGATCCATTATACTGACATTAGGGTACACACAAAAGTTGCTTTGTTGGTCACATCAGCTGGTAATATTGTGATTGATTTTCCAGTTCTGCTAAAAGCAACATCTGCATCACCGTTCTGATCATATTTAGCCCATGTGTAGGTATATTCAGTACCCGCAACATCAATTAATTCTCCACCACGTCGAACATCTACAGTTAATTGAATTGTCCCTGATCCATTTTTAATTATATCACCATCGGGTGACCATATTTTAAGGTCAATAGGATCAGACATATCATTCAATGTCTCAACTGCCTGAGCCGTTTGCCCAGAAGTAGACGCCCCAGTAGAATTATCCTTCGCAAGACATTTAAATACTTCAAGATTTAATACTGCAGCATTTGGAATAACAAGAGTCTTGGCATTGAATCCTGTAATACCATTGAAATAGGGATCAGATGAAATCTTTGCCCAACCTGCTCCAAATGTTGTATCATAGTGAGGTGAAGTCACAGCAGCTCCCGAAGCTACTGCAGCAGTTAGATTGCTTGTAAGTGTAACTACTTTAGAAGTAGAGTTTACGCTCAATGCTGTGTAAGTTACTCCAGCTGCTCTAATTTGCGAGCCTGCTTGAACATTAGCGACATTGGCAAGGGTAATCGTATTTTGTCCAATATTTGCAGCTGCTGTAGCAGTTGTTGGAGCAAATACTTTCATGTCGCGTTTACCCCAATTGTATTGCACATTGTTCACTAATACCTCAGATGCTCTATATAAATCACATGTAAGGGTTAATGAAGCTATTTGATCGTTTTGAAAGATTGTACCTTGATCAGCTGTGATTACAGCAAGCAATCCCGATCCAGCATTCTGTACCGTATTGAAAGAAATAACTGCAGAAAATGGCGTTTCCATTCCGTTATTCGGATCAACAAAGATTGCTGAAAAAGTATATTTTACGTTACCTGAACCTGTAACATCATTTTTCTTTACTGTCAGCGTGTAAGGAGCTGCCGCGCTTATTACATAATCAGCTGTATTGGTAAGAAGAACATTATCTCTACGCCATTGCGCTGAGCCTGGTTTAATTCTTCCTGCTACCGATGCACTATCTCCTGGAATACCTGAGATAAATAATTGAGGTGTCAACACCAAAAATGGGGATGCTGCCCAGCTTGGTAAATAACTGTTGTTATCCTGTGAATAAATTTGTGTCAACGGCTGATTTGAGCCGATGAATGCTTGAAACGATACTGCATCGTTTTGGTCGATAATGGTGATCTGACCTTTTGCTTTAATTACTGCCATTGTATAATTGTTTTTAAAGATTAATTGTTACTTCACATTCGAAAACTGCTTTTTTATACACATCAGTTTCGTCAATGTGTACTTCCTTTTTATCCTTACCTTCATGGAAATTCCAAAGCTCATCAGCATTACGATCGTTTGAGATTCTATACCACTGGAAAGCATTTTCAGGTAATTGATCGTTGATCATTTCACCGCCCCAATAAGCATAGGCTCTGAGCGTGGTATCGATATTCCCATTCATGAAAATGTCGCCATAGTCCGAGATCACAACCACTTTCAATTCTCCCACACCACTGTAAACTTTAATGATCGTCATCTGATCATATTTGTCTCCAACGCTGTAACGAATTAGGACAGAATCCAGACCGTGCCAAATAGCTGATTGATGATGAAGAGTGAATGTTAGCGTATTAAATGTTCCTGGAATATCAACCCAAGCATTGTTATAGAAATATTGCCATTTACGCTCTTCAGGCTTACCAACGAAATTGTACTCAGCTGCTGTAAGAGTAATGGATTCTTTATCTACTACTTTGGTGATATCGTCGGAGTACGTAAATACCTGATCGCCTGTTAAGGTGATAAACTGTGCATTCGTCCGTTTTGCAATTAGCTTGTTTTGCTCATTTTGAGTGCGCTCAACGTTGCCCAAAGTGATTTTATTGACCGCTACATCACGAATGATCTTTTCAGCTAAAGTGTAGCTTACAACATCAGCAATCTTTGCTGTGACTTTACTTGGATTCGCAATAGGATAGCTTAGTTCCGTAATTCTTAAGAAGCGATTAACATTAAGTTTAGTCGATACAACATGAATCCAGGTACCAACATTAAGCGCGCCAACTAAACCACGTCTTCGTAGCTCCAATTCATCTAATTCAAGTTCAAATCCAACAGAAGGATGGGAATGCTTTTCAGCATATTCTATCGTCTTTTCAGCAACTTTATTTTCAGCTGCTGTGACATACGATTCAGGCATAATAATGCCAACAAGCTTATATTTATCGCCAGCCTTAGGAGAGAATGTTTCATTCGGTAAAAAGTATCCCTCTGTCTCCTCAAGTCGATTGATTCGCATGGCTTTGGTAGCATGATCATAAGAAGCTATTTCAAACTCTTGACCACCAAGTTCACCCGACATAAATACAATCTTTGCGCCTTCAATCTGCTGATCGTTTAAATCGAAATCTAAGCTTGAATCAGTTAGTGTAAGGAAATCAGCGGATACAGATGTCAATGTTCCTATTCTTGTAGGTACCACGTCCTCGAAATAGATATTCTGAACAATAAGACCGTATAGATTAACATTACGCTCCACATAATTTCCTGTCATCACAAGGTTTTTTCTTCCTTCTTTATAATCTAAAGGAAGATTCTCTGATCCTCCAAATCCATAGAAGCGAGTTGCAAACGGACTGTCTGGTACCGAAACCTCAGTTAGTGTATAAAGTCCATTACCTTTACCTTGAGAAAAAGTAATACCTTCTAATCTATTACCAACGGATTTACCTACGTATAGTACATGGCCATCGAAGTTGTATTCTAATCCAAATAACTCACATACTTGAGTAACCGCTTGTCTGCACGTCACATTATCGAAGTAAATATGAAGAGGTTCGATATCTACAGGCTCGTCGATTTCCAGTACAAAGCCATCATCAATAACCGACATGCAATCAATAACTAATGCAAGAATTTCACTAGGTGTACCGAAATAATCAAATTTGGATTCTCCCAAATGAGACAATGGCATATCATGCATACGGTATTCAGGAGATTTGAAAACGATATCATAATCAAAGCTTCTTTTACCATACTCTTTACGCGACGGCATTTCATTTCCTTTGATGCTGTATTTTTTGCCGTTATGGATAATGTAGTCATATGGCAAAAAATCGATTATCTCAGGATTGGAAAAGCTAACGCGAATGCGATCGTCACCCATGAAATATGATTCACGGATAGTATCATCACCGATGTTAACCTCCACCATTTCTGTATTATCTCTATATATTTTAAGTTTTGCCATTTATACTATTGCGAATGTATCTGTAGGGTAATCGTCTGTTAATTGAATGGTGATGTAGCATCCAACTTTATTATTTCCGTTAATTCGTGTAAGGTTTTGAAAAGAGCTCATATCAGCATATCGGACCTTAAATCTTCTCGCCATTTTCAAGAAATCAAGATTGAATTCTTTAGCGTTTAGAAGAAAATTTCTAAGTGCGTTATATCTGCTGTAAAATTGGACCTCGTTATCTGCCTCCAAATAAATTGGAAGATTATAAGTCTGTCTTTCGAATACTGGCTCTTCGTCTGGATCTGTTTCAATACCATCTTCATCACCCCAGTTGTATTCATAACCAGCTTTACGTTTTGGGGCTTTTAAAAGTTCAGCATATGTTCCTGGTCTAAAACTGATACCGTAAGTAGTGTAAGCATCTTGGCCATTAATCTTTGCGAATCCTATCATAATCCCATCCCTTCTGCTGATCTGCCTGTTTTTGAAGTGTTTTTAACAATAGTATCTAAGTGCTTTACTGCAACATCTAATCTTTGAACTGTATTGGCTGTATTCACCTGAATAGCGTTCAATGCGATAAGCTTTTCGTTGGCAATTGCAAGAATATTTACATTTGTTGCAGACTGAGCTTGTATTGCAACTAATTGTTGTTTCCAGATATCATACCCTGCTCTGAATATTCCTACAATTTCACCACCTGTTTTTTCGGTGATTTCTCTTTTAAACTTGCCTCCTATGGTAGTGTCAGATGAAGAGTCAGCTGGTGACCCTATAACATCCATAATAGCTTTGTATCTGGCATTTTGAGCCTCAGCAATTGATTGATACTGTTGTTTTAAGAGATCCGCTTCATCCTGAGTGAGGTTTTCATCTTCTGTAGCTGCAAGTAAATTGTCATACCATCTCTGCATATCAGCTGAGAATTTCTCATCCTGAATCATACGCAAAACCGCTTTTTGCATATGCTTATAAAATGATTTTGAAATATCTTCGAAAGTCAAATCAGCCATTGAAGCAAGATTTTCAAATTCACCTCGTAAATCATCTAATGAAACTCCTGTTAATGCTTCTTGAATTGCTTTTTTAAGATCTTCAGTTTCTCCTTTAGCGTCAATAACACTTTGAGCATATGTTCGTACTTCCTCAGGTAATTTCGCCCATAGTTCTGGTTGTTTTCTAAGTAGGTTTTCCCATTCAGAACCACTCATATTGAGTAACTTTTGTCTACTTAAGACATTACCTAATTCCTTATCATAGTTATACCAATTGGAATGACTTTTCCAACTAGCACCTTGCGCGAACCAAGCCTCTAAACTTTTACGGTTTGCAACTTGCTTTGAACCGATTAAGTCTAATGCATCTCTATAAGCTTTTAATGCTCCTTTACCATTCTTTTCCTCGAATAGTTGCTTTTGCTTTTCAATCAGAACATCGAATGTATCGGAAAGAACATTGTAGTATTCCTGTTCTTTTTTAAGTTCTTCATTACGTCGTTTTGCTGCACCATCAATAAAGCTGAATACAGCTTGCATAGCAACTAATGCAGCCTGAATAATGGCTAATACTACACTTGCCTTCTCTGCGCTTTTAATAGCTGTTGCAACAGCTGTGGCTGTCATGGCAACTCCCGACAATACCGACATAGCTTTTTTTCCTGTTTCCCCTAATGCGTCACCTAAAAACTCAGCGGAGTTAATAGCGTTTTCGATGAATGCAAAACTTTTATTTGTTGCTTTAGAAAGATTGGTCCAATGTTGACGTATCTCTTCAGCACTTTCTGTACTATCATCAGATGCTCCTTTGAAAATTCCCTTTAGAGCTACACCTACAGCTTTGAAAGGATTAGTGTCAATGATAATATCTTTCGCTTCTTGAAGCTTTTTGCGAGTGGCCGCAAGATCAATAGGGTCAAAATTTACTGACAGATCATCGAATTGCTTTTCGATTTCTGCAATAAGCGTTTCAATTTGCTTAACCGTTTTGTTATCTAAATCTGAAAACAAAGATGCCCATGCATCAGATTCTTGTAGCTGTGTAACTGCTAATTGTGATTTCTCTTTATTTTCTTTACGAGTTAATTCCTTATCTTCTTCAGGAGTTATGGCTTTACCAAGTGAAACACGAGCATCTTGATATTTTTTTTCGATTTTTAATCTTTCAGCATTGAAATCTTGAGCTAACTGCAAAGCTTCAGCTATTCTATTTCTTTCGTTAGCTACTCTTTTATCATTAACATCCTTTTCTAAAGCATCAATACCGTCACTAACTTCTTTTTGAGCTTGTGTTAAAGCTCCGCTGACTCCATCAAAAGAGTTGGATGCTAAATCTCCTAAAGAAGCAAATTGAATTTTTGCAGCTCTTAACCTATCTATAAATCCATTAATTAATGGTAAATCATCTTTAAATCTTTTATCAGCTTCTTCTTTTGAGGTGGATTCTAAATAACTGTAATACTCATCGTAAATTTTACGTTGTTCATTTAATTGTTTAAGAAGATCATTGCCCTCCTGACGTGTTTTGGCCTCGCTAATTTCAAAATCTTGCGCTTGCTTTAACTTTCCTTCATCGACTTTCAAGCCTTTATTCTTGGGATCAGCATAAAATTTGCGTATCTCCTCACTCATTTTAGCGTATTTGTCCTTAATTGAAGCTATTTCTTCCTCATTACGACTAAGTTGATTACGTGTAGACTGATTTGCTAATGTATCAATATCACCCTGAAGTTTACGTTCACGTTCTAAGGCTTGTCTGGCTTGTTCTAATTTGCGTTCTTGTTCTCTTTGAGCTGCATCTGCTTTTTTGCTCGACTTACCATTGATTGCTTCTATTTGTTTTTGATAACCAGCAATTTCTTTTCGAAGTTTAGCCTGTTCGTTTTTGTCAACACTTGTTTTAAGAGCTGTTTGCGCACCTGATAGTTTTTCCTCTAATTCTTCTAAATTGAAAATCCCTTGTTTTTGTCTATTCTGTTTATCTAATTCCGCGTTAGCACCTTTAAATTTCAGTAAAGTAGCCTCTAAAGCATTAAGTTTCTCTAAGCTTTTATCAAGGCCTTTTTGCTGAGATAAGGTAGAAACAAAAGCAGCATCTACTTTTCCATATCTTTTAATTGACTCCTGTTCAATGCTTTTTGCAATGGATTGAGAACGTTTTTTTTCAAAATCTAATTCGGATTGAATTTGATTAATTACCTTTTTTTGCTGTTCTGAGTTTCTGTTATCAAAACCTTCATATGCTTTGTTTAAGGCAATAACATGTTTCTCTATACCTTCGGGAGAAGCTCCGCCAGCACCTGTGTAAAACCAGGCACGCATAGCGTCTGATATCTTCTTTTTAACATTTTCCCATCTTGCAGCTAACCTGTCTGTCTTGTCAGAAAGCATATCAATAACCTGACCTCCTCTAGAAAGATCTTTATCCATAATATTGGATACTGCTTTCATAAAATTGCCAGTTTTTTCAATTTCTTCTGAAAGCTCTATAGTAGAGATACCAAGATTATCTAAAATAAGCTTTGATTGACGCCCTAAGCCGTTAACAAATGATTCTGTAAGGTAATCAATGCTTTGACCAGTTTCATTTGCTCTACGACGTGCAAACTCTAATCCTTTAGCTAAAACATCCATTGGTATACGGAACTTATCAGCACGAACCGCTTGAGTCATTAAATCAAGATCGGATACAGTGCCTTTTGTTGCGACACGGAGTCTATCTAAAGCAGTTGGATCACCAATTCTAGCAAATGCTAATTCCACACCCTCAGCACGCTGAGCAATGCTAAATAACTCTTTACCGAAAGAAACTAATTGCTGAGTACCAAAGGCGATTCCCATTACTCCGGCTATTCCTTGTATAGATGAGAAAAGAGCGCCTACACCGTCACTTTTAGTACCAGATAAGGACGTATTAAGTTTGTTTACCTCTTTGGTTAAATCTTGATACTCCTTACGGATTTTTCCACCAACATTGATATTATTCCTTTGAGCTTCTGAAAGTTGATCGTAACGCTGTTTTAATTGAGTTAGTTTTGCTGTTTTCTCAGCAATAGAACCGATAGCTTTACGCTCTGCAGCGTCTATTTGAGAAATCTCTTTACGAGTTTCAGCAATACGAGTTTTAATCGCTCCTTGTTGAACCCCTAAATCACGACTAGCTTGAAGATATTGGTTTAGTGTTATATCACCTCGTTTGTATGCTTCATCTAGTTCTTTTTGAGCAGAAACAAGTTTTCTGTTTTCTTCCCGGAGGCCAACAAGGTTATTTGTTAATTTCTGTGCTTCTGGACTGATCGATTGAAATGCACTGGAAGCTTCGCTAATAAGCTCTTTATATTCAGATGATACAGCATCTAAAACAGTTTTTTGTTTTGATATTTCCTCGGTAGGAGCGAAGCCTTTACCAATATTTTGATTAAAATGCTCTTGATTTAATTGTGCTTCCTTTAGCTTATTATTTATATCAGCAGTACTCTTAGCGTATTGATCATTAGTAATAGCTCCTGATTTCAAATTTGCATCTAACTCAAGAAGTTCAGCGTTTAATTTATCAATACTCTGTTGAGTCGCTCGAGCAAATGCTTCAGTGGCCGATAGGTTAGGGGATGCTGATAAATTTCCATGAGCAGATCCTAATTCGTTTAACGTGTCTTGACGTGTGAATTTAGGCTTTGTGCTGGCCACTGAATTATATTGTTGAAGTTGAGCTTTATTATCTTTCAATTGAGCACTTAAACGCTCCCTAACTTGAGCTAATTGTGCACTTTTTTGAATATATTCTTCGTCGGTAATTAGTCCACGACGCATTTCAGCATTAAGATAATTTTGCTCAACATTAACTTTACGTAATGCTAATTCTGATTTAGCTATGGCTGAATAGAAACGATCATTGGAGGTGACAAAATCATTGAATGACTGTGTTACATCAGTTAGAATAGATTTGTATTGACCAGAAGATTGATTAACAGCTTTGGCGGCATTATTACTCACACCTTTAGTATTGATGTTCTGAACTTTTTTCAAAAATTCATCCATCTTCATTTCAGCGTCCTTACTTTCAAAAACTGCTGTAAATTTTAAAGGTTTTCCTTCTAGTTCCGTTGCCATTTAATTCACTTTCTTCTTAAATCTCGATGCTAAATCTTTACCTGATACCTCTTTAGGAGCCTCTACTTTATTGCCTTTTTCGTCATATTCTGGAATGCTAGCATTTAGCATGATCAAATTTTGGTATGAGATATTCCAGAGGCATTGATCGTATGTTAATCGCCAATACTTCATAGCATTGCCTATTATCTCCCAATGGTTTATTTTGTACTTTCCTGGCTTTCTTTTTCGGGCGCTATTATCTCGTCCGTTTGAAGGCTCACCCCCGTCATTGAGATGATAGAATTTAAAAAAGCCTGTGTGTTTAACGATTCAAATGCAAATTCAATTACTTGATCTAAATCGTCCTGATTCATTTGCTCAATACAATCAATCAACCACGATGGAGGAGTACTTTTTTTATTCCATAAAACAGTAGCAAGAAACATTATTAAGTTTTTAGACTCATGTTCCGCTAGTTCTGTTCCAGCTCTGAAAACAGTATTATTTAAATATTTATCAAAAGATAATTTATTAATGTAGGTGGAACACAATGATCTTGCACCTAAACAAATAGGAGAAACATACAAAGTTCGTTCTTTAGGCTGCAACCCAACTAATTGAAGAAATTTATCTTTCCAATCTTTAGGTCTGATCTTAAAAACAAACGCCTTACTTTTTTCAGCAAATGCTCCGAATATTACTTTTTGAGATATATCCATTATTATTTTATGATATAATCACAAATATTGAAACTTCAAAATGAAATAAGGAATAGTTTCAAATAAAATAAGGTGCTAAAGTTTTTTTAACCCTTTTTAGTTGCTTAAAAAAGAAAAAGCCTCGATGAGAGGCTTATATTTTAAAACATTTGAATTTTTAGCCATTTACCAATCAGATTTGTCGCTTTGATCAATAATGATGTTTAATATTTTTGATAAGTCCTTTTCAAGCTTTTCCTTTGTTGTTTTTTCAATAAGTTTATCTTTTTCATCGTAAATATATAGTTTCTTTGCGCTATTACTCCACATATCCCTCTTGCCTTTTATACCCATTTCTATTGTAAATTGCACACCTTGGTTAACACTAACGGCGTGTCCATCATATTTTTGGTTTGCTGAGATATTAACTATTGGTGCATTTACACGATATTTATTATCCTTAATATCTACTGTTATTTTATACGAAAGATCTAAGAGATATGCACTACCTGCAGCTTTATCAGTTTTTGTATATCCTGGAATAAAATCATTTATGATTATAACATCATCTTCAGTATCAATTTTTATATATTGAGATTGATGCTTTGATTTTACATTTTTAACAATTTGACTAATAGACTCCTTTGCTAATTTATTATTTTCGATAATAATATCATTTTTTCCATTAGTAAAGTTAATACCTTCAGGATTAATAACAACCTGCTGAGAGTATGATTTAAAAGATACTATGGTTACTAATAATATCAAGATATATTTTTTCATAATTTAATTTGAGATTAATTTTAATCAAATATATGAAAAGTAAAATTATGTTGTCTCAACCGTGTGTGAAAGTTATATTATGATACTTATTGATACCAAAAAAGCCTTTACAAATTAATGTAAAGACTTTTTTTAAGCAAATATCATTAGAAATTTTATTCTCCAGATACAGGCTCTTCCCATAAAACAGATCCTTCTGTGTGGTCTTGAGCTGTAATAGTTAATGAAACTGTTGCTAATCCTGATTTAGCTAAGGCGAAAGTTACTAACGCTACAACTTTTCCATTTGGAATATAAAGCTTATATCCATCTAGAGTAACCAGTTTAACCGCTTTATTAACTTCAAATGAAGAATCTTTATTAGACCAAGTCTTACCTTTACCTGCTGCAGGAGCTGTAACGGTACCGCCTTTAAGCAATTCTAAATTGTCTACTGATACATCATATAATTGAACAGCAAAAACAGTCGATCCTTCTTCTGTAGTGATAGTCCGATAAATACCGCGTCTCTGTTCAATTCTAATATCCTCCGTAGTTGGTTCATTTTCTGTAACGCTTGCGGAATCAATTACAGCGTCTTCCAATTCTGTATAAACAGTTGGAACAGCATTGGCTGTAACATCTGCTACACCAATGTATTGTAAGCCTAAGCTTGAATTTTCTACTGCCATCTTTATAGATTTTTGATAGTTAATTTTACTCTGTTATTAATTATTGTTTGCTCGTTTTCAGGTAGTATGTTTTGAGTTTGAAGCTCCAATAAAACATGCTTAGTTTTGTCGTAATTGAATTTTAAGACCACATTACAAAAGGCAGATAAAACGGATATTCTTTGTTGATTTGGAAGATCTCGCAACCTTACAGCTTTACCATCTACAGTAGCTGAATACTCAGGATTAGGCACAAAAACATTAACGTTGAAAATTCCTTCCTGTAACTGCTCAAAATCAATTGGATTTAGAACATTGATAGTTACATCTTCGTTATTGCTATTTGTTGGCCTAAGGTATCGTCTTACAGCTCCTGATATATTGGTTTTAAGAGTGCTATTCCAAATTATAAAAAAGACATGATCTAATCCCTCCGCTGCTGTCATATTAATTTTTGTAATGTTTTAGATAACTCCATTGAGCTACCAGAAATAACCCATTTATTATTTTTAGCCTCGACGTACAATGCGTAATCTTCACCGGCTACTAACATCATTCCTATGCCTGATTTGGGGATATTAGCCTCTGCAACTGCTTTGCCTTTTTTGTATCCATCATCACCTCCAACGTCTTTAAAATTCTCGTAGACTATATTTCCATCACGGAAAACAACAGTGCCTAATGAGCTTCTAAGATTGAATGTGTGATTTAAGAAGTCTGCGTTCTTACGTAAACTCTCAGCGGAGTTGTCTGCTAATGATTTCAACACTTCAACCACATGATCATTAATATGATTTTTGTAGTCACTGAAATGCTTTTTTACATCAGCCATTTTGAAAGATGCTTTAATCCTTATTTCAGCCATATACGTGTTACTCTTTGACCTCTTTCAAACTTCACCACCTCACCTTTGCCAAATATTTCACCAGTTTTGTCAATGGTGATTTCAACAGGAGTAGAGTAGGGTAGTTCTTTAATTTTTGTGTCCGTAAACACTAAATAGTTGTATTCAAAATTGAAAACGTCAGTACCTTTCGTACGGCCATCAAGAGTGTTGCTTTCAGCTCTGCATGATCTTTCTACAACTTCACTACTTCCATCAGGAAAGATAATATTGCCGTTGGCATCTTCGTATGGCTCCTGAGAACTGCTAATTGTAGCCTTTAACGTATGGATTCTTCTTTTAATCATCGCATACGGCTTATATTTTTCACTTTAACAGAAGGATTCAACGCATTAGTGATATCCTTTCTTCCGTGTTTACGAGCAAAAAAAAGAAGCCTTTCACGGAGTAATTTTGCATCTCTCGAAGTGCTGTATTGACTTTCTGATTCAGATGTTACCGAAATAACTTGAAACATTAAATCAATTGTGCTTTTTTCAACTGCAGATTGCAAACTAGCGTTATATTCACCTGATCCGTCAAGGCCAGCATTTAATAACGCTAATTCTACATCCTCTTCATCTACTTCAAAAGGCTTAATTATACTGTGAAAGGCTTCTTTAATATTCATATCAAGTATTATTATTTGATATAATTAGTTGCAAAATTTAAGCTCCTAATGTATTAAGAATAACTACTTTTTTAGCTTGCTCAAATCCTGGGAAAGCATTATATACTGCCTCTGTTATTTCTGCACTTGGTTTACGAGTTCTCCATCTTGATAAAAGAACGTTATCGGCAACTAAGTAATCAACATTGTCAACTGGTGTGATTTGCTCATCAGCTAGTGCATTATGGATAACACCTAAATCACCTGCAGGAACAAAAATAGCATTTGTTTGACTCCAACCATTTTGAGGAACAGCTTGTTTTTTGCCATCTGAATCGATGTAAGCTAAATCCGAAACTATTTCGAAAATAGGGAAACGTTCAGCGGTAAATGCAGCGTTCACATTCTCCAAGTTTGTAGCAAAGCGTGCATTCGACCCTGGATTGAAATAACCTTTCAAGAAGTCGCGTAAAGATTTATTCTTGATGATTTTGAACCAAAGAGCTTCTGAGATCATTACACGCTCAAAAGATACTCCTAATTTAAGAGCTTTTAAACGCATTTTTTCGAAGTCTTGAATGATATCCGTATCTACATTGGACCAATCACCAACTGAATTAACCTTATTGTCTGCTCCAACTAATGGTACATCAAAGAAAATACCTTTAGGGTTGTTGTCTAAGTTAATTGTGACAGAACCGTATGAAACAGCTTGCTTACACATAAAGTCCAAACGACGTAAAACAGAGTTACGACAGTATGCGTAGTCTTCAATCTCACGTGCCATTACTTGACGTAATCTTTCTGGAAGACCTAATGCATTAGAACCTAAAAGGATTTCAAGGTTTCTCAACTCTTGAGCATTGAATTTACGCCCCACAAAAATAGGAGGCACTTCACCTTTTAATTTTTCTAAACCTTGACGGCCGTGTAATGGAACTTCTGATTCACGAGAGCCAACGGTTGCCATAGCTTCTAAAGTCTCAGCAGAAAGAATCGTTTGAAACTCTAATGAAACAGTCGGATCTGCAGTTCTAAAATATTGAGGGAACCATAAAGGAGCGAAACGTGCTTCTGCCGTTTCAAGCATGATTTCTGGCGTGATACCCTCATTCGCCAAAAATTGTAATAGAGCTGATCTTTGTAAATCCATCCCTCAATTATTTTGTTTGTGAAAAAATAACGTTTGGTAAATTTGCCTTAGTAGTAGCGGAAATAAAACCGATACGACGAGCATAAACCAAACCACCTACCACTGCATCAACTGGATGTGTGTTACCAGTAATAACTTTGATTGAATTGTACAATAAAGCATTACCGTCTCCTGAACCAATTGTATTACCATTTGCCTCCGCTTTTCCATAGGCTGCAGCTAAAGTAATTTTATCATGAGTTGATTCTGATGTGTCAATAGCGGAAATAGTTTTACCATTCAACTTATCACCAACTACTAGGACGTGACCTTTTGCAACCTCAATTTCCGTGTCAGCAGTAACAATTGCTTTTGTTACTGTAGCTGATTTAACAGGAATCGCTGTTCGTGCTAATTCGTCAACCATAATAGCTGTACCCATGCGGATAATATGGCCATTAGGAAAACCTGTTACATTCAAAACAAAACCTCCAGTTAATAATTGTAAGGTTTTGTCGTGTTGAAATACAGGTGGTTCTGGGCTGTATGATTCTCTACGAATATTCATTTCAATTTGAATTTAAATAAGATCGTCTATTTTTTAGCGTGACGATCATTCGCTTTTTTCAAACCTTCTAAAGCAGCTTTACCATTTGCTGTAAGGTCTTTTGGTTTATTTGAATTTGGATCACCAGGTTCTCCTGAATTAGGTTTGCCAGGCGAACGTTCGTTTGCAGCTTTTTTAACAAATTCTTTGCTAAATGCTTTCAACTCTTCCATTGCGCTGTCAAAATCTTCTTCTTGGGATGGTTGCCACTTGTTAATAAGTGTTTCGTTAGTGATACCATTAGCTTCTGCTAATTTTGCCCATTTTTGCTTAATGGTCATGTCGTTGTTTTGCTGTAATAACAAATCAACTTTTTTTGCCAACTCCGCAATAACTTTATCTGCACCGGTAGGTTCAGGATTTGCTGGATTTGGGTTGTTAGGTTCTGTAGGAGCAGGATTCGCAGGTTGTTGGGTCTTCTTTTTGATTTCGTTAGCATAACGGGTGTTTTCCGCTTGCATACGATTAAAAAAAGGCATAGCCCCATTAATTGCGTTTGTAATTTCCTCGTCCGTACTTTCATCTGTTAGATTAGCGCTCAGGTCTGATGCCAGCCCTTCCACTGTAGTAGCTCCGAACCCCTTACTTGCAACTAAGGGTTTCAAAGTAGATAATACTCTTTCTTGGATGTTCATATTTGTTAACTATTTTATGAAGTTCTGTTTTCACAAAAATCATTTATATTCAAAGAATAAAGGAAAAACCAAAGGAGTAATAAGGGCTTAAAATATTATAGAGCCTTATTTATTATAAATCTTATATTTAACCATGAAAGAACTAATTACAGCAACCCTTACCCTCTCAATAAACATGATCGATGGAGATAAAGGTGATAAGTTTTTGCAGAGTCAAATCCAAGTGATAGCAGAGGACCTACAAGAGCAGTATGATTATAAATCGATTGAATATGTCGATCATGAGATAAACAGCGATGAAATTGGGTCTGGGGAGATTGGTTATACAATTACTTATGAAGTGGAGATATAGATATTATTCTCCACTTTATTTTTTCAAGATAGATTATAATGAATATATCTGGTAATCTGAATTGTTTAATTTCAGGTCCGCTTACCCTTCATTTGAATCATATGTATATGCCAGTTGTATACTTTATGGGTCTTATATAATTCGTGCCTGTTCAATCTATCATGCCCTTCACGCAATAAAACTTTTATTAATTTATATTTAATCCATGAATCCACTGTTTTACGACCATACTTTTTGTAGGCCCAGTTTTTAGAGACTTCAACTTTGGTGTCTTCATTGTGATCCTCCATTGCTTTATCATACCCAATTTGGATACAGTCAATAATTATTTTCTCCAGTAAATTTAATTGCATTGCTAGTTCCATGGTGTTCATTTTTTTTTGGTTATATATTAATTGCAATTTAATATTTTAAGAGAAGATATAAGGACGAGACTGTAAGAATACATATTCCCATAATGTTAAAAAATGCTAATGTAAAACCACTTCTGGCAATTTATGGGTAAATTGAGAAATAAATAAATTGAAGAACTATGAAATGTCCTAACTGTAACGAAACGCTATTAATGACGATGCGTCAAAATGTTGAAATTGATTATTGTCCTAAATGCAGAGGCATTTGGTTAGATAAAGGTGAGCTGGATAAACTGTTAGAATATTCTGCTACACAAAGTACAGATGTAAACTATAATAGACCTCAACAACAAGAGTACGATCGAAGGACACATCCACAAGAGTACGATAGAGACGATAGATACTCCCACCCACAGCATAGAAAGAAAAAGAAATCTTTCTTATCCGACTTATTTGACTTTGATTAAGATTTAAATATTCTACAATTGTGTTAATAGTATTGAGCCCATATCGATTAGGATGTGGGCTTTTTTATTTACTGGTGGGTTGATGGAAAAATTGTTATTTCCATGATGTTGGGGATTGAGTAAAGGTAGTAATATGCAAAGTGGTTGAAAAATAGGTTCAAAGAAGGGATTTATATCTTGCCCACAAAAGATAACTTTTATATCTTGTTTTTGCTAATTTTATATCCTTATATTGAGAAGGGAATGTTTTAAAACTTTAAGATAACCTAAATATTACTCTTAACCAATTATTAAGAATGCCTGTTGTAAAGAAGAAAGATGAGTTAAATTATGATTTCGGAAACAATTTATATTCAGAAAAGATATTTGATGATTATAAACCAGAAAATATACCCTCACGAATGTTTGAAGCGATAAAAGTATCTAAGGATCAATTAACTTTCAAATTAATCGATAAAAATCAACGTGACACTATGTCCCTTGTTCATGGAGAAATAAGGGAGTATTTTAATAAACAATATTTTGAAATTATATGGACATATTCAAAAATTAGGCAAAGAGGGTTTTTAACATATTTATTTGAATTATTAATTAAAGATTTTGGATATGAAATTTTATCTGATAAATATCATACTTGTCCTGGATCAAAAGAATTTTGGCAATCCTTAATTCGAAAAAATAAATTTCAAGTCTTACGAATTAACCTTAACTCTAAAAAGAGACACACAAGGAAAGCAAATAAGTGTAAAGAAAACACAATATGGGGATTAGCAGATTCAGATTTTTTACATGATATTAATAATTATGGGAATTTTTTAGAGAGTAATCCACAGGATGTTCTAAATGAGGATTATATTGATGAATTACTTGATTCTATTGATAAGTCAAATGATCTTCAGTTGGGGGGGATTGAAACATCATTTAATTATAAACCATTAATTAATAACGTTTCAAAAGAACATATTAGACTTATTGCTAGGTTATCAAATTAATGTATTCAATAGAGTTTGTAGCTCATTTAAACTAACAGAATTTTCATTGGTGTCTATAAGTATTTTTAAAATCTAATTTATATCACTTAATTCTGCTGTTTAGCCGAATAAAAATGCTGCATAATTACAGCAAATTTCATTATTGTGTATATAAGTTCATTTAAAATAGTATATTTGTGTTGTAATTTTACAGCAAAAGTTTGATATGTCTGATTTTAATGTTGATGAGATCCTAAATAAAGCTTTAGGAAAAGGAAGAGTTTCGAATAAGCTTTCTTTGAAGGAATATTTTGAGAAAAGGATGAAGGATTTAAATATTTCTTTTAGAGGTGTTTGTGATCTTTTAGATATCCAACATCGAACACTTGTGGGAATACTGGATGGAGAGCAAAAACGCGTAGATTATTCTGTATTATTAAAACTCGGTACTTTCTTGCAACTTAGTAAAGATGAACTAGTATTACTCTATCTTGAAAGTATTGAAAGAAATAATGTGGATAATATTGGTATAGATGTTACAACAATTGAATTTATACAAAATAACTTCGATTTATTGGCATTTAAAAAGTGTGGCTTCATTAACAATTTAACAGATTACACCGATATAAATAATAAATTATGTGCGCTTTATGGAGTTGAAAATATACAGTTTTTAAAGTTAGGTGTCATTAAGCCCGCTTTTAGTGCAGGAAAAATTCCCCCAAAAAATGTAGCGGAACGAGACCAATGGATATTAGCTGCTGAAAAAATTTTTGAAGACATCTCCAATCCTTACGAATATAATCGTAAAGAGCTTATCGAATATATTCCTGAAATAAGATGGCACTCTACAAAGCCAGAGGAAGGATTAAAAAGTGTAATAAAAAAACTTTACAGACTTGGTGTTACAGTAATATATTTTCCACCAACTTCCGGACTACATTTAAGAGGAGCAACTATTTCATTTAACGATAAACCATGTATTGTTTTAACAAATTATAAAGGGTTTTATGCTACAATTTGGTTCGCTTTACTGCATGAGCTATTTCATGTACTTTTTGATTGGGATGAAATAAAAGAAAGTAAATATCACATATCTGATAATGATGATGAAGATTTAGCCCTAAAAGAAAAAGAATTGGAAGCTGATTCTTTTGCTCGTAAATATTTCTTTTCTGAAGAAAAAACAAGAAGGGTTAAGGAATTTATTAATAATAAATATGAGATAGCAAGAATTGCTAAAATTAATGATATTCATGAAAGTATGATATATACATTTGATGCATTTGATTCAGGAAAGAAAAATAGATATGCTTGGGTAAGAGCAAATGATTTCAACCCTGATAAATCTATCTGGCTAAGTAATCTTGATTCAGATTGGAAAGATCTTGCTTCAATTAGTAATTATTACAACCGAAATAAAGAATTATATAATTAACCATATAAACATAAACATGAGAAATAGAAATATTAAGGGCTCTAAACAATTGCCCATGTCTAAAAAAACAAGTCAAGACATCCTAAAGGATGAAAAACAAAGTGAATTACAATTTATTTTTGACAATTTAAATCATAAAATAGAAAGTAAGTTTTCTGACAAGTCTTTAGATTTCGAAAGTCAAAAAATCCAGTTATTTAGTGGCAAAATAATCTCAGAAGAAGAGATTTTGAATAGAAGAGTATATCTCTTAAAAAACGTTGCAACATACGAAAAAATGTTCCCTCAGGAATTTTATGATAATATTTTTAGATTAAATCACTGGCAACAGAATAAAAATAAAACTTTAAGACCAAGTGTAGTTGGGAAATATACTAATTTTTGCATATATGCAAGATTTGACAAATCAATTCTTCCCCAACTTCAATCTATAAATCCTTATATCGAATTTGGAATTAGACAATTTAAACATTTTCAATGGCTTAATGAAGATGGAAGACAACAGCTTCTTGTTTATATCCAACAATCAATTGATATGATGAAAGAGTGCACAGAGTGGAATGCATTTGTACAAAAATATGGAGCAAAATATAATATACCTGTTCAGTCGCAAATTGAATTTAACTAGAGGCGGATATTGAAAGATTTATAATTATTATGTGTTATTTATAAAAAAAACCGCTCAAATCACCTGGCGATGCAGAGCGGTCTAACTAAACGTTTACGGCTCATTTTTTGAACCATCATCATCTCTTATTATATTCATTTAGTGCTTTTTCGAGCTTATTTTTTTCTAATAATTTTACTGCAGCTGGATTATCAGAGATCATCTTTTTTAAATTGTCAACAGTAAATTCTACTATTTCTGCTAGATCCCCTTTTTGAATGTGTGTTATGACTTTAACGACTTCGTGATCTGGTGTAATGGTATAAGTGTTTATGTTGGAATATTTTAATAAAAACACCCACCTATCTTTTACAGCAAGTCCTTTAAATGCTTGATACTTCTTATTAGTAAAATATATTTTGTTTGTTTCTTGAGGGTATAATGTTTTGGTTTTTCCGTCAACTTTCCATTTTAAATAAGAAATAGAGTCTTGAAAATGAATCTTAGAACGAACTTCTATTACTTCACCATTTTTTAATTCTACGGAATAATCATGTTTTGAAGATGGAATTCTTTGATAATATTGATGATTAAAGAATTGGGGGTTGTAATTTCCTTTAACCGTTACTGCTCCATATGGTGTGTTTATACGCGTCGGAGGAGTAAATTGTGCAAAACAAAAATTGATACAAGTAAGTAAAGTAATGGATAATATTAAAAATTTCATTTTGGTGAATAATTTAAAAGTTTGTGGCCAAAAGTAATATTTTAATCACTTTCAATGACATTTATTTTTATATAACAAAAAACCGTGCAGAAGCTGGGAACAACTACACGGTCTAACTAACCAATTATAAACCTAAATTATGAAAAGACGATTTTAAACCACCCAACATAGTAAACTAACGGGGTGGTGTCGCTATCATTCCGACTGTCATATCATTCACTACCGACTTTCTAACAAGTATCAATGATAAAGAGTTAACTTGTAGATATGGTATTCTGTCTTTCCAGCTGTCAATTACTATTCTATTAGTCAAGTATTATTTGTCATACTAAACACTTTTACCTTATGAGCGAATTGCTAACTCTCCTTTTATTTTTACCCTTAGGATCGGGTTGTCAAGGCGACAGGATCCGAACCTGTATGAGTAACCGTGTGTGCCTCTTCCTTACTTACTCTATAATTCGTTTTGTAGATTTCCATACTACAAGACACCACACGACGGTGCGTCTACCAATTCCGCCACACCTCAATGTTTCAACAAACCAAAGTATAAAGAACGTATACTCAATTAACTTTGGTTATCCCTAGCTAAGCGTTATTATTCGCTAGGTTATTTTCTTTCCCCAACCGACTACGTGTCGTTAATCTTCTCGAAAATTGGGTTTATGTCATAAATGTAGACCTTTGTTTCATGCCGCCCAATTCCAAAGCTGTAGCAAAATCTCTTTGCTCACCATACGGACTACATTTTATTTTCTATCTATTTATTTCCTTACTTGTGTTAAACAAAGATATAAAACACTTTTTATATAAACAAATACAATTATATATTATTTATTCTTTTTTGATATATTATTTTTCAAAAGTTTTGCTTTGAAACTCTTGATCCTGTCTAGCCTCTTCCAGTATTTGTCTTTGTTCCGCTTCAATATCGGTTACTTCACCTAACATTTGCATAGCTGTTTTACGTGAAAGCAATTTAGCATTTACCATACTAGTTACATGCGAGATTAATTCTTCTTTGTTGACTGGTAATGCATCTTTAACTTTGATTGCTGGTATAACATCATCCATATCTTTAAAATCCTCAGGGCTGAAAGAAATAAGCATTTTTCGGATAACATTGTTTCTCCTGGTTAGCATTTCCTTTAAACGTTTCTGAGCTTTATTGCCTTTCATTTGTGGCCCCATAAATAGCAAACGCAAAGCGATTCCAGATGTACCATTGCTCATTAATTGAGACATGGTATTGAAGCTAATGTCGGGAGTGTTGGTGATATCGAACTGCTCTTGTTTCAGACGATCAAATTCAAGCTTTTTAGATTCTACCATTGCATCAGGCTGCGCGAATGATACACTACCTCTTTGACCTTGATCACCTCCTTTTACTTGAATAACTTTCGCAACTTCACCTTGAGAAGGGAGGGATTCCGCCTCACCTTCAACCACCATTGTAGGGTCACCGTAATAATCATTTGTATCAGCAAGGTTTGATAAGTTGGTTTCTTCTCTATTAGCTAGTGGTTGAATGTTTGCCCACTCAGGACGTTTTTGCTCATGGTAAACAATAGGGAGAAATCCGTAACCTTCTTTTGTTTCTGTTACCCACGGACCACCATCGTCTTGACTTCCTAAAATAATGTGATCAGCATGATAAAAATCAAAGTGTATAGTCTTGATATCGGTTACTGGATCAGTAGTTTCATAACGTCTACCAAGTCCTATAAGGTCACCGTGTTCATCCCAAACTGGATAGATATCGTCTCCATTTTCTTTACAGAGAAGTAAGTAACCTGGTCTACGTATACTACCTTCTAATGTAGTTCCTTTCCAGTAATTTTCATCTTCATAGTCATACCAAAGCTCAGCGCAATGTGTTTCAATCATTCGACGCTCTACAATAGCTTCAGTTTCGAAATAGAGCTTATTATCTTTCCAAACCTTTTGAATGAGTTCGAATAATCCTTTCTTAGCTTCATTGTCTTGGTTGTATTCAAGGGATATTTCGGCACCACACTCAAAAAATACTGCTGCTTCAACAATTTGCATTTGACGCGCCAATTGAAGGCGGTTAACTTCTACTTCTGATTGTTCCGTTGACGTTTTGGTGTCTCCGCTGATGGCATCATCGTATTTTTCACCTTCATGATCTAACATCCGGTTTGCCCTTATATTTGTATCGTTTACATCATGCAGAAAAGGATCGTATTGCTTCATGCAATCAGCCACTGACAAAGTGTTTTTACCCAGCTTGATTACCTTTTCAGTTTTTTTTATGACATCGACAAGCTTGCCAAAATCACCGCTTATAAGCGTCTCTAATTGTTCTTTTTTCATCGTCTTATTCTTCTTTTTGAGGTAGCTTTAATTTTTTCTAATGCTTGTTTTGTTTTTTGCTTAGCGTTTGGATCATTCTTAGTCAAGAAGTCGAATGCATACCTAATTGCGTCAATAGTGTGATTCCATTTGTCTATGGGGATTCCAGCTTTTTTATCGTTCCAGATGTAGTTTTTAAGCTCCGTTTTGATGTTTCTACTTCGTTGAGTATAAACAATTGTGTAATCTTTCATCTTCAGAAGAGAAGCAGCAACAGAGCCAGGAGCTTTCCAACATTCGATTATATTTAGTTTGCCTTGTTTCTTGATATCAGCAATCAATCGATCTTCTGCACTATCTCCGACAATTAAATCATTAGGCTTGAGAATGCGTGATTTATTAAGTGCAATGATATCGTTGGTACCGAGGTCTTTTTTGTCGCAATATTCCTCATCAACATAAATAAGCATTTTTTTACGATCAACAGCCACGCGTATAAGCGTATCAGGATCGACAGAAAAACCATAATCTTGGCCATAACAATAGGGGAGGTATTCATCAAATTCACCTTCTCTCGTATTAGGGAGGATAACACCTTCTTTGATATCAGCCCAACGACCAATAACAACGTTGGCGTATTTGGTCATTTGGAATTTTGCACGATCAAAGTTTCCTTGTGCATCAGTAGCTTGAGCAATAGATTCCTGCTTTATTTGCTCTATACGCTCTAAGAAGTTGCTAGCAAGATTCTCAATGTTATCTAAATAGCTGGTATGAATGTGTAATACATTCGGATGCGTCGATATCTGAACGTCTACGCCATCGATAGTAACGATTTTATGAGTGTCTTTGATGTACTGCTCATAAACGAAATGGGAGTCATCAGTAGGGTTCATTATCAGAATGATTCTGTTTTGAATACCCTTTTGACGAATGGATAACATTAGCTTTTCATAGCTGTCAAAGTCGGTCCATTCCTCCATCTCATCACCAACAAAGGTTGTTAAGCCCTGTATTGATTTAAGTTTTGCCGTTTGATTACCTGATCCGGTTTTGATACCACGGAACATAATAGGCACTTTGGAAAACTTATTGATGATGTTGTTTTTCTTGACTTCAAAAAACTGCTGTGTGCCTTCAAGATCGATTTTCTCTTGAAACTCTGGGATTACAGAGTCTGCAGCACTTGACATCGTATAACGGGAGAAAAGGACACTATGACCTTTCTCAAAACTAAGCCTTTCAAGGAACAATGAACCATTAAACGATTTTCCCGAACCACGTCCACCAGTAATTAAGATGATGAACTTATCAGTATTTTCGTATAATGGAACGTAAGGAGGAGCAATTTTAATCTTAGGTCGTTCCCTAGTTATCTTCTTCCTCGTTGTCGTCTTCTTCGGAATCTTCCCCTGCTTCGTTATCGTCATCTACATTGTTTGCTGCTAACCAAGAAGTAATGCTAACACTGCCGTTTAGCTCCTTGCCGTTTGTTGTAACATCTAATTTCTTGCCGTCAATAACTTTTTTACGCCATTCTTCATCGTGATTGAATAACCAAGTAGCTAATGCTTGAGGATTTGGTGGAAGCTCTTCCGTGGTTTCCATTACAACCATACCGTCTTCTTGAATATATCTTCCTGATTCCATCATTGACGGTAATTTGCGTGTGGTAGACTTGCGTTTAAGACCTCCCAAAGCAACAGCAAGGTATTTTTGCCTAACTGCTGAATTGATCTTCGCACGCCCACGCGCTAAGGCATCAGATATTGAATCATACTTTGACTTTAATTCTAGAAAGTAGGTTGGGTTTAAACTAACCTCAATAGCGATTTCTTTATCGGTCAATCCTTTCATGGCGTAGTTCTCCATTGCATTTGAAAACTCTTCGCTTTCGTAATCCCATCTATCTTTGTTGGCCATTTTATTACGTTTTCAAAACCTTCATTTTTGTTACTTTCTTAGGAAATGATACTTTGGAAATACTAACAGTAATTGATTCATCTTCATAAAAATCTGTATCAACTGGAGCTAAGGTAAAAACCTCATTATCGAAATGTGCTGCTAATAACATCATCTCAACATCCTTATCTCTATCATGAAAGATCAAAATCATATAAGGTTTGAAGGACCTTTTTACTATTTCTTCTCTTGTCATAATTCCTACTTTAACTTTTTAAATTCGTCAATAGCGTTCTCAAGGCAAACCTCAAAGAGGAAATGTCCAAATTCGATAATTGCCAGTACAAGAAAGTAGAACGGTATCAGATCTAGTAATACACGATATTTGCGAGTGTATTCGCCTTCACCTAATTCTTTGAAAACTATTAGCACTTGAATAATATAAATTACGATGAGTGCTCCGATTAATATGTATGTCCAATTCATTTTATTAATTTTTTACCACTGAATTTTATAAGTAGGTAGATTATCTCTCGGATCGCTAATATCTTCAACAGTGTAGCCGTCTTCTTTTAATTGCTCTTTTGTCTCTGACGATAGTCTTCCATAATAGAAAATATCGAACTCACCTTTTAAGACTGCTGCGTTAATTCGTTTGTAAACTGTCTCTAGGTCTTTACCTGATTTATTACTACGCTCCTTTGAACTCAATAACCTTGCTTCACTTGCTTTCATAACTATTTTCTAAGTTTTAAACGATTCGATTTCTTAACTCTGCTTTTCCCATTTCCATGGAGTTCACCGTATTGTTTTGGTGTCATGATGAGACCGTTTAAATAATAGGCGGTGGCTGTTTTGTCTTTTCCTTGACCGAAATCCATCCCTGCAATGACGTTTTTATTTGGTTGAGAAAGAAATGCGTCATCAATTAAAATTGTATCCTGTTTTTTCGCTTGGAAATAGCCGTAAAATATTAAAGCTATGATTCCGATAATGATTAATATTTCCATTTATAGTTTAATAAGTGTATCAATTAGTATCATAATGTAACTTTGCCACACGGTGGAGACGCTAAATCCCTAACTTTTTGTTGCTGTTCTGCTCTCTGGATAATTCGAAATCATAGGCATCATGTTTCGAGTTTCCGCAAGCAATCGTATATACACAAACATTATTTGGATGAAGGAATATGTCAGTTATTATCCATTGCTCCTGATTAACGTCTGTTTTCAAATAAACAATATCCCCAAAGGTGTATTCTGTAAAATGTTGATGCATATCGAATATTATTTTTTGATATATCTATTTTCAAATTTTTTTATTTGTTCGAACGTAGGTACTTCTAAATTCATTTCATGGCATTTATTCCTAATCAGTTGCCATGCGCCTGTTTTACTATTTGCTACTGCAGTTATTCCGTGAATGGAGTCGATGAACATTTGTTGTTTAGGCATTGAACACCCTTTCCGCCACTTCTTCACCTTTCACAATTTTGTCGTATAGATCTTTACCCATTGCTTCCATAAATTCTGCTTTATTTTCGAAGGAATCAAAAGAGAGTGTTACCGTCGGTTCTCCTTCCCATTTTTCGTCAACCTCTTGACTGTATTTTTCTTTTTTCGCTCTGATTTCCTCTTTAGTCTGTGGTGCAGTAGGAGGGTTGAGCTTTGATGCTTTTTCCATTATATCGGTGAAGTCTATTGCTGGTGCATCAAGCGAAAGCATTGTTAAATCGTATTCGTCAAGTCCAGCTAATAACGGGTCAATATCGGTGATGATATTAGCCATTAGATCGCTATCAAATTCACCTTGAACGGATTTCGAATTAAGGAAAATGTTTTGCTCCATTTCCTCTTTTTCTGATAAATTAACCTTTTCGACTGTTACATCGTAATCGTTGGTAGGGTATTTATTGATCTCATCAAGGATAGCTATTTTTTGATGACCACCTACTAAATTACCTGTTGCTTCATTCCAGATGATGCCACCCATGATTCCAAGGCGCTTAATATTTGCCTTAAGCTGTTTTTTAGCTTCGGGAGATATCTTGCGTGGATTATAATGTGCCAGCGTAATTTGTGACCGTTTTAGGGTTACTGGTTCTGATGATTTATGCTTGTTGGTACTCATGTTCAAATATTATTGTTGCAGCTTCCGGATATTCATTAATTACTTTTTGATAATCTTCAGGGCAATATCGTTTACACCAAAGAAGGAAATTTAAATCACCAGGAGTAACGCCTTGTGATTGATGTTTTGGATCGTATACCGTTGGCCGTGGTAATCGCATCTTGTCGATATAAGCTAACACATGTCCGTTTTTCCAACTTTCAATAGGGTATACGTTTTTCGTTTTCGGATTATAGCCTTTAGTGCCTTCTTTTTCTAATGCCATCATCATTAGACGACGCTGTAGGCCGTCAGTACGTTTAAATCCAAAACAAGCCCATTCGATGCCAGTTTCGGACTTTACATCTTGAGCAATTTGGGCTAATGTCCTGCGTTTTAACTTTTCATGTCCTTTATAGCCTAACCATTCGTTTTTTTGATATCCATACAATGCAAAGTGTGGACGCTCAATAAAGGTGATGTTCTTGTATTTAGCTGAAAATGTATTTTTAAAAGCTTCTATATGCGAAAGGTCTTTAACCGTATATAAGTAAACACTTACAACTCGATCAAAGACCTTACAACACATGTCTGTCAACAATATTGAGTCCTTGCCATTCAAAGAACTGAATAGAATAATCTCGTTAGTCTGTGATCTAACATTTCTCAATATGTCTAAAGGCGTCATTATCTAGTTCTACGAGTAATACCAGGTTGACGCATGTCACGACGCGCGGCCGCATTTGATGGTGTGATAGTTCTAACACCACTGTTTGAAGTACCGATACGATATCTTGGTCGTTCAGTTCTTCGTCTTTGTTCAGCTGTTTCTGCCATAGTTCAATAATTAAACGTTATCAGTCTTTTTGACCTTTCCTAGTTCAATGACAAAGCATTCGTCACCTTTTTCAAATCCTTCTGGGATTTCGTTTTGAAATTCACAGATATAAATGTCTTTTACTTCAACAAGGGCCGTTTTGCGATTCTTGTTGTAACCTACTGCTAAAATGATTTCATTAACAGGCTTCATTTTGTCGTAATAGCCATCCTTACCTTTTTCGCAAAACATTTTGAAATAATGCTCGCTTAAGCTTCTGTATTCTTCAACTTTTTTCCCTTCTAGGATTTCTTTGAAATACTCATCTTTAATGATGAGGATTGGTGTTTTGATGATTTTTTTTGACATAAGCTAGAGAAGGCTTTAAAATTCAAAATTAATCTTAAAGCCTGTTTAATTATTGGATACACTAATATAATAAGGTTCTATAAAATTTTAAGACCTTATTTTATAGCAATGTCGAACATTTTTTTAACTGCATATTTTGTATTTAGGGTAATTTTTCTTTGCCAGCATCCATGAAAGCGTGACCAGTTGAAAGAATTCTTTTTGAGAAGTTCAATTATTTCTTTGCTGGGCTTTTCATCATGTTTGATTTGAATACGATCAGCTTCAAAGTTTACGATTATTTGCCCGTTAGGAATAGAATAAGTTTCGCTTTTATGTGGGGATTCTTTTGCCTTATTTTTATCGAAAGCAAGTTCGCGTAAATTCCAAACCTTATGACGAGGTGTTATGATAGGCTTCTTAAGAGGTTTGTTGATTTCTTCAATCAAACTAAGAGCTTTTTCTACTAATTCGGTTTTACCGTTTTTAGCTGCTGTTTCGATCGGGTTGACTAATGAGGAAACAAACAGTGCGCGGCTATATGGTTCGGTACCATTATCGATACCCTGAATTACTGCAGACTGTTTAATAATATGATCTTTAAGGATATTCCAGCTTTCTTCATTCTTTTGCTCGGCTGGTTTATTTCTTTCAACTCGCTTTCTAATTCCTTCTTTTGCTTTTTCGCGCCATTCAGAGAAAGTCTGGTATTTATTGCGTTCTGCATTTAACGCTTTCTCATTTCTTCGAGTGTTGAAATTTGCAGGTCCAGTAACCATTGACGAAGCTGTACGACTTTTAGACGAAAGCCAGTCCAAAAACAATTTCACATATTTTTCAGTATACCAGGTATGATCTTCTAAAGGGATTTCTAAAAGATCCTGATTTAATTCAGCAATATGTTCATTAAGATTTATTCTTGCAGCCTTATCGGGGTTCATTGAGCACCAATAATACGCTTGACGTGCTTTTTCGTAATGTTGAAAAAGAGGTGATTTTGTTAATTCGTAAATATCATAAAGGAATGATTTTACAGTACCAAATTTTTTAAAGTTTTCACCTCTTTGAGGATTGACGATTAACCACTGTTCTAATGATCTACCAGTAGGTATATCTAAGTTTGTGATTCTATTAAATTCTAGGGTAACGATATCACCAAAATCCAATATGGAATCAATGATGTAGTCAGCAAACTGATCGCAATTTTCGAAAGTGTTTTGTGTGTTCATAATGTGTGTTACTTTTAATAACACAAATATAAACAATTGTATTTATATATCGAAAAGGAATATTCAAATATTATTTAATGTTTGAATCGATATATTGATTAATAGAATCTCTTAATTTCGTAAGAGCCTTTACTGACGCTTCTACATCAACAGGTAGTATTCTTTGCTTTCCACTTCCAACTTCTCTTTCTTCAAGTTTATTTAATAACTTTGATGAAGGAGATTTGTTTTCTGGATACATTGCTTCCGAAAGTTTCTTCTTGTTGATGATAGGATTTTGACTTAAAAATTCTTTTAGCTCCATAGTATTACAAATATAAACATATTAAATTATATGGAGAAGTAAATCATTAAAAGTGTGTGCAATTCTGTGTGCACTTGAAAACAATCAAATGTATATGCCTGATATTCAAGTGTAAATTTCAAAATATTGTAGCCTGCTCCCCGCTACTATAAAAAGCTTCAAGGCAACTTGAAGCTTTTTTGCGTTTATAGGCTTTTGAGCCTGTTTTTGGATGTTCGGAGGGATCATTCTGAAAGTTTGGGGGGATAATCACTTTTAAGCATACAATTTCATCACACGGTATAGGAAAAAGGTAGTATCTCTTGCACCTCGAAATATACTCCTGAATGTCTTAAGTTTTGCATTGAAGGATTCTGCGGACGCGTTTGTACTTCTATTGTCGAAGTAATGTAGAATTTGAGGATGGTGGGCAGCAACTGATTTTGCGACACTTTCAAATGAAGCAATTCCCGCATTTTCTACCTGATTGTGCCACAGTCCTAACTTTGTAAAAGCGACTTTTTTATCCTTGCATTTATTGAAGACGTCACCTAAGGCAACACCAAGATCATAAGCTTGTTTTAACTTGGAAAAGCGCATGAACAACAACTCAGCTCGTTGTTTTTGGTTTTCGGACCATTTGCTTGGGTGCTTGAACAAGAGGTGTCTAGATCGAGCCAATAGTTGCTTGAGCGTATCTCCATTAGGAAGTAACTCAGGCTCATATTCAATTCCTCGCTTTCGAGATTCTATTATCTTCTTACTTTCTGTATCCAATACCTCCCAACGATACTTGATGCGTAGTTCTTGGACTGCATCATAAGCTAGCTTTTGGACATGGAATCTATCAATTACGCGCCTAGCATTCCTGAAACATCTACAGATAGCCTTAGCCATGTTTAGTGCTATATCCATGGTTACCTCTTTTACTTTATTTCTTGCGCGTAAGGGTATTTTTTCAAGAACAGCTATGATATCATCTGCTTTTGTTCCCCTTATAGTCGCTAATATGGTTCCTTTCTTCCCCTTTGCTGATTTACAACTTACGATCGTATAAAGTTCACCGTTGCTAAAACTAGTCTCATCGATGCTCAGACGTTCAGAGATGTTTTCAGCAAACAATGTCCAACTCTCTGCATGTGGCTTTTGGTCCCAATCATGGAAATCACTCAAGTGGTTTTTGTACTGAGCCTGTAGTTGCTTGCCATCCATTTGAAAGAATAATCCTACCAAATGAGTGCTTACGGGATGGTTATCCAAATATCTTCTTTAAAAAAAGCCCGAATTCCGTAGTCATTCGAGTACCCTCACGAACTAGATTCCAATCTCTTGTGATGATCTGTCCCGTATCTAGAACCGTCCAGCGACGACAACGAATATTTAGCGTAACTTTCTGACCTCGGATAGGAAAGTCTGAAATCTCAGTGGATGGCATAAATCCTTTTGATTCCAGCTTGCTAGCCTCATAGCTAACTGGAGCTATATTAAGTTCAACTAAATAAATATGGAGTTGATTCTCAATCTGATTGACTTCTAAAATTTGAAAGTATTCTAAAAGCCCTTTGGGCATCAAAAGCGATAGTAATTTACGCTCGGCTTCTTGCAACGGATATCTAATTTAAAATGCTAAAATAAGAATTTTTTTAGTATCCCCCAAAGGATTCTGCTTGATCTGTAATATGTAAAGTTTTAAAAAACAATTAATTACTGTACGGAATTCAAAGCGATACGCGTGCGTGACAGAAATTATATACTGAAAACAAGATAAATAAATTGGCTGACATATATTTCAAATTATAGATTTATTCTATACGTAAATCCTGTACATATTTTTTATTTACTGCATTCGCATCTCTAATAATAGATGAAACAAGATTTGATTCAATGTACTTATTCACAATCATCAAAATAGCCTAAGTATTCGCTAGGAATAGTGATGTCGCCAGGTTTGTGGATTATAAACTGACGTTTGTATCTGCTTTTGCCCATTCAACATTCCTTAAGTCAACCAAATTTTAACCTATCGTTACCGGGATTTAACAAGTTCGCTAGTGTTCGACAATAGTGTTCAATATTTATATAAATTTATCTTCTGTTATTAACCAATGAAAACCATTAATCAGTATTAATTAAAAATAATGACCTAAGAAATCTATGATAGTATTTTAATAAGTGTGCAATTAACATTTATTAATAGCTTTTTAAATTTAACAATGAAACCTATAGTTACCAATTATGAGAGACAAAATTTACTTAAAAACAAGCCTGTTTAAGCGATTGTTGTTATCCTTGATGTGTTCCTTGATGATTCTTTCATCATATGCACAAGAAGATGTGATACGCGTCGCTGGTGTGGTCACAGGGACAGAAGGACCACTCTCAGGAGTTACCATATCCTTGCAATCGGGAAGGGCACTGGGATCTACTGATGTAAAAGGCTATTACGAATTTGAAATTCCTAGAAATTCCATAGTGATTTTCAATCACCTTGCTTATGAAAAAACAGAGATTAAGATCACGGATTATAAACCAAACTCCACTGGTGTTTATGTTATTGACCTTGTTTTAAACGAAAAGATAGGTAATGAAATCGATGAAGCTGTAGTAGTTGGTTTTGGTACACAGAAAAAAGCATCATTAGTCAGCTCAATTACGGTGGTGAATCCGAAGGAACTTAAAGGACCAAGTTCTAATTTGACTACTATGCTTGCTGGACGTGTTTCAGGCATGATTGCTTATCAGCGCTCGGGAGAGCCTGGTGCAGATAATGCACAATTCTTTATTCGTGGTTTGGGATCTTTTGGGTCAGGAAAAACAGATCCTTTAATATTAATTGATGGTATTGAGTCTACATCAACAGATATGGCTCGTTTACAACCTGATGATATTTCGGCTTTTTCTGTGTTGAAAGACGCAACAGCTGCAGCTGTATACGGTGCTCGTGGTGCAAATGGTGTTGTTTTAATTACCACTAAGACCGGTGCTCAAGGTAAGACAAAATTTATGGTAAGAACTGAAGGTAAGCTTTCTACTAATACGCAGAATATTCAGTTGACCGATAATATTACATACATGAACTTGGCTAATGAAGCAGTTTTGACAAGACCAACTCCAAAACCTTTGCCCTATTCACAGGCTAAAATTGAGCACACTATTCGAGGAACAGATCCTTATCTGTACCCAAATAATGATTGGGTAGATATGTTAATCAAGGATTATACATTTAATCAAGGTTACAATTTAAGTGCAAGTGGTGGCGGTAATAGAGCACGTTTTTATGTGTCAGGGACTTATAATGCTGATAATGGTATATTGAAAAAGCATGGTACAAGCAATTTCAATAACAATATTAAATTGATTAACTACTCATTGCGTTCGAATATCAATATTGACTTAACTAAGACTACGGAAGCTCGTGTAAATCTGTATGGTCAATTTGATGATTATAATGGACCTACTCGCGATGGTGCAGAATATTTTAGAATGGCATTATGGTCTAATCCTGTTCAATTCCCTGCAGTATACCCTGCAGAATATCTACCTTATATTCAACATCCATTATTTGGTGGGCATGTTGTAATGGACGGTAATTCTACAAATGGTGTGTTATTGTCAAATCCGTATGCTGAATTGGTGCGAGGCTATAGACAGTATAATCGTTCTACATTAATGCCGCAATTGGAAATCAAACAGAATTTAGATTTTATCACAAAAGGTTTGAATTTCCGAACGATGGCTTATGCTAAGCGCTATTCGTATGGTCAGACTTCTCGCTCTTATAATCCATTTTATTATTCGGCAAGATTAGACCCAGCAGATTATACTATAGATTTAAGTGTAATCAATGATGGAACAACTGGATCTGTTGGGCAAGTAGGACAAGAATTCTTGGGTTATGGATCATCGGGTTCAGACATAAACGCTACTTTATACTTAGAAGCTGCAGCAAACTATGCGCGTAATTTTGGTAAACATGATGTGTCCGGTATGTTAATTACTTTATTCCAAGATTATAAAATTGCAAGAGATAATATTACTTCATTACAGCTTGGTCTTCCTCGTCGTAACAATGGTCTTTCGGGTCGTTTTACGTACGGATACGATAATCGTTATTTGGCTGAATTTAATTTCGGATATAATGGTTCGGAACGTTTCCATGAATCAAAACGTTTTGGTTTTTTTCCATCATTTGGTCTAGCATATAGAATTTCGAATGAAAACTTCTTTGAAACGCTGAAACCAGTGATCTCCGATATGAAATTTAGAGCGACATATGGTATAATTGGTAATGATGCGATAGGTTCTGATACAGATCGATTCTTTTACTTGTCAGAAGTTAATATTGGTAATGGAGGTTATGGTTCTACATTTGGTTATGATTATCAATATTCAAGACCGGGTGTAAGTGTGAGCCGTTATGCAAACCATGACATCGCTTGGGAACAATCTAGACAAATTAACTTAGGTTTTGATATGTCATTTTTGAATGGAAGTATCAATATCGTAGCTGACGCGTACAAAGATTATAAATCCAATATTCTAGAATCAAGATCATACATCGGTACTACCATTGGTCTTCAGGCAACCCCTATGGCAAATACGGGTAAAGTTGAGAAACAAGGCTTTGATATTTCCGTTGATTACAGCAAAAGCTTATCTACAGGATGGTTTTTCCAATACAGGGGTAATTTAACATTCGCGCAATCAAAGATTACAAAACGTGATGAGTTGTTGTATCCAGAACATATGTCTTATAGATATCAAGTAGGGCATTCCGCAGCACAAGCTTTTGGGTTAATCGCTGAGCGCTTATTTATTGATGAGTATGATGTTGCTAACTCTCCAATCCAACAATTTGGTGATTATATGGCCGGTGATATCAAATATCGTGATATGAATGGGGATGAAATGATAACTTGGAATGATGCTGTTCCGATTGGATATCCTACTTCTCCTGAGTTGATATATGGATTTGGTGGTACTACAGGTTATAAAGGTTTTGATTTCTCATTTTTCTTCCAAGGTTCAGGTAAATCTTCATTCTTCATCAATCCAGAAAACATAACACCATTTGTTCGTAATGGTGGTGCACAAAATGGCCTATTAACTGCGATTGCTGAAAGTCATTGGTCTGAAGAAAATAGAAATATGTATGCTTTATTCCCAAGATTGAGTGATTATTTTGTAGGTAATAATAACCAACAATCTACATGGTGGATGCGGAATGGCGAGTTTTTACGTCTTAAAAACATTGAATTAGGGTTTAATGCGCCTTCATCTCTATTGAATCGCTATAAGTTAGGTTCAGTTCGTTTCTACGCCAATATGATGAACGTATTTACCATTAGCAATTTTAAATTGTGGGATGTTGAGATGGGAGGTAACGGTTTAGGTTATCCAATTCAACGTACATACAATTTTGGTATTCAAGCAAATTTTTAATTATGAAAGCGAAAAAAATAAAGAAATATATCACGTTAGCTTCTGTATCAGCTGTATTGTTGAGTACAACGAATTCTTGTAAGAATTTTCTGGATATCGTACCCGACAACGTTGCGACCATAGAATATGCATTTAGATTACGTGTAGAGGCTGAAAAGTACTTATTTACGCTATATAACTATATTCCTAAAGAAGGAAATGTATGGAATAATCCAGCATTTCTTGCAGGAGATGAAATATGGATTCCATATCAGACCAGTATTTCTCCTTGGTCCTTCGAGATTGCAAGAGGAAATCAGCGCGTAACCGACCCTTATGTAAACTTTTGGTATGGGAATTATGATGCTAATAGAGGTTTGTATCAAGGGATAAGACATTGTAATATTTTTATTGATAATATGTCTGACCCTGCTTTAGTTCCAGATATTGGTTCTTCTGAACGTGCTCGTTGGATATCTGAAGCTAAATTTTTGAAAGCTTATTTTCATTTCTATTTGATGCGTATGTACGGTCCAATTCCTATAATGGATGACGATATTCCAGTTAGTGCGCCTAAAGAAGCGATGGATGTTCCGCGTAATTCAATCGACGAATGCGTAGATTATATCGTTAATCTGTTGGAAGAGTCTTATTCAGACTTGCCTGATCAAGTCGTGGATAGAAATAATGAATTGGGACGTATTACATTGCCCATCGCAAAGGCATTAAAAGCACAAACATTATTATTAGCAGCAAGTCCATTATTCAATGGCAATTCAGATTATTCAAGTATGAAAAATAAAGACGGTAAATCTTTATTCCCACAAGAGTTTGATAATACAAAATGGGCTAGAGCGGCAGAAGCTGCTAAAGACGCTATTGAAACTGCGGAAGCGAATTTACATTCTTTATTTACCTTTACACAAGGTGGGAACTTGTCGATTTCTGATGCTACGAAGCTAGAATTAACATTGAGACAGGCTATATCTGAAAAATTCAATGAAGAACATATTTGGGCAGATCCTAATAGCCGTACTTGGGATTTACAACGTGATGCAATGCCTCCATTGAGTGCAGAAGAAAACCACAATGATAACCGTAAAATTTTCTCTCCACCATTGAAAATTGCAAAAATGTTTTACACAAAAAATGGTGTGCCTATCAATGAAGATAAAACATTAAATTTTAGTGACGATACGGAGTTGCGTACAGCTACACAAGATGATAAATATTATATCGAACCAAATTTCACCACAGCAAGATTACATTTTGATCGTGAGCCTAGATTTTATTCATCATTAGCATTTGATGGGGCGCGTTGGTTTAAATACGATACTCCAGGATACTCTGACGAAAATTCAAAAGTCGTTCGTAGTAAAAGACCTGACTATGCGGGTAGTACTCATGCATTTCATTTTAATGAAACAGGTTATTTCATTAAAAAACTAATTGATTGGAATCAAGTAACTACAGCTTCTGGTGTAACGTATAAAGAATATCCTTGGCCAAAAATTCGTTTGGCGGATTTATACCTGATGTATGCTGAAGCTCTAAATGAAGCCGAAGGTCCTTCTAATGAAGATGTATTTGTGTATTTGGATAAAATAAGAGAGCGCGCAGGCTTAAAAGGTGTCAAAGAATCATGGACAAATTTCTCGAGCAATCCAAATAAATTTACGACAAAAGAAGGTCTAAGAGAGATTATACGTCGTGAGCGCCTGATTGAGTTAGCATTTGAAGGTCAACGTTTTTGGGATTTGAGAAGATGGAAAACAGCGGCAATATCTTTAAATGAACCTATTACAGGCTGGAATATGCAGGGAGAAAATACTGCCTCGTATTATGTGATCAGAACAGTGTATAATCAGCGATTCATCGCGCCAAGAGATTATTTCTGGCCTATTAGTGAAAATACGGTAATTCAGAACTTGAATCTTGTTCAAAACTATGGTTGGTAATAATAATTTATATATCATGAAGAAATTAATTTTAGGAATAATGATGCTGTGTAATATAGCATTGTTGACAACTTCCTGCGAAGAAGAGAATATGCTAAACCCATTGGAGTCAAATTCTACTCCTCCGGGCAAAGTAACGAATGTGCAGGTGTTGAATAAAAAGGGATTATCAGTTTTGACTTATAGCTTACCTAACGATAGAGATTTGTCGTATGTAAAAGCTGAATATGTGCTTCCAAATGGTTCAACGCGATCAGTTATTGCTTCTTATTATACTAATCAGCTAATTGTCGATGGGTTTTCGGAGCCAGGAACATATAATATAAAATTATACGCTGTAAATCGATCAGAGGTTATGTCTGAGCCTACTGAAGTCACAGTAACTCCTGAAGAATCTCCAATTTGGGATATTTATCGTTCATTGGCTGTACAACCTTCATTTGGTGGCTTACAATTAAGAGCTGAAAATCCTGACCGAGCCAAAATCTCTATATTAATCATGGAAAAAAATGAATACGGTGAATGGGTTGCTGATCCAAACAGTGTTTATACTTCTACAGATAAAATTTTGGCAACCATGCGTGGTATGGATACGATTGCTCGTGACTTTGCTTTTGTGGTGCGTGATCGTTGGTTGAATTATACAGATACTTTGTATACACAAATCAAACCATTATACGAAACGGCAATTGCTAAATCTGGATATCGTGGTTTTAGATTACCAGGGGACGCGCCAAACCATACTTCTACATCACATGCAGGCATGTGGGATGGTGATATTATGAATTGGCCGCGTATTTATATGACCCAAGCTGCTATCTCAGGACATCATTATACTACAGTTGATTTAGGAGTACTAGCCAAACTTAGCCGTATTGTTATATGGGATTATCCAGAATACTATAATGGTCGTACCTATTATTACAAAGGAAACCTTAAAGAGTTTGAAATCTGGGGTTCTGATAATCCTCCTGCGGATGGATCGTGGAATAATTGGCATTTATTAGGAGCGTACAATGCTACTAAACCTTCGGGATTACCTTTTGGTCAACAATCGGACGAAGATTACCAGACAGCGGTAAATGGTTTTAATTGGGAGTTTGATATAGACGCACCAAAAGCACGTTATATCCGTATCAAGAGTACTAAAAACTGGGACGGATCGTCATATATGGCTATTGGAGAAATTCAAGCGTATGGAGACCCAAGATAATAATTACATTTTATGAAGAAGATAAAGATTATGAACCATAAAATATTTAAATGCATTACTATTATTTTTTGTGTAATAGCGTTTGCATCGTGTAAGAAAATGGATGACTACAAGAAATATATTGAAGATCAGCCAGTCCTAAATTATACAGGTAAGGTAGATTCAGTCAAAGTATTCTCTGGTCAGAATAGAGTTTTAATTCAAGGACTATTGGTTTCGGATCCCAAAATAAAGGAGGCACGTATTTATTGGGATGGTAGAAGGGATTCAATTGTGGTTCCTATCAATAGAACTTTTGGGGTGGATACACTAAAAGCGGCTATAAACAATTTAGAAGACCGCGTTTACAATTTTGAAATAGTAACCTTTGATGATCAAGGAAATAAGTCAGTGAAGGTATACGCTTTTGGTCGATCATATGGACAGAATTATTTGCTCTCTCTAATTAATAGACCTATAGCTGTTAATAGCCTAAAAACTTATGACAATACTTTTTCTGCAACGTTCAGTAATGTTGACAGGACACTAGGTATTTTTGCAACGGAGGTAAAATATACTGATCAGAATGGAACAGAAAAAATTAAGCGACTAGGCATAGATGAGAATGCGCTTTCGTTAACTAATGTAAAAATTGGTGAAAAAATGTCATACCGCAGCTTGTATTTACCAGATACTCTGTGTTTGGATACATTTTATACGGATTTTACTGAGTTTAAACCTGCATTGACTTACTATAGAAATATGGGATATCCGTTTACGCCAACAAATCTTTCTGGAAGATGGGGGGTGCTAGAAAATTGGGAATCAAATGCAGCAGCAAATGCTATAAGTGGTAGAGGAAGTTATGATCAAAACAGTGGAATAGGAGTGATGGCTTCTGAAGCTGGATGGGGAACGCCAAATATTAATAATGGAAAGACATATCAAACATCAACCTTGCCTCAAGGAAGATATAAGGTTCAAATTGAATTCCGAAGAAATAATGTAACCAACAACGTTGATGCTACTAATAATCTTATTTATTTCATTGTAACTAGTAATGGAACTATTCCAAATGCAGTTGATGTGCCTAATGCGGAAAAATTGGGTTACTACGATTTGAAGTGGATACACGATGATTATAGGATTGTATCTTTCGAATTTGATAACCCATCGACTCAAAATGTTACTATTGGAGTAGTTGCAAATTTAATGAGTTCAAGTAATCAGTATTTTAATGTAAAAGGAATCACCGTTTCCATTGTTGAGTAAAATGACAAAGCAGGCAATTCAATGGTGAATTGCCTGCTTTGTATTAAATAATTTAATATTAGTTATGATAAAAGGTCTACTATTAATAGTAATCTCCTTGTTTGGATGCGGTAAGTCATCTTCTGTTCCACCAGAGAAAGTTGATATTAATGAGAATGTCATTGTTTTACCTAAGTTGGGTAATTTGTCTATTGTTCAAAATTCTACAACAAAGGCGACGCTTAAATCGAAAGTTGAAAATACGGGCGGAGCTTCTATCACCGAAAGAGGGATATGCTGGGCAACGCACAACAATCCAACTATTTCAGATGCTAAAGCCAGTCCAAATGCTGTATCTGGATCTGGTGATTTCGAAGTTGAGCTCACGAATTTAGAGGGAGGTAAAAAGTATTATGCTAAATCATACGCTTCAAATTCTAAAGGTAGATCGTATGGACAAGTTTTTGAATTTACGACAGAAAGTTATGAGGATGCAAAAATTGGAAATACCAAGGTATTGTTTTATAAACTGAATAGCATGGAGGCTTCCTCAAAGATTGAGTCTACGGGCGGAGCTAATGTCTTAGAAGCTGGAGTCAGTATATCTAATAATCCCAATCCAACTGTATCAGATACTAAAATAATAGCTTCTAAAGTAGAAAATAACAGTTTTAAAGTAGATGTTGAAAATCTTGAATTAGGAAAAAGCTTTTTTATACGATCTTATGTTACCACTGTAAAAGGAACATATTATGGCAGCCAAGGTAGCTTTCAAACTTACAACAAAGGGAAAATTACTGTTAACTATCATAATCAATCCAACATTCCTGCTGATGTATTTGCAAGATTAAAAGCGATGGCTGACCATGGTGTAAAGCTATTAGAAGAACATACCAGTATTGTGAAAACTGTAACAATAGAATATAATACTGGCGTGCAGACTGCAGATGCAAGTCTTTCGGGATGGATGCGTTGGGGAAGTAATGCTTCCTATCAAAAAACGGGAACTTTTTTACATGAATTTGCGCATACCATAGGAGCCGGTACCTCCAATTATTGGAGGGAAACTCTTATTAAAAATGGGATATATACAGGTGAAAATGCTAATTTAGCTTTACGCAAGGCTACAAATGATCCGAATGCACAGCTGAAAGGCGATGCTCAACATTTTTGGCCTTACGGTATTAACGGTGCGCATGAGGATACTGGGCGAGAATCCGATTATATCATTACCAGCTTAATTATTGAAGGATTCAAGCGCGATGGCGTCCCTATTAACTAATTATTCACTTAAACTACTAATTTATGCTTAAACTTACATTATGTGCCATAGGCATCTTTCTATGTGCTACAGGATTTGCTCAACAAACGAATAAAAGTGACTTTAAACTTGTTTGGTCTCAAGAATTTGAGAAGGATGGAAAGCCTGATGAAAGTATATGGAATTATGAAAATGGTTTTGTCCGAAACAATGAAGATCAGTGTTATCAGAAGGATAATGCTTATTGTAAGGATGGATTCTTAATAATTGAATTGCGTAAGGAAAATAAACCAAATCCTAATTATGATGCAGGGAGCTCTGACTGGAGAAAGTCACGTAAAGATATAAAGTATACTTCATCTTCGTTGAACACCTCTGGTAACAAAGAGTGGTTGTATGGGAGATTTGAGATGAGAGCCAAAATTCCAGTGGGATCGGGGCTATGGCCAGCTTTCTGGACTTTAGGTGTTGCTAAAGAATGGCCATCGAATGGTGAAATTGACATCATGGAATATTATAGAGGAAATATACTCGCTAATATTGCTAATGGAACTAATCAAAGATGGAAAGCAGAATGGCATAACGGCGTCAAATCTGTAGAGTCTTTGGGCGGAGCCAAATGGGCTAATGAGTTTCACGTGTGGCGAATGGATTGGGATGATAATGAAATTGCTCTTTACCTAGATGATGTTTTACTAAATAAAGTTTCACTCAGTAAGCTTGTGAATAAAGATGGTAGTGGATTCAATCCATTCAAACAACCTCATTATATACTTGTGAATTTAGCTTTGGGTGGAGATAATGGAGGAAAGATCGACGATACATTAATCCCTGCTAAGTACGAAATTGATTATTTAAGAGTATATCAAAAGTAATAACACAGTCGTTCAAAATTTAAATGTGATCTTTTTATTAAACCCCTGCACTTAGTTTTGGTCTACTTATTGTATGATTCGCTAAAGAAAGGGATTTTATGAAAAGATATATTACATTAATTTTAGTTGCGGCCTTTACATTAACTGTGACATCATGTTATACGAGTGGTCGTTATCCACATGGTCATTTGCCGCCAGGAAAAGCGAAAAAAGTTTATGGTGAAAAATCCGCAAAGAGACATGCTCCTGGACAGAAGAAGAAGCACAAAAAAAATAAGAAATCAAAACATCACAAACATGATGTTTATTACAGCCCAACTTATAGGTACTAAAACAAGAAATCCTTTCTTTTGAGAAAGGATTTCTTGTTTATACAAAAATCAAAATAAAATTACCGACTAGCAGTATTCTTCGAAAGCAGCTATTAGGTTGTCTGCAATCATCTGTGCAGGACGTCCTTCGATATTGTGTCTTTCGATGATGTGGACTAATTTACCATCTTTGAATAATGCCATTGCTGGAGAAGATGGAGGGTAAGGCAACATGTATTGACGTGCTTTATCAACAGCTTCTTTTTCCATGCCAGCAAATACAGTAACTAATTTACTAGGTTTTTTACCGTTCTCAACAGCAAAACGTGCTGCTGGACGAGCGTTTGCTGCTGCACAACCACATACTGAGTTTACAACAACAAATACAGTGCCTTCTGAAGGAATCGCTGAATCAACTTCCTCTTCAGTTTTTAACTCTTGAAAACCTGCGTCTACTAATTCTTGACGCATTGGTGCTACTAAATATTCTGGATACATTGTTTTAAATTAAAAAGTTAAATTAAAAAGTTAAATTAAAAAATATCAAATCCTTAATTCAATCTTTGATACGTACAAATATACTTCGATTTAAAAGTTTATGCAAGATGCATTCCTCAACCGAATGTCAGAATTAATAGTTTGACAGGGTAAAGTTTTGATTTCATAGGAGTTCGAATTAATTAAGTGCATCTAAATTTTAAAAGAAAATCTATGTCTTCATTAGAAACTACGTATGTATCCTACAAAGTTTCATTTGGTGATTTGATGCATTTTCATTTGTAATGTCAAATTCTTTTACGAATCAAACCTTAGCGCAATTAGAGCTTTGGACGTATGGTCAATATGAGGAAGAAGTCTGTACCTTGCCAAAAAATCTGGACGAGAAAATGGTATGCCTTAGTTTAGAGTGTAATGGCGTGTAATTTTATGAACTGACTACTGAACAATCATCCTATATTGGAATAGCTGTTTACGGTACATTCCAACCAGAAGCTTAAAAGGTGTTAAAATTAATTTTACCTAAAAAAGAAAGGGCCTTGCTAGCAAGGCCCTTTCTTTTTTAGGTAAATCTATATAACATTAAGGATATAGTCTAATTTCAATTTGAATATTCTCTTTAGTTTGGAATTTCAATGTTTGATTAATTTCAGATGACATAGGTTGTATATTTGTATTTTCTTTTATACAATCCTTTGCAAGATTTATTTTACACAATAAATCTTGTATATAATCAGTTGAATTAACTTTTTTCACAGATAAAAATGTTGGTAGTTTTGTTTTCTATGTTGTATTACAAATATACTATAGCGAAATATTTAATCTAATACCTAATTATGTGTATTTTACTCTAAAACAGCTCGTTGAACCCGCTTGCTGTGTACCATTTTAGTGACCTATAATAATCGTGTACCATGTTTTCATTTTCAGCATTTGGGATATAACAAGTAAGTCCACTGTTTTTATTTATAATAAAACCGTTAAATTTTGGAGTATTCGCCTTGAATAATAAGGCAGTATTGACAGCAGTCTTTAATGAGGCAACATTTAGATTGTTATAATTTGTTTCTATAAAATCTAAGAAATCAAATGCAATTAATGGATTACTAAATCGATCAAAATCCATTCGTTGAATCTGATCTCTATTAAAATCGTTATATAAAGGAGCCTGCGAATTGAGAGTTAGTTTCGTGGCATCAGCTAAAGCTTGAAGCTTACTAGCATCTACTACAGATACGGTCGCAGATTGAAAATTTCCACTCATTTGATTGTAATGATTAAAATACTTTTGAGAAATTGATATATACGCGTTTGTGCCTTCTTGAAATAAATTATTAACAATTTTACTGTAGGGCATACCATTAGCTACCACTTCTCCTGGAGAAGCAATAAAATATTTAGATTTATCTTTAATCTCGTACAATACTTCAACACTTGCCATAGAGCACGCATCAAACATGATGAAATCAAAGACATTACTTGGAATAGCACTGTTCAACTCCTTGATGTCCATTTCATCGCCACCGTCATTTCCAAAGGATTTTAATTTAATTGGACCTACATTGGCTGGTACCCATCCTGTAGCATGTGACCAAAGTATTAGCCCATAACTTTTAGCTTCGTAAGATTGTTGTACTTCAGTTATGATTTGTCTTAGTACGGTAGGATCAGAAGAATTGTGACTCGTGTATTCTTTTATTTTCTTTTTTCCTTCTTTTTTAGAAATATGATAAAGTGCAGGGTTCGCTCCAGGTAGTTTAGCGTAAACAAGCAAATTACCGTCCACATCATCAATGTTATCTTCCAGTTGCTCGATATTATCGTATGCCTCTGGTGAGAGATTATTATTAGCTGCCATATAGATTAAAATTGTTCTAAATGGTTGTTTTTTATTTGGAGTTGGATTGTTTTCCCCACAGGCGCACAACACTAAAAATGTGAAAAAATATAATAAAATAATTGGATTTTTGAGTTTCATGAATGGGTAGTAAAAGAGGTTTGTATGTAATCAATTGTTGTAAAATATTACTTTAAGACAATTTATGAATTTGTTTTTATTTGCAGAAATATAAAAACACAAAAAGGGTGGCATAATTGCCACCCTTTAAGTTTTATACTAATTAAGTATTAGATACCGCTGTTTTTAACAACTGGTACATAGATATATCCAGTACTTTCAGATGCTTTTGCATCAGTAAGTCCATCATTAAATTTATTAGTGACAGTCACTTTATAAACAATTGTGATAGTTTGTTGAATATTAGCACCATTATTTGTCCATACAGCTTGGTTGTTAGAGTATGAAGCAGAAGCGTTAACTAATGTCAATGGAGTTAAACCGTTGTGACTAGAAATTAATCCAGGGTACACACCTACTACTGCTACGTTAGTTAATGTCGCAGCTGTTTCAGTACCTCCTACATAACCTACAGCATATTGATTCAATAATGAGCTTGTTGTTACGAAATTAGGACTAACAAAATCAAAGATTTTACCTCCGTTGAAATCAAGGACTTGTACTGCTCTACGTAGATCTAATTTAGATGTATTATCAGCAGTTACTTCTTTATCGATTAATTCAAGTTTATTACCCCAGTTTGCAGTAGTTCTTGCTTTAACAACCAATGGTTGAACAGGGTTTTTAAATTTAACTGGGAATGATTCTGTTTTGTACGTAGCACCATTCAATTTAGTAGTAATAGTAACATTAACTTCGTCACCATTGATTCTGTTTCTAGCAGCTTGAATTGTTTCATCCAATTGGATTTGTGCAGTGCCTAAATTACCGTTTACAACTGTGATACCTGAGATACCTGCTAAGCTAAATTCAAAAGTAGTATTAGCAGAACCAGCGACTGGAGTTGCAGGTGTTTTAGTCCAGTAATTCCACAAGTCAGCGTCTAATTGCCAGTTGTTACCACCAATGTTAATACCATTGATAACACCGAATGATTGTGTATTATCCCAGAATGTAACTTGTTTAGTTAATGATTGGATATTATTTGCTGTTACAGTTAATGTAATTTTAACATTTACTTCTGGATTAGCTAAGTTAGAAGAAGTGTATTTACCTGTGATAACATAAGTACCTGGTAACACTTGATTACCTAATGTAATCTCGAAGTTGTTTGAGTTAGGAATTGCTGCTGCGATTGGTGTTACAGTTATAGCTGCAGCTCCTACGCCAGAATAAGTACTACCATCTTTCGTAATAGATGAAGTGCTGTAATTTACAACAGGATAGTTAGTGTTGAACGTAGTTTGGTTCATTCCTAATCTATTGTATGCAGCATCAAATGTACTTGGCTCTTGGAACGCTACGTTTAATGGAGTTGTTGTACCGACAGCAGTCATATTGAATGATGCTGTACCGTTGATAGATACTGGAGTTACTGGAGTATTTACAAGTGCGATTTTAACAAAACGAGTTGCTAATAATGTAGTTCCATTTGGAGCATACATATCAACTTTTACAACCGGTGTTCTATTACCTACAGCCGCTGCTGTGTTGTAGAAACCTGCTGTTCTCTCTGCTACAGAAATTTTTCCATTATCCAATTTGATATCGTCAGCGTAATCATTACCTCCAGTACCATATGGCGAAACTTTTGAGAATTTTAATACATAACCACTAAGCCCATTATCATCCATAGAGATAAGTTGTGGAGTTGTAAAGTTTCTTACAAAGAATCCTTTTAATTCTTGATTTAAGTCAATAGCACCTTTATATGTGTAAGAACTCAAATTTGGTCGTTGAGAAGCAGCTAACTCGCGCTCAGCGTTTTCATAAATGTTTAATGTAAAGTTTGCTTTTGTTTTAGCATCAAGAATACCTGTCGAGACACCAGTAAAAATACCATTCGAAGCATTTTGATCTCCGATAATAGTATTAATTCTAGAATTTGCGTTTACAAAATAATTTGGAGATGCACCAATAGCTTGGAAATCTGTTTGAGGAGTTACTATTTTACCATTAACTTTTTCATGACGCTCAATAGTTACTTCGTTGATATAAACGATTTCCTCTTTTGCTAAATTGTATTCAGATACAACTCTACTTTGTTTATCTCCTGTGCTACCGTCAGCTTGATTTGCTTTTTTATTTAAAACTCTTAAAGCTAAATGTAATTTGTTCGCATCAGAATTTGCTGGGAATGTGATTCCTTGAGGAGTTGCTGCAATAGTAACTTCACTGAAAGTCTTACTAATAGTATTAATTGAGAATTGCGCTAAATTATCTCCGCTGCTTCTAAATACAGGTGCAGCTGTAGCAGTTTGAGACACTAAGCCTTCAACATCATAGAAGTTAGGGTTAACACCAAATGGGTTTAATTTGTATGTGATTAAACCAGCACCTTGCATTAATGTAGTTCCGTGAGTTGCGTTGCTACGAACGATTTTAGGGAAAGTTAAAACAGGAGAGTTGCTTTCAATAAAGTTAGGCAATAACGCTATACTTGTAATTGCGTTTTTCTCTTTACCTATGAATATACTTTCAGATGCAGTTCCGTTAGAACTAGTGAATACAACATTATATCCTCCGTCAACTTCTACAACTGTTACTTCTCCGGAGTATGCTAATACATTAGTATTTAGATCATTAATAAACCAGTATTTTTTACCACCAACAGTTCTAATTTCAGGAGTTGCACCGTTAGCTCCATTAGTACCGTTAGCACCTGTTGCTTTTACAGTTGATGGAGTCCAAGTAGATCCGTTTGTAGAACTTTCCCAGAAATTTGTTGTGGCATTGATTCTCCATTGTGTACCTGGTGTACCAGCGGGGCCCTGAGCGCCAGCAGGTCCTTGAGCACCAGCAGGTCCTTGAGCACCAGCAGGTCCTTGAGCACCGTTTCTAATAGAATAGTTTACAGTTGACCCATCAGGTTTTTTAAACACAATATCAAATCCACCTGTTACAGAAGTAACAGATTGAACTACCATGTTTGCTGCTAAAGATTGTAATTGTGTTTTTAAAGTTGCAATGTCAGATGCATTCTGCTCAATGCCTTGTTCAAGTCGTGTGATGTCGTCATCATACTTCTTACAGCCCTCTAATACCACCGAGCTACTAATAGCTACGGCTAAGGCTAGTTTGGATAGATTTCTAATTTTCATATTCGCTTTTTGAGATTAGTTCGAATTATTTGTTATTTTATTTTTATATCTAGTTAATATTAATAAACTGTGTAAAAGTACAACATAATATTGTATCAACAAATTTTTTTTTAAATTTTATTTATTATACGTTTTTATTTCGAAAATAAGGTGGTGAATGTGTCCGTCAATGTCATTTATTTCAACTTCATAAGTGGTTTTGATATTTTTTTTATTTATCTTAATGTGCTCTTTTGCAAAATCTTTGTCTTTTAATTTAATACATTTTAACGTGGCTAGCGTTATTATGTCTTGGTTTGTAATTTCGTCTTCCAATTTTAGATTGACGGAATCTGTTTTCTGTTCATGTTGGCTTTTCATACCATTTGTTAATAGTTGGCTGTTGTTGCCCTTGTCAGTTATTTTGTAAAAGTACAATACAAAATTGTTTTTTGCAATATGTTTGATGTTTTTTGTATATTATTTTAATTTTCCGACTTTTGGTCTTATTTTTGTTCTTCCTGTAGCAACATTGGAACTAGAATCAACTGTCTAGAAAAGCAATTCTCTATAATTACAATAAAAAATGACAAACTGGGATCGTTTAGAAAAAGTAATAAAATATTTAAACTTCAACGTTAATTCTTTTGCCAAGGAAATAGGTTTGAACAGGGCTGAAAGATTATATCAAATAAAAAGAGGGAACTATGCTATAAGTAAAAACCTTGCTAGCACAATTTCTGAACACTTCCCAAATATTAATGATGCGTGGTTGATTACAGGTGAAGGTAGTATGTTAAAAGATAGTTCGGATTCATATTATAAAATACCTTTATTTAATGTAAGTTTAGATGAATTCAATATCGATTTAACCAAAATGACTCCAGCCCATGAATTGGAAATTCCAATATTGTCCGGTAGTGATTTTGCTATAGTGAATGAAGGGGAAGCTATGTCTCCAGAAATCGAGCATGCAAGTGTTGTGTTCGTCAAAGAGGTTGATAAGTCTGCAGTAATTTACGGGGATATATATTTAATAATATCTGAACACATAAATTTAATTCGTTTTGTGCGTGGGTTAGATGAGAAAAGATGGAAGCTTGTAGCGAAGAATTCAGCTGATTACGATGAAATTGTAATTGATCATGAACTTATAAAAGCTGTATATAAAGTGAAAGGTGTGCTTTCTATGGTTACAATGTAATAATGTAAAAAAAATATTTTTAAAAAGTTCATCGCAGTTGATGAGCTTTTTTTTATATCCCTGATTTTACATTGAAAATATTGTTTTTATTTTTATTGTTAGATTGAGTTAGTGAAATATTGGTTGTCTTTATTAATATTTATTTCTGTGTATTCTGATCGATAAATTGACTCGATACCATCAAACCTTTCTGCAATCTATCTTGATCCGTGCCAGATATAATGTGGTAATTTGCATTTAGCGCATTTAATTCATCTTTCCATATGTTCATAAAGTGCTCTCTTTCCGTTGGGAAGTCACGTAAAGGATCATCTTGCCATGGTAAATCAATATCCATTAACAAATACAGATCGTATTTTCTATTTTGTATTTCTGCTATGATATTTTCAGGTGTGTGTTTGAATAAATGATCACACCATATTTTCACCGTCAGAATTGTGGTGTCACATATTAAGATATTGTTTGTTGCTTTACTAGCAACTGCTTCTTCTAGCGCACGTTGACCGTGAAACATATTCACTTCATCTTCTAACGTATATTGGCGATTCAAATCTTCGCAATAAAATCGTGCATATTCCGGGACGCAAAGTGTGTTTAATTCTTTTGCAAGGTAATTTGCCATGGTCGATTTTCCAGTAGATTCAGGTCCTACCACCGCGATTTTCAGAAGAGTATTTTTTGAGTGCGCCATTCTTGCAATATTACACAAAATATTAGGGTTGCAAAATGCTTTTGTGTGAAAATGGTTGGTCTAAAATGGAGAGAAAAGTTCTATTCTTCAATTAAATTTCTTAATTGAAAACAGGTTAAAAAAGAAAATGCTAAATAGTTATTGTACTATTCTATTCGCACAGTTTGTACTAGCAAACGATTCAGGTTTTGCTTTAAATACAAAGCCCATTCCTAAGATATAACCCATAGCTTCTTTTAGAGCTACATTTGATTCGAAATTAGGATTGGTATTAATGTCGGCATGTACCTCTAGGTCGACCTCGTATTTGTCAAGGAGAGGGCACAAAAGATAAGCGGCTTCAATAGATTTTTGGACTTCGAGAAGCATCCTTTCTTTGATGCTCATGTGGTAGGTAATGCGTTCTTTTTGTGTAAACATAAATCCTCCTTTATGTTCACGAAGAAAAACAATGACAGTGGCTATTTCAACAGTGTTACGTTTGACTTGGGAATCCGTTCCGATGTATACTTTTAGCTTGTTGCCTAATTGTTTCTCTCGAATTATTGCTGTTTCAACAGCTTCGTTGATAGATGAGCGAAGGTATTCGCCATTGAATTTTTGCCATTCCATAGCTAATTTTGTTTTTTATTGAAGTTAAGATTCGAATGTTCATTTTATATGAATGTAATATGATAATTATACTAAATTAAGCTTTGTTGCCGTACGCCAAATCTCCTGCATCACCTAATCCAGGGACAATGTAAGATTTACTGGTAAGTTCATTGTCGACATCCCCAATCCACAAATGAGCTTCAGGGATAAATGCACGAACGTGTTGTACTCCTTCTTCGGAGGCTATCACAGCTGCAATATGTAATTCTTTAATGTTGTATTGGCTTAATAATTCTTTGCAACATAAAACTAAACTTTTCCCTGTAGCCAACATAGGATCTGCGATGATTACTACTTTATCATCCAAATCTGGTGTGTTCTCGTATTTCTTATGAATCTCAAATTCGCCGCTTTTTTTTGTGTGACGAAATGCTGCGATAAATCCCGAATCTGCATGATCAAATACATTTAAAAAACCTTGATGAAAAGGTAATCCTGCACGAATAATTGTAATAAGAACGGGTTGCTCATCTAGTGTAAGCATTTCCGAAATTCCTAATGGTGTTTCGATTTCTTCTTTTGAATAGGTGAGGTTCTTGCTGATTTCGTACGCCATGATTTCACCTAATCGTTCGAGATTTTTACGAAAACGCAGTCGGTCTTGCTGAATAGAAATATGACGAAGTTCGCTTATATATTGATTGGCTATACTATTTTTTTTTGTAAGAATCGTAACCATAGCAGTCTAGTTTAGAACCAATTTAACAAATAATATTGACATATGTTTATGTCGCGTCACAATATATCTGTATTGTTAGGAGATGGTCTAAAGAATTGGTATTTTTACAGTAGAGGCATTATATGAGATTCGAACTTACATCAGAATACCAACCAACGGGAGATCAACCGGGCGCAATTAAAGAGCTAGTTGCAGGCGTCAAGGAGGGAGAAATTTACCAAACTTTGCTGGGTGTAACAGGTTCCGGTAAAACTTTTACTGTGGCTAATGTGATACAGCAGACGCAAAAACCTACCTTAATTCTTAGTCATAACAAAACATTAGCAGCGCAATTATATGGAGAATTCAAGCAATTCTTCCCTAATAATTCGGTGAATTATTTTGTGTCTTATTACGATTATTACCAACCAGAAGCTTTTATTGCGACAACAAATACATATATCGAGAAAGATTTAGCGATCAACGAAGAAATTGAAAAGTTACGTTTGGCTACGACTTCGGCTTTGATGTCGGGTCGGAGAGATGTGATTGTCGTTTCTTCGGTTTCGTGTATTTACGGTATGGGAAATCCTGAAGACTTTTCGCGTTCGATTTTTCGATTTGGGGTAGGAACTACGATTTCTCGTAATGCTTTTTTACATCGATTGGTCGAAATTCTATATTCTCGAACGACTTCAGATTTCAAGAGAGGAACTTTTCGTGTGAAAGGAGATACCGTCGATATTTATCCAGCTTATTTGGATAATGCCTATCGGGTTTCATTTTTTGGTGATGATATCGATGAATTATCCGAAATTGATCCTGTATCTGGCAAAACAATCATTAAACATGAAAGTTTATCGCTGTTTCCAGCGAATTTATTCGTTACGCCAAAAGATAAGTTTACATCTTCTATTTGGTCTATTCAAGAGGAACTAGTTGCTCGTAAGGCACAATTAGAAGAAGAAGGCCGGATGTTGGAAGCGAAACGTTTGGAAGAGCGTGTAAATTACGATTTGGAAATGATGCGTGAGTTGGGGTATTGTTCTGGTATTGAAAATTATTCAAGATTTTTTGATGGTCGTCAACCTGGAATGCGTCCTTTCTGTTTGTTGGATTATTTTCCAGAAGATTATTTGTTAGTCATTGACGAGAGTCACGTGACATTACCGCAGTTGCGCGCAATGTATGGTGGTGACCGTTCACGCAAAATTTCGTTGGTTGAACACGGTTTTAGACTTCCCGCGGCATTGGATAACCGACCGTTAAATTTCCCGGAATTTGAGTCCTTGACAAATCAAACAATTTACGTTTCGGCGACACCTGGAGATTATGAATTACAAAAGACTGAAGGTGTTTTTGTAGAACAAGTTATTCGTCCTACGGGCTTGTTAGATCCAATTATAGAGGTTCGTCCAGCAATCAATCAGGTGGATGATTTCCTCGAAGAGGTGGATAAAGCTATAAAGGATGGCGGACGTGTATTGGCGACTACGTTGACTAAACGAATGGCGGAAGAGTTGACAAAATACATGTCTCGACTAAATGTTAAGGTGCGTTATATTCACTCGGAAGTGAAGACTTTGGAGCGTGTTGAAATTTTGCGTGGTCTTCGTTTGGGGGAATTTGATGTGTTAGTGGGTGTCAATTTATTACGTGAAGGCTTGGATTTACCCGAAGTTACATTAGTAGCAATTTTGGATGCGGACAAAGAAGGTTTCTTACGTTCGGAGCGTTCATTGATACAAACAATTGGTCGTGCAGCACGTAATGACAAAGGTCGAGTGATCATGTATGCGGATAAAGTAACCGACAGTATGCGTATTACGATAGAGGAGACTGATCGTCGTCGAGATAAGCAAATCGCTTATAATTTAAAACACGGAATAACACCACGTACGGTTGGTAAATCGCGCGAAGAAATTATAGAACAAACATCGGTAGCGGATTATAAGCCAGGAGAAGTGAAAGCTTATGTGGAGCCAGATGCATCGTCGATTGTGGCGGCAGATCCATTGATGGAATATATGGGCGAAAAAGATTTCAAGAAAGCTATTGAAACGGTTCGCAAACGCATGGAAAAAGCCGCTAAAGACATGGATTTCTTAGAAGCAGCTAAATTGCGTGATGAAATGTTTGCGATGGAATCACAATACAAAGAGAGATTTGGTTAACCCAAACCTCTCTTATTTTCTTTCCTGGTATAATTTTATTTTATTGAGACTTAATGTCCAACAAAAGTTTTCTTTTGTTAAATGAAATTTGCCGTTCGAATAAAGTGTATCGTTACTTTGATCCAAAATAATACTTTCATCTTCTTCAGCTACAAAAACTTCGGCTTTCTTTTGAACAGAATCTAGTAAAATAAAGGCAGCAGTTTGATACGAATTAGCGGTATTTAAAATATCCAATGAAATGCCATCTGTGAAAGGTTGAATACAATCATTCTTCAATTGTGACCACGTATATCCTGCAGCTGTAAGGCATCCATTTTTATCTTTCGTTCCCCCTATATTTTGGAGCGTATCCGTGCTTTCCATTGCATTATTTGTTCTATTGGATTGACAACCTATCAGGAGTAATACAATTGATAATAAAAGGCTTATTTTCATAATTTTGTTAACTTAGTGTGTTATAGGATTTAGCAAAAAATATTCCGAAATACGTTTTACATCTTTTCTTTGGTTACTTTTGTTTATTTTGTAAATAACAATTGTTAAGTTTACGCAATTGTTAACTTAAGTATAGTCTAATTGAAAAAGTGTTAATGAAGAAGGGGGTTTTAGTTATAAAATTCGGTTCTGCATCTGTAACTTCAGATGGTGAAATCGATGAACGCATTATATTAGAAATTGCTCGTCAAGTTTCTGTATTACAAACACAGTACAATATTGTAATTGTTTCGTCTGGTGCGGTTGCTGCGGGCAAGAAATTTATACCCAAATACAAAGGGACTCTGGAGCAACGTAAAGCTGCTGCGGCAATTGGTAATCCCTTATTGGTGCGTAAATATTCGACCTATTTCAAACCATTTAAAATTGCATTGGCACAAAGTCTTTGTGAGCGTCATCACTTTTCGAATAGAGAACAATTTTTGCAATTAAAAAGTACCTATGAGACTTTATGGAAAAATAATGTAATCCCGATTGCGAATGAGAATGATGTTGTCAGCAACAAAGAACTTAAATTTTCGGATAATGACGAATTAGCAACGCTTATCGCTGCAGGTTTTGGAGCAGACAAATTATTGCTGTGTACATCAGTGCCGGGTGTGTTGGATGCGGACGGAAAAGTTATTTCGGAAATTGATAATATTGATAAAAGTGTTCTTTCATTAGCTAGAAAAGATAAGTCTTCTGTAGGCTTGGGTGGGATGACTTCTAAGCTGAATTTTGCACGATTGGCTACACAAATGGGCATTGAAGTTGTTATTTTCAGTATGCAAGGAGTTGATAATATAATTAAGGCGGTAAAAGGTGAAGTAGGAACTTTGTGCAGGGCACAAGGAAAAAAAGTCTCATCTAAGCAAAAATGGATGGCAAGTGGCAGTCTGATAAAGGGCTTAGTGACGATTGATAAAGGAGCTTTAAGCGCTTTGCGTAACCGCAAAAGTTTGTTGGCTGTTGGGGTGATTGACTTCATTGAACATTTTGAAATTGGTGAAGTCTTTCATATCGCAGACGAAGAGGGAACGATTCAGGCTGTGGCAAAGTCTAAAATTGATTCTTTAGCGATGAAGACGAATAGTAAAACTAAGAATTTGGAAATAGCACATGCTGACGATATTGTGCTCATATAATAGAGGTAATGGGAAGTATTAAAGTACAATTACAAGCTGCACAGCGAGTTAAAAAATCTATCAATGCTTTAGCGTTGAATGAAAGACAAGCTATATTGATAGGGATTTCGGAATCTTTGTTAGAAAATATTGATAACATTATCACGGAGAATAAAAAGGACTTGTATCGCATGGATCCTGCGGATTCCAAATACGACAGACTTTTGTTGACAAAAGAACGTATTATAGGTCTTTCTAATAGTGTGTTGGATGTTGCAAATTTGCCCGATCCAACGGGGGTAATTCTGACTTCAAAAGTACTGGCTAATGGTCTGCAAATTGAGAAAAAATCCGTAGCATTAGGTGTTGTTGGGGTGATATACGAAGCGCGTCCCAATGTAACTATTGATGTAGCAGCTTTGTGTATCCAATCTGGTAACGTGTGTCTATTGCGTGGTGGATCGGATGCGATTTATACAAATACTTGTTTGGTTGATTTGATTCAGGCAGTGTTGGCTGGACAAGGAATTGATGTGCATTTGGTGCAATTACTTCCAACAGACCGTGATTTGGTTTACGATTTACTGACGGCCACACAGTATGTGGATATCATCATTCCACGTGGATCTCAATCTTTGATTGATTTTGTTCGTGAAAATGCTAAAGTTCCTGTAATTGAAACTGGGGCTGGAGTATGCCATACATATGTGGATAAAACTGCGGATCTTGATAAAGCTGTAGCAATTGTTGTGAATGCAAAAACGTCACGACCTTCGGTATGTAATGCGCTAGATACTGTGTTAGTGGATAGAGAAATCGCTGACGCTTTTGTAAAGAAATTGGCTTCGCCATTAATTCCTTTTCAGGTGGAAGTCTTCGCTTCAGAAGAATTATACGGTAGCTTCGAACAATTGCGCTATCCCTATTTAGTAAAAGCGCAGGAAGAGGATTTTGGACGGGAATTTTTGGACTTTAAATGTTCTATTAAGACTGTTGTTGGGCTTGCAGAAGCGTTAGAACATATCGAAAAATATTCTTCCAAACACTCAGAATGTATTGTGTCTACGGATGAACAAAGTATCAATACTTTCTTGCAAGCAGTTGATGCAGCTGCGGTGTATGCGAATGCTTCTACACGTTTCACAGATGGTGGAGAATTTGGTCTGGGTGCTGAGATCGGTATTTCTACGCAGAAATTGCATGCGCGTGGACCATTTGCTTTGGAGAAGTTAGTCACCGAAAAATGGTATATTCGTGGTGACGGACAAATACGATAGCAGATGGGTATTCGATTCGAGAAAGATACTATCCTTAATTGGATAAATGAAATGGGTAAGTTCCTAAGATTGTTGGTAAATAAATGGGAGGGACAATTGGAAGATCTAGCATCCGAAGTTATTCCTAAAGGTTATAAAGAGTTTTTTAATAAAGAAAGAGAAGAGTTAATAATACTATCAGATAATGAATTAATCATTTTTGCTTCTACTTTAGAGCCCGAACAAATCCGACCATTAGCACAATTGTTCATGTATGATGGTCTGCTTAATTCGGATAAGGCAATTTTGGCGAAAGCAAAGGTGGTTTTCGAATATCATATGAAATCTTCTGGAAGCTTTTCTTTTGAAGATTATGATTTGCTAGGTCAGATTGATAAAGCTTTTAAATAGAGAAAGTCGGCATTCCGACTTTCTCTATTTCAACACCTCTCGAGCGATGACTAACCTTTGAATCTCGGAAGTTCCCTCGTATATCTGGGTAATTTTGGCATCGCGCATAAGGCGTTCGACGTGATATTCCTTCACATAGCCATATCCACCATGAATTTGTACCGCTTCTACGGTATGTTTCATGGCTACTTCCGATGCGTGCAATTTCGCCATTGCCGCTTCTTTTCCATATGGTAAACCTTGATCTTTAGTCCAAGCGGCTTTGTAGGTTAATAGGCGTGCTGCTTCAATTTCTACTTCCATATCGGCTAGTTTGAATTGTATAGCTTGGTGATTCGAAATTGGTTTACCAAATGTTTTTCTTTCTTTTGAATAAGCTAAAGCCAAATCATACGCTCCAGCAGCGATGCCTAAAGCCTGTGCTGCAATACCAATACGTCCACCATCTAAGGTTTTCATCGCGAATTTAAAACCAAATCCATCTTCGCCTATGCGGTTTTCTTTGGGAACTTTCACGTCCGAAAACATCAATGAATGCGTGTCCGAACTGCGAATCCCCAATTTGTTTTCTTTGGGTCCAATAGTGAATCCTGGGAGACCTTTTTCGACAATAAGTACATTAATGCCTTTGTGACCTAATTCGGGATTTGTTTGTGCAATAACCAAATATATATCTGCGTTACCGCCATTGGTAATCCAGTTTTTTGTGCCATTAAGTAGATAATGATCCCCTTTGTCTTCGGCAGTTGTATGCTGTGAAGATGCGTCCGAACCAGCCTCTGGTTCGGAAAGTGCAAAAGCGCCCAGTTTTTCGCCTTTTGCAAGTGGTACTAAATATTTCTGTTTTTGTTTTTCTGAACCGTATTCATTCAATCCCCAAAGCACTAATGAATTGTGCGCAGAAACGATGACAGCCGCTGAAGCATCTATTTTGGCAATCTCTTCTAAGACTAAAACATATGCTAATGTATCCAAACCTGCACCTCCATATTGTTCAGGCGTCATAATTCCCATAAAACCCAATTCTCCCATTTGTTTGACGAATTCAAAAGGGAATTTAGCTAATTCATCACGCTCTATTACACCAGTTTTTAATTCTTGCGCAAATTCACGAGCTGCGTTACGAATCATCTTATGTTCTTCAGATAGTTCAAAATTCATTTTATCAAAGTTTATAAGGTTGTAAATCAAATATAATAAATTATGTTATGCGAGCATAATAAATTTTTGTTGCAAATATTTATTATATTAGGAAATATTATTATGACAGAATTTTCAAACAATCAAGTTCTTGTAACAGACTTGCCAGATTGGCGAGATGTACAATTTGAACATATATCGCCAAAATACAAAACAGTCGTTTTGATTCAATATGTAATCCTTATCACAGTATTTCTTGTAATACTTTTTGGTGTTTTCTGGTTAAATGATGATCCTTGGAATAGGACTTATCTGTATATTCTGTTTGGCGGATTGAGTTTTATACTACTATTGCTCATTTTGAGTGTATGGTCTTTACGTTATTGGGGGTATGCATTGCGGGAACAAGATATATTGTATAGATCGGGAATTTTTACAAAATCTATTAAGATTATTCCTTTTAAACAGATTCAACACGTAGATATAAAAGAAGGAGCTGTCTCACGGTTGTTTAATCTTTCCAGCATAGAGCTACATACTGCTGGGGCGGGTGAAGGGCTCAAAGTCCCAGGGATTGAGTCAACGCAAGTCGCGATTATGCAAGAGTTCATTTCTCAAAAAATCAGCCAAAAGCCTATTCATTAACTGTATGCAAGAAGCGCATTTATTTGGATTGCCACAGTGGCTTAATTCTTTAGGTTATCTAATCAATATCCTAAAGACTTTTGTAAAAATCATTAAGCAATTATTCTTTTTTATTGCTTATATGGTTTATAAGCATCGTGATATCATATTCTCTAAATATGTATGGATCATAATTTTGGGATTATTGCTGTTGGTAGCTATAATCGCATTGATCAATTTCAGAACCTTTAAATATTATGTGGATGAGGAAGCGGAAGAATTTGTGGTTCAAAAAGGTTTATTTAATAAATCCAAAGTTGTCATCAAGTTTGCCAATATTCTACAAGTTAATATTACCCAAAATATAGTCCAAAAGGCTTTATCATTATACGGACTCACACTGGATACTGCGGGAAGTGATAAAGTAGAAGTTGACTTATATGCTTTGGATGGTTTTCATGCAACAGAATTAAAAAAACTTTTACTGTCGAAAATTCATGGAGAGCAGCAAAAAGTATCCACAAAAGAAACAGATATTTTAGCGCCTACAATCAGTTCTGATAAAACAGTCTTATCGCTGCCAGCGAAAAATATATTGCTAGTTAGCTTGTTTAGTAATTATCGTCAGGGATTAGCACTTTTTTTCGCATTCTTGGTGACCATGTTCCAAAACTTTAAAGATGCAATTGAAACATTTGAACTTTCGGATGAAGATATTGACACCGCCGCTGTAAAAGAACTGGCTTTAGCTTCAATATTCACGCTCGTGATTATTGTATTGATTGGACTAATGACTATTCCATTCATTATCAATTTAGTTCGTTATTATATCAAATATTACAACTTTAGTATTGTAAAAAATATTACTGGAAATTTCAGTATGCAATACGGTTTGTTTAATAAAGTAAATACCATTTTTAACCGTGAGAAAATTCAATTTCTTACGTTTAAACAGAACCATATCTTAAAGTATTTTGGAATAGGAATTTTGTCCTTAAAGCAATTGGTTACGAATGCTGCTAAGGAAGACAAAAGTAGCATTGTTATGCCTGGAATTATTTTAGCTGATCGTGATAAGGTTTATGAACTTGCGTTTCCAGATCCGATATTTGAAAACACAACAGAATTAAAACCACGAATAGGATTGTTGATTAATTTATTTATCAAAATCTTGTTGTTTTTCGGGCTGTTAGGTATTGCTCTTTACTATATAGAATTTGATACGATGTTAATTTATCCTGCCTTTTTAATTCTTCTGTTAGCAACTACAATTTATAATTATCTTTTTTATAAAAATTATAGACTGATTTATAATGATAATTTTATAGTAAAACGTTATGGAGTTTGGAATGAAAAGGAAATAATTATTCCGATGGCGCGCGTGCAGGGGGTAGGTGTATCACAGACAATTTTTCAACAACAATCCTCTACAGCGAATTTGAATATTTCTACCGCAGCTAAGGGAGTGAATTTTCGATTTTTTCCTGATGAAGAAGTAAACCAAATCGCCAATTATGTGTTATATAAAATAGAAAAATAAATTTATAGCAGATAAAAATTGGAATAGATAATAAAGTCTACTATATTTGTAGGGTTAATAGATTATTTTAATTTAAAACAACAAAAATATGAGTTTAAGATTAGGAGATGACGCGCCAAATTTTACAGCGCAAACGACTATTGGAGATATAGATTTTTACGATTATACAGCAGGAAGTTGGGTAGTATTATATTCACATCCTTCGGATTTCACTCCCGTTTGTACAACAGAATTGGGTCGTACTGCACAGTTGAAATCAGAGTTTGAAAAACGCAATGTTAAGGTCTTAGCGTTGAGTGTCGATCCAGTAGAAGAACATTTGGAGTGGGTGAAAGACATTAATGAAACACAAAATACTACAGTAGATTTCCCAATTATTGCTGATAAAGATCGTAAAGTTGCAGAATTGTATGATATGATTCATCCCAATGCGTCCGCTACAGCGACTGTTCGTTCTGTATTTGTGATTGGTCCAGATCGTAAAGTGAAATTGACATTAACTTATCCAGCATCCACAGGACGTAATTTCAATGAAATTCTACGAGTAATTGATTCTTTGCAATTGACAGCAGAATATTCGGTAGCTACACCAGCAGATTGGTCCCACGGTGAAGACGTAATTGTAGTTCCTGCGATTAAAACGGAAGATATCCCAGCTAAGTTTCCGAAAGGTTTTAAGGAAATTAAGCCTTATCTACGTGTGACACCACAACCAAACCTCTAATCTCACGACTAGCACAAACAACATGTATAACTAGAAAGCCAACTATCTTTAGTTGGCTTTTTCATTGTATGAATTTCTTCGTTTTCTCAATATAAAGGACACCAGTATCGCAGAGATGATGATAATCAACAGATGTACTGCCAGCTGTTTATAATCCAATGTGTAGTGCTCATTACTTGAGAAATACAGGAAAGATTGCGTTGCTATTAGTAGAGATAAGAATATGAATAAATATATCCAAAAAGTTTTCATGTTAATTCTAAGATATTAAATATCTAATATCCAAACAAATAAATTTTGTAACAAAAAAGGACACATTGCTGTGTCCTTAAACTATATGATGATTTTAGACTAATTTTTAATAAACTTTTACAATATAAATAAAGTCTTGTAACTTTTTAATCTGTTCGGTACGGCTTAATTTATTTAGTGAATTTTTGTTGTTCAGCACGATATTACCTTTCAAAGAATCGCTTGGGATTTTGTTAAGCGTTTCAATCAATTCTTTTGATTTAATAGCGAAAGCAGCACCGTCAATACCTTTTTGTTTACCCGAAATAATACCTACGATATTACCTTGTGCATCCAAAACAGGGCCACCACTATTACCTGGGTTTACAGGAATTGATATTTGATAAGCAATCGTATCACCCGAATACCCCGTATTTGAACTTAAATAACCTTGACCATAAACCGCCTCATCACGTGGGAAACCTATTGTATAAATATCCTCGCCGACATCAGCCAATTGTCTTTTGAATGTGTAAGGCACAGTTTTAACATTTTTGAACGTAGAATCTACAATACGTAATATCGCAAGATCTTTTTCTGCATCCGTATGGATGATTTCAGCACGGAAAGCTTTACCTTTTTGATTTTGCAACTGAATAGAATCCGCACCATTAACGACGTGATAATTTGTTACCACATAACCATCTTTAGTCAATAAGAATCCTGTGGCACCGAAATGCGTAGGAGTTTCTTTTTGTGTATTGTCGTTTTTGTTTATGTTTTGAATGACTTTGTTTTGTGCAGTCACATTACGTTTTACAGAATTCATTTCTCGACGCAAAGCACTATAGTCCGAAGTTGCTTTTTTCACATCCGTGAAATAGCCTGTCAACCATAATGTACTAAATACAGAAATAAATGCTACAGCCGCCGCGACACCGGTATTAATCTGTAATTTACTCCAGAATGAAATAACTTTTGTGCCGAAGTCTTTCTCTTTCTCAAAAGACAAAACTTGTACGGACTCTTCTAGGAGCGCAGCTTTAAAAAGATTTCTGTGTTCGTTTTCTTGGAAAGTAGCTAAGAAATTCTTGTGTTCTTCGAAAATTTGCGCATATTCAGGGTTAGACTGGCAAAAATTTTCGAAAGCCTGAACATCTATTGGTTCAAGTTCACCTCTCAAATATTGGTCTGCCCATTCTATGAAATTATGCCGCTGCATTTGCATATTACTCTTTGATTTTGATCGTAAAAAATATCTTTTTGAGACGTTGTAAGCATTTATACTTTTGTGTCTTTGCGTTGTCGCTATTGGTATATCCAAACTTTTCAGTTATATCCTGCATGGATAAGTTTTTGATATAAAAATCTTTCAACAGCGTCTGACACGGTTCGCCTAATTGAGTCATTGCTTCGTTCATTTGATCAAATTTGTTTTCAATCTCTTGATGTTGTTGCAAATCTTCTTCGACATGTAATATATCTTCAAAATCCGATATATCAGCCGTATTAGTGCTGTGTCCTTTTCGCGACAACTGCTTTAACCACAATCTGCGCGAAACAGCATACAAAAAAGTACTGAGCTTACTACTCAACTCAAATTTTTGTTGAGTAATCTTATCGTACAATACCATCACCGCCTCTTGAAAGATGTCTTTCGCTTCTTCATCGCTTCCATTATTATTGATAATCATGTGTGCAATCGACGGGTAGAATGATTTGTATATCTTGTGGATAGACCTATTATCTCCCTGAGCGATGCCGTTGATGATATCAGCGTCTGAAACGTCTGCTGGTAATATGTTCTTAATCTTACTCACTTATTAATACCCTAAAATCCAAATAGTAACCCTTTGAAAATTAAATTTAAGATATGAAAAAAATCTCACCCAAACGTAGTGGAATTTTTAATGAAAACCCAATAAACTTAATGAAATTACTAGGATATTGTTTTAAACAATTGTTATACAATATCTTTTATTTGAGTGAAATTTGATAAGTGTGCAACAAATATTCATTAGAATTGAAAATTCCGCAAACGTGTGTGTTTACTTTGCCTGTTGTATTTGCTCTAGGATATGATATTTTTGTTTTATACTTCTTAAACAATGAATTGCAAATCAATTATTTCTCTTTATCTAATGCTAACTTTTATCTTGTCGCATTCGCATGCACAGGATCGAGTTGGAACAATCATGCCGGTTACACGAAATCTAAATGGTTTCGCTTTTGGTGTGAAAGATGCACCCTCTGGCAATGAATGGCAGTCACCTCAACAATTGTCGTTGAACAAGGAATTGCCTAAATCGTATTTCTTTTCCTTTGGGAATACGGAGCAAGCGTTAAAGGTATTACCAGAAAATAGTCCTTATTACCAAAGTTTAAATGGCACTTGGAAATTCAATTGGGTAAAACATCCAGATGAACGACCTAAAAATTTCTATGAAAATTCATTTGATGTAGCGCAATGGGATGATGTTCCTGTGCCTATGAGTTGGAATATTCTAGGTGTTCAGAAAGATGGTTCCTTAAAATATGGTGTTCCTATTTATGTCAATCAACAGGTAATTTTTCAACACAGTGTCAAAGTTGGTGATTGGAAAGGTGGTGTAATGCGCGAACCACGTCAAGATTGGACAACATATACCTATCGTAATGAAGTAGGGTCGTACAAAAGATCGTTTGATGTGCCTAAGGAATGGAAAGGCAGAGAAGTGTACATTAATTTTGATGGGGTAGATTCGTTTTTCTATTTGTGGATAAATGGTAAATACGTTGGTTTTTCTAAAAACTCCAGAAACTTAGCTTCTTTTAATGTCACTCCTTATTTGAATGAAACAGGTTATAACATGGTATCTGTTGAAGTTTATCGTAATTCTGATGCTTCGTTTATCGAAGCTCAAGATATGTTTAGACTTCCAGGTATATTCCGTACGGTTTCATTGACTTCGAAGCCGAAAGTTCATGTACGTGATTTAATAGCTATTCCGGATGTTGTGAATGACTATAAAGATGGCGTATTGGAGATTTCAGCTGATGTAAAAAATGCAAATAAAAAGCTTCATAAAGGCTTCACGCTGACATACAAGTTGTATGAAAATACGTTATACTCTGATCAGGTTGAAAATTTGATAGCCACTGTCGTTGATGAGGCAGGAGAATCAGCTAAAATGGGTCCACAAACTATTGCTTTCACGACCAAACATCTGAAAGTTTCTAATGTACGTTTGTGGTCAGCCGAGAAACCCTACCGTTATACTCTAGTTGCAGAACTAAAAGACAGAAAAGGAAAAGTTATTGAAACGGTGTCCACACATGTGGGATTCCGTAAAGTAGAAATAAAAGATACCAAAGCGGAAGACGATGAATTTGGATTAGCGGGGCGTTATTATTACATCAACGGCAAAACGGTGAAGTTGAAAGGAGTGAATCGTCATGAGACAAATCCAGAAACAGGGAAAGTGATTTCTCGTGCCCAGATGGAAGATGAGATCAAATTGATGAAACGTGCGAACATAAATCACGTCAGAAATGCGCACTACCCAGACGATCCGTATTGGTATTACTTGTGTGATAAATATGGAATTTATTTAGAGGATGAAGCGAATATTGAGAGTCACGAATATTATTATGGTGAAGCTTCATTGTCGCATCCACCAGAGTGGAAAAATGCACATGTCGCACGTAACGTGGAAATGGTACATGCTACCATTAATCGCCCTTCTGTGGTTATTTGGTCATTAGGAAATGAAGCTGGACCAGGTCAAAATTTCGTGGAAGCATACAATGCGATTAAAAAAATAGACATTTCACGTCCTGTACAATACGAGCGCAATAATGCGATTGTAGATATGGGTTCAAATCAATATCCTTCTATTAACTGGGTGCGTGGCGCAGTAACGGGAAAATTTAATCTCAAATATCCATTCCATATTTCTGAATATGCACACTCGATGGGTAATGCTGCTGGTAATTTAATTGATTATTGGGAAGCTATCGAATCCACAAACTTTTTTATGGGCGGTGCATTGTGGGATTGGATGGATCAATCGATGTATTATTACGATAAGAAAACTGGTGAGAAATTCTTTGCGTATGGTGGTGATTTTGGTGACAAACCAAATGATGGCACTTTTGTGAACAATGGATTAATCTTCGCGGATCGTACCGAAAAGCCACAATATTGGGAAGTTAGAAAGGTATACCAAAATGTCGGCGTAAAAGCTTTAGACATTACAAAGGGCGAAATTGAGATTTTTAATAAAAACTATTTTGTCTCGTTGGAAGATTTTGATATCCAATGGGCATTATTCGAAGATGGTGTAGAAATCGAAAGAAGTTCTGCTTTTATAGGACCGAAAAATGTAATTGGAGCTCGTCAAAAGCAAATTGTCCGTATTCCTTTGTCTTTTGATAAATTGAAAGAGCAATCTGAATATTTTGTTAAAATTCAATTTGTACATAAAGAAGATAAATTTTGGGCAACCAAAGGATATGTTCAAATGGAAGAACAATTGTTAGTAAAAAATGCAACTAACAAACCTTTAATTTCTGCTGTAGCAAAAGGAAGTGCTTTTAACATTTCGGATAACGCGAATTTAAAAGTCGTAGAAGGAGAGGGATTCAAAGCTGTTTTTGATCTTCAAAAAGGAACTATACACAGTTTGTCGTACAATGAGAATACGATTATCCGCGCAGATGAAGGTCCAAAATTGGACGCTTATCGTGCACCAGTGGACAATGACAATTGGGCTTACCAACAATGGGTCGCAAAAGGTTTACATAATTTAAAGCACAAAGCACTTTCCAATTCTGTTTTCCAAAGAGCAGATGGTGCATTGGTATTATCATTCGTAGTGGAATCGCAAGCGCCTAATGCTGCAACTATTCAAGGTGGTACATCTGGTACCTACAAAATTATTGAGCACACAGATAGACCTTTTGGTGATTCTGATTTTAAATTCACAACCAATCAGATTTGGACGATTTATGCAGATGGTTCTATAGAATTAGAATCAATTGTTTCATCTAATGATGAAAGTTTTATATTAGCGCGATTGGGCTATGGCTTGCAATTGCCCGAGAATCTAAGCAATTACAATTATTATGGTCGAGGACCAATTAACAATTATGCCGACCGCAAAACAGCACAAAATATAGAATTGCACAAAAGCACAGTTAATGGTCAGTTTGTGAATTGGGCTAATCCACAGAACATGAGCAATAACGAAGAAGTGCGATGGGCTTCATTAACAAATGCGAGTGGTAATGGCGTTATTTTCGTAGCGAAAGATCAGTTAGCTACTTCAGCATTGCCTTGGTCTGAATTGGAAGTTACATTAGCACCACATCCACACGAATTGCCTAAAAGTTCGGGTACTCATTTGCACTTAGACGCTGCGGTGACAGGGTTGGGTGGAAATAGCTGTGGTCAAGGTCCTCCTTTGGAGCAAGATCGTGTCAAAGCGACTACTACATCGATTGGTTTTATTATTCGTCCAGTTCGCAATGCAAATTTCACAGCGCAAGCTAATGTCGCTGTAGCAGGTGAAATGCCGTTGACTGTTACACGTAATAAAGTAGGTGAGGTGACCATTGCAAGCGATAATAAAGACGCTAAAATTTTATATCAAGTAGGTAAATCAAAACCACAATTGTATAGTTCTTCATTCCGATTGAGAGAAGGTGGAGAGGTATCAGCTTGGTATGAAGCAAACTCAAAAATCAAAACTTCGGTAGTATTTCCAAAAATTGAGACTGTGCCTTTGAGTGTCGTATTTGCTTCGAGTGAAGAAACTGGCGAAGGTGCAAAATTCTTAGTAGATGGTAATCCAAATAGCATTTGGCATACGATGTACTCGGTTACCGTGGCACAATATCCGCATTGGGTGGATTTTGATATGAGTGAAGTAAAGCAAATCAAAGGATTTACGTATTTGCCACGTCAAGATGGCCCGAATGGACGCATTAAGGATTATAAAATCCAAATTAGTTTGAACGGTAAGACTTGGTCAGAAACTATTACAGAAGGAAGTTTTACGCGTGATTCAAGTGTGAAAACAATAAGACTTAAGGAGGCTGTAAAAGGTCGCTATTTAAGATTCACAGCATTGAGTTCGCAAAATGGTGCTGACTTTGCATCAGGCGCAGAATTCGGAATTATAGCAGATTAGTAACAATTTTCACTTTTTAAATATAGAGCAGAGACAGCAATGTTTTTGCTCTTTTTTGTTTATGCTTAAAATTTATTAACTTAAACATGCTATCGAAATATCATGGAAAAGATTATTAAATACCCACATCCAAATGGTGAAATCACAGTATTGTGGAAGCCAGAATTATGCATTCATGCGGGAGTATGCGTACGAATGCTTCCTCAAGTATATAAACCTAAAGAAAGACCATGGTGTAGTCCTGAGAATACGGATACAAAGCCTTTAATTGAGCAAATAATTAAATGTCCATCAGGTGCTTTGAGTTACGAGCTGAATAAATGATAATTTATTCACAGATTTAACTAACCAATCTATGAATTTATGTCTGTATCTATCTTAAGAGAAACAACTCCTCTGTCGGAGAAAGATTGTTTTATGGTCTTTTTTCGAGAGAAATCTTCCTTTGATTTTCCTTTACATGTTCACGCTGAGTATGAACTTAATTTTATTGAAAATGCGAAAGGCGCTCAGCGTATTGTTGGTGACAGCATAGAAGAAATTGATGACATAGAGCTTTCTTTTATTGCTAACGAGGACCTGGAGCACGGTTGGTTTATGCATCATTGTCAATCCGACCTCATAAGGGAAATCACTATTCAATTTCATCCTGATCTTTTGAATAATCAAATTCTTTCCAAAAATCAATTCGTATCCATAAAAAGATTATTTGAGAAAGCAAATAATGGGGTCACTTTTGCTAAAGAAACTGTTATTGGATTAAAATCACTTTTATATGATTTGACAAAGGAAAGGGAAGGATTTTATGCAGTAATGAAGCTTTTCGAAATATTATATAAGTTATCTAATTCTGCCGATTACAGAAGTCTTTCGAGCCGTTCTTTCCATGATAAAATGCAGGATTATGATAGTCGTAGAATTAATAAAATAATCCAATACTTGCGAAATAATTATAATAAAGATATTTCATTAAAGAAGGTAGCTAATTTGGTGGGGATGACCGAAGTGTCAGTAAGCAGGTTTCTCAAGCAGCGCTCAGGTCGCACTTTTATTGATACATTAAATGATATTCGGTTGGGGCATGCCAGTCGGATGTTAGTCGATACTACGCATAGTATTTCTGAAATAGCATTGGATAACGGGTTCAATAATTTATCTAATTTCAACCGTATTTTCCTGAAGAAAAAGGGAATTACTCCAACTGTTTTCAGAAATAAATTCAGAGATTCTAAAATCTATTTATAGGAATTTAATTAAGATGTGGTGATAAAAAAATATTTTATTAAGCGTGTCATTTGTATGCTTAATCCAATATTTTAGTTGGAAATGTGTGATTAATAGATAAAAAAGTATTATAGGTTAACCTTACATAACTTGTAAATTTGAATTAAGCTATTGATGCAGCTATAACCAAATATAAACAAAGTCTATCGCTTAAAACATATAATCCAATTTACATCAGTATGAGTAAAATATTTTTTTGCTAATCTGTTGCTATGGAGAAATGTATGAAGTGATATTCTACCGAATATAGAAAAACATCTATAACTAAATTATAAAATAGTGGACGACTCTCCAAAGTCGTTTACAGCCAATTTAAACATTTATCTATGAATAAATTTTATTATTTATTACTGATTTTTTTGGTTGTCCCAATTATTTCGCATGCACAAACTTTGCAGGTAACAGGAAAAGTTACCCAAATGGATAGTGGCGAGCAATTAGCTGGGGTTTCCATAAAAGTAAAAGGTACTGATGTCAGTGTCTTTACCAATCAAAATGGGCAATATTCCTTAAGCACAACCCGTGGAAGCACACTCGTGTTTTCATATGTAGGCATGCTTTCAAAAGAAATATTAGTAACAAACACGGTCCTAAATGTAGAATTAGTTTCATCTGAAAATACCCTAGAAGAGGTGGTTGCTATCGGATACGGTACAATGAAAAAAAGTGATGTATCTGGATCATCTGTTACACTCAATGAAGAGAAGCTAAAAGGATCTGTCATCACAAATTTGGATCAAGCATTGCAAGGTCGCGCGGCTGGAGTCGCTACAGTATCCACTTCTGGTGCACCTGGTGCATCTGTCTCGGTTCGTGTTCGTGGGCAAGCAACTATTAATTCAAAGGCCGAACCATTGTATGTAATTGATGGTGTAATTATCCAAGGAGGTGGCAGTAGTGGTCATGATTTTGGTTTGGGGGATGCATTAGGAAATGGAAATGTTTCGACAGTGTCACCATTATCGACGATCAACCCATCGGATATTTTGTCGATGGAAATCCTGAAGGATGCATCCGCAACGGCAATTTATGGAGCTCAGGGAGCGAATGGTGTGGTTTTGATTACAACCAAAAGAGGTCGTGCTGGACAAGCTAAATTTAGTTATGAAGGCATGTCAGCTTTACAAAATCAAATTGGCCGTCTTAATATGATGAATCTTCGTGAATTCGCGCAATTCAGTAATGATATCGCAGGAGAGGTAAATTCTAGAGATAATAGACCAGAATTTTTGGATCCATCACTTTTGGGTGAAGGTACCAATTGGCAAGAGGCGATATTCCAAAAGGGATTGATGCAACAGCACCAACTTTCTGGGCAAGGAGGTACTGAATCTGTTAAATATTATGTTTCAGGATCGTTTATGGATCAAGAAGGAACTGTAATTGGTACTAAATTCAATAGATACGCTTTTCGTTCAAATCTGGATGCACAATTGAAGTCATGGTTCAAATTAGGAACAAATGTGATGTATTCTTCTACGGATGAACGATTGAATCTTGTAGATAGTGATGAGGGTATCGTGAAATTTTCATTGCTGACTCCTCCAGATATTCCAATTTATGATATTGATGGCAATTACGCGAGTGTAGTTCGTGAGGGTTATACTACACTAAATCCCATTGCCAAGGCATTGAGTGATGATATTTTATTAGCACGAACAAAGCTTAATGGTAGTATTTTCGCTGATTTGAATATTCTTAAAGATTTGGTTCTTCATACAGAATTGGGGTTTGATATTGGAGGTTCTAGAGCTGAATTATTTGAGCCAACCTTACAATTGGGTAATTGGAAAAGAACCATTAATTCGAGTGCTTGGCAACGTAACAATAACAAATTTTGGCAATTAAAAAATTATTTGACTTACACCAAATCTTTTGGTAAAGCACATAATTTGAATGCTATGATTGGACAAGAAGCCTGGGAATCGACCTATGAACACATGCGTATAAGTGCAACGAATCTACCGTCTAACGATATTAAGAATCCGCGACTTGGTATTGACCCGCAGATTAATTCTGGATTTGGTAGCGCTGCAATGTCCTCATTCTTTGGACGCTTTATGTACAACTATGATGACCGGTATATGGCGACGTACACGTATAGACGTGACGGTTCTTCTAATTTTGGACCGAAGAATAGATGGGCAGATTTTCATTCTTTTGCGGCATCGTGGCGATTTACTAATGAAGAGATTTTTAAATCGGACACTTCTATACTAAGTGATGGTAAGTTTAGATTTGGTTGGGGGCAAACTGGTAATTCGAATATTGGATCCTATCTGTGGGGATCAAGTATTTCCACTATGCCGACTGGCTTAGGTCCTGGATATCGCCAGTCAAATATTGCGAATCCGTTTATTCAATGGGAAACTCAGGAACAGTGGAACTTCGGTTTAGATCTTTCATTTTGGAATGGAAGAGTTAATCTAGTTGCCGATGCTTACGATAAGACTTCAAATGATATGTTGATGTCACTTCAGTTGCCTTCATATATGGGAACGCGTGGTAATGCTTCTTCTGCATTGGCATCTCCGATGGGAAATTACGGCTCCATAAATAACAGAGGATTAGAAATTTCATTGAATACTAAAAATCTAAAAGGAGAATTCTCTTGGAGCTCTGATTTTCAAATTAGTTTCAACAAAAATAAGTTAACCGCCCTTGATGGAACAGCATCGGCACATATTGAAGGCTATGGCCAATGGAGTGATGTAGTCACAGTAACAAAAGTTGGTGAGCCGCTATATAATTTTTATGGTTATAAAGTAATTGGTGTATATAAGGATTTGGAAGATCTTCAAAATTCTCCAAAAGCAGAAAAATATCCTACAAATGGAGTCTTCAATAGATCTAATACCACTTGGGTGGGAGATTTAAAATATGCCGATTTGAGCGGTCCAGATGGTGTTCCTGATGGAATTATAAATACCTATGACCGAACAAATATCGGTTCGCCAATGCCAACATTTACTTTTGGTTTCAATAATACATTCAACTATAAAAATTTTGATTTGAATATATTTTTGAATGGTTCGTATGGCAATAAAGTTATGAATTATGCTTCGATAAACTTCTCAAATATGTTGACAGCATGGAATAATCAAATGAGTGTTGTGAATGATCGAGCACTACTAGAGCCTGTGAATCCAACTAAAACTTATCCTGCATCTGTGAATGGTGTTGTGGTGAACAATTGGTTTGAAGACATCACCAATGTTCGCGTTAAGAATCCTGACACAGATATTCCAAGAGCTATATTTAATGATCCTAATGATAATGATCGTATCAGCGATCGATACATAGAAGATGGATCTTATCTGCGTATTAAGAATATAGCTTTGGGCTGTACACTTCCTAATGAAATAAGTCAAAGATGGCGCTTTGATCAAGTACGTCTGTATGTGAATATTCAAAATTTGCACACCTTCACAAACTATACAGGATACGATCCAGAAATCGGCGTTAGTACAGCAAGTGCCAATGTGTATGGATTGGATAATGGACGCTATCCTTCGCCACGTGTTTATTCAGCAGGTATTAATTTGTCATTTTAAAAACCAGTTATGAAACTCATGAAAAAATTAATATACACTTCGAAAATTTTATTCATCACCTGGTTTTCTATGGTAGTAACGTCATGTGGCGATTTCTTGGAACGACCAACTATTGATAGCTATACAATCGATATTTTCTATCAAACGGATGAGCAATGTTATCAATCCGTGAATCCTATATATAGTTCACCGTGGTATGACTTTCAGCGTGGATTTTTCAAAGTCGGTGAAGTGCTTTCGGGTAATTACTATTGGGGAAATTCTCCATATATGACTTTTACTATTAATTCCACCGATCAGGATTTGGTAAATATGTCCGCTTCCTTATGGTCTGTTAATGCCTATTGTAATGGTATTATAGAAAATATTGACATGAAATCTGGTCCTAATGTTACAGATTTTGCAAAGAAAACAGTAAAAGGAGAAGCTTTGGTTTGGAAAGCGATGACATACTTTTATTTAGTTCGCACATTTGGTGCAGTACCGATTATTCACAAAAATTCAGAAGAGATTTCTTCTGGTAATTATAATAATTTTTATAAAGCTCCTGTAGATGATTTATACCATTATATCATTATGACTTTGGAACAGGCCATCGAATGGTTGCCTACAAAAAATCGTGAAGGTCGAATTGACAGATATTCAGCGTATGGCTTACTATCGAAAGTGTATTTAACGAAAGCAGGATATGGCCAAAGTGGCACACGTAATCAAGAGGATTTGGATAGGGCAGCAGAATATGCTTTGAAAGTAATAGAAGAGAGTGGTCGCACTTTAGTTCCTGTGTATTCGGATATTTTCAGATTAAAGGGGAATTTTTCCTCAGAAAGTTTGTTGGCGTGGCATTGGACAGTTTCAAATAATTGGACTTCGCAGAATACTTTACAATCGGATTTAGCATTGACAGGTTTTTCTGAATTTGGAGATACTTGGGGAGACTGGGGTGGTCCATCAGTTGACTTGCAAGAGGCATTTGGTGAGAACGCACTTTCACTGACACGAACCAATACGGATCGCCGTCGAAAGGCATCCATGATGATGTTTTCGGATAAGTACGAGTATTTCTGGTCTGATAAGGGCGGATTTGATTATTCGGATTTTGCTATTAATACAACAGGTGAGTTTAGATCACCGGTGGGAGCCAATAGTGTAAAACATCTTGTTGGTAATAATAATGACCATATCGTTGGTATAGGAACTGGTATGGCAAATATGGCAACAAGTTTGAGTACGCATTTATTGCGTCTTGCTGATGTCTATTTGATATATGCAGAAGCGGTATTGGGAAATTCAAGTTCCACGACAAATGCCAAAGGTTTGCAATGTTATAATCAAGTGAGAGCTAGAGCTGGTTTTTCTGCAGCACGCACGAGTTATACGTGGAGAGATATATGGATCGAAAGAAGATTAGAGTTAGCCTGTGAGGGTGATCGTTGGTACGATTATGTGCGTTGGCATTATTACGCACCGCAAGCCGCTATCACCGAATTAAAAGCTCAAAAGAGAGGTTCTTACATGGGCTTAGACGATTTTTATAAAACTGGAGTGTTAAATCCTTCGACTACAATGTATGATAATAGTGCTCCTATTCCCAATATCACGGATGCGCACTTTACATTACCATTTCCTGATACAGATTTAGCGATGAATCCAAATTTATTGAAAGAGCCTGTAAAATTTGATTTTAGTTCAATCAAGTATTAATCTAAAACTTAGAATAAATGAGAACAAAATATAACATATTAAATGGGCTGATTTGTATACTAGGTCTATTTAGTTTGATCACAATTGAATCCTGTAAAAAGGAAGATCAGAAATTCCAACTAACAGATGGGAGCCCAACAATTCGTTATGTTCGATTGCCCGATGTAAACGTTAGTGATTCATTATTGACGAGTGCCTTTTTAGGTAATAGTATTGCTATCGTTGGGGAGAACCTTACATCCGTGTCCGAAATATGGTTTAATGATCAAAAAGGCATTCTGAACACCAGTTTCGTTACAGATAATGTAATTATAGTTTCTGTGCCCCAACAGATTCCCGAAGCGGTCACAGATAAAATATATTTCATCAATAAGTCGAAAACAGATACAATCGGCTTTGGATTTAATATTTTGGTACCAGCTCCCGCTGTAGTAGAAATGGAATGCGAATATGTCAAAGCTGGAGATGTGGCGACAATACGTGGAAATTATTTTCTACCAGTGGCTGGATCAGATAATCCTACGGTCATCTTTACACCGAATATTAAAGCAACACAAATTGTATCGCATACGCCAAATGAAATAAAAGTTGTAGTTCCTGCTGGGGCTACTGAAGGTTCAGTAGCTGTAGAATCAAGGTATGGATCAACACGATCAACATTTCATTTCAGAGATACGCGGGGCATGATTACAAATTATGATGCAGATTTTCCTATAGTTAATAGTTGGGGGAGGGCAGGAAGATTGGAGGAAGATCCGACTTATTCTTTGTCTGGGAAATATTTAAAACTTTCAGGCTCATTTAGTGATCCAGGTGAATGGACGGTGGGTAGTGAAGCTGAAGCATTAAGTCATTATTGGGGCAATGAAAATGGACATACTGATAATTTATTCACTTCAGATCCTGCTGCATCAGTATTGAAGTTTGAGGCAAATGTTCCAGTCAAATGGAGTGCTGTCGGACTATCTCTGATATTTGCGGGAGCAGGCACGACAAATGGTCCTCTTTATGAAGACGCAAAGCCAAGAGGTATTTGGATGCCTTGGAGAAATACAGGCGAGTATCAGACGAGTGGATGGGTAACTGTGTCAATACCCATTTCAGAATTTAAATATAATGGTGCTGCCACAGCATTGAGTGATCTACCAGAAGCATACAATAATCTCAATATATACTTAGGTAATAGAGGTTTACCGTATGTTGGTACAGCCTGTGACCCAGTAATATTAATAGACAATGTCCGTGTAGTTCCACAATAGGGATTTTATTAAATAAATAAGATTATGTTACATACTATAAAATACGGTCTTTCAAACAGCATTTTAGCTTTGCTTACACTATTTACGCTACTGTTTATTGCCTGCGAAAAGGATGAAGTAAATGTTGATACCGTCCAATTGGAGGTTTTTGGACCATCGCCAGTACTTAGAGGAGGAGAAATACGATTTATTGGAAATAATTTAGATAAAGTTACTGCTGTAGTGCTTACAGGAGGTTTAGAAATTACAGAAATTCAGCGCTTAGGTAAAGAAGAAATACGTATTCAAATACCTCAAAATGCTCAGCCAGGTCTTATATCTTTAAAACATGCTGATGGCGAAATAAGTACGAAGACACCTTTGACCTTTTCAGAACCCATCAGTATTAGTAAAATTAGCCCGACTACCGTAAAAGCAGGAGATGTTTTGGTCATTGAAGGAGATTATTTGAATCTTATAAATGAAGTGATTTTCACACAAGATGCGGTTGTAAGTGCAGCGGATTTCAAGAGTCGTACACGTGCCAAAATCGAAGTTGTCGTACCTAAGGAAGCTAAAAGTGGTAAAATAAGTGTTTCTAATGGAATGGAAATTCCAATTGTAGTTTTTTCGGAAGCAGAATTGAATGTAACACTTCCTACTTTAATTTCAATAGCTCCAAACCCAATAAAACCTGAGCAAGAATTAACTATTAAAGGCACGAACTTTCAATTGGTCGAAAGTATTATTTTTCATGAAGACTTGAAGGTTAGTGCATTTACCGTAAATCCAGCAAATACTGAGATAAAGGTGAAAGTTCCCGAAATGGTGAAAGAGGGTTTAGTCAAGTTAGTTACTTTTTCTGGCATCGAAGTGGAATCCGCTGAATTGAAATTAATAGGACCAACTATTTCACAAATTTCATCTAATCCAGTTAAAAACGGATCGAGCTTGAAAATTGACGGTTCAAACTTAGATTTAGTTACTACTATTATTTTTGAAGGGGATAAAGAAGGTATGATTACTTTACAGTCTGCTACATCTATTACTGTTACTGTACCGATGGATGCGAAATCGGGAGCTGTAGTACTGAATACGAATTCGGGTAAGACGGCAACTACTATTGTGAATATGGTATTGCCTACTTTAAGTTCTTTTAGCCCTACCACGTTAATGGCAGGTGCGACTATTACCATTACAGGAACGAATCTGGATCTAGTTCGTAGTGTAATATTTGGAGGAAATCAAACTGTGGCAAATATTGTCGCAAACTCACCAACTACTATTCGCATAAATGTACCTGTTGCTGCAGAATCTGGAGTTATAAAATTAATTACTTCGAATGGTGCAGAGGTAACATCGGCTTCGAGTTTGATCGTTACTTCGCCTAATATTCCAGTGATTACAAGAATAACAAGTCCTGTGAAGCCGGGTGAAATGCTCCGAATTGAAGGAACGAAGTTACATTTAGTAGAAAGCGTTTACTTTCAAAATAATGTAAAAGCTACTCAATATGGTTCACGAAGCGAAACTTTAATACACGTATATGTACCAGCCAATGCTGCTAAAGGAAATGTAACATTGAAATTGGTGACTTTTGATGGTACAGAAGTAACATCACCTTCATTTGTAATATCAGGTACTGATCCAGTAGTAGATCCTTCCTATGTATTTTTTGATTTTGATGGTAAAAACTCGTGGTGGGGAAGTTATGGTAGTATAGAAAACCAATCGAGCCTTTCTATGAGTGGAAGCTATTTCCGAATCAACCAGAATTTACCAAGTGGCTGGGCGGATTTCTTTTGGCGAAATAGTCAAAATGATATGAAAGTAGCAGGTGTTACAGTTTCAGAATGGGCAATCAAAATGGATGTAAATGTATTAGGTAATACTACCCAACGATTCAAATTTAGATTAAATGGATCAGATGGTGATTTTTGGGCTATAATTCCTGGGTTTGAAAACAAAGGAGGTTGGTATACCGTTACGATTCCTTTGACAGAATTCAGAGATGGTGAGGGTACCGGTACGAATCGGTTACCGAATGTACAAAACATTACGAATGACTTTGGATTAGCTACAGCTGGAGATGCAGGTTTTGTAAACATGTGTATTGATAATATTCGTTTTGAGAAGATAAAATAATATTTTTTGTGGAGTGATGAAGATCTGATTCACTCCACATTTTTAGAATAGCACAATAGGGTAATAATTTTAGCGTATGCGATTTATTCTCATTCTTTTAATTTATTTAAGTCAGTTTTCATTATCTGGATGTGCCAATTCCGAGCCAGTCAGAGAAAATGGCATTATTCCATTATTGGTCTCTTCTTCCATTGTTAATGGTGCGCAAGATGTTACGTATGGATTACAGACTATAAAATTGAACTTCGATCAGAATATTATCCTAGCTGATAAAGATGCGGTTTTATTAAATGGAATGAAGTTAACTGATGTAGATGCTGCATTCAAAGAACTAAAAATAAATGTGCAATTGATGCATTCTACCACATATGTATTGCAAATTTTGAGTTCTGCTATCAAGGGGCCAACAGGAATATTTGCAGAGGCTATGACTATTACTTTTAATACGATTTCCGAACCACAACAATATATTCAAACCGATTTAGTTACAACCAATGCATCTGCGCAAGCAAAGAATGTATATGGTTTTCTAAGAGAAAATTTCGGTAAAAAATCTATCTCTGGCACTATGGCAAATGTTAGTTGGAATACGAATGAAGCAGAATGGGTATATAAACATACAGGTAAATATCCAGCGTTGAATGGTTTTGACCTTATTCATTTGTACGCTTCTCCAGCTTCATGGATAAATTACAATGATACCAAAGTAATCGAAGACTGGTGGAATGCCAATGGCTTAGTGACTTTGATGTGGCATTGGAATGTGCCTGCAAATGAAGGTAGTTCAAATCATCATTTTTATACAAAGGATACACAATTCGATATTTCCAAAGCAGTGATTGTAGGTACATATGAGCACAAAATAGTTACGGCAGATTTAGAAAAGGCAGCAAATGTATTGCTATTGTTAAAAGATAAAAATATCCCAGTGCTCTGGAGACCTTTACACGAAGCGGCAGGTAAATGGTTTTGGTGGGGAGCAAAAGATGCAAGTTCTTATAAGAAATTATGGATAATGATGTTTAATTATTTTAAATCTAGAGAATTAAATAATCTTATTTGGGTTTGGACATCAGAGACAAATGACGAGGATTGGTATCCTGGTAATGCTTATGTAGATATTATTGGATGTGATTTATACAATAAACCAACGTCTTCTTCAGTGTCAACAATTTATAATTATATCAACGCAAAATATCCGAATAAAATTATAGCATTAAGTGAGTTTGGTACGCTCTCAGATTTCACACCACAATGGGAGAGTGGATCTACATGGTCATGGATAATGCCTTGGTATGATTATGATCGAACTGCGGATGCTCTATCCAATAGTTTTAACGAAAAATCACATATGCATGCAAACATTGATTATTGGAACAGACTATGGAGTAATGAATATGTATTGACACGAGACCAAATGCCAAATTTAAAATAATATAATACCCATCCTAATTATGAAAATTATTCGATTTATTACCTTAATGTTGTCCATTATATTATTTGCACAGATATCTTGTGCTAAAGATTTGGATGATGACCAGGCAGTTGCACTTGCTAAAAACTTCGTAGATAAAAATGGACATTTATCAGTTAAAGGAATTCAACTCGTAAACCAACAAGGAGATCCAATCATGTTGCGCGGAGTGAGCTTGGGTTGGCACAACTGGTGGCCTAGATTTTATAATTCAGAAACTATTTCTTGGCTTAGTAAAGATTGGAATTGCAACTTGGTTCGCGCAGCAATCGGTGTAGAACCTGATGGGGCATTTTTAAAAAATCCAGCATTTGCATATGAGAAATTGTATACGGTTATTGATGCCGCGATACAAAATGGTATGTATGTAATTGTGGATTGGCATAGTCATCATATTTATACGGATGAAGCTATTGATTTTTTTAAAATAGTAGCTACAAAATATAAAGGAATACCAAATCTGCTCTATGAAATATACAATGAGCCCGAGAAGGACAGTTGGGAAGATGTCAAAGCTTACTCAGAAAAAGTAATCAATGCTATTCGAGGTATTGATCGGTCAGCAATTATATTGGTTGGAAGCCCACACTGGTGCCAAGATATTCATATTGTAGCCGATAATCCTATTATGGGACACACAAACATCATGTATACGGTGCATTTTTATGCGGCTACACATAAACAGTTTTTACGCGATAGAGCAGATTATGCGCTAAATAAGCAAATCCCAATTTTCGTTTCTGAATGCGCCGGAATGGAAGCTACTGGTGATGGTCCGTTAGATATGGAGGAATGGAATGTATGGCAATCATGGATGAATAAAAATAGTATAAGCTGGGTTGGATGGTCATTGGCCGATAAAAATGAAACCTGCTCTATGATTACTAATACAAGCTCTCCAACGAGTAAATGGATTGAAAGCGATTTAAAACCGTGGGGTAAACTTATTAGAGAAACCTTAAGAAGTATCAAATAATTGTTTTTATTTCAAAAATTAGGTAATTGTATTTACATACGATCAAGCTTTGGTATGTCCTTGAACACGGATAAACTTTAGAAAATTAACATGAAGGAGTTATTTCAGAAAAGATTTGAGGTTTTAACCAGAAATCATGAACTTCTATTAAATAGGAAAAATGAACCAGTTTTTCCAGGGAACGGGGTTTTTGAACGGTACAAATATCCCATTCTTACAGCAGAACACACACCGTTATTTTGGAGATATGATTTAGATGAAAATCAAAACCCTTATTTAATGGAAAGATTCGGTATAAATGGAACATTCAATGCTGGGGCAATAAAGTGGAATAACAAATATCTAGTTGTCGTACGCGTAGAAGGGAATGATCGGAAATCGTTTTTTGCAATTGCCGAAAGTGATAATGGAGTAGATAGTTTTAAGTTTTGGAATTATCCTATTACATTCCCTGAGGCGGATAATCCGGAGACCAATATATACGATATGCGAATAACTGCACATGATGACGGTTGGGTATATGGCATATTTTGTGCAGAAAGAAAAGATACAACAGCATCACCTGAAGATTTTTCCTCTGCAGTGGCGTCTGCGGGAATTGTTCGAACAAAGGATTTAATAAACTGGGAAAGGCTACCTGATATTAAATCTAGAAGTCAACAACGAAATGTAGTGTTGCACCCAGAATTTGTCGAAGGTAAATATGCACTCTACACAAGACCACAAGATAGTTTTATAGATGCAGGTAGTGGTGGTGGGATTGGATGGACTTTGGTAGATTCTTTGTACGATGTCTCTATAGAACATGAAATTATTATAAATCACCGCTTCTACCATACTATCAAAGAATTAAAGAATGGGGAAGGCCCAGCTCCCTTGAAAACTGAAAGAGGTTGGTTGCACTTAGCGCATGGGGTGCGTGCTTGTGCAGCAGGCTTACGCTATGTTTTATATCTTTATTTAACAGATTTAACAAACCCAACGGTAATGAGAGCCGAACCAGGAGGATATTTTATGGCTCCACAAGACGATGAACGAATAGGAGATGTGTCAAATGTGCTTTTTTCTAACGGATGGATTGCAGATGACGATGGTAAAGTTTATATTTACTATGCATCTAGTGATACACGTATGCATGTAGCCGTATCTTCTGTCGATCGCCTATTAGATTACTGTCTAAATACTCCGCCCGATGGTTACAGATCAGCTACATCTATACAGCAATTAAGCCAATTGATATCCAATAATCTGGAGCAATAGCTTTCTGACCAACAAAAACTGTTATTAAATGATTTCTGAAAAGGTAACCCTAAAAGAGAAGATAGGTTATGGTTTTGGTGATGCCGCATCTTCTATGTTTTGGAAGCTGTTCGGCATGTACCTCATGTTTTTCTATACTGACGTATTTGGTTTAGAGGCGCAAGTAGTGGGTACCATGTTTTTAATTACCAGAGTCTGGGATTCTCTCTTTGACCCTATTATAGGTGTGATAGCAGATAGAACGAAGTCCAAATGGGGTAAGTTTCGACCTTATTTATTGTATGTCGCAGTGCCATTTGGAGTCATTGGTGTTTTCACGTTTTATACACCTTCATTTAATGATTCAGGGAAAATTATTTATGCCTATGCTACTTATTCTTTGATGATGATGGTGTATTCGGTAATCAATGTGCCTTATGCATCTTTGTTAGGGGTCATGAGCTCATCACCGAAAACTAGAAGTGTTCTGGCGACCTATCGAATGACATTTGCTTATCTCGGGAGTTTTGTGACTTTACTATTTTTCAATCCGCTAGTGAGCTATTTTAGCGATAATGATATTGAGTCATCCAATCAGCAATACGGCTGGGTAATGGCCGCAAGTGTTGTAGCTGTGAGTGCTGTAATTTTGTTTTTTCTCTGTTTTTTGTGGACAAAAGAACGCGTTGTTGCTTTTTCAGATGACCACAGCTCATTAAAGGAAGATGTTAAAAACTTGCTTCGAAACATGCCATGGTGGATTTTACTGGGAGCTGGTGTTTTTACTTTAGTTTTTAATTCTGTTCGGGATGGAGCAGCGCTATATTATTTCAAATATTACGTAGAAGAAGATCTGTTTGATCATATTAAGATTTTTCAAATTCCATTTGTATTAAGTGGTTTGTACTTCTCGATCGGACAGTTAGCCAATTTAGTAGGTGTCATTATAGCAGCGCCATTAAGTAATCGTATAGGAAAGAAAAATACTTTTATTGGAAGTATGCTTATCGCATTCATGGGAAGTATATTTTTCTACTGGATACCAAGAGACGGTGTTTTTGAAATATTCACACTACAGATTCTAATTAGTTGTTGTGCTGGTATTGTATTTCCATTATTATGGTCTATGTATGCAGATTGTGTAGATTATTCGGAATATAAAACGGGACGACGTGCAACAGGTTTGATATTTAGCTCTTCTTCTATGAGTCAAAAATTAGGCTGGGCATTCGGATCGGCTTTGACAGGATGGCTATTGGGCTATTTTGGATTTCAAGCCAACACTATACAGTCAGATGATACGTTAAACGGCATACGTATGTTTTTGAGTTTTTTTCCAGCCATTGGGGCATTATTATCTGCAATTTTTGTGTTTTTTTATCCATTAGATGAAGCTCGTGTAATTGTTATTTCAGAAAACCTTAGTCTCAAAAGAAATCAGACATAGTTTAATAATTATTTAGTGAATGATTAATTATCAAATTTAGTTTAGAAACTATTGTTAAAAAATAGGTTCAACAATAATAGCGTCAGCTTTATAGCAAAATTCAAATTAAAAGATAAAGAATACTTAAATGGTATGTATTTTATCATAAACAAAAAAAGGTTATTCAAATAAATGAATAACCTTTTTGAAATATCTTAAGCGGTCTGGACGGGACTCGAACCCGCGACCCCATGCGTGACAGGCATGTATTCTAACCAGCTGAACTACCAGACCTAAGATTTTTAGTTGTTGTATTTAAAAAGAATTTTAGCGGTCTGGACGGGACTCGAACCCGCGACCCCATGCGTGACAGGCATGTATTCTAACCAGCTGAACTACCAGACCTAAAATCTTTTTTAATGCTTTTAAAGAACGATTGAAATCTTCGAAATAATTTGGCGGTCTGGACGGGACTCGAACCCGCGACCCCATGCGTGACAGGCATGTATTCTAACCAGCTGAACTACCAGACCAAAATTATTTTCAATATTTTTCAGAACGTTGAAAGAACTTTTTCTTTCTTCTTGTTGCGGTCTGGACGGGACTCGAACCCGCGACCCCATGCGTGACAGGCATGTATTCTAACCAGCTGAACTACCAGACCTAAACCCTTCATCTGAGAAGGTGTGCAAATATAGGGCTGTTTTGCGTAAAAACAAACTTTTTTTGCAAAAAAATTAGTCTACAGCACCATCTTTCATCTTCTCTGCATTCTCTGCAAACTGCAATGCATCGATAATGTCCTGAATATCACCGTCCATAATAGCCGTAAGATTATACATCGTCAAACCAATTCTATGTTCAGTTACACGACCTTGTGGGTAATTATATGTACGAACTTTCGCTGAACGGTCTCCAGAAGATACCAAAGTCTTACGTTTAGCAGCGATATCACCATTCTTTTTATTCAATTCGATCTCGTAAAGTTTGTTACGAAGCATCTCCATCGCTAATTCGCGGTTCGCCAATTGCGAACGTTCTACTTGACAAACGACAACAATACCAGTTGGTTTATGCGTCAATTGTACTTTTGTTTCTACTTTATTTACGTTTTGACCACCAGCACCACCAGAACGTGACGTTTGTAATTCGATATCTCCAGGATTCAACTCTACATCGACTTCTTCTGCTTCAGGTAATACCGCTACAGATGCAGCAGATGTGTGTACACGACCCTGTGTCTCGGTGTCTGGGACACGTTGCACACGGTGTACACCCGATTCATATTTCAATTGTCCATAAACATCTTCACCAATGACTTTCAAGATTACTTCTTTATAACCACCAGAAGTACCTTCCGTCACATCCATTACTTCATTACGCCATCCTTTTTTCTCAAAATAACGTGTGTACATACGGTATAAATCTCCAGCAAAAATAGCTGCTTCATCACCTCCAGTACCACCACGAATTTCAATAATAGCGTTTTTAGCGTCTTCAGGATCTTTAGGGATCAACATTAGACGAATTTCTTCCTCTTTTTCCTCTTTTTGCGCATACAGCATATCCTGCTCTTCTTTTGCCATTTCACGCAACTCTTGATCCTTCTCATTCAAAAGAATCTCTTTGTTAGCTTCCATATTGCTAACAATATTTCTATAAATATGATATTGATCTACAATTTTGCCCAAGTCTTTGTATTCCTTGTTCAATTTTGCAAAACGTTTCATATCCGAGATGGTTTCTGGATTGCTTAATTCAGCTTCCACTTCTTCCCATCTTTCCTTAATAGCTTGTAATTTTTCTAACATAATTCTAAATTCCACAGGCCTATTTGCCTTTTGGAAAGGCAAAATTACTGAAAATTTATATTAATTGAGCAGGATTTCTTAATGACTTGAAACTGCTTTAAGCCCTACAATAGATGCGATTAAAGTAAAAATGAAGAATATACGCCAAAAGTCAGCGGGTTCTTTGAAAAAAAATATTCCCATCAACACCGTACCTACAGCACCAATACCTGTCCAAACAGCATAAGCTGTTCCGAGTGGCAGAGTTTGAGTTGCTTTAATCAATAAACCCATTGATGCGAATAGACAGACCACAAATCCACCATACCAAGCTAAACTTTCGTTGCCTGTCGCGTCTTTAGCTTTTCCTAGACATGTGGTAAAACCTATTTCAAATAAACCACCTAAAATTAAAAATATCCAATTCATGTTTTTTCCTTTTGTTGTAACACAAAGGTCAGGATTTTAGGAGGAATAACTTTTTACAAATGATAAAAAACTATTTGATATCTGCTCGAATTCGGGACAACGTAACTTGCGTAACGCCAAGGTAAGAGGCGATATAGCCCAGTTTGATGTGATGCAAAAGTTTGGGAGCTTTACGTAGTAAATCAGCATAGCGCTCGGCTGCTGATTTGAAAAGACTTTGCATGAGTCTTTCTTCGATTTTTAGTGTTTCTAATTCCGCTAATTTTCTACCCCAATTTGCAATAGGTAGCGAAGTAGTATACAATTCTTGGAGCTTTGATATAGAAATGCGGTAAATAGAACAATCCGATAAGGTATCTACAATTTCATAAGTGGGTAAGGAATGTATATAACTGTTCAGTGGTAATATGATATCACCTGGAAAGCAAAAGTCTAATACAACTTCTTTTTCTTCTTTCGGGTAAAAGATTCGACAGATTCCTTCTTCAAGGAAATAAATGTATTTGTTAATTTGTTGTTGCTGAATAAGTATATCATTCTTTGCGAGGGAGACTTTCTCTGCTATTGCAATGATTTTATCCATCTCCACATCAGCCAAGGGATAAATAGACGCAAAACCTTTGCTTAGTTCCATTGCTGCAAAGTTAATTTTTCTCCATCCCATACAGCGTACGTGCGATGATTTATCCATTCTCCCAAATTCACGATTTGAGTATTGTCATTTACGATAATATCATATGGAACATGGCGATGGCCATAAATCATAAAATCATAATGTTGCGAATTCAATAATTCTTTGCTGTACTGAATTAGCCATTCTTTATCTTCTCCCAAAAAAGTTTCAGGCGCATTGCTAGAAACACGGCTATGTTTTGACCAACGGGTCGCAATACCAATTCCTAGATTAGGATGTATCCTTGCAAATAACCATTGACAAAGAGAACTTCTAAAAATCTTCTTCAAAAACTTATATTTCGCATCACCAGGACCTAATCCGTCCCCGTGATGGATATAAAAAGACTTGCCATCAAGATTCAATACTAATTCATTATCAATAATCCGTGCATTCAGCTCTTTTTTCAAATACCCAAACATCCACATGTCGTGATTGCCTTTGAAAAAAGTAAGTTTAATGCCTAAATCTGCCAGTTCAGCAAGCTTTCCCAAAAAGCGAATATAACCTTTGGGAATTACAGTTGCATATTCAAACCAGAAATCAAAAATATCACCAACTAAATATAGTTCGATCGCATCATGCTTAATAGCATCTAGCCATTGCACAATAACTTTTTCGCGTTCAGCGGATTTTTCTAAAGGAAAAGCACCTAAGTGAAAATCGGAAGCAAAATATATCTTGTTTCTTGTTTGCATAAGCGGTAAAAATACCGAAATAGCACGTTGATTACAACCCCCTTGGCGCAAACTCATAATATTTAGTAGTTTTGTTTATATAGATGATAAATTATGGTAAGAAATTTAAGTTTAATGTTGTTGGCGACAGCTATAGTCGGCTGTCAATCACAAAATAAAATCGAAGCAGTGAAAGAAATTACGCTAAAACCGTATCCACAGACAGAGAAAGTTGATCAAAAGGACACTTATTTTGGTGTAGAAGTGGAAGACCCTTATCGTTGGTTGGAAGATGATTTGTCCGATAAAACAAAAGCTTGGGTTACAGCTCAAAATGAAGTAACACAAGATTATTTATCTCAAATTCCTTTTCGTGATGCCATCAAATCTCGTTTAGAAACCTTGTGGAATTACGAGAAATTCTCTGCTCCTTATCAAGAGGGAGAGTATATTTATTGGTACAAAAATGATGGACTTCAAAATCAATCGGTATTATACCGTAAAAAAGGCAATAATGACAAGGAAGAGGTATTCTTAGACCCAAATAAATTTTCGACAGATGGAACGACCTCTTTAGCTGGTATTTCTTTTAGTAAGGATGGTTCATTAGTGGCGTATCAACTTTCAGAGGGTGGTTCGGACTGGCGTAAGGTTGTGGTGTTGAAAGCAGATGATAAGTCTGTAGTGGGTGATACATTAATTGATGTCAAATTTTCTGGTTTGGCTTGGCGAGGCAACGAAGGATTTTATTACAGCTCATACGAAAAGCCGAAGGCTGGTTCTGCTTTGTCCGCGATGACGGATGTGCACAAATTGTATTTCCATAAATTAAATACACCACAAAAAGAGGACGAATTGGTCTTTGGTGGCGAAAGTATGAAACGTCGTTATATTGGTGCAGGATTGACTGAGGATGAGCGATTCTTAATAGTAAGTGCAGCGAATACGACTTCAGGAAATGAATTATGGGTGAAAGATTTAAGTATCCCAGATTCAAAATTTGTCACTGTTGTGAATAATATGGATAAGAATCATTATGTCATGGACAATGACGGTAGCAAATTGTTTATTTACACCGAATTAAACGCATCGAATGGTCGTATTGTTACTGTTGATTTTGCGAATCCAACACCTGAAAATTGGACAGATTTAATTCCTGAAACAGATAATGTATTGAGCCCATCGATAGGTGGCGGTAAAATATTCGCTTCTTACTTGAAAGATGCGACTTCATTGGTGAAACAATTTGATCGTAATGGTAAACTAGAGCGTGAAATTGAATTACCAGGTGTAGGAACTGCTTCAGGTTTTGGTGCAAAGAAAGAAGATAAAGATTTGTATTATTCGTTTACTTCGTACATTCATCCAAGCACAATTTACAAGTATGATATTGCTTCGGGAAAATCAGAAATCTACAAAGAATCGGGTGCGAAATTTGATCCTTCGCAATATGAGTCCAAACAAATATTTTATACGTCAAAAGATGGTACAAAAGTTCCGATGATTATTACACACAAAAAGGGTGTAAAATTAGATGGAACAAATCCAACTTTATTATATGCTTATGGCGGATTTAATATCAGTCTCACACCTTCTTTCAGTTTAGCACATACAATTTTGCTAGAGCAAGGTGGTGTATATGCCGTGGCGAATCTTCGCGGAGGTGGTGAGTACGGCGAAAACTGGCATTTAGCAGGTACAAAATTGAAAAAGCAAAATGTCTTTGACGACTTCATTGCGGCAGCAGAATATTTAATCAATGAAAAATATACTTATTCCGAAAAATTAGCAATCGCTGGGGGTTCGAATGGTGGACTTTTAGTTGGTGCTTGCATGACACAGCGACCAGAGTTGTTTAAAGTTGCGTTTCCTGCCGTGGGAGTATTGGATATGTTGCGTTACCATAAGTTTACAGCTGGCGCGGGTTGGGCTTTTGATTATGGCACAGCAGATGATAGCAAAGAGATGTTTGACTATTTGTACAAGTATTCACCTTATCATGCATTAAAACGAAATACTTCGTATCCTGCGACGATGGTCATGACCGCGGATCACGACGACCGTGTGGTTCCAGCACATTCGTTTAAATTTGCAGCTCGTCTTCAAGAGTACCACAAAGGAAGTAATCCAGTATTAATTCGTATTGATACCAAAGCAGGACATGGCGCAGGTAAATCAACAGCCATGCAAATTGAAGAAAATGCAGACCGTTGGGCGTTTATGTTTCAAAATATGGGAGTAGGATATTCTGAAATTAAATAGTGTTAACTTATACAGGGCATGCATAATAAAGGGGCTATATGCAATGTAGATTGGCTATACCGAAATTAAATAGTATTTTAGTAAGGACGACAATTAGTCGTCCTTTTTTATGGTTGAAAAATTAATACAGCATATCCAAAGTATTGTTCCCCTTACAGAAGAAGAGGTAGAAATCGTTCGCGAGCTTGTTAAAGAAAAGGATGTTCCACGTAAAAAATTTCTGCATCAAGCTGGTGAAGTAGCGTCGTATTCTGCTTTTGTAGTGGAAGGATGTTTACGTTCGTACACTGTAGATCGTGACGGTTTTGAACATATTGTGCAATTTGCGCCTGAGAATTGGTGGATTTCGGATATGTATTCTTTGGTGAAAAATAAACCAAGTGAATTGAATATTGACGCTTTATTAGAGAGTAAAGTTTTATTGCTTAGTCGTACTTGTCAAGTTTCTATTTTTGATAGGATTCCAAAGCTCGAACGTTATTTTCGTATTTTGAGTGAAAATGCGTTGGCAGCGAGTAATCAACGCACAATAAATTACCTTAGTCTTACAGCCAAATTACGCTATGAAAAATTCTGTGATTTATATCCTACTTTGATTCATACTATACCACAGAAATCCATTGCTTCTTATATTGGTATTACTCCGGAATTTTTGAGTAAGCTTCGTGCAGAGCGTAATTAATATTTTCTTAATCTAGGTTAAGAATTCTACCGCGATTAGAAGATAACTTTGTAATATCAAATAAGAAAGGGAAATAAAATGAGAACGATAATTCATAAAGCAGATAGTAGAGGATATGCAGATCACGGTTGGTTGAAAAGCTACCACACATTTAGTTTTGCAGGATACAATAATCCGCAGCGTATGCATTTTGGGGCATTGCGCGTATTGAACGATGATTTTGTTGCAGGAGGAAATGGTTTTGGCCGTCATCCGCACAGCAATATGGAAATTATATCTATTCCATTAGAAGGTACGTTGGCACATAGCGATAGCATGGGTAATGAAGGAACAATTCAGCCCAACGAAATTCAGGTGATGAGCGCAGGAACTGGTGTAGCACATAGTGAATTCAATGGAAGTGAAGTTGATCCTGTTAAATTTTTACAAATTTGGTTATTCCCAAATAAAGAAAACGTAACGCCACGATACGATCAAATCAAAATTGATCCGGCTGATCGTAAAAATAAATTGCAACAAGTTATCTCACCAAATCCCGATGACGAAGGTACTTGGATTCACCAAGATGCGTGGTTTCATCTAGCAGATTTGGATGCTGGAAACACTGTTGAATATGTATTAAAAGGAGAAGGAACAGGGGTGTATATTTTCTTATTGGAAGGACAATTGGAAATAGCTAACGAAACTTTGGAGAGAAGAGATGCTATTGGAATTACAGATGTTTCTTCTATAACATTTACAGCGAAAGAAAATGCTTCCGTATTGATCATGGAAGTACCGATGGTGTAATTATTTATTAAAGATAGAAGTAATAGCCTAGCTTTTGACTAGGCTATTTGTTTATAGCACTGTTTGTAATAAAACTGTCCAATTATACTAACTGAAATTTATTCTCTTTTTAAATTTCATATTTTTGTTGAATGATAAAATGTTTTCAAGTTTTATTTTTAGTTCTTTTATGCTGCTCTTATTCAAAGGCTGAGGATATTTCTTTCTCGAAGAATGATTCCTTAATTATAACTTTGGATTCAGCTGAAAATTATCCACGTAATTTTTGGAAGCCGATTAATCTTTCAAAGTCTGATACGACATTGCAAGAATTGATTCCAACACGCAAAAAGCATTTTTGGCGTGCAAGTACAGAATGGTTTTTAGCACAGGCATTTCCAGCGACATTTAATCGTTTTATCACACGTGATCCGTATTCGTATATTTCTTTCCAAAATTTTTTAAATCATCAGCGTATTAGTGCTTGGGATTGGGACGATAATCAATTCACCACAAACCAAATTGATCACCCTTGGCACGGTCAATTATATTTTAATGCTTTCCGAAGCAATGGGTATAATTTTTACCAATCCAGTATCGCTACTGTTGTAGGTAGTTACATCTGGGAGACAGCAGGGGAAACACAGCATCCTTCGATAAATGATTTGGTAAACACGACTTTTGGCGGTGTGATTTTGGGAGAAATGACACATCGCGTCTCGCGTAATATATTGTCCCGCAGCAAACATGGGCATAATATGATAGGGAACGAGATTGTTGCATTGCTGGTTAATCCTGTGAATAGTTTGAATAGACTATTGGATGGGAAATGGGGTAAGAAGATTGATGATTATTATGCTGTAGATTCTTCACATATCAGTGCTGAATTTGATATGGGATTTCGTCATTTTGATGCTAGGGAAGGTGATTTTTTAGAAAAGGGCAAGAATTCAATATATAGTAGATTAAGGTTTCATTACAGCAATGGTGACCACAATTACAAAGGGCCCTTTGATGAGTTTCATGTGAATTTGGAAGTAGGGAATGGGGATAGTACGTTTATTAATGCTGTCAATGTACATGCCTTGTTAAGTGGAGCACAGTTTTTCAAGTCGAGGCGAGGGGAACATTTTGGTACATTGAATGCACATTATGACTTCTACAATAATGATGCATTTTTCTACGGTGCGCAAAGTTTAGTGTATAACTGGAACTCACAATTTAGATATAAGAAAAATAATCGGTTGAACTTAAGTGTGGGGGCAGGAGCAGTCGTACTTGCTGCGGTGCCTGACCCTTATTTACTGTATGGCGACAGTCGAAATTACAACTACGGTTCAGGAGCATCTTATCGTTTTCGTGGGGAATTGAGTTTGTTGAATCGTTTGATGGTAACAGGTGATTATAACGGTGGTTATTTTCATACCATAAGTGGCAATGAATCATATTATATATTGCATACCACTACACTAGAAGCAAGTTTAAGATTGTTTAGTCGGTTTTCCTTAAATGTCGCTTCTGGTTATTTTGCTTTAGAAGGACATTTTAAAGAAGATAAATACCCAGATTTTCAGCGGGAGTTTCCATTTGGAAGAATATCTGTAGGTTATAATATTCAATTTTAGATTATATTTCGTGAATTAATGATTTTCACTTAATTTAATGAGATTAATTATTATCTCGAACTATCTAAATTATTATGACTAAATCAAATTATTTCATTCTATTAATTTTCTTACTTATTTCAAATTCTCTGCATGCACAAGAAGTGGGGGCTTCTGAAGAAGAAAGTTTACTTGAAAAATCATTCTCTTCTATTCGATTATCTGCATTTTATCCTGGATTGGAATATAATTACGAAAGCCGCTTACATTCGAAGTCTACTTTTGAATTTAGTATCGGAGGGATTTCTGGATATAAGGAGAATGGAGAATTCGAAAATATGGACTTAATAGAATTCAAAAGATATTATATATCTCCAACTGTTTCATTAGGATATAAATATTATTATACATTGTCAAGTCGTAAGGAAAAAGGGAAAGATATATCTTCTAATGCAGGAGACTATTTTGGTGTATCGTTAGTGAATTCCCTTAATGGGTTAATATTTGAAGAAAAAAAATATACACAGAATGCTGTGTTGGGTATGAATGTGATAGAAGAAAATTTTAAGAAAAATTATACAGATTGGAGTTATGTCTTATCTATTGTACCAAAATATGGATTAAACAGAAATTGGAGTAATAAAATGGGTTTTAATTTCGAAATCGGTCCTCAGCTGTATATCTTGAATAGCGAGTATAGGGATGTTCGTTTCGATTTATTCGTACAATTGGGAATTTATTTAAAACTTTAATATACTATGGAGCATTATGCATATTGCATGTGCTCCATCACTTTACCAAAAATGCGAATATCCTTAACTACTTTAAAGCCAATTCTTTCGTATAAGCGTTTGGCAGCTGGATTATCTTTATCCACCAAAAGTCCCAAAACTTTCTTCTGTTTGACGACAACCTCGTCAATTGCATATTGTATTAATTGTTTACCAATTCCTTTTCCTTGCGTGTTGGGGCTTACTGCAAGAGTGTCGATATATATTTCTCCTGCTTCGGTTTCATTCTCTGCCCAGTAATCTACATCTCGATCGGCTTTAATTTTATCCCAAATAGGTTGACGCAATTCTTGTAATTTAGCTCCATCATATATGGAAATTTGTCCTAGAATTTCATTATTTTCTTCTGCTACATAAATATTTTGATACGAATATTGGTTATTCTCTTGTGCTACAAAATGCGCTAAGAAAGCATTTGCCTTCTCTATATTTTCTTCACCTATAAATTGATAGGTAATCTCAAGCATAGCAAGATTCATTAATTTTGCGATTTTATCTGCTTCAAATTTAAGTGCTGGACGTATGATCATGGCTTATTAATAAAAAAGGTTAGCAAAATAATTTGCTAACCTTTTACATTCAAAAAATCAATATAAATATTATTTTTCTAATTCTTGGAATTTATCGTAATCGATAGCTTCTGTGTTGATTTTCACAGTTGATTTCAAGTGATCGAATACTTTCAAAGCTTTTACTTCTTCGAATAAACGATTAGCTTGCTCTCTGTCTGACAACAATTGAAGTGCAAATTGACCTAATTGCTCATCAGTAGGCTCTTCGTTGATGTTGTACATTTTGATTTGACCGTAGATACGCTCTTTCGCTAAATCAACTACCTCATCGTATTTAACTTCTAAATTGTTAGCTGTAACGATACGGTTTTCGATGATCGTCCATTTCAAGTTGCTTACGAAGTCAGCAAAACCTTCTTCGATTTCTTCTCCAGACAAGTTAGGATTTGTAGCTTTTAACCATCTTTTCAAAAACTCTTCTGGGAATTTTACGTCAACTTTATCCATACCGAAAGTATACATATCGTTACGTAATTTTTGAGCTGAGTTTTGTTTGAATAAGTTTTCAACTTCTTCTTTTACTTTCGCGTTGAATTGCTCTTCAGTCGTTACTTCATCCGCAGCGAATAATTTATCGAAAAACTCTTGGTTCAAATCAGACTCTTCAAGACGGTTGATATTTTTAACTGTCAATTCGAAATCAGTTACGTCCAATTCAGCAACTTCTTCTTCAGTGATAGCCAAGATACGTGCTAAATCAGCAGAGTTAAATGCTTTTTTAACATCAATTTTTACAACGTCGTCTTTTTTAAGACCTACTAATGATGCTTTAATAGCTTCATCTTCGATAATATCTGTACGAACTGAAGTAGTTTGCTCGATACCTTCTTCTTTATCTTGTTTCAATGTAGCGTATAATACGTCACCTGCTTCAGATACTTCTGGGTTCGTCATTTTGCCATAGCTACGACGTAAGTTTTTAATACGCTCTGCTAAAGTCGCTTCATCAGCTTTGATGTCGTACTCTGTAAATTCAGTTTCTGCTGTGAAAGGAACTTCGAATTCTGGAGCCAAACCAATTTCATAATTGAAACTGAATGTATCTTTGAAATCCCAGTTGTAATTGGCATCATCACCTTCTACTGGAAGGGGTTGACCCAATACTTCCAATTTTTGTTCTGTGATATATGCTGAAATTTTGTCGTTTACTACGCGATTGATCTCGTCAAGTAGAATTGATTTACCATAAGTACGTCTGATGTGACCTACAGGTACCAACCCTGGACGGAATCCTGGTAATTTTGCTTTTTTAGCTTGATCTTTAATCGCTTTGTCAACTGCCGGATTATAATCTTCTGGTGCTAAATCAACGGTAATTTTAGCGTTGATGTCGTCGATTTTCTGATGTGAAATATTCATACTTGTTAAGCGTTATTTTCGCATTATAAAAAAAATCCTCCCGATGCATTTTGTTCGGGAGGATATCAAGTGCGGAAGAAGGGACTCGAACCCCCACGCCTCGCGGCGCCAGATCCTAAGTCTGGTGCGGCTACCAATTACGCCACTTCCGCAGTTAGGATTTTTTTATTGTGTCACAAAGATAGAATCATTTTGCATACTTGTCAAGTGTTGTTAGGAAAAAAATGCATTTATTTTCGGCTGAATATTCTAAATGACTAAAAGCAAGACTATTAATTTTTGTCCATTAATGTAAAAATATTTTGCAGGTCTGGATAATATATGTAACTTTGTATATCAAAGTACTTTTATGAATCAAAAAGATTTAATAAATCAAATCGGACAGATACGCTCCTTGATGGAGAAATCATCAAAGTTCATGTCAATAAGTGGGCTTTCGGGTGTTTTAATCGGAAGTTACGCTTTAGTAGGAGCTTTTGTAGCTTATGTATTGGTGTATGGATTTAATAGTGAATTTGGTTACCGAGACCATTATGTCAATAATGGAAACATTCCAACGTTAATAGTTATAGCCTTATCTGTATTGGTTGTATCCATAGGAACAGGCTATTATATGGCTAGACAAAAAGCGAAGAAATCCGGCCAATCTGTTTGGAATCCAACAAGCAAAGCCTTATTCAAGGCTATGGCAGTACCATTACTAACTGGTGGTTTACTTTCGCTGATTTTTATTTATAAAAAGGACTATGGTATGATTGCTTCTACGATGTTGATTTTTTATGGATTGGCGTTGAGTGCAGCTTCAAGTTTTACATTCAAAGAATTGCGTTGGTTGGGTATTTTGGATATTATTTTAGGATTGTTAGCTTTGTGCCTTCCCGGGTACGGCATTTACTTATGGGCTGTCGGCTTCGGTATTTTACACATTATTTACGGTTTAATCGTTCATCAACGCTACGAGAAGTGAATTTAGATTTATCTCTATATGACAAAGTATTAGAAAATCGTGTGCGTTTGCAGATCATGAGTATCTTGGTCGCAAACGAACATTATGATTTCAATTCGTTGAAAGAACTTTTGGAAGTGACGGATGGAAACTTGGCTTCAAACCTCAAAAGTTTGGAGAAGGAGGGATATATTACGGTAGAAAAATCATTTGTAGATCGAAAACCCAATACAAAATACCGTAAGACAGATAAAGGTCAGAAAGCTTTTGAGAATCATCTCGCAGCGTTAGAAAATTTAATAAAACAACAGTACAAATAAATTTTTTTACCCATAAACTTTGAAATACAAAGTACTTTTAAGTTATAAATTATGAGATTACGATTTATGTTATTTCTTTATAATGGTTCTTCCGTTCTATATACTAAGCTATTCAAACGTAATAAAAAAGCTTGGGGACTAAGTGTATCGGATTTCCTGGCATATTCTACTAATACTTTAGGCTACGCACTGGGAAATTTCTATTTATCAAACGGGTTTGATGTCATGCCAAAGCTGGAAAATCACGATGTCTTTCACGTGATTACTGAAACGAATACGGACATTCAGGGCGAAATAGCTATGCAATATTTACTTATGGGAAACGGAAAACGAAGTCTCTATATGTATGCGATGATTGGCATTGGTACAGTTATTTATCCCGAATTTATTCGGTATTACATGTTCAGTTATCAAAAAGGGAAATCACTAAGTAAATTTCATCATATAGAATTCAAAGACTATTTAGCCAAACCATTAGTCGAACTTCAGCATTCACTTTACTTAAAGTCAAAAATTCAAACTATATAATTATGGAAACTAATAATCAAAACCCCAAACTGGAAGAACATAGTCAAAATCTTCCAACATTATATGACCGTATTGTGAATTCAATTGTCCTGAAATTGGGTGTAATATTCTTTCTTACACTACTTATGTTAATTCCGCTGAACTTAGTCAATGACTTAATTCGCGAACGAAAAATAAGGGAGTCACAAGTTTCAACAGATATATCTGCGAAGTGGGGGAAATCTCAAGTCGTGGCTACACCTATTTTGGCCGTTCCTTATAAATACAGTGAAGAATCTATAGAGAAAAATGCGTTAGGAAAGGAAATAACAACCCACACCATTGTAGAAGATTGGATTTTCCTATTACCAGAACAGACTCAAGTAAAAGTAGATGTTAATCCAGAATACCTCAAAAGAGGAATTTTTCAGTCTGTAGTTTATACCTCAAAATTGGATATGCGAGGTGGCTTTCCAAAAATTGATTTTGAAAGTTTAAATATTGCGAATGATGCTGTGAATTGGTCACAAGCCAAAATCGTTTTGGGTATCGAAGATGTTAAAGGTGTTTCGATAGCACCAAAATTGAGTTTTGCGGGTGTATCAATTCCACTTAAAATGAATGGAAAGTTGTTTACACTTTTTCCAAATAATTTGGTTGCGGATTTAAAATTGACTGACGAAAATTCTATATCATCATTTCATATCGCGTACGAATTAAAAGGTTCGAAATCTTTTAATTATTTGCCTTTGGCAAATCAAACGAAACTTAATGTCACAGGAAAATGTGGCAATCCAAGTTTCAATGGAGGTTTTCTACCTGACGATCGCGATGTGCAAGATTCAAGCTTTACGGCAGAATGGAATATTCCGAGCTTTGCACGTAAGTTGCCGCAACAATGGATTGGGCAGTCCCAGATTTATAGTTTTCTAGATTTAGCTTTATCCGAAGAAACTATAGATTATTTGCCTGAATTGAATCTTACTGCTGTAGCCAACTCCAATTTAGTATCTACGGATATGGACATGATACAGGTTAATTTCTTACCAGAAGTGAACAATTATCAAAAAACAACACGCGTAGCAAAATATGGTGTTCTGGTAATCATATTGACGTTTGCTTCCTTATTCTTTACAGAGATTATTAAGAAACAACGTATTCACCTCATCCAATATATTTTGATTGGTGCTGCTATGGTGTTATTCTATTCTTTACTATTAGCTTTTTCAGAACATATTGGTTTCAATCCAGCATACTTAATTTCTGCACTAGCGACAATTCTGCTCATTGCTTCGTTTATTTATATGATTACCAAAAATCGTAATACAGCATTGCTTTTTGCTGGAATTTTGGGTTTGTTCTATACGTTTATATACGTCTTAATGCAATTGAGAGATTATTCGCTAATAGTTGGAACTGTGGGAATATTTATAATTCTAGCTGTACTTATGCGTGTATCCACAAAAGTAAACTGGTATCAATTTGATCGCAAATGATAAAGCTAGGATTTGAAGGCATCAAGATGTATGTTACATGCATCTTGATGCTTATTCTGAAGAGAAAAATATGAAGTTTGTTTGGGAGAATTTTGAATCGTCTTTTGGAGTATATCATTATTCTATGTTTTGTTAAATTTCCCTATTCGTCGCGGATTTTCATCAAAAATACCTAATAATTTAAAAAGTCCGTGTGAGGCTTGAGTTTTACTTGAGCCTTTTCTGTTTTATTCCCTTTGGCTTTTTTATTATCTTGCTTTAAAAAAATATTTGATGATGAATAGAGTTTCTATTTTAACTGCTTTATTACTTATGAGTGCATCAGCAATGGGGCAACGTGCACCAGAGAAAAGAATTGAGAAATCAGTTTTGACGAGTAAAATAAACGATTATTTGACCAAACGACCTATGAATGCGGAGGATTTGTGGAAATTGGGACGTGTATCAGCAGAAGGTTTGACTGTGGACGGAACAACCTTGGTGTATGGTGTTTCGAATTATTCTTTCGAAGAAAATAAATCAGAAAAAAACTTATTTACTATTCCTGTAAAAGGTGGTACAGCACAAGCTTTCCCTACAGAGCCGGGTGGTGAATCCGTGATTGAAATTACTGCTGAAAATGATGTCATTTATCTTTTCAAAGGTCAATTGTGGAAGAAAAATATCAACGGTGCGAATGCAGTTCAATTGACAGATGTAGAAGGTGGATTGTCGGATGTAAAAATTTCTCCCGACAAAAAACATATTATCTACAGTAAGCAAGTACTTATTAACAAAAACCACAGCGTGGATAAATATGCTGATTTACCCAAATCAAATATTTATATCTATGATAATTTAGATTATCGTCATTGGGACAAAGATAACGATGGGCGTTTCAATCATCCATTCGTTGCGACATATGAAAATGGTAAAATCGGAGAAGCAATTGATCTTTTAGAAGGCCAGCCTTTTTATACGCCTACTGTACCTTTTGGCGGAGCTGAAGATTATGTCTGGGCACCTGACGGAAAATCAGTTTTGTACGTGTGTAAAAAGAAATTTGGGAAAGAGTATGTGACAAGCACGAATACGGATATTTACCAATATGTCTTGGCTACGAAAGAAACGAAAAATCTCACAGAAGGCATGCAAGGCTATGATAATCATCCAGAGTTTAGTACAGATGGCAAACGTCTAGCTTGGACGAGCATGAAGACCGATGGGTATGAAGCGGACAAAAATGATATTATTATCATGGATGTTAATTCAGGTGTAAAACTAAATCTTACAGCGCATTGGGATGAAACAGTCAACTCGTACAAATGGAGTAAAGATGGTAAGAAGATTTATTTTTTAGCGCCAAAAGGCGGAACAGTGCAATTATTTGCCGTAGACATTCCTACAAATCTGAATGTACGTTCTTTACCGAAAATCCAACAAATTAGTGAAGGGCAATTCGATGTTTCGGGAATAGTCGGCGAAACAAAAGATGGGCTAGTGGTTACTTCTACCAAAATGACTCGCGCAACGGAAGTATATTTGTATAGTTTTAAAACAAAAAACCTAACGCCAATAACTACCGTGAATGATGCGAAATACGCACAATTTCAAGATACAAAAGTAGAAAGTCGTGTTACCAAAGCATCGGATGGTGAAGATTTATTTTCTTGGGTGATCTATCCACCAGATTTTGATCCTACTAAAAAATATCCAACTTTATTATTTTGCCAAGGTGGGCCACAATCGGCTACCACGCAAGGTTATTCATTCCGTTGGAATTTTCAATTGATGGCTTCGCAAGGCTATATCGTTATTCTTCCGAATCGTCGTGGTATGCCAGGATGGGGTACAAAATGGAATAAAGATATTTCAAAAGATTGGGGTGGACAAGCAATTAGAGATTACATCTCGGCAATAGATGATTTCAAAAAAGAACCCTATGTAGATAACGATCGTATTGGTGCTATAGGTGCGAGCTATGGTGGATATTCTGTCTTTATGTTAGCTGGTGTGCACGAAGGCCGATTCAAAACTTTTATTTCACACTGTGGATTATTTAATATGGAATCGTGGTATGGTACGACAGAAGAGTTGTTCTTTGCTAATTATGATTTAGGTGGTCCATATTGGGATAAAGCAAATGCTAAAACATATCAAGACTTCAACCCGATTCGTCATGTCGACAAATGGAATACGCCTATCCTTATTTTACAAGGTGGAAAAGATTATCGCGTGCCTATTGGACAAGGACAAGAAGCTTTTCAAGCTGCGCAATTGAAAGGAATCAAAAGTAGGTATGTTTTTATGCCAGATGAAAATCATTGGGTGCTATCCGGTCACAATGCGCAAGTATGGCAACGTGAGTTCTTTGGCTGGTTGAATGAAACATTATAACATAAAAAAAGTCTGAAGCGGGGAACTTCAGACTTTTTAACTAACCAATTATTAACCTAAATTATGAATTACTACTATAACGACCAATTTTATGCCAATGTTGTATGTGATTGTTGATTTAACAATTGTTTAACATTTATAGGTAGTTATTAAGGTTTAGCTATTAATTATTATAAATTAAATATTAGAGTTTGCCAAAGACTATAAATAAAAAATGTCTGAAGCGGGGAACTCCAGACATTTCTAACTAACCAATTATTAACCTAAATTATGAATTACTAGTATAACGACCAATTTTATGCCAATGTTGTATCAAACAGTTGTTTTAACAATTGTTTAACAATATGTGGACAGATAAATGACAATATGCTAAAAATATAGCCTTGAGAATTCTCAAGGCTATATTTTATTTAGTATCTTTCTTTCCGAAAATGGATATCTTTAAATATTTTCCAGGATTTGTTTTGAGATCCAAAACTAATTGATCCAGGTTCTCAGAGGCATTGGTCAAATTATTGTACAATTTGTTATCATTGACGAGTAATCCAATAGAACCTTCTCCTTTATTTATCTTGTCAGTAATAGCTTGCACATCTTGCATTGCCTTATTGGCATTATCTACGGTAGCTTTAATCTCCGTTTTTGACAGATCAGATGACAGGTTGTCAAGATTCGCAATTATCTGGTTGATGCGCGAACTGTTGTTTTTGAAGTTATTGGTAATAGATTCGAGATTTTGCATAATTTTCGCCAAGCGTACTCGCTCAGATCCCATTAAGCCTTCAACATCAGTCGTGATCTTTTCAACATTTTTCAATGAAATAGAGATACTACGCAGACTTGTTTTGAAATCGCGTTGGAATTCATCATCCAATGCAGTGTTGACAGCAGATAGCACGGAATCTAATTTCACGACAAGATCCTCTACTTTCTTTTGTAGTGGTTCTACTTTTTGGAGAAGATTCGCTTGTACGTCGGATTGCAATGGATCGCCATCACGAGCGTATGTTTTGCTATTTCCTAAGTCAAAAACAATTACTTTTCCTCCTAAAAAACCATCATTAGAAATACGAGCGATGGTGTTTGAAGGAATTTCGTATTCGTCTTCGATTTTGAATTCAGTACGAATTTTTCCATTATCCATAAGAGTTGTCTTGGAAACTCGACCAATTTTGAATCCGTTTACCAATACGGGATTTGATACGGCTAAGCCATCCACGTTGTCGTAATCCGTATAAAAAGTGTTTTCGGAACTGAAAACATCGTTCCCTTTTAAAAAACTGTATCCAATAAATAATAATGCAATGGCGATTGCTGTTAGTGCGCCAACTTTAGTTTCGTTCGATAATTTCAAAGTTACTACGTTTTAGATTCTACATGAATATACTAATAACATCCTAAAGATAGAAAATGTTTAGATATCCGAATAATTAGAATTTTTTAATCGCATTAAATAAACTGTTGACAATTGCCTCTTGACCTGTGCTGGACATTAAGAATTTTTCTTCTTCCGAATTACTGATAAAACCAACTTCCGTCAAAACTGCGGGCATACCTGCTGTTTTTAACACTGCAAATGGTCCTTCTTTAATTCCTCGGTTAGGTCTTCCAGCTTTTACATATTCTTCTTGCATCAATTTGGCTAATCTAATACTTTGGTCGCGGTATTTTCTTTTCAATACCTTGAACACAATATAAGATGAAGGATCTTTAGGGTCAAATCCGCCATAATTTTCTTCGTGATTTTCTTCTAAAAGAATAGAAGCATTTTCGCGAATTGCGACATCTTGATTTTGCATATTATTATAACCCAAAACAAATGTTTCTGTACCTCTTGCTGAATTATTTGCTACTTGCTGCGTTACCCATTTACCTTTTTTGTTTTTGACGCGTTTTGTCGTCGTGCCACTGGCATTCAGGTGAATGGAAACAAAAATATCAGCATGATGGTTGTTCGCTAGTGCTGGACGCTCGTAGAGATTAGGATATATATCTGTTTTACGTGTGTAAATGACTTTTGTTCCTGGAAGTTCAGCTTCTAATTTTTTTCCCAATTTAAGCGTTATTGCTAGCGCAATATCTTTTTCACGTGAAAGTTTCCCAACAGCGCCAGGATCTTTTCCGCCGTGCCCTGCATCCAATACAATTATTTTACCTTTCGACTTAGGAGGTTCTGGTTGATGTTCAATTTCTGCTGAGGAACTTGTAAAACTGCTGATTAATGGAAAAAGACTTATACTCAAAATAAGTATTGTCACAAAACCTAATATATTCTTCGCTTTTCTAGTATTAAACATATATGCTATTTAAACAGTTTTATTCGTTTTTAGTTTACTATCTTTCTACTGCGGCTTTGTAGTTTTTAATAGCATCGAATAGATTTTTTACTATTTCGGCTTGGCCTTCTTCGGATAACATATAATCTTCTTCGCTTGGACTCGATATAAATCCAATTTCTGTCAAAACTGCTGGCATACTTGCACGAGCTAATACGGCCAAACCTTGCTCTTTGACTCCTCTATTTGGTCTGTTCGAGGTGATGTATTCATTTTGCATTAAGGAAGCTAATCGTATGCTGCGGTCACGATATTGACGTTTCATTACTTTGAAGACAATATAAGAAGAAGGATCTTTTGGATCAAAACCAATTAAATCGGCGTTATTCTCTTCATAATTCTCTTCTAATAGCATGTCGGCATTTTCGCGAATTGCTACGTCCTGTTCATTCATACGATGAAATCCTAAAACCAGTGTCTCCGTACCTGTAACTTGTGGGTTTTTTCTGCGTGCAGTATTAGCAGAGTTTGCATGTATGGAAATAAATAAGTCTGCGTGATTTTTATTTGCTATCTCTGATCGAGTACGAAATGGAACATCAGTGTCAGAATTGCGTGTCAATAATACATTGATCCCGATTTTTTCAAGCTCTTTTTTTAGTTTAATAGATACATCCAATACAATATCTTTTTCTTTTGATCGGCGCCCCACAGCTCCTAATGCTGCTCCACCATGCCCAGGGTCTAAAACCACTGTGAATGTTTTTTTAGGGGGATCAGTATTAATTTTTGAGACAGGATGAAAGGAAGAGGCTATGGCGATAATAAACGCAGCTACAAAAAAAGAACTTATATATTTAACACTATTTAAAAGAATCATTTTTATATTTTTAACATTTTTGTGTGATTAATCAAAAACTGTTTCAAGGCAAAGATAAAGCATAAAATTTATTCAAAAAAATAACATGTTTATCTATTCGTTTTTTGACTATTTTTGTCGTTAATAGTTTATTTTTGCGCTAAATTAATATATAAGATTTTCAATTTGAAAACGGTAACGAGTTTTTTATGCGGTTTAGTATTTCTGATTTCAGGAATTAATGTTGGGTATGCACAGATGATTCGTTCACAGAATTCAAATATATCTGTCCAAGACACCATAAAAGCTACTGCAGATACATCCAAAAATCATTTGAAACTTACCAACGGTAAGGATACGGTGGTTATGAAAGATGAAAGTGGTTTGGAAACTGTTGTAACTATTGTTGCAAATGACTCATCATGGAATGAAGTGAGTAAAAATATTATTCACTTATATAGTGGAGCAAAAGTGAAGTATCAAGACTTTGAGCTGTCTGCAGATTATATTCGATTGGACCGTAACACAAATATGTTGTATGCGAGTGGTGTAACAGATCATACGGGTAAATATGTGGGACGACCTGTTGTTCTTTTTCCAAATGAAACCCCAAAAGCTGTCGATTCATTATTGTATAACTATAAATCACAAGAGGGAAAAACATTTGGCATAATGACCGAAGAAGACGGAGGGTATATTCAAGCGCGTGTGCTACGTAAGAATATTTACGATGAAATGTCAATTCAACATGCGATGTACAGTACTTGTGATTTGCCATTTCCACATACGCATTTTGGTATAGCAATTCCGAAGGGATTAATTACCTCAAAACAAGTGATAGCAGAATGGCCGCATCTCGTAGTTCAAGGGATTCCCTTCAAGTTTATAACAGTTCCATTTGGATTTTTTCCAAAAACTAATAAAAAACAAGCTGGATTTTTATTTCCTTCTTTTGGTGATGATGTTACGCGAGGGTTTGGTCTACGTGATTTTGGCTGGTATTTGACATTTAACGATTATTGGGATTCCGAAATTCGAGGTTCATTCTATTCGAAAGGAGCATGGGAATCTTCTATTCGTACTAATTATTTGGTGAATTATAAATTTAGCGGTGGTTTTAATATTCGTTTTGCTTCAACCCCAACAGGAGTTGAGGGTTCTGATAATTACAAGCGTGCAAAGGATTTTAATGTCACTTGGACTCATACACAACGACAAGAGGCTAATCCAGGTACATCCTTTTCAGCATCGGTGAATTTCGGTACTTCATCATATTTTCAAAATTCGGGAGCGGGAAGTACTTACAATTACAATGAGTTGACACGAAATAACATGTCTTCTTCCATTTCATATGGAAAAGTATTTGCGGACGGAAAAGTTAATTTTACATCTAGTGCTTCCCATCGTCAGGATATGCAAACCGGTAAAGTTGATTTAGAATTGCCACAGTTCTCATTGAACGTATCTACTTTTAATCCATTTGATTCAAAAGAGCGCGTCGGTGAGCAAAAATGGTTTCAACGAATCACTGTTGGTTATAGTTTACAAGGTCGTAACACCCTTTCGACAGGAGATTCTACAATCTTTAGCAAACAAACTCTACAACAATTTACAAACGGTTTCCAACATAATATTCCTGTTAGTTTGAGTTTAAATGCGTTTAAGTATTTTCAATTCAATACTTCTGTAAATTATACCGAGCGTTGGTATTTGCAAACTATTCGCAATTATAGAGCGAATGAAATAAATGGTTATATTAATGTAAGAGATACTGTTGGTGGTTTTCGTCGTGCATATGACTATTCTATGTCTAGTGGATTGTCAACAAAAGTATATGGTGTTTATCCCAAGATCGGAAAATTCGAGGCTATTCGTCACGTTGTAACACCTTCTGTTAATTTTAACTATAGACCTGATTTTGGAGATCCAAAATATGGATTCTATAGAGATTGGATTGACCAAAATGGAAAACTGTCAAATTATTCCATTTTTGATGGAGCTATGTTTGGTGGTCCATCTTCTGGAAGATCTATGGGAATCGGTTTTTCTGTTGACAATAATATTGAAGCAAAAGTTAGAAATAAAGCGGATTCAACGGAATCGGGAAAAGATGCTTTCAAAAAAATTCCAATTCTTCAAGGCTTGACATTTAGTGGTAACTACAACTTTGCAGCAGACTCTTTAAAACTTTCAACGATTTCTTTTTCGGGTCGAACAAGTATATTCAACGAAAAAATAAATTTAAATTTCAATGGTACATTGGATCCATATCAATTGGATAATCAAGGTCAGCGAATAGATAGATATGCCATACAAGACGGAAATTTAGCACGATTGACCAACTTTGGACTTTCATTTGACTATAGTTTCAATCCTGATGCAAATAAGAGTCGTAACAATAACGTAGACTCTATGCGTAACCAAATGCCTAACATGACCAAAGAGCAATCTGAAGCTTTGGCACGTATAAGCCGTGATCCCAATGCGTTTGTAGATTTCAATATTCCATGGAACTTGGCCGGTTCATTTAGTCTGCAATACTTTAAAAATTTCGATAATAATCTACGAAGGGTACGTAGTGACTATACAGCTACAATCAATTTACATGGTGATATCAATGTCACACCTAAGTGGAAAATTCAATTTAACTCAGGTTATGATATCAAACAGAAAGAAGTTGCGATGACAAATTTCTCAATTTATCGTGATTTACACTGTTGGGATATGTCTGTTGGATGGGTGCCATTTGGTCGTTTTCAATCATATAATATTACTATACGTGCTAAGGCGTCTGTTCTACAAGATTTGAAGTTAACAAAACGCAATAGTCATTATTCATATTAGATTTTTTTTGCTAACTATGTGTTATGAATGCAGAAATCATAACCATAGGTGATGAAATATTGTTGGGTCAAATTGTTGATAGCAATTCAGCTTGGATTGGTCAACAGTTGAATTTACTTAATATTCGCGTACAGCAAATTACTTCAATTTCGGATACAGCCGAAGCAATATCTAATGCGCTTAACTTGGCGTCAAAGCGGGCAGATCTTATAATCGTTACAGGAGGTTTAGGGCCGACTAAGGACGATGTTACAAAACAAACTATAGCTTCATATTTCGGTAAAAAATTAGTACGTGATGCAAAGGTTTTGGCGCATGTGCAAGGTTTGTTTACACGTATTGCTCCCGACAAAATAATGCCCGAAGTGAACCAAGCGCAAGCCGATGTAGTAGAAGATTGTGAAGTGCTCTTCAATGATGTAGGTACTGCGCCGGGCATGTGGATTACCGACAAGGATAAGTATTTTGCTTTTTTGCCTGGTGTTCCATTCGAAATGAAATTTCTAGTTACTAATCGAATACTTCCAAAATTGAAAGAAAATGCTTCATCACAGCTTGTGGAGCATCGACATATTATTAGTATTGGTCTAGGCGAATCATTCTTAGCAGAAAAAATAGCCGATATCGAAAATAGCCTCCCAGAAAACATAAAATTAGCTTATTTGCCAAGAGTAGGGTTGGTGCGTTTGCGATTGTCTCAAATTGGAGAAAGTGATGTATCTATAGATTTTTACCATCAGCAGTTGGTAGAGCGGCTGGGGCATCATGTGGTTACCGCAAAGGATATATCAATAGAGCAAGCCATTGTGGAAGCTTTTGCGAATGACGATTTAAAATTAGCTACCGCTGAAAGTTGTACAGGAGGAAGTATTGCCAGTGGTATCACTGGGATTTCAGGAGCTAGTGCTATGTTTGATTGTGGCATTGTGGCTTATCATAATAACATTAAGCAAAATTTATTAGGTGTCAAAGAAGAAACATTGAAAGAATTTGGAGCAGTGAGCGAACAAACAGTAATCGAAATGGCGGAAGGGGTGAAAAAATTAGCAGGAGCAAATTATAGCATTGCCACAAGTGGTATCGCTGGCCCAGGAGGAGGTACTCCCGAAAAGCCAGTTGGTACGGTTTGGATTGCGGTAAGTGGAAAGTATGAAACGAAAACAAAACTTTTTCACTTTCGTAACGATCGTGCAATCAACATTGAGCGTACAGTTGCGCAGGCGTTTGCGATGCTTTGGAATATGTATGTAAATGACAAGAGCAATTAGAAATATTCTACTGTTAAATCAATAATATAAAATATTATATTTTGTTTTTAGGGATTCTATTCCTAATTATTTAATTTAGTGACATAAAATACAAAATCAGTATGGCAATATTTAAGTTGATTCTTCCAAAAATGGGTGAGAGTGTATCGGAAGCGACCATTACAAAATGGGTAAAATCCATTGGTGATGCGATAAAAGAAGATGATACTATTGCAGAGATTGCTACAGACAAAGTGGATTCGGAAGTACCATCCCCAGTGAATGGTTTTTTAAAGGAAATAGTTTTTGAGGAAGGTTCCGTTGCGCAAGTTGGCGATACAATTGCATTAATTGAAATCGAAGGCGAAGATGAAACTACTTTAAGTACTGTACAAGAACTTGCAGCTGTGGTAGAAGAAACAGTTGTAGAACATACTGATACCCCAGAATTGGAAATTCCAGGATTGGAACACTTTGTTGAAGAGGAAAATAGCACGCCAATCCAAAATGTTATAAATACAGAGGGAAGGTTTTACTCGCCTTTGGTGCGTAACATCGCTTTGCAAGAAAACGTATCGCAGACAGAATTAGATGCAATTGTCGGTTCTGGTTCTGATGGACGCGTCACTAAACAAGATGTATTGGATTATATTGCTTCTCGCGGAGGTGCTCCAGTTCATCAGTCGACACCTTTACATACTTCTTCACAATCTATCCCCGTTACTGCTCCAAAATCAGCACCAGTTCAAACAGCTGCTGCGCAGGTGGTGAAAAGCATGAATGGCGATGAAATCGTAGAAATGGATCGTATGCGCCGCTTGATAGCGGATCATATGGTACAAAGTATCCAAACCTCACCTCATGTGTTCTCAGTTGTTGAAGCTGATGTAACGAATTTGGTGAATTGGCGAAATAAGGTTAAAGATTCATACAAAAAGCGTGAAGGAGAAAACATTACTTTCACTCCGTTAATCATTGAAGCGATAAGCAAAGCTTTAAAGGATTTTCCAATGATTAATGTTTCCGTTGACGGATATAATATCATTAAGCGTAAACATATCAATATTGGTATGGCCGCTGCTTTACCATCTGGTAATCTTATTGTGCCGGTTATCAAAGATGCAGATCAATTGAGTTTGGTAGGATTGAGCAAGGCTGTCAATGACTTGGCAAATCGCGCGCGTGCCAATCAATTGAAACCTGATGATACGCAAGGCGGCACATTTACTTTTACGAATATTGGCGCATTTGGTAATATTTTTGGGATGCCAATTATTAATCAACCGCAAGCGGCAATATTAGCAGTGGGATCGATTACCAAAAAGCCTGCTGTCTTAGAAACAGAAGACGGTGATGTCATCGCAATCCGTCATATGATGTATTTGACAATGTCTTACGATCATCGTGTGATTGATGGTGCCTTAGGTGGAACTTTCTTAAAACGGGTAGGGGATTACCTAGAAAACTGGGATAAAGATCGCGTTATATAGATATTAATAAGAATTATGAGCCTACATTTTGTAGGCTTTATTTTTTATATAGTATATTTAGCATACAGAATAGAGTCTATTACTGATGCATCTAGAACAATTAAAACCATTTATTGACTTTGTGATCAATTGGTATTGGATACCATTATTGCTGTTGTATGCAGGAATTATCAGTGCGATACTGATTGAAAATCGTAACCCAACAAAAACCGTCGCTTGGATTCTAGTAATTATTTTTCTACCCTTTGTAGGGCTTATTCTTTATTATTTTTTTGGACAGAAATTTGTCAAAGTAAAAAAAATAAAACGTTTAAATATGGAACAAGCTGTTCGTTTGGAAAAGAAATGGAAAGAGCTTGATCCGATTATGGAATCTTTTATACAAGATATTCAAGAGGATATTGGAGACCTTTCTAAGGTTTTCAGACTTATGAAAAAGGAACGTTTATCTTCCCCGACCTTAAATAATGAAGTCGATCTCTTAATCAATGGAGAAGTGAAGCTTGATTGGTTATTACGAGATTTGGCACTTGCAAAACATTCTATTCATATGGAATATTATATTTTCGAATTGGATAGTATAGGATTGAAAGTCTTAAATCAATTAGAACAAAAGGCTAGCGAAGGTGTAAAAGTTCGATTAATTGCTGATAGTTTTGGTTCTCCTGATTTGGTGAAATATATGCGTAAACGAAAGGATTCGAAAATTGATTTCCACGCTTTTTTACCTGTCACTTTTACATCACTAGCAAATTCAAATTACCGTAACCACCGCAAAATATGTGTTATAGACGGTCGTGTGGGGTATGTCGGAGGTATTAATATTTCGGATAAATACATCAATGCATCTGAATTACCAAACAAGATGTATTGGCGAGATACCTCGCTTCGTGTTAAGGGATTAGCAATTAATTTGTTGCAAGTGTCATTTTGGAGTTCTTGGAATCAGACCGATGGCGAATCATTTTATTTGGAGGATGGATATTTACAAGCCTTGCAAGAAAACAGTGAGGTAAAAGGTAGAGCTGGCGTAGGTTTTGTTTCTAGTGATCCTGCTTCGATCGGACCCTACAATATGGAAGCGTTACTCATTGCAATAGGTGAAGCGAATACAAAAATTCAACTCTGTACACCATATTATATTCCAAGTGAAGAATTAGAACGCGCATTGATAATTGCGGCATCTTCAGGTGTGGAGGTGGAACTGATGGTGCCTAGCAAGTCCGATTCATTTTTTGTACAGCATGCTTCATTTTCTTTTCTCAAACCTTTATTGGAAAGAGGAGTGAAAGTTTATTTATACAATAAAGGATTTTTACATGCCAAAACAGCGGTTTTTGATAACAAATTAGCTTTTGTAGGAACTGTTAATTTGGATATTCGCAGTTTTTACATCAATTATGAAATCGCTGCAGTGGTGTCTGATTCTAAATTCTCGGACCAATTATCTAATCAATTTGAAGTAGATAAGGCACAGTCTGAATTGTTGACCATACGGGCTTGGAAAGCAAGACCGCGATGGCAAAAAGCGGCTGATTCCTTGTGCCGATTGTTAGCTCCATTGTTGTAAAAAATGTTAAAATAACCTGGATTAACTCCTGTTTTGTCTCAAAGAAATTTAAAATTTGTATTTTTAGCTAAACACATTGTATTGATGAAAAAGAGAAACCTAATATTTTCCGTATTCTTTCTATTATTATTTCAAATAAATTCAATTTTCGCACAGGAAGTACCACGTATTCCGATTAATACTGTTGTCGAACGAGTGCAAAAATATTTGGGTGTATACCCCGTTGAGAAGGTTCACGTACATTTTGATAAACCTTATTATGCTGTAGGGGATACGTTATGGTTTAAGACGTATTTGCATACCAACCAATTGGAATATGAGCCGAGTAAAATTGTATATGTGGATATTGTAAATGGACGAGATTCATTGATACAAACATTACGTATTCCGTTAAAAAATAATGGAGGTGAAGGTCATTTTGTGTTAGATCCACAAGTTATAAAACAGGATAATTACCGTTTTAGAGGATATACCAAATGGATGATGAACTTTAATGTGGATTATTTATTCAATAAAATTATCACCGTAGGTGATGCCATAAATAAGAAGTTGGGTTCGGAAATTACATATGCAACAGATGGAAACAAAACCAAAGCAACCGTACAATTTAGAGATAGCAATGGCGGATTGCTAGTCCGTAAAAAACTTACATGGGAGACTATTGACGGTTGGGATCCATTTGACAAAGGTAAAGGAGAAACTGATGATTTAGGTCGTGCGACGATTTCATTTTCTGCGAAGGAAAAAGAGTTATTTAAAAAAGGAAGACTTATTGTAAAGATTGATGGTGAATCTGCAATGGTAGGTGACTTTCCATTAAAGAATGCTTTGATGGAATACGATGTTCAATTTTTTCCAGAAGGTGGTGATTTATTAGCTGGTGTTGATAAGCGTATAGCATTTAAAGCTATCGATTCACATGGCAAAAGTGAACGTGTAAAAGGTAAAATTATCAACAGCAAAAAAGCGGCAATAGCTGAATTCGAAGATCTTGGTTTAGGGATGGGCTATACTAATTTTACACCTGCTATCGGAGATTCGTATAAAGCTATTGTGACTATTAATGGTCAAGAACGCACGTATGACTTACCAGCGGTAAAAACTGACGGCATAAATGTGACGTTGAAAGATGTATCTGCGCAAGCTGTACAACTGGAAATCATTACAAGCGACTCTTATCTGACTAAAATTCAGGATCAACCGTATTATATATTTGGTCAAATGAATGGGCATCTGGTTTATGGAGCACAGGTAACGATCAAAAATCCAAGTTCTGTTATAAGTGTTCCCGTTCAAGAATTGCCAAATGGCGTCATGCAATTCACGTTAATGACAGCATCAGGCAAAGCTGTAAGTGAACGTTTGGTATTTTATGATCACGCTGAAAATTTAGCAATACAAGTTAAAACGGACAAATCAGCTTATAAAAAGAAAGACAAAGTTGTGTTGGATGTGGCAAATATGACTTCTCAAAAAGCAGCTACAAATCTTTCAATTGCGGTTATTGACGAGGCAAAAACACCTTTCGATGTTCATCAAGAAAATACGATTTTGAGTAATTTATTATTGACTTCGGATTTAGCTGGGTTTGTCGAAAAACCAAATTATTACTTTGATGAGAAAGTTACCAATCGCAAAGAAGCTTTGGACGCTTTACTGTTGACTCAAGGTTTTCGAAGATTTTCTTATGATGATCTAATCGCTGAAAAATATCCACAAGTTAACTTTATGCCGGAGCAAGGTATAACTCTTTCAGGTACCTTACGTTTAAATACTGGTCGTACTTATCCGAATGGTGGTTTATTGCTTTCCATTCCAGCTCGTGGTTTTAGAAAAGATACCTATACAGACAATAATGGTCGTTTTGCTTTTGAAAACCTAAACTTTCCGGATTCGGTTAAAGTGACAATCAATGCGCGTGGAAATGACAACTACCGCAATATTGTGATTAATATGGATCAATCATTTTTCCCTTCTATTGATGAGAATAACCCCTATAAGGCAAATGATGTCTTAAATATTGATAAGGAAATGTCCAGTTATTTGGCCAATAGCAAGAATGAATTTCGTACTTCTATTTTGATCGATGAAGTAACAGTTACTGCAGATCGTAAAGTCCAACGTACGAGTAAGGAGTTTTCTGCTTTGACGGGATTATCTATGGCAGATCATCGCATAGAAGGTGATCGTTTGAGTGGATGTAATGTGTTGACCATGTGTTTAAATACAATGTTGACCGGTGTAACATACGATTCCAATACATTGAAATATTATTTGACGAGGAGCTATAACCAAGGTAGTCGTGTTCCAGTTCAGTTTTTCTTGAACGGTATGCCAATCGATGAAAATACATTAAATTCTATTAGCCCAACTGAAATCGAGGCTATTGAGATTTTTACACGTGATGATTTGGGTACTGTAAGCCGTTTGTACCAAAATGACGGTGTTGTGTCGATTATTACGAAAAAGGAAAAACCTAAAGGTCCACGTATGACTTTAGCACAAATCGAAGCGATGTTGCCTAAAACAAATGTTATTGATTTATTTCCATTAGGATACGTTAAGGAGCGTAAATTCTACGCACCTAAATACGAAACCGATGCACAAAAGGCTACGAATGATTATAGAACAACCATCTATTGGAATCCTACAGTTGAATTAGACGAAAGTGGTAAAGCTACGTTAGATTTTTACAACGCGGATGGAAATGGTAAATACAAAGTCGTAGTAGAAGGTCTAGATAGTACGGGTCGCATTGGACGTACGGTTTACCATTATGATGTAAATTAGAAATATTTTTAAATAAACATTCAAAGCCAACCGAAAGGTTGGCATTTCTAGATTTATCTCCGAATCTTAAATAACTTCTGATCAAAAAGATTCAAAAATACACCTAATAAAATAACGAGAATAGCTAGTAGACTCATAGTGTTGAAAGTTTCTTGAAAGAAGATGTACCCAAATCCTAAAGCATAGACTACACCCAAATAATTTAAACTAGCTACTCTAGCAAGATTTGCCGTTTGGTAGGATAGTGTCATGTAGTATTGCGCTATTTGTGTACAGATACCTATAAGCAAAAGGTAGAACCAATCCATGCCAACTGGCGTTTTCCAATCAAAAATACTTAGGACGCCAACAACGGGGATTGTCAGTAACGGAAAGTAGAAAATGACAACTAGTGGATGTTCGCCCCCTTTGCTTCGCGCTATCATATTGTAGGCTAATCCTGCGAATAAAGCAGCGCTTAGACCGATAGCTACATCCACTGTAGATATGCGAAAATCAAATCCTTTAAGCATAAAAACGCCTGCGATTGAAAGTGCAAAATATAGGAACTGAATAGGTCGAACCTTCTGTTTGACTATAAATATTCCCAAAATGGCAGTAAAAAATGGCGATAGGTAATTTATGGTTACCGCAGAGGCTAAAGGTATATGTTGCAGGGTGTAGAATGATCCTACTAATCCCAAACATCCAGCTATTCCGCGCATGGTTAGTACTGGAATATTATTTCCTAATGGAGGAATATTGTTTTTTCGCAAATAATAATATGTGATTACAAAGCTAAATATACTTCGAAATAGCACAACTTCTAAGGTTGGAAGATGCGAAACAAATTTGACACATACATTCATGATGGCAAAGAAAAATCCAGCCAACAACATGTATTTTACACTCTGATCTTTCACTACTGAACTGGTTCGTTGTGTTTTTTTACCAATTCACGTTTTCCAGTTTCAGGGTCAATTTCCAATTCGGTTTGTTTGACTAGAACAGCATAAGAGGCAGGCATGATGCCGCGCCCATATTTTACAGCGTATTCCTTGGTAAATTCTGCGCCAAAATATAATATAGCAGCTGAATAGTATACAAAACCCAACAAAATTATGATAGAACCCGCAGCTCCATAAGCGGTAGCGGTTGCATTATAAGATAAGTACAATGAAATGCCGTATTTACCAATCATAAAGAGAATTGTGGTAAATATCGATCCACCTAGAATATCTCTAAAACGTACTTTAGCGTCCGGCAAAAAGGCAAAAATAAAACCAAATAGGGCAGCAATGACAACGAAAGTAACACCATTATTTACCCAATTCCAAAATTCAATATTGAAATGCTCAATATTAAATCTATCCAATAACACTTCCAGATTTTTGGTGATAATCCCGATTACACTACTTATCAAGAGCGATGCCATTAGCAGAAAACTTAATCCCAAAATCATGGAGAATGAGATTAATCGATTGATAATTAATTTTAACCAACCTTTTTTTGGCTTTGCCTTTACTTTCCAAATTAAATTGATGGAATTTTGAATATCGACAAAAATGGTCGTAGAAGTCATCACCAACGTAATGATACCCACGAATAAACCGATACTGGACTTATTCTCTAAAGAAATCTGCTTTACAGCATTATCCAAGAGTTTAGTTATTTCAGCTCCAAATATTTCATTTAGCTCTGTAATCACTTTATGTTGGGCACCATCAGGACCTTCCAATTGGCTGCCATAAAAGAATCCCAAAGCCCAAATCAAAATAATAATCAATGGACCAATAGAGAAAACCGTGTAATAAGCAAGTGATGCGCTGAGCTTCATGCAATTGTCTTCAGCGAAACCATTACCACTGTCTATTAATAATTTGCCAAAGCCTTTTATCTTTTGGATAAAAGGCTCTTTTTCTTTTGTTATAGCTTGTTCTGTCTTATTCAGCATATGTTTTATTGATTTCTTCTTCGTGTTTTTGAAGAATAATCTTTCTTTTCAACGATAATTTTGGTGTCAATTCACCATTATCGATGGTCCATTCCTTAGGCAATAATACAAATTTTTTAACCATTTCCCAGTGTCCAAAGTTCTCGTTCGCTTTATCAATCTCCTGCTGGTATTTTTCTAAAATTTGCGGATTTTTTAATAACGCTTCACGCGAATCAAATGGAATTCCCTTAACCTTACAGTATTTTTCCAATTCTTCAAATGCTGGAACGATAAGTGCGGCAGGGAATTTTTTGTTTTCTCCGACAATCATCACCTGTCCTATCAACACTGATTCCATCAATTTGTTTTCCATCACCTGCGGTGCTATGTATTTACCTCCAGCAGTTTTAAAGATTTCTTTTTTGCGATCGGTAATTTTTAGGAATCCATCCGCTGTCAATTCGCCGATGTCTCCAGTATGTAGATAACCATCGCTATCTATTGTTTCTTTTGTTGCATTGTCATTTTTGTAATATCCAACAGTAATTGATGGTCCTTTCACTAGGATTTCGCCATCTTCAGCTATTTTTACATCTAAATTTTTCAAAACTCGACCTACAGATCCAAACTTTACGTCATCTGGATCCCAAGAATTTACAGCGATCACAGGTGAAGTTTCCGTCAATCCGTACCCTTCTAACACCTTAATGTCAGCAGCCCAAAACACGCGAGCCAAGCGTTGCTGCAACGCAGCACCCCCAGAAATAATAAATTTGATATTTCCGCCTAAAGCTTGTTGCCATTTTGAGAAAATAAGTTTGCGTGCTATGCCTAACTTAAAATTATACCAGGCACTATTTACTTTCGGTTCTTGGAATTGATGACCTATTTCAACAGCCCAAAAGAATAAAGATTTTTTTATTCCTGTTAAGGCTTTGCCTTTTTCGATGACTTTATCATAGACTTTTTCCAATACTCTTGGTACTGTGGTGAAAACTTCGGGTTTTACCTCATTGATATCCACTACGATATTATCTAGATTCTCCGCATAATATATATTTACACCTTTTGAAATATACATATAGACGACCATTCTTTCAAAAATATGGCATAACGGAAGAAAACTCAATGATTTTTTGATGTCATCTGTCAATAAGTGCGAGCAAGCCCCCACATTACTGATGATATTATGGTGTGTAAGATAGACACCTTTCGGTTTACCTGTTGTACCGGATGTATAAATAAGCGTCAACAAATCTTCCGGTTGCACTGCATCGTTGTAGGGCTTTAAGTCTATATCTTGTAGTTTACCCGCTTCGATTAGTGCACTGTAATGTTGGTGATTAGGAACTTCGTCCAACGTATAAATATCCAATTCTAGATTATTGTCAGAGACAGCCTTCTCTACCTTCAGTACTAGATCTTGATTGCTAACAAAAAGCATTTTAGCCTCAGCATCTTTAACAATATAAGACAAATCTTGCGCAGAAAGCGTAGGGTAGAGTGGTACTAAAGCTACACCCAGCTGATTACATGCAAAGTCTATGAAGTTCCATTCAGGTCTATTGCCAGACATCAAGGCTACTTTGTCTCCTTTTTTTATCCCTTTCCCCAATAGACCTTTACTAATGCTGTCCACGATTTGGATAATTTCTTCCTTACCGTAAGCTTTCCAGCCACCTTTTTCTCTTTTAGCAAGTTTTAGGATACGTCCAGCTGTATCAATATTACTTTTTAAATAGTCAAATAATCGTGTTGGTTTACTCATGGTGTACGATTTATATTTATAAGTGGTTACCACAAAACTATGTTGGCATAATAAATTTAAAGAAAAAATGTGGAGAATAAAAGATTCTTAGCTAAAATTTATGAATTAACACACCTTAACGAATTTTATTAGCGATAGCATTTAAAATATCTTATTTTTGGTAAAATCCAATTTTAGTTTTATATGCAAAAATCAATACGTAATATTTTTTTGATTGCGGCAGCAATTGTAATGGGCAACGAAGCATCTGCTCAATTAACAACTCCGCATGCGGTAGGTTTACGTTTCGGATCTGCCTCAGGTATTAACTATCGTCATACCTTAGCGGAGGATAGAGCTGTAGAAGGTATTTTGAGTGTGCGAAGTAATTCTTCTTCAAGTACATTTCGATTAGTGGGGTTGTACCAATATCACAAAGAATTGCCGTTAAACAATTTCAGCTGGTATTATGGTTTTGGAGGAAGTATTGGTAACTATACCTATAAATCGTATACTAATAATCAAGGGGTGCATATCCCTAAAAATTCTGAATTATCATTAAGTATTGACGGTATTGTAGGTGTAGAATATAGTTTACCATCTGCGCCAATTGCGCTGTCTTTGGATGTAAAGCCTTATTTTGATTTCGTACAAGAATCGACTATTCGTTTGTTTGATCCAATAGGATTTTCAATCCGATATAAGTTTTAATAAAACAATTATGGCTTTTCTAATCAGAAAAGCCATAATTGTTTTGTAATTAATTTATAAGGATAGCCAAATATCTCCTAATCGACGTTGCTCTTCTGTCGCATGAGCCACTCTTCGAATACTATATGATTTTTTGATGGATGGTATCAGTTGTACCGGAATTTCACGTATCAAACCATCTCGTGAAATAAGTATGTTTACGACATCATTTTCCTCACTGCGCGATATAAAATAATCTAGCGCTTTACCGTTTATTTCTATTCGATGACCATTTATTGCAATCAGTTCGTCTCCCACATTTAATCCTGAAATCCAAGCTGCAGAATCACGATCTACGTTTCTAATTACCGTATGACCTTCATTACTTCCAATTTTTATTCCTAAGCTTTGGTGATCTTGATCTTCTGCATTATCAATTAATTCATAACCAACAGTATTGAAATATTGATTGTAGTCTACTTCCACAGCGCTGTGCGCAGCTGCGAATATTTCGCCTAATGCTACTCCAGTAACCTCTTCTGCCAAAAGGCGGAATTCATCTTCTTCAAAACCTCTATTTTGAATCAAATAAAAATGTTCGTAAGCAGCTTTCATCACATCATCAAGACGCTTAGCACCTTTAGTTGCTGTTATAATTTTTAAATCAAGTGCTGCAGCATGCATAGCACCTTTATTATAATACGAAATAGCTACATTTTGTGAGTTTTCGTCTGGACGATATTGTTTAATCCATGTATCAAAGCTGGATGCGGCAGCACTTTGTAACAGATATCCAGGGCGATTGTATACGGTATTGAAATCTACAGCTAATTTTTGTAAGTATTCATTTTCATCGAAAAATCCACAGCGGCGTATAATTAAATTATCATAATAGGAAGTAAATCCTTCAATAATCCAAAGACCAGTTGTGTAATTTTCCTTTTCATAATCAAAAGGTCCTAATTCAATCGGGCGAAGACGTTTCACGTGCCACAAGTGAAAATACTCATGCGCCACCAAACTTAAGTAATTTTTATATGTGGTAGGCTGCGAATATCCAAAACGGGAAGCAGCAAGTATAGTCGAGTTCAGATGTTCTAGACCTCCGCTACCATTTTGGTAATTATGCGTGACGATCAAATAATAATCATTCGGATTGGTACCCCAAATTTTATTTTCTTCGCGTACAATCTTTGTGATATCTTCTGCTAACTGATCTTTGTCATAATCCGCTTCCCCGACCATTGCACATTCGTGCAAAATGCCATCTACGTCAAATGACCACGTGTCTTGATTGCCAATTTCGATAGGTGAATCGTATAGAATATCAAAATTTGAAGCATAATAAACATTATCTACTGCAACTTTTTGTAGTCCGGTAGAAATTTTACTCCAATTTTTGTGCAAATGTATTTTTACTGTAGTTTCAAGATCCAATTGCCCATCCACATACATAAATGTTCCTACAGGACTCAGAAAAGCTCGAGAATCATCAATAAACGAAGTGCGAACTGAAACTTCAAATCCATAAACTGAATAGTTCACAGCGACTTTGTCGCTAGGTTCAAATACACGCCAAGTATTTTTAGAAATCTTCTGTACTTGCAATGTTTGACCAAGATTATCTTTGGCTTGAAATCTTTCTACATTTTTGGAATATTCTCGCACCAAATAGGATCCAGGAGCCCATACAGGCATTTTGATGTCAATGTATTCTTCATTTTGAAATCCTTCTGCCAACATTTTTACATCCACATAATGTGCTTGAGGTTCGGAAAAAGATAATTCGAAATGTATAGATTTTACCATGCTTAGTGAACTTTAGAAAATTTAACCAAAGGTAGAATTAATGGAAAGGAGTTCAAAATATTAATAATAATACAATTTTGAATCACTAAAACTCTACAAGGAATTATTATATTTGGGTGAGCAAACTTAAACTAAACACGGATAATGATATTAGTTGCGGATAGTGGGTCTTCGAGTTCAGATTGGATGTTAAATCTTCCTGACAGCAAGCCTTTATTTTTTAAGACAAAAGGATTAAACCCATTTTTTGTAAGTGAAAAGGAAATTGAAAGGGTCATGAAAGATGTGCCTGAGATTATTCCTTATTCACAAGAGATAAAGGAAGTCTACTTTTTTGGCGCAGGTAGTATTACCCCGGATCGTAGGGAAATTGTATCGAATGCTCTCACTACGCTTTTTCCAAACTCTTTTATTTCTGTCGAATCTGATTTGTTAGGTGCAGCTTATGCTACCTTGAAAAACTCAAAGGGGCTAATTGCAACATTGGGAACAGGATCAGACATCAGTTTTTATGATGGTCAGCATTTATTCCAAAGTCATCATGGTATAGGTTATGTATTAGGAGATGAAGGTTCTGGTGCTTGGTTCGGTAAAAAATTAATTACCAGCTTTTTGTACGGTACTATGCCTCGAGATATTTCAAAAGCTTTTGGTGAGAAATATCGATTGACTAAAGACGGTGTCATCCGAAATGTATATCAAAAGGAAAGACCAAATTCGTATTTAGCGTCATTTATTCCATTTATGTCCGAACATCGTGCACATCCGTATATAGAGAAATTACTGACAGAAGGATTTGACGAGTTTGTCCGTACGAATATTATGACATATCCCAATTATTGGGAATATACAGTGAATTTTGTAGGACGTGTGGCCTATACATTTGATATTCAAATCCGTCAGGTCTGTCAGATGCATGGCGTAAAAGTTGGCAAAATTCTTGCAAGCCCAATCTATGATTTGTTCGAGTATGTGATCGAGCGCGAAACATCAAATAATTTTTCATATTAACAACATACAGATGATTACATTATTAATGCTATTTAACATGATTTTTCCACCATCTTCGGTGTATGATTTTTCATTCAATTCTATTGATGGAAAAGAAGTTAAACTGTCACAATTTAAAGGCAAGAAATTATTATTGGTTAATACAGCCTCGAAATGCGGTTTTACGACACAATACAAAGATTTAGAAGAATTGCATAAGCAATACGGCAAAAATCTCGTTATTATTGGTTTTCCTGCAAACAATTTTGGCAATCAAGAACCTGGAAGCAACGTAGATATTGCTGAATTTTGCGAACAAAATTATGGTGTTACCTTTTTGATTGCTGAAAAAGTTGATGTCAAAGGAGAAAACATTCATCCATTATTCAAATATCTTACAGCACAACCAAATCCAGATTTCACAGGTGATATAAACTGGAACTTTGAGAAATTTTTGATCGATGAGAAAGGGAAATTAATTCACCGATACCGTTCCAAAATAAAACCATTGGATCTAGTTATTGTCAATCAACTCTAAAACAACAAAGCCTTCGAAAAGATTCTCGAAGGCTTTGTTGTTTTATTTCTCTTCCGATATATAGTAACAATGTCTACATCTCGGTTCATAACTTTCTTTTTCACCTAATAGTACAACATCATTGTTTTTAGTAAATCTGTAGGAATAATTAGCTGGAGCTCCACATTTAACACAGACGGCGTGTACTTTATATACATCTTCAGCGACAGCCATAATATTTGGCATAGGCCCAAATGGTCTTCCTTGATAGTCCATATCCAATCCTGCAACGATGACACGTACACCTCGATTTGCCAGTTGGATACAGACATTGGGTAATTCATCATCAAAAAATTGAGCCTCATCAATACCTACTACTTTGGCATCGCCACCTAATAATAAAATAGCTGAAGAATGCTCAACTGGAGTAGATGGAATACTGTTGCTATCGTGCGAGACGACTTCCTTTTCCGAATAGCGAATGTCAATCGCTGGTTTGAAAATATCCACTGGCAATTTTGCAAACTGCGCTCTTTTCATACGACGAATCAGTTCTTCAGTTTTACCTGAAAACATAGACCCGCAAATCACTTCAATACTACCCACTTGTCTATCTCTTTGGCTGAAATATTGTTCTGAAAAAAGCATATTTTTTGATGTATAGGAAGATTCATTGAATAACTAAATAAATACAAATCAACCTGTGTTTGACGATACGAATATCGAAATAATATCCTATTTTTGAAGTATAAAAAGCAGGATGAACCTAAAACCAAGTCATTATCAATTGGTTTTGTTTTCCACTTTGTATCTTAGGAACCACGTTTTCAAATTAAAATATCCATGGCAAAAACTAAAGGGCAATTATTCTCAAAAATCGATTATCTATTCGTAGATATTCAATCTCAATATAGTGAAATTAAAAAATCGGGTGAAATTGATGCAGTAGAAGTGACACTTTTGGAAGCAAATTTAGCTTCTCTAGCCAAACATATCGAGGCTTTAAAGATTCAAGCGCAAGCAAACACATCCGCAGCAAGTCAAAACGTAGAATCGAGTAAAAATATTTTTACTCCACCTACGGAAATAAAGAAACCTGTTGATGATACACAAGAGGTGTTTGAAGAAATAGAAGAAGAACTTCCTAAAACTCCAGTGGTTTCGGAGGAACCAAAACAATCAACTTTTGATTTTGATGTAAAAGATATTACACCAGTGGTACCAAAGGAAGAGGATCCAATTGAATCAGCGGATGAAGTTGCGAATATTGTAGAGTCGACACCAGTAATTGAAGAAGAAGAGGAAGAAGTTGTTATACCTGTAACAGTTCCAGCAAAAGAAATCGTAGTTCCTGTTGCTAATGCAGCTGTTGTTGAAGAGACACCTTCACGTCCATTATCTATTAATGAACTGATCAAGCAGCAAAAACAGGCTGGCGTCAATGTGACTCAGCAATTTCAGACTTCACCTGCGAAAGAGAAAGTGTTGGATTTGAAAACTGCAGTAAGTTTGAATGATAAATTATTATATATTAAAGATTTGTTTAATGGTTATAGTTTGGCTTACAGTGAAGCTATAGAGTTATTGAATAGATTTGATTCATTTGCTGAAGCGGATGCTTTTCTACAGACCAATTATGCGGTGAAGAATGGCTGGGCGGAGAAATCACAAACAGTAGATAAATTCTATACCTTATTACATAAGAAATTTGATATATAAAAAGTTAATATTCTATAAAACAAGAAAATCCTGTAAGTCATTAATTACAGGATTTTTTTATTATTGTACTTCAAACTTTACCCAAGCTGTACCGTCATGACCATATACAAAATATTTGGGTTGTAAGATCTCAGCTAATATTTCGGTGTCTTTTAGGAAAGTATCATCTCCCGAATTGAAATCACTTTCTTGTATAATGTAAATATTATTATTTTGATAAGCTCCACTAGATTTTATAACTACAGAATCTAGAACTTCAGCCAATTGACCATAAAGACTTTCATTGGATTGCAAAATAATAATACAGTCTGCGCCTTCTTCTAAATTTGAACTGTATCTGCCTCCTGCAATTTTAATCTTTTCAGCTAAAACAGACGATGATAATGGAGAAAAATTATCTTCTTGATCCAGAACCACTGTTTTGGGCAAATTATCCGCTGTAAGAAATTTTAATTTATGTATTATAATGTCTATTTCTTCCTCAAGATATTCTGCTTTGGCAGTATCAATCTGTTTCAGATTAGAGATTATTTCTTGGTATTTTGTCATGCTACAAATTTAAGCAAATAAGCTTATTCTCTTACTTATTTTGAACGCAAAACATGATTTCGTATTTTGGTCTAATAAAAAACAAGAGACTATGTTTGATAAATTATTCCAAGCGCAGCAAAAAGCGCAAGAAATCAAAGCGAGATTAGATAATATTTCAGTTTCAGGTGAAGCTGAAGGAGGGAAAGTACGTGTTATTGCGACGGCAAATAAGGAAATCAAAGAAGTCACTATCAGTGATGAGCTTTTTGCTGAAGGCGATAAGGAGCAAATTGAGGACTTGTTGTTGGTCGCTTTGAATAAAGCTTTAGCGCAAGCTGAAAATGTAAGTCAGACTGAGATGGCTGCTGCTTCTCAAGATATGTTGGGTAGTCTGGGTGGTTTAGGAAATTTATTCGGAAAATAAAATAGACACTATGGCAAATCAAATTTCGGTCAGGTATTTAGGGCATGCATGTTTTGAATTTAATTTTAATGGTACTAAAGTATTACTTGATCCTTTTGTAACATATAATCCCTTGGCGAAAGACATTAAGGTGTCCGAACTAAATCCTGATTACATTTTCTTGTCGCATGCGCATGAAGATCATGTCGCGGATTTGGCTTCTATTCAAGCGCAATCTAATGCAACTGTAGTAGCTATTGTAGAAACAGCGGGATGGGTTAGAAAACAAGGAATATCAGATGATAAAGTTATAGAATTCAATTTTGGAGGTACTTTAAGTCTACCCTTTGGAAAAGTAAAAATGGTGTATGCTTTGCATACAAATTCTACTCCTGACGGCGCATATGGCGGTGCTCCTTGTGGATTTGTGTTCTTCATTGGTGATAAAAAAATATATTTTGCAGGCGATACAGCACTTACTTTGGAGATGAAATTGTTAGAAGATCTAAACTTGGATTGGGCATTCTTACCCATTGGTGGGCATTACACCATGGATATGTATGATGCGGTCAAAGCTACTGATTTTATTAACTGTAGAAATGTCGTTGGTATGCATTACGATACATTTTCTCCCGTTATTATCGATACAAATGAAGCGAAGCAGGTTTTCGCAAATGCCAATATCAATTTGAATTTATTGGAATTGGGGCAAACTATCGATTTATAAATCGTTATAATTTCATTATAAAGCATAAATGCCCAATCATTTGATTGGGCATTTATGCTTTATAAAACAAGTACTTTTATTATTGATTCGAATATCTATCAATGTGGAATTGTACTAAATCGTCAATTGGCGAACGTAAGATTTTACCTGTTTTCATACCGTATTGTGTAGCTTTTTCTTCCAATACATTACGGAAGTTGTAGCCAACAGATCCGATACAGTTGAAAGTATAATCTTGGTAATTAGGGTATTTACTCACTAAGTTTGCGAAAAATGCTTCGAAAGCATCATCAACAATTCTACGTGTATATTCAATATTTACATTGTTGTCATAAACGAACTTACTGAAACTAGCACAAAAGCGGTTAGCCAAAGGCTTCGTATATACGCTGTCCATGATCTCGTCTTTAGACAATTTGTATGTATCGTAGAATGCTTTTGCAACATCTGTAGGCATTAAATCACGTACGAAATCAGTCAAAAGTTTTTTACCGATGTAAGAACCAGAACCTTCATCACCTAAGATGTATGCTGCAGAACTGATGTTATGCGTAATTTTGTCTCCATCATAGATACATGTGTTTGTACCTGTACCTAAGATCGCTGCAAAGCCTGTTTCTTTCCCCAAAAGAGCACGAGCGGCAGCTAATAAATCATGTCCGATTTCAATCTTTGCATTAGGAAATAATACACGAAATGCATCCGATACAATTTTAGCTTTCTCATCATTATGTACCCCTGCACCATAATAATTTACTTCTTTAATATTTTCTAGAGGCAAATCATTGGGCAATCCTTTTTTTAGAGAACTAACGATGTAGTCGCTGTCAACGAAATAAGGGTTATAGCCCTCAGTGTTAAAATAGATTTTCTTTTGATTATCATCTAATAGGCACCAATTGGTTTTGGTTGATCCTCCATCTGCAATAATGATCATTATTAGTTTATTTTAGTATAGTTATTCAAAATTATATCTTTCGAAGATACATTTTTATTCCAATAATCAATAGGGTTTATAAATTTTATTTTTAATAAGTTTTTAAATAATGTTAAAAAACCGCCTTGTTTATCAATAAAAGCGGTTTTTTTATTTTCTTACTTAGTGTAGAAAGTACAATTAGTTTACTCCTTAATGACTACTTGAACCCTCAATATGTTCAATATCTATATTTTGCTTTTTCAAAAAGCCCTTAACTAAAATAGCGAAAACAATAATATAGGCGAATCCTAATACAGCAACTATATAAGAATTGTGAATACCAATAATGTCTGCTAACTTACCTTGGATAGGTGGAATAACCCCTCCACCGAGTATCATCATTACCAAAAATGCAGAACCTTGCTCGGTGTATTTGCCAATTCCCACAATAGATAAAGAGAATATAGAGCCCCACATGATTGAACACGCAAGACCACCTGTTAAAAACGAATAGATAGCGACTGTACCTGTAGTTAATAATCCTACAATCATCGCTAGTAATCCCAGTGAACCAAAAATCACCAAAGTCGCTACAGGTTTTTCTTTACTTATAAAAAAGGCTATCACTTGAATGGCAATACAAATAACAAAGAAGTATAAATGCGACATATCGAATCCAGCAACTGTGTTTACGGAAATTACGACACAAAATGCGATAAAGGGCACAATTGCTGTCAATATCTTCTTTGTTGAGCTAGCGAAATTGAATGCCGTAACCGCACCTGCCCATCGTCCAATCATCATTCCTCCCCAATACATAGATATATAAGGTGTGATTTCAGAAGATTGAAGACCGCCAAATTCATCTAAAGTCAGCAATTCACCCAAATTACTTCCAATAGAAACCTCGATACCAACGTAGATAAATAAGGCAAGCATACCCAATACCAATTGTGGGTATTTCATTGCACCCCAGCCTTCAGGCGATTTTTGTGCTTTCCCGTAAGCGAATAAAAGTGATCCAATGACAGCTACCAATGCACCAAATAATAGAGCCATACGCTGTAATTCCATTGGGTGTGCTAGTTCTTTAACCTGAGTTTTAAGATTCTCAATAATAGAAGAATCAGTAGCAGCCTTTATTTGTGCGTTCAGTTGTTCCACTTGTAGCGCGGTTTCACTTTTGTAACTCAAAAATACAGGAGTAAAAAATAATGCTAGAAGGATAGTCATGACTATCAATGTCTTTTTAGCCTTCGAAGCGCCTTCCATAGGTTCATTATTGATGCCTGGAGGTACTTTTTTTGAGAAATTAAATAGACCCGCCGCGAATATGAACAATAATCCTACAGCAATATATAAGTAGATAACTTTATTTAAGGGTAGGTTGGAAATTTCGGAATCTGAAATGGGTTCAAATGTGCTGAATAATGCGTAACCAATCACTAATGGGCCAATTGTCGTACCAAATGAATTGACTGCACCACCAAGATTCACACGTGATGCTCCTGTTTTGGGATCACCTAATAATACGGCAAATGGATTTGCAGCTGTTTGTTGCAATGAAAATCCTAGTGCAACAATAAATAAGCCTATCAACATACCTAAGTACACATTCACCTCGACGGCTATAATCATTGCTGCAGCGCCTAATGCACTGAACAATAATCCGTATACTATACTTTTTTTGTAGCCCCATTTACCTACTAAATCTCTTCCAGAGATCGTTCCGACAATAAATAAAGCTAAAGCACCTATATAATAAGCGCTATAAAACGCAAAGTCAATCAATTGCGATTGAAATTGATCCAAATGAAAATAATTTTTACAAAATGGGATAAAGATACTGTTTCCAGCAGCTATAAATCCCCAAAAGAAGAACACTACTATAAGTGTGTAGAGTGCTGGATAATTGGTAGGCTTATTACTTTGGCTCATAATTTTATTTTTATGAAATATATTTTCTATTTAAACGTATGAAAAAAAAATATTATTATAATTGATAAAACAATTTAGTAGGTATAAAAATGCATATTTTTTTTAAATTAATTATTATTTTATTACTTTTTTTTTGAAAATTCAAATGTAATGGTTTTCTTTGTACATTCTCAAATTTATCCTAGTTCATAATTTATCTATTTCGAAAATCAGTTTAGAGATTGTGAGCAAGTCAAATTTTCAAACCCTTTATAAAGGTATTGTGAATAAATAGGTTAGATTTCAAATTAAAAATCCAAAAAGATATAATCATAATTCAATATTAATGAATATCAACGAATTGAATTCAAAGCTCGTGTCCGAATTGCGCGAGATCGGAAAGGTGTTAGGTATTGTAGACGTAGAAAAACTTCGTAAACAAGAACTCATCGACAAAATTTCAGAGATTGCTCAACAATCAAACACTGAAGATAAGAAAGTGGATATAGAAGAGCCAGTAGGTATAGAATCTGAACATTCACCTAGAAAAAGAACTAGAACGTTAAAAACAGAGCCTATTGCGGTAACTAAAAGAGTGAGATCAGAAGAAGAAACTTCTCCTATTATTTCCGAAAGTACTCCTAAAGCTCCAGTTTCTCAACCAACATCTGCAGAGCAACCCGCTGAACAAAAGAAAGCAGAATCATCATCAAATACGGATTTCGATAATGTAATCGTCAATGAAGGAGTTTTAGAAATTATGCCTGATGGATATGGTTTCTTACGTTCATCGGATTATAATTACTTGACGTCACCTGATGATATATACGTTTCACAATCGCAAATTAAATTGTTTGGTCTGAAGACTGGTGATAACGTAAGAGGGTCTATCCGTCCTCCAAAAGAAGGAGAAAAATATTTCCCATTGGTTCGCATAGAGTCAATAAATGGTCAAAATCCAGCGGAAATTAGAGATCGCGTTCCTTTTGACTTTTTGACACCATTATTCCCGGATGAGAAATTGAACTTAGATTTAGGTTCTAATAATTATTCAACTCGTATAATGGATTTGTTTACACCGATTGGTAAAGGACAGCGTGGTCTTATCGTTGCGCAGCCAAAAACAGGTAAAACAAACCTATTAAAAGAAGTAGCAAATGCTATTGCAAAAAACCATCCAGAGGTTTATTTGATTATTTTATTAATCGATGAGCGTCCGGAAGAGGTTACAGATATGGCAAGATCAGTACGTGCTGAGGTAGTTTCATCTACATTTGATGAGCCTGCTGACAGACACGTAAAAATTGCAAATATCGTCTTGGAAAAAGCAAAACGTATGGTAGAATGTGGTCATGATGTGGTAATCTTATTGGATTCGATTACGCGTTTGGCTCGTGCATATAATACTGTTGCACCTGCATCGGGTAAAATTTTATCAGGTGGTGTGGATGCGAATGCTTTGCACAAACCAAAACGTTTCTTTGGTGCGGCACGTAACATTGAGAACGGTGGTTCATTGACGATTTTAGCAACGGCATTGACAGATACAGGCTCTAAAATGGATGACGTTATCTTTGAAGAATTCAAAGGTACGGGTAACATGGAGCTTCAATTGGATCGTAAGTTGGCGAACAAACGTTTATTCCCTGCTATCGATTTGACAGCATCTTCTACACGTCGTGACGATTTATTGATGGATAGAGAAGCATTGCAACGTTTATGGGTGTTGAGAAATCACTTGTCAGACATGAATTCTACTGAAGCAATGGAATTCTTATTACAACAATTGCGTGGAACACGTTCAAACGAAGAGTTTTTGATGAGTATGAATGGATAATTCATATTAAATTGATATTTTTAAGCCGTCTAATAAATAGACGGCTTTTTTGTTATTAGTGATGAAGAAATATATACCAAATACGATTACATCTTTAAATTTGTTTAGTGGATGTATCGGCATATTGATGGTTTTGAAGGGGGATTATCTTACAGCTTTCTATTGTGTATTAGCATCTGGAATCTTTGATTTCTTTGACGGAATGGTAGCACGTTTACTAAAGGTGAAATCACTTATAGGTAAGGAATTGGATTCTTTGGCGGATGTGATTAGTTTTGGATTCTTGCCTGGAACAATTCTGTATACTATGCTGAGAGAAGTTAGTTCGTCAGAATATGTGCCTTATCTCGGTTTTGTGGTAACGATATTTTCGGCATTGCGATTAGCAAAATTCAATATAGACGAGCGCCAAACTTCTGACTTTATCGGTGTGAATACACCTATGAATACATTTTTAATTGTGTCATTGCCTTTTATTGGCGAGATTGCACCAAATATTATTTATAACCAATTTCTATTATTGGGAATAACATTAATTACGAGTATTTTATTGGTGTCTGAGCTCAAACTTTTCTCCATGAAGTTGAATTCATTAAAGTGGGCGCTCAATAAGTTTAAATATTTATTTCTTATCGTGTCACTTATATTGGTTATCTCACTAGAGATTCTGGCTATACCAATAATTTTTTTACTGTATATCCTATTTTCAGTCTTGCATTTTAGAAGTGAAAGGACTGTCTAATTGGTTTCCAAAATGATATGTTTGATTTGGTCTACCCAGATTTTTACAAACGCTGCACATTCATAATTTTCTTCGTTTGCAAATTGTATCATAGTCTCGTGTAATGTATTGTACATTTCTCCGTATTCCGGAAAATAGCCATATACATCTTTAAAGTCATTAACGATGTCGATAATGTGACAATGTGTGTCGTATTCAATGAATTTGATGTGGTATATTTTATTGGTAATAATTGGCGATTTTTCTTCCTCATATCCATTTAAAATAAATACGTCGCATTGTTTCTCAAATCGATTTCGTATTGATTTTAATTCATTGAGTATTACTGATCGTTTTTCAATTAGATGTTCATAAATCGTAATAAGTTCTTCCTGAACTTCGGCCGCTTTTGAGATAATTGCCATATTTTACTAGATTGATGTGTAAAATCAATAAACAATATAACAATTAAAATTGTTTTCTAAAAGCTTGATTTTTAAATAATTGATTAATAACTGTAACTAAAGCTAAATGTAGGGTTGATGCGATTGTTGACGCGTACGTCATTGATGTATGTTCCTAAGACACTAAACGTAAATAATGGCTCGTTGTATTTGAATAAATTGAAGTCAAAATTTAATCCTGCGCTAAGTGATTTTGGAGCTAAGGAGCTGGCGTGTACATTCAAATAATCAACTGAAAATTGGCCATGAATACGTTTAACATAAGCGAATTGTCCAACCGAAAAATCGGGGTACATCAAAGGCAAGCGGTAATCGAATAATAGTGTGTTCTTCACTAGAGAGTTCGGTAGGTAACTAAATCCGTCAACCAAAGGTATGTCGTATGATCTGTTAAAAACACCTAAAGATTCTTGTACGCTGAAGCGTGCTTGGAAGCTATGATTAAGAAATAGGCCAGGAAAATAGAAGTTTGTTCTTATCGCCCACGATTGATTTTTGCCTTTTTCAAATGGCATATGACGATAAATGAAATTGAAGTTTTGCCCCCATCGCGGCGCTAAATCCATCACACTAAGCATAGTGTTTTTATTAAAATACGCTTGATAATTTAATGGAAATCGAATTTGATCTTGAAAATTACGAAGCGTATTTAAGCTCAAATCATATCGTTTAATATAGTATGTGCCAAAATTGACGCCATACGAATACACTTCATTGCCTCTGTAAATACTGAATGGGAGTTGAATGTCTGCTGTGATTTGGTGGTATCTGAAATCAAACCGCAAACTATCTTTGCCGCTTGAGCTTTTGGCTACACCATAATTACCAGAGTTTTTGTATCCGATATTAAATTTTGGATAATATCGCTGATAAGTTAATTCAGCTAAATAGGAATTCTGCTTTAACTCGACTTCTCTTTCATATCCTAATTTAACTCTAGTAGTGTTGAGAAGATCGTTTGACAGCCAGTAAATTCCAGGTTTATAATTGTCAAAACTTTCAAAATCGTTTGCACTAAGTGTTAAACTGTGAAAGTTAAGGCTATTTTTAAGTATTCCATACGGTTTAATTTCAGTCGCGTAATCCCGATTATTACGCGTTGTGTCGATTTGTACATTGTTTTGCGTGGCAAATAATGTCTCTGCGCGCGTGAAAGTCGTTTCTTTGAATGGAATATCTGCGACATTTACATTATTTACTTTGTGACCTTTTACCGTGAAATCATTAAACCACAGCTGTCCATTGCTGTAATATGGGTTAAATGCTCCGAATTTGCTTTCTGTAATCTGCGCTAATTCCCCAGATTTGAGTATGTAAATATTGTCTTTGCCGTCTTGGTTTGCTTTGAAAATAATATTGTTTTCAGCATAAATAGGGCGTTCTAATTGTAAGTTTGACCAGGTGAGAAGCTCTGTGATTTCTTTGGTTTGTAAGTCAATTTCAATTAGGTTAGTGCCTTTGGCGTTCACAGCTATGGCAACAATTTTTGTGGATTTATCATTGAAATTAGGTTGTTGAATATGCATGCCTATAGGCATTGGGATACTGTCAATTTTGTCTCCTGATGTCACGTCTAGGAGTGCAATGGAGCTTTCATTATTCAAATTAACCTCTATACAAGCTATGGTTTTTAAGTCATCTGATAGGACGGGCGTGTAGTATCTAGAGTTCTTGGTAATAGTTTTTTGGGTGTTCGTATGTGTGTCAAATACATTAATTACATTGTATGTTTGTTTAGAAAAACGAGCATCTTTTCGGTATTCATCCCAGGTAATAAGGTGTTTTTTTAAGTGAAAAGAGGGCATGATTTGCGCACCAAGTTTCACGACTTCCTTGTATTCTTGCGCTGAGGTTTGGTCAAATTTTACGATTCGTGTTGTGCGTTGATTGTTTCTCTGAAGGGTAAAAATTGTACTATTTTCTACTTGTGGTAACAAGTAATCGGTTGGATATTTGTCATCAAATGTTATAGGGTTGGGCAGATTAGAAGTGTTGGTATCACTCCATTTTTGTGATAAGTTAGCTATCGTTTTATCAAAAATTCCACTTGCTTTTGTGCCGTAATACTTCTTCAATGCACGTTGAAAATTGAATGGTCGAAGCAATTTTCCGTTCATTTCTTCATAAATTTTGGCGTTTATTTTCGGGTCTTTTTCATGCATTTCACTGTTCATGAAATAACCAATTGTGTAGTAACTGGGTACGATATCTTTGAATGATCCGTGAATATATTTGTTGAAATTATACTGTTTACCAGACAAAATATTTGTTCTTAATTCCGTGTTCCAAGAGCTTAATCTCCCTCTTCCGCCATTGGAAAAAAGCGTTTCATGTAGGGTTGCATCTCCTTCATAATACCAGGATGGAAGGCTAATTCCGAAGAGAGCCATCGCTAAAAGTTCACCGAATGGGCGCCTAATATTTCCTGTCAATTTGTCAAATTGTGTTACGTGTTGCAACTCATGGAGTGCTAAATTTGGTAGCCATTCTTGGTTGTCTGCAACGCCAGATGGCGTGGAGAAAAATTCTGTTTTCCGTGGTGCGAGTTGGACAAAGCCATTCTGAAGTAGATGATTTTGCTGTAAAATAATATTTATTTTTTTTGGTTTTTCTTCCAGTGCATTAGCACTTAATTTTAAGTATTGTTCTATTTGATTGGCAAGGGTAGGAGCTGATTTATTGTATTCTTGTGGGAAAATTAATCTAAAATTCTCGGTGTTAATTTGATTCCATTTGACTCTAAAATGGGGTTGTGAATTGTCAAATATTTGAGCTTTACTAATTGGTGAATATAAGCTTAATATTAGTGTTGATAATATATTGATAATTATATGGTTATTTCTATTAAATTGGCTCATGCAGATTGTTTGCTAAATATTTTAGTATTAAAACAGGTTTTTATGTAATTTGATAGTTTGTTTAATTTAATATAAATAGTTGATAATATTAAATTTATATATATTTAAATTGTTTTATTAATGGTTGTTTTTTTAGTTTAAAAAGTCTTTTTCATATAATCCCAAACCATTCAATATATTTCATATTACACTCTACTAAAGTACATTATTTTTTTAAATATTTCCTTTAATACATTATGGTTTTAAAATGGTTAGAAAGAAGGAAGAAGCTGTTGTGCTGTTTGTGGTAATAGTAGGTTCTGTATCTGTCTAAGGTTTTTGAGAATTAATTTATAATACCTTTTACTTAATGAAAATTGCGTTTAAAATTTGAAGGTATTATTATGTCCTTTAGTGTTGACTTTAAATTGCTGCTGTACGGATTTTGGATACTAGTATATTTAAAATTTGCACTGTCATAATGGCTGAATTTTATTTTTTGGGTTTTAACGATTCACGAAAAAAATATTATATATTCTGCTAGAAAAAAGCGACTTTTGCAACGAACTAAAGTCAGTCAACCAATGTAGGGATATAATTTTCGGAGGAGCAATATGGAAGAATTGGAAATGAAAGTTACGCAAGTGGAGCAGTTAATAGAGGATAATAATCTTCTAGAACTTGCGGAATATCTGAACGAACAAAATATTTCTGATGTCGAAGAATTGATAGACGAACTTCCCGAACATGGTGCTCTCTTCCTTGAAATTTTAGACCTCAACCGAGCGGTTAATGTTTTCCGAATTTTAGACTTCCCTACCCAAGAACGTATCTTCAAAAAACTTCCAGCAAATAAAGTCCGTGAGATATTAAACGTAATGCCTCCCGATGATCGGACGTCTTTTTTGAGTGAGTCGAAAGGTGATGTTGTGAAACGTCTAATTACGTTACTTACCCCAGATGAGCGGAAGGAAGCTTTGTCTTTGTTGGGGTACCCAGAAGATAGTGTGGGAAGGTTGATGACACCAGACTATATCACGGTAAAACAACATTGGACAATCACACGAATTTTGGATCATATCCGTCGCTACGGAAGTGCGTCGGAAACCATTGATGTATTGTATGTGATTGATGCGGATGGAAAGCTGATTGACGATATTCGAATCAAAGATATTTTGCTGGCTTCACCTGATGCGCAAGTAGGTGATTTGATCGACAACCGAATGATCTCTTTAAATGCGAACGATCCACAAGAAGAAGCGGTCACAATTTTCCGTATGAACAATCGTGTGGCTTTGCCAGTAATCGATGAACAAGGGATCATGTTGGGGATTGTGACGATTGATGATATTCTTTGGGTAGCGAATGAAGAGTACACGGAAGATATGCAACGCTTCGGGGGTACCGAGGCGTTGGATGAGCCTTACTTGGATGTGTCAATTATGCACTTAGTCAAAAAGCGTGCGGGTTGGCTAATTGTTTTATTTATGGGACAATTGTTGACAGCTTCTGTTATCAGTCATTTTGAGACGCAATTGGCAAGCGCTATTGTGTTATTTGCTTTAATGCCACTAATTATGTCCAGTGGTGGTAATAGTGGTTCACAAGCGTCGACATTAATTATTCAGGCAATGGCGATGGGAGAGGTCACACTGACAGATTGGTGGCGAGTAATGCGAAGAGAAATATTAACTGGATTGATTCTTGGACTTATTCTTGGAATCTTAGGTTTTATTCGAATTGCGACATGGCAAATGTTTTCGGAGGTTTACGGCGAATATTGGATTTTAATTGGGTTAGTAATTAGCTTCTCTTTAGTCTGTGTTGTGTTATGGGGATCGTTGACAGGTTCCATGCTTCCATTCTTGTTACGTAAGCTTGGTGCCGATCCGGCAAGTTCGTCGGCTCCATTTGTATCCACATTAGTCGATGTTACGGGCTTAATTATATACTTTACATTCGCCACATTGCTTTTAAAAGGTGTTTTGTTGTAAAATATTCTTATTGGGAATGAATGAGTTGTAAAAAACCTTAAAAAAATGTTTGGAGAACTCTTAAAATCTTCCGATAATTGCATCACCGAAACGGAAACGAAGTAGGTTGAATTCTTCCTTAGCTCAGCTGGTTAGAGCATCTGACTGTTAATCAGAGGGTCCTTGGTTCGAGCCCAAGAGGGAGAGCAAAAAAAGTCCATTGTCGTTAGGACTTTCAAGTGTTAAAACTTGACATCGTGATTTAACCAGAAACTGTAAAGTTTCAAATTCTTCCTTAGCTCAGCTGGTTAGAGCATCTGACTGTTAATCAGAGGGTCCTTGGTTCGAGCCCAAGAGGGAGAGCAAAATTAAAGCCTTCAATTTTTTGAAGGCTTTTTTTGCTTTATACCAATTTGTATTCAAATTTTACATTCTGTGCTTTGTACGGTATTGTTTTGGAGACAATGACATTTGTTTTTTAAATAATCTTGAAAAATAGTAGGGATCTTCTAATCCTATGTTTTTGCAAATTTCTTTCATAGAAAGTTTAGAAAAGTAAAGGTATTGACAGGCTAATTGAATTTTCAATCTCAAAAAATACTGTATGGGCGAATAGCCTGTTTGTTCTCTGAAAAGTTGAGAATAATGTGTAACAGAATAATTGGTCAAATTTGCTAATTCTTTGATTGATACTTTTTGATCTACATTTTGCTTCATATAGGTTATCGACAGATAGATTCTATTTTTTTCATTTTCGAGCTCATCTCTTTTTCTATAAATAAATAATGAAATAAGTTGTAACAACTTCACATGTAAGAATTCTATGCTATACGTTGTCAAATCATGATCTGTTAGTGCAAGCAATTCTTCAAAAAGTTTAATCCTTGTGGGATCAAAAGGTGTTTCGACTACAGTTTCCTTATATTCCTCTTTGTAGCGTGAATACAAACTGTCACTGTAGTGACCGCTAAAGTGAATCCAATATATACTCCATGGATTGTTTAATAAGCTTCCATATTTGTGGCTCATATTCTTTGGTAATATGATGTATGTATTTGCTTTTAGGGTGAAAAATTCATTTTCTAGCGCAATATAACCTTCGCCTTCTGTACAGTATAGCAAAATGTACTCATCACAACCACTTTGTCTAAATCTTTCATGCGAAAGCGCTCTCGGGTATAATCCTATGGCTGTGAAATAGAGATTTTGTGAAAAGATGTTATGTGTTAATTTTGAAATTTCAGTAGTATTCAAAATTTGCATCTTTTGACCAATAAAGCCTTCTTCTATTTTAATTTCTGAATTCTTAGTTTTGTCCATTTTTGGTTTACCAATGGTTGTTTTTAATAGGTTTAATCGTAAGATAGTACATTAATTTCTTTTTATTATCTATTTTTTGATGATAATAACCTCTTAATTTTACTTTACCAATCATAAATCTATATGACCTATGAAAAATGATGATTATAACAACAGCTATATCCTAGCTATATCTTTTATTTCCGCTCTTGGGGGATATCTTTTCGGATTTGATTTTGCTGTAATATCTGGCGCATTACCATTTTTGAGAATCGTATTTGAGTTGGACGCTTGGTGGGAAGGCTTTTTGACAGGATCTCTTGCGCTAGGATGTATTGTAGGTTGTCTTATTGCTGGAAAATTATCAGATCAATATGGTCGTAAATCTGGACTTTTCTTTGCTGCTCTGCTATTTGCTATTTCCTCCTTTGGAATGGGTATAGCTCCTGATTTGGAGATTTTTGTATTAATGCGTTTTTTGTCTGGAATTGGTGTAGGGATGGCTTCCATGCTGAGTCCAATGTATATAGCTGAAATATCACCAGCGCATGTTAGAGGGCGAAATGTTGCCATTAACCAACTAACTATCGTAATAGGTATATTAATCACGAATCTCGTAAATTATAAACTCTCAAGTCTTGGAGAAGATTCATGGCGTTGGATGTTTGGGTTAGGTGTGGTTCCTTCTTTGTTTTTTTTGATTGGCATCGTTTGGTTGCCCGAGAGTCCGCGTTGGTTGATTGCTAAAGGCAGGTTAGAAGAAGCTAGAGCTGTATTGCTTCGATTTGGAAATTCAACCGTCGTTGATAAAACAATGGTTGAAGTGGTGCAGTCAAATACAGAAGCTTCGCCAATTTCCTTTAAAGAAGTTTTGTACAAAAGTGTTCGACCTGCAGTGGTAGTTGGAGTTACTTTGGCGATCTTTCAGCAATTCTGCGGAATAAATGTTGTGTTCAATTATACCTCAACAATCTTTGAGAGCATAGGAGCTTCCTTGGATCAGCAGTTATTCGAAACTGTATCGATTGGGATAGTTAATTTGTTATTCACTCTTGTGGCTATGTGGCAAGTAGATCGTTTGGGAAGAAGGCCATTGATGCTGATAGGTTCTTTAGGATTGGCAATCACATATGTTGTGTTGGCATTTCTACTCCAAAATCAATTAAGTTCTGTTATGGTTTCCATTTTTGTGCTTTTGTCTATAAGTGTGTACGCCACCTCTCTTGCGCCTGTAACATGGGTATTAATTTCTGAAATATTTCCAAATCGGGTAAGAGGTATGGCTACTTCGTTAGCTATGGTAGCACTTTGGTCAGCCTATTTCATATTGGTATTTACCTTCCCGATACTAGCCGAAAAATTAGGTACATATGGCCCATTTTATCTGTACGCTGCAATTTGTGTGTTCGGTTTTGTGTTTGTATTGCGTAAAGTCAAAGAGACCAAAGGACAGACACTAGAGGAATTAGAAGGAAATTTTAGACATTAAGCTTGAGACTATTATTATGGAAAATGCTGTAAATATTTGGACAGAAAATATTGTAATTCCTACATATGGGGTTGGAGCGCCCGACAAAAATCCAATGTTCTTTGAGAAAAGAGTGTATCAAGGAAGTTCGGGAGTCGTATATCCTAATCCTGTTATTGAAAAAATTGAAGATATAAAAGAAGATAAAGAGTATATAGGGTTATTTTTAGAAAATAAGTATCTCAAAATTCTTGTACTCCCTGAGTTGGGTGGGCGCGTGCAAATGGCGTACGACAAAATTCGAAACAGGCATTTCATTTATTACAATCAAGTAATTAAGCCTGCGTTGGTTGGTCTTGCGGGTCCATGGATTTCGGGAGGTATTGAATTCAATTGGCCACAACACCATAGACCTTCTACATTTCAGCCTATCGATTATGATATTGAAATCAATGAGGATGGAAGCAAGACCGTTTGGGTTAATGAAATTGAGCAGATGTTTGGGACAAAAGGTATGGCTGGTTTTACGCTTTATCCAGACAAGGCCTATTTAGAGATTAAGGCACAATTGTACAATCGTACTCCACTTCCGCAAACGTTTTTGTGGTGGGCAAATCCAGCAGTAAAAGTGAATGAAGATTATCAATCCGTATTTCCGACCGATGTCAATGCTGTATTTGACCATGGAAAGCGTGATGTTTCAGATTTTCCAATTGCGACTGGGGTGTATTACAAAGTAGATTATTCGCCAGGTACTGATATTTCGCGCTACAAAAATATTCCAGTGCCAACGTCCTATATGGCCATCAATTCGAAATATGATTTTATGGGGGGCTATGAGCACGATACTAAAGCCGGTGTATTGCATGTGGCAAATCATCATGTTAGTCCAGGAAAGAAACAGTGGACTTGGGGAAATGGTGATTTTGGAATTGCGTGGGATAGAAATTTGACCGACGAAGATGGTCCATATATCGAACTAATGACAGGTATGTATACGGACAATCAGCCTGATTTTAGTTGGCTAAATCCGTATGAAGAGAAAACTTTTACGCAGTATTTTTTGCCTTATGCCGAATTAGGATTAGTAAAAAATGCTACCAAAGACCTTTTGTTGAATGTCGATTTAAACAATCAGCAAGCTGAAATAAAAGTTTATGCAACTTCAGCATTTGAAAATCTGACTCTTCAGTTTTTTATTGATGAGAAGTTGTTTCATGAAGAAAGTTTTAATGTCAATCCGGAGCAGGTATTTTCTTCTCAAATTGAGTTAACCCAGAATCTAGACCTATCCAAATATTCTGTCAAGATATGCGATCCGCAAAAGGTATTGTTGGAATATCAATATGATGTTCATGCTTTATCTAACGAATTACCTTCTCCCGCAAAGGCAGCATTGAAACCTTCGGAAGTTGAAAATAATGAGCAGCTCTATCTTACAGGATTACATCTGGAACAATATCGTCATGCGACTTATAATCCAATAGATTATTACCAAGAGGCATTGGATCGCGATCCAAAGGATATACGTTGTAATAATGCTTTGGGTTTGTGGTATCTGCGAAGAGGGAAATCTGAAAATTCTATTCCTTATTTCGAAAAAGCCATAGAAACTTTAACATCTCGTAATCCAAATCCGTATGACAGTGAACCTTATTACAATCTAGGCTTAGCTTATAAAGCTGTAGGGAATTTACAAAAAGCGTATGACTCATTCTATAAAGCGATTTGGACTAATAAGTGGCAAGATGTAGGATACTTCTCTCTAGCACAGATTGATATTAGTAACGAAAAATATGAAGAAGCATTGGATCACATTTCCAAATCGCTAGATAGAAATGCTAATAACGGCAAGTCGTATGTGCTCAAATCCTTTGTGTTACGAAAATTAGATAGACAACAAGAAGCCTTATTAGTTATAGAGGAAGCACTTCGAAGAGATCGTTTCAATTTGGGGGCATTGTTCGAAAAAATGAATGTACTTGCTGTGCAAAATAAAACTCAGGAATCACAATGTTATCGAGACAAAATTATCTCCTTATCACGCAATAAAGGAAATAATATGCTTGCCTATGCTAGAGATTATGCGGATGCTGGATTATATACAGAAGCTACGAGCTTTATTGAATTATTGGATTCGGAATGTTGCACGCCATTGACCGGTTATTATCGAGCATACTATGCGCATAAATTGGATGATAATGAATTAAGAAATTTTTATTTGAATAATGCTTTTAAACAAGATTCTTATTTGTGTTTTCCAAATGATGTAAACGATATTGCTGTTCTTGAATGTGCTATACAATTTAATAATCAGGATCATTTAGCACCTTATTATTTGGGTAATCTTTGGTACGATAAAAGGCAATATGAGGATGCAATTTTTAATTGGGAAGAGTCTGTAAAGACTTGTTCTACTTTTCCTACAGCTTATCGTAATCTCGGTATCGCTTACTTTAATAAAAAGGGAAATCAAGAGAAGGCGATTGAATTTTATGAGAAAGCTTTTGCTTTAGATAAGTCTGATGCGCGTGTGCTAATGGAATTGCATCAATTATACAAGCGTGTGAATAGAAGTCCTAGCGAAAGATTACAACTTTTGGAAGAAGAGTTCACAGTCGTAGTGCAACGTGACGATCTGTATCTGGAATATCTTACGTTACATAATTTTCTAGGTACTTCTAAGAAAGCATATTCGCTCATTATGGCTCGAAAATTTCATCCTTGGGAAGGTGGAGAAGGAAAAGTAACTGCTGAATATGTAAATGCGTTGGTTGAACTTGCGAAATCAGCTATTAAAAATAATGAATACACATCAGCTTTGGAACTTTTGGCCAAGACGCAAAAATTCCCGGAGAATCTTGGTGAAGGTAAGTTGTATGGTACGCATGATAATGATGTGTTTTATTGGAGGGGAAAAGCATATGAAAGCTTGAGTGAAGAATCACTTGCTAAAGAAAATTATACAAGAGCAACTTTAGGATTGCGTGAGCCTTCGGCAGCTATTTTCTATAACGATCAGCAACCGGACAAAATATTTTATCAAGGACTTGCGCTACATGCTTTAGGAGAAAAGAACGAAGCTCAAGCGGTTTTTTCTAATCTAATCAATTATGGAGAGCAACATATGAAGGACGTGGTTGAAATAGATTATTTTGCTGTATCGTTGCCGAATATGATGACTTTTGACGATGACTTGAATTTAAGAAACAAAATCCATTGTTTGTATATTCTTGGATTAGGGCATTTGGGATTAGGCCAGATTCAAAAATCAAAAGCATCGTTTGGAGAGGTTCTAATGTTGGATCAGCAACATTTTGGAGCAAAGATTCATTTGGCTATGGCGAACGAATATGCATAAACATTAGCCCTTCCAGATGAAAGGGCAAATGTTTATAAACTTAATCAGTCAATTTATTCGTACAACTGTTGTAAATTTCTTTTATAGCAGAAACTTTGGTGTTGAATTCCGAAATGGTGATTTTAGAACCATCACAGGTATATCCAAATTGTGGGGCGATGGTATTGCACGCTGGACACATTGTCATTGTAAAAAATATTTTTTGTCCTTCGTAACTTCCTGAGTATAAATTTACTTCTAGCTTATCTTTCTCCTCACATCGGAGTTCAATTTTTAAGCGCTCTTTCATTTCTTGATGCCAAAGGATTTCTGTTGTATTTTCTTTGGACTTTTTGCAACCTAAAAACAATACAAGTGTAATTAGGAATAATAGAATACGCATAATGCTGTCTTGGTTAGTTAACTTTTAGAGCTAAAACGAAAATAAAAACAATAATGCTACAATTTAAAAATTTTGCTAATCAAATTGTAAATCTTACCAAAATCTTATTAGTAAGCGAATTATATTGATGATGCCATCAACTTTATTTAAGTTTGTTTTTTAGAAGCTATTATTGTTTTTATCAGGTAAATCTTATTCTTCCGAAATATAGATTGCTTGTTACGAATAGCGTTATATTTTGATAACCATTGCTTTTTAGATTAATCTAGGCTTAATAAATGAGAAAGTCGTATTATATGTTTTTGGATACGGAGGCTTCTGGAGAACCAGTGAGTTGGGATGTATCTTCAGTGGATTGTCGTCACTGGCCGTATATGGTGCAGATTTCCTGGGTAATCTATACGATTGATGGAAAAGAAATTAAGCGGGAAAAATTTTATATCAATGAGCGAGATTTTAAAAGTACTTCTTCGGCATTAAAAATACATAAGATAACGGATCTATTTAGGCAGCAACATGGTAACTCTCGCAAAGATGTATTGAGTCGGCTTCTGTTGGATTTACAGAAATATGATCCTGTATTAATCTGTCATTTTTTAAAATTTGATATCAATTTACTTAAGGTTGAGTTGGATCGAGCAAAGATTCAATATGATTTGGATCAAGTTCCTGCTTTTTGCACGATGTTGGCGACAAGATTTCTGGCAGGTACAGCGAAGGAGAGACCTCTTCATCTGTCACAATTGTATGCAATCCTTTTCTATAGAACGCTCCAAAATTACCATGATGCCCTTTGCGATACTTTGGCTACAGCAGAATGTTTTTTTGAACTTTCAAAAAGTGGCTATATTACCGAGCAATCCATTTTGGAACAGATCAACGAAAGAAAAATAAGTAACGATTATCTTAAAGTAGTTTTATAATAGCCCTTTTACAATGAACAGAGTTGAATTCCTGAAAAATAATCCCCCGTTCAATTTGTTGTCTCCGGAAGTACTCGATGACTTTGCGGATCTTTTTACCGAAACTAAATACAGCAAAGACACCTTGATTTATCAGCAAGAAATCACCAAAATGAAAGGTGTTGATGTCATTGTAAAGGGAAGTTACGAATCTTTTTTTTACGATAAGGAGCAGAATAAAAGATTGCCCGAATCACACGGGCCAGGATATTGCTATGGCGGCATCTCCATATTGTTGAATAGAAAGAAATCGTTGCGTACTGTCATTGCTATCAAGGGTACTGTTGTCCTTTCGTTAAAACGTAAATATTTTGCTGGACTTTGTCAGTCTAACGATGCTTTTTTTCAGTATTTCACTGCCGAATATGGGCGTCTAATGTTGAATGACGATTTCGCACATTTTACCAAAGCTCCACCTTCCTTCGAACAAAGCTATATCGCTTCCGAACAACTATATTCGAGAAGAATAGAAAGTGTTGATGCTCAAGATATATTGTATTGTGAAGAAAATACCCCAGCTTGGGAAGCTGCAACGCTAATGGCAAATCACAAAAGAAGTTGTATCATCGTACGTAATGGAGTCGGAAAGGCCGTAGGATATATTACCGATATAACTTTGCGGGACAAAATAGTAGCCCAGCGAGGATTTGATAACAGCATCGCGGCGAAGGAAATAATGGACACACCTGTTGTGACCATCGATAATCAAGCATATGTATACGAAGCGATACTGATGATGTTTCGTTCGAAGACCCGTTATCTTCTCGTGGAGAACAAAGGACTTCTCGATGGTATTATTAGCCGAAACCGTCTACTAAGTGAGCAAGCACAGTCGCCTCTAGTCTTTATTCAATCGGTAAAGCTGGCGTTATCTGTAGATGAGCTTAAGGGAAAGTGGGAGAATGTGCCTCACATGATTAAGCAGCTGATAGGGAGAGGGGTCAATGCAGAGATCGTAAATCAAATTATTACGTCAATAGCAGATACAATCTTGATTAAGATAATAGACAGTGTTATAGCTGAAATAGGCAAGCCACCAGCCAAATTTGTCTTTATGGTTTTAGGTAGTGAAGGACGAAAGGAACAGACCTTAAAAACGGATCAAGATAATGCTATTATCTACGAAGACAAGGCTAATGAGCATAGGGAAGAAGTCAGAGCCTATTTCCTTAAGTTTGCTGATATGGTTTCCGGGCATCTTGATTTTGTTGGGTTTAGCTTTTGTACAGGTGGTTTCATGGCTAAAAATCCCAAATGGACGCATTCTTTGTCGCATTGGAAAAATAATTATGAGCTTTGGCTGCAAGAATCTGTTCCTGAAACGAGTATAAAATTTTCGACTTTTTTTGATTGCCGATATATCTATGGGGATCCGACTATCATGGATGAACTTCATGAGTTCCTAGATGAAAAGTTGAAACAACCCTTAGAAAAACTGTTTTTTCAGATGGCGAAAAATGCGTTGCAGTACCAACCACCGCTGACATCGTTCCTTAAGAATATTCGTACGATAAATGTAGGAGATAGGGAGGTATTTGATATTAAGAAAGCCATGACGCCGATCGTGGATCTTGTCCGTGTGTATGCGCTAAAGCATCGCATTTTCAGTGTAAATACTGGTGAAAGAATTAAGGCACTTCAAAAAATTGGAGTTTTTTCGGAATCCGCTGCGCACGAATTGCTTCATTCCTATTATTACCTAATGGCATTACGCCTGCAAAAACAGGCTAATCATATTATTCAGGATAATTCAGAGTCTAATAACTTTATTGACCCTACTAGTTTAACAAAAATAGAACAGGTGACACTCAAAGAAATCTTCAAAACTATAGAAGGCTTTCAATCTCGTATACGCGTAGAATTTACAAAGGAGCTTTTTTGATATATGGATGAAATGAATGTTCTTTAATATGTCTATATAGCACAATATGATATGAATCAGATTATTGCAACGACTTTTTATTTAGCGAATAAAGTCGCCTTAGTGAGTTGCTAAATGTAGGAATGTCGAGACATTGTTGCAACTCGGTACAGCGACGAGTTTTTGGTGACTTTTTGCGGAAAAAAGTCACTGCCTGCCCGGCATAAGGGCTTCAACATATATTTTTAACTCTAATTGATATTTGAATACTAATTTATAAAAGAAAAAGCTTTCAAATACAATCTGAAAGCTTTTCTAAGTTTTATTCCCACCGCCAAGCGAGTATTCTCATTTTCTTTTGACCTTGCGTCATTTCGATTACTTCGACTTGCGCAGCCTTGTGGTATTCTAAGACCGAAATCAATGGTTTTAAGTGATCTTTACTTGATACTAATGATGTCGTCCATTTGATTTGTTTCTTGTATTTCTGGCTATCGTAAATCAATTTGGTGATAAACGCTTTCTCGCCTCCAGAACACCATAATTCATTGGGATGACCTGCGAAGTTTTGAACTGTCGGTGCTTCAGTACCTTTTTTAAGGTTTTGGAATTTTTTCGTACTCTTCGTCCAGTTGTCTTCTCTTGATTTGAAGAATGGTGGATTAGATATTACAGCATCAAATTTATCTTCTGGAAACATAATGCCGTCCAAGATATTTTCGCGCTCGTCTTGAAAACGCAATTTAATTTTCTTTTTAAGCCAAATGTTCTTGTTGACATTTACCTCACCTTGTTGAATAGATCCGCGATCAATTTCAGTTCCGATAAAGTCCCAATTGTATTCTTGCGCACCAATAATAGGGTAGATGACACTAGATCCTGTTCCGATGTCTAATATTTTGACATCTTTTCCTGTCGGAATTTCGCCGTTGTTTGTTGTTGCTAATAGATCCGCAAGATGGTGTATATAATCCGCTCTTCCTGGTACAGCAGGGCAAAGACTATTCGGCATTATATTCCAATATTTTAATTTGTAATCCGCAATTAAAAGGGCTTTATTTAATTCCAAAACAGATTTTGGATTCGAAAAGTCGATGGTATCTTTTTCATTCAATTGGATGATGTGACTGCTCAATCCTTTGTAGGCTGCTTTGAGCTTTTTCAAATCATATCCATGTAAGTGCTTATTTCTTTTATGCATGTATTATGTATTTTCATTCCAAAGGTACTCTTATTATTAGAAATCAACGTCAAAGCCTTTTCATTTTTCACATCCTTCTCTATTTGGTTAAATAATTAGTAAATTTGCACCTCGCGGATTTTAGTAGGTATGCAGTGTGTTTGTAAGCATTGTAACTAAATACAGCATTATTAAATTCAAAAATTTTAAATCATAATTGTTGATGATTAACATTACACTACCTGACGGCTCAGTACGTCAGTACGAAAAAGGGACAACAGCGATGCAAGTGGCATTGTCTATTTCTGAAGGATTAGCTAGAAATGTCTTAGCTGCCGAAGTAAATGGTGAAGTATGGGATGCTTCTCGTGCAATTGAGCAAGATTCAGCGGTGAAATTGTTGACTTGGAATGACGATAAAGGTAAATCTACCTTTTGGCATTCATCAGCGCACTTATTAGCTGAAGCTCTAGAAGCGCTTTATCCAGGTATCAAATTTGGTATTGGTCCAAATATCGAAACAGGATTCTACTATGATGTAGATTTTGGTGATAGAGAATTCTCATCAGATGACTTCAAACAGATTGAAGACAAGATGTTGGAGTTGGCGAAACAAAAAGAAGTTTTTGATCGCAAAGCAGTTTCCAAAGCTGATGCCATTGCATATTTCACAGAAAAAGGTGATGAGTACAAACTGGATTTGATTAAAGATCTAGAAGACGGCTCTATCACATTCTATACACAAGGAAATTTTACGGATTTGTGCCGTGGTCCACATATTCCAAATACGGGATTTATCAAAGCTATCAAATTAACAAACGTAGCTGGTGCGTATTGGAGAGGTGACGAAAGTCGCAAACAATTGACACGTATTTATGGTGTTACTTTCCCGAAAGCTTCTGAATTAACTGAATACTTGAAATTCATCGAAGAAGCGAAAAAACGTGATCACCGTAAATTGGGTAAAGAGTTAGAACTGTTTGCTTTCTCGGAGAAAGTAGGTGCAGGTCTGCCATTGTGGTTGCCAAAAGGTGCTGCATTACGTCAGAAATTACAAGACTTTTTACAAAAAGCACAGTTGAAAGCAGGTTACGAGCCTGTAATCACACCGCATATTGGTAACAAGAATTTGTATATCACATCGGGTCACTACGAGAAATATGGTGCGGATGCGTTCCAGCCGATTCACACACCTGTGGAAGGGGAAGAATTCTTCTTGAAACCGATGAACTGTCCTCATCACTGTGAGATTTACAAAACAAAACCTCGTTCGTACAAAGATTTGCCCGTTCGTTTTGCGGAGTTCGGTACAGTATATCGTTACGAGCAATCGGGCGAGTTGCATGGATTGACACGCGTTCGTGGGTTTACGCAAGATGATGCGCACTTATTCTGTCGTCCTGATCAAGTAAAAGACGAGTTCAAAAAAGTAATTGATTTAGTATTATACGTTTTTGGCGCGTTAGGTTTCGAAGATTTCACGGCACAGGTGTCGCTAAGAGATCCTGAAAACCGTTCTAAGTATATTGGTTCGGATGAAAATTGGGCATTAGCCGAAAATTCAATCATTGAAGCAGCAGCTGAAAAAGAACTAAAAACTGTTGTAGAATACGGTGAAGCCGCATTTTATGGTCCAAAATTGGATTTCATGGTTAAGGATGCATTGGGACGTAAATGGCAGTTGGGTACAATCCAAGTAGATTACAATTTGCCAGAACGTTTTGAATTAGAATATACGGGTTCGGACAATCAAAAGCACCGTCCAGTGATGATTCACCGTGCGCCATTTGGCTCATTAGAAAGATTCGTTGCGGTATTGATCGAACACTGTGGTGGACAGTTCCCGTTATGGCTTGCGCCTGAGCAATTTATCGTCTTGCCAGTGTCAGAAAAATACGAAGAATATGCTCAAAATCTTTTAGATTCGCTAAATAATTCCGATATTCGCGGTCTGATCGATCTTAGAGACGAGAAGGTAGGACGCAAAATCCGTGACGCCGAAGTTAAAAAATTGCCTTATATGTTGATTGTAGGGGAAAAAGAGATGGAAAGTGGCACAATTTCTGTTCGTAAACACGGGTCAGTGGATTTGGGTTCTATGACAGCGCAAGAATTTAGAGATTTATTAATAAAAGAAATAACCGTTTAAAAATTTAAACATTTGGCATTAAAACGACCTAGTGGTCCAAGACCACCAATGAGAAAGAAAGAACCAGAGCATCGCATAAATGAATTTATACGTGTGCCTGAAGTACGTTTAGTGGGTGATAATGTTGAGCCAGGAGTGTATCCTACGCGTAAGGCATTGGAAATGGCTGATGAGTTGGAGTTAGATTTAGTAGAGATTTCGCCAAATGCTGTGCCGCCTGTTTGTAAAATCGTGGATTATAGTAAATTCATTTACGAACAAAAGAAAAAACAAAAGGAAATCAAAGCGAATGCGAAGCAAACGATTATTAAGGAGATCCGTTTTGGACCTAATACAAGTGAGCATGACTTTGAATTCAAATTAAAACATGCTATGCGTTTCCTAGAGGCAGGTGAAAAAGTACGTGCGTACGTTCACTTCAAAGGTCGTGCTATCGTATTCAAAGAGCAAGGTGAAATCTTGTTGTTGCGTTTCGCGCAAGCGTTAGAAGAGTACGGTAAAGTAGAATTGTTGCCAAAATTGGAAGGTAAACGTATGTTTTTGACATTGGCTCCTAAAGGAATTAAAAAATAAAAAGATATTCTAACAGATTGATATAAAATAATAAGTATTATGCCAAAAGTAAAAACCAATTCCAGCGCTAAGAAACGTTTCAAATTGACTGGAACAGGTAAAATCAAGAGAAAAAGTGCTTTCAAAAGCCACATCTTGACTAAGAAAACTACAAAACAAAAACGTAACTTGACTCACGCAGCATTAGTTTCTGACGCTGATACAGGTAACGTAAAACGCATGTTAGCGATTGGTAAATAATCGTTTTCAGCAAAATTCACAATATTTTATAACCGGGTATTAGGTTGTAAGCTAGTTGAAAAACACAGCGCCTCATACCAAATTTAATTTTTACAAATATGCCACGTTCGGTTAACGCAGTAGCTTCGAGAAGAAGAAGAAAAAGAATTTTGAAATTAGCTAAAGGCTATTTCGGTTCACGTAGCAAAGTATATACTATTGCTAAAAATACAGTAGAAAAAGGTTTACAGTACGCTTACCGCGACCGTAAAACCAAAAAACGCGAGTTTAGAGCTTTATGGATTCAACGTATTAACGCTGGTGCTCGTCAACACGGAATTTCTTATTCGCAGTTGATTGGTAAATTAAATGCTAAAAACATCGGCTTAAACCGTAAGGTATTAGCTGACTTAGCAATGAATAACCCAGATGCTTTCAAAGCAGTTATTGACGCAGTAAAATAATTTAGTTTTTAAACCGCTATCAATTTGTTAGATATAAAAGGAACTCGTAAGAGTTCCTTTTTTTGTTTTATGATACAATTGATTTAACCAAAATATAATCTATAAAATGCTCGGAAAGTGCAGCAATATTCTAAATTTGATGTACTATGAAAAAACCAATATTCCTCCTTGTCCTTCTGACTTTTTTAAGTATTCAAAACAATGTGTTTGCTCAAAAATTGCATAAACTAAATTTTAAGACCATCGCTGAAATGCAGGCTTATTTTACATATGCAAAGGATAAGAAGATCATTAGCGGTCATCGTGGAACGATAGAGTATGGTATGCCAGAGAATTCAATTGTAGCCATGGAAGAAGTGCTAAAGCATACTTACGCAATTTTTGAGGTAGATCCGCGCTTGACAAAGGATAGCATTGCGGTGATGGTGCACGATGCAACATTGGATCGTACTACAACAGGTACAGGAAAGGTAAGTGACTACACCTGGAAAGAATTAAAGAAGCTAAATCTCAAAGACGCCAAGGGCAATGTCACTACGTATAAAATCAACACCTTGGATGAAATGATAAAATGGGCTAAAGGTAAAACGATTTTGAATCTTGACAAAAAAGATCTGCCTTTAGAAACTACTGCCAAAATCATCCGAAAACATAATGCATACAATTGGGTATGGGTCACAGTGCATACTATAGAGCAAGCAAAGTTTTATTTGGATAAGAATCCCAATCAATACTTGTCTATGCACATCAAGAATAAAGCGGCATTGGACAAATTCATTCATTCGGGGTTGCCATTCAATCGCATGATTGTATACATTGGCCCAGAGATTAACGACGCCAATCAAGACATGTACAAATACTTTCTGGACGAAGGAGTGATGTGTATGATTTCTACAGCACCGACTTACGACAAACTTAAAACTCTGGAAGAGAGAGCTCAAAAATACAAAGCTGTATTCGCGGATGGTGCATCTATCCTTGAGTCCGATTTCCCAATTGAGGTTAGTAAGGCTATTAAATAATTAACTATAGTGTCGATTTTGTAATCTTTGTTATTGAAAATTTGATTAATAGAGGCTGATTTTATTGGTATTTTTTCTTAAATCATATAATTCTATTAAAGGTCTATGAATATTTATTAATACTTTAGTAATTAATATATTTTTAGGTAAACGAATAATTATGAGTGAAAAAGAAGAGAGAAAAAAGTTTGGTATAAAAGACATTGCGCGGATCGCTAATGTGTCCATCGCAACAGTGGATCGCGTGCTTAATAATCGAAAGGATGTATCGGAGGCCACAAGACAAAAAATCAAGGATATTATCAAAGAGTATAATTATCAGCCAAACTTGTATGCAAGATCTTTATCTGTAAAAAATAATTTAAGCTTTGCTGTTGTTATTCCACGTACCTCATTAGAAACGGGTTATTGGCAATTGTGTTTGGACGGAATTAATAAAGGAATTTCCGAGTTTAGTTCTTTTGGGATTTTCATTGAAGTCTTCTTTTTTGATCAAGAGGCAGAGCAGACATTTCATGATGCAACAGAGAGATTATTAAGTAAAAAATTTAATGCAGTTATCATCGCTCCAATTTTTATTGAAGAAACGAAGGAATTTGTCAAGGAATGTAAGGCAAGGAATATTCATACGATTTTTATCAACTCAGATATCCCTGGTCATTCGTCCATGGGCTATATAGGTCCCGATTTGTATAGTACAGGTAAGTTAGCCGGTAATTTGACATCTTACCTTGTTAAAGAACACTCTAAAGTTTTGATCTTGAATGTTGCCAAAGGACTCGAAAATTACAAATACCTAAATACTAAGATAGAAGGGTATAGAGATTATTTAAATGAGCTGAACAAAGCATATCAACTTGAAGTAAAAGATATTCCATTCAACAATTACGATGAAATCGAGCCGGAATTACTGCGATTGAATTACGAACTGAGACCTGATGTAGTTTTTGTGACGAATTCACGTGTTTCCATCGTTGCAAAGTTTTTTCACGAACATCAAGAAGTTTCCAAGCCCCACATTATAGGATTTGATTTCTTGAAATCGAATGTTGACTACCTCTCCAAAGGCTATGTCGATTTCTTAATCTGTCAACGTCCAGATAAGCAAGGATACCTAGCATTAAATCACTTGTACCGTTATTTTTTACTGAAAGAGAGTACTAATGAATTCAAGTCTATGCCGATAGATATACTGACCAAAGAAAATTATGCATTTTATGAAAATTAAAAAAAATTTTAATATGTATTTTTTTTTATATAGCTTGCAGTGTATTACATAGAAAGCCTATGAAATGTATTACGAAACAATTTTTTAATCCTAAAAAAAACCTATATTATGAGAAAAAATCTATTGTTAGATCTCATTCATTTACCAAAACAGGGGTGTAAATTATTATTGACAATTTTTACAATCTTGTTTACGGTAACGTTAACAGAAGCAAGTGTAATCGGTATTGAAAACTATCAATCTGTGGTTCGAGGGGTGGTGATAGATTCACTAGGAACTCCTATTACGGGTGCTACGGTTACTATTAAGGGCTCAACTGTCGGAACGCAAACTAATTCAAAGGGCGAATTTAGTTTTCCGAATATCGAGATGACAGCTATCCTTACGGTAACGTACACAGGATACTTACCTCAGGATGTACCAATTAATAATCAATCTATGTTGACAGTTGTGTTGAAAGAAGATCCAAACGAAATCGGGGAAGTGGTGGTCGTTGCTTTTGGTCAACAGAAAAAGGAAACACTAGTTGGTTCCATCACCAATGTTAACCCTAAAGAACTCAAAGGTCCAACCTCTAATTTAACAACAATGCTAGCTGGACGAGTTTCTGGTGTGATAGGATATCAGCGTAGCGGTGAACCAGGACAAGATAACGCATCTTTTTTTATTCGTGGAGTAGGGTCATTTGGAACTGGTAAAGTAGATCCTTTAATTCTATTGAATGGAATGGAAATCTCTGCTAACGAGATGGCACGGATACAACCCGATGATATAGAAGGATTTTCTGTATTAAAAGATGCATCTGCTGCTGCACTTTATGGTGCACGTGGTGCTAATGGTGTGATCTTAGTTACTACCAAAAGTGGTAAAGAAGGGCCTACTAAGATTAATATGAGATTAGAAAATTCTGTCTCATCTAATACTCAAAACTTCAAATTAGCAGATAACCTAGCTTATATGAAATTGTCAAATGAAGCTATTAAGACAAGAGATCCGTTGGGTGATGAGCCCTATAGTCAGACGAAAATTGATATGACTGAATTAAATAGAGATCCCTACTTATTTCCGAATAATGATTGGATGGCTTTGATGATAAAAGATTACACTAACAATACACGTGTGAATGGAAATATCAGTGGTGGAGGTGCTAAGGGGCAATATTATATAGCAGGTACTGCGAATATTGATAATGGTGTGCTTAAAAACATTGAAGGTCAGGGATTTAATAGCAATGTTAAAGCAACAAATTATGAAGCTCGATCGAATGTTAACTTTAAGCTTGCGCCTACTACAGAGGCAATTGTACGTATGCAAGGCCAATTCTATGAATACAATGGACCTATAGGCGGTGGTTCAGCAATATTCAATCAAGTGTTAAAAAGCGATCCTGTATCGTTCCCTGCGTATTTCCCAAGTTCGTATTTTCCAGGAGTTGATCACATATTGTTTGGAAATGCACCATATAATGCTATTCAGGTTGGAGGCGAATCTGTTACCCCAGCGCGCTATGTGAATCCATTAGCGAATTCATTATCTGGCTATCAATTGAATGAACGTTCTTATGTGACTGTGCAAGGTGAAATTAAGCAAAATTTAGATTTCATTACCAAAGGTTTGAATGCTCGCATCATGGGTTATACAAGACGTAATTCGGAGCATTCTCTTTCTAGATCTCAAGATCCATTTTATTACACATCTGTTTTTGATAAAGAATTAGGTTTTGTTGGATTGGAATATTTGAAAGGTACACCAGGTACGCCCTATTTAAGCTATACCCCTGGATCGAAATTAATTAACAAATATAATTATGTGGAAGCAGCGCTAAATTATAACGGAAGTATTAATAAAAGTGATTTTGGTGCGACGTTAATTTATCTTGCGTCTCATTATCAATCAGCAAATGAAGCTTCGCTCCAACTTTCTCTACCGAAACGAAACCAAGGAATTTCAGGACGTGTAACCTACGGATACGATTCTAAATATTTAGCAGAAGTTAATTTTGGTTATAATGGTTCAGAAAGATTTTGGGGAGACAAACAATACGGATTCTTTCCATCAGTGGGTTTAGCATGGAATATTCATAATGAATCCTTCTTTAAACCAGTTACTCCTGTTATAAATAAATTTAAGCTTAGAGGAACATATGGTCTAGTAGGTAACGACCAAATTGGGAATGAGTTAGATCGTTTCTTTTTCTTAGCCAATGTTAATCTGAATACGGGGGGGTATACATTTGGTTATAATTACGATTATACAAAACCTGGTGTAGCCGTAACAAGGTATGAAAATCGCGATATAACATGGGAAACTTCCTATAAATCAAATGTTGCTTTAGAATTAGGTCTTTTTAATAGTTTGAATATAGAAATTGACGCATTTAGAGAGCTCTACAAGAATGTATTGATGACAAGATCATACATACCAGTCGAAATGGGGCTTACAGCTGCAGTGCAAGCGAATGTTGGTGAAAGCCAAAAGCAAGGTGTTGATATGTCTGTAGATTATACAAAGAGCTTTTACAACAATACATGGCTGACCCTACGAGGTAATTTTACGTATGCGTTAAGCAAGTATTTGAAGTATGAAGAGCCAAGCTACAATGCAAATTCTCAATATCTATCCCGAGTGGGTAATTCTATCCATCAATCTTATGGATATATAGCAGAACGATTGTTTATAGATGATTATGAGGTAGCTAACTCACCAACCCAATTTGAAGACTATAAAGGAGGAGATATCAAATACAAAGACATTAATGGTGATGGAATAATTTCTGCTCTAGATAGAGTTCCTATTGGTCAGCCAACGGTTCCTGAAGTTATTTATGGATTTGGCTTCTCTTACGGGATTAAGAATTTGGACATTAATGCTTTCTTCCAAGGATCAGCAAGATCATCACTTTTCATATCACCATCAAGCATCACTCCATTTGTCACATCGACAGTAGGTGGATTGGAAACAAAGAATGGTTTACTTGATGTGATTGCAAATAGCCACTGGTCTGAGGATAATAGGGATATTTATGCATTTTTTCCAAGACTCTCGAATTATCAGGTCACAAACAATAATCAAACCTCCACTTGGTGGATGCGTGATGGCTCATTTATGCGCTTAAAAAGTGTGGAAGTCGGATATAATATCAAGGGGAATTGGCTTAAGAGAATGAAATTGGACAATATAAGATTATATGCTTCAGGTTTAAATTTACTTTCATGGAGCAAATTTAAACTTTGGGATGTTGAAATGGGAGGAAATGGTTTAGGATATCCAATTCAACGGGTATATAATTTTGGTATGAGTATAGGTCTTTAATTTTTGAAAAATGAATGCGAATAACAAATATATAAAAATAACACTTGCAACTATTTTATTGTCAATAACAGGATTAAGTAGCTGCAGGAATTATCTGGACGTAATTCCTGATAATATTCCAACCTTAGATCACGCTTTTTCTAGTCGACAGGAGGCAGAAAAATTCATTCATAAATGTTACTCCTATACTTTTTCTAGGACTGGAACAGGTAATGCACAAGCAAATATTTCATTTTTGGGTGGGGATGAAATGTGGACTTATTTTGGTCAAAACTATGCAATAGAATCGCCTTGGAAAATAGCTAGAGGAGAGCAAAATATTATTGATCCATTGGTTAGTTTTTGGGATGGACGCAATCATGCTGTCAATTTTTGGCAAGCTATACGTGAATGTAATATTTTTCTTGATTATGTTGAAACAAAGCATGCGGTTCCAGATTTAGATGATGTTGAACGTGAGCGTTGGATTGGTGAAATCAAATTTCTTAAAGCATATTTTCATTTCTGTCTAATGCGTATGTATGGTCCAATTCCGATTATGGATATGGCTATACCGATTTCAGCTACACCTGAAGAAGTACGTGTAAAAAGACAACCTGTTGATGAAGTTGCAGTCTTTATTTCTAATTTGTTGGATGAGGCAGCAGTTGGACTACCAGATGCCATCACCAATTTATCAACTGAAGCAGGACGAGTAAGTAAAACTGCAGCAATGATGCTGAAAACAAAATTATGGGTGACAGTAGCAAGTCCTTTGTTTAATGGAAATCCTGATTATGCAAGTTTTAAAGATAGAGATGGTGTACAGTTATTTAATCCTTCTTATGATCAATCCAAATGGGAACGTGCTTACGAGGCTGGTAAAGAAGCTATAGAAGTAGCTGAACGCAGCAATCACAAATTGTATTATTTTAATAACTTCTCGCTTCGTTTGTCAGATTCGACTACTTATCAAATGAATGTCCGTGGTGCAGTAACAGAAAAGTGGAATGAGGAATTAATTTGGGGCATAAATAATCATCAAGAAACGAATATTTATGACGTCCAAAATTCAAATATGGCGGGTAAAATCAATCACAGTGCTACTGCTACGTACACTCCAGATTGGAGTTCTTATTTATCCGTGACGTTGAGGATGGCAGAATTATTCTATTCTGATAATGGCGTGCCGTTAGAAGAAGATATAAATTTTGATTACCAAGGTCGTTACGATTTGCAGACAGCTACTGTTGCGGATCGTTTTAATCTTGTAGTAGGACATAAAGGTCCAAAATTACATTTCAACAGAGAAAATAGATTTTATGGTTCAGTTGCTTTCGATGGCGCAAAATGGTTTATGCGAAATACGGGAAATTCCGATGAACAAAATACATTCTATGTCAAAGGTAAAAATGGTGAAGTAGGAGGTAAAGGATATGGTGACTCGTATAATGTGACAGGCTATTGGGCAAAAAAACTCGTGAATTGGAATTATGTGATGATAGGTACGAATCCTGGAGCTAAGTATACTACCGAAAAATATCCAAAACCAGAAATGCGGTTGGCTGATTTGTATTTGTTGTTTGCAGAAGCCGCGAATGAAACAGATAGAAGACAGGAGGCTATTCAATATTTGGATAAAATTCGTGAGCGTGCAGGGTTATCTGGTGTAATTAGTTCATGGACAAATTATTCAAAGAATCCAAATAAACCAACTACAAAAGAAGGCTTAAGATCTATTATAATGCAAGAAAGAGGAATTGAACTGGCTTTTGAAGGACATCGTATATGGGATTTACGCAGATGGAAAACAGCCGAGCTACTTCAAAACCAGCCAATTCGCGGATGGTATACAGACGGAAGAACGGATACAGAATACTGGCGCATTATTAATTTATATAACATACAATTTGTCGCACCAAGAGATTACTTCTGGCCAATTCGTGAAAATAATTTGTTAGTCAATCCAAATTTGGTTCAAAATCCAGGATGGTAATAATAATTGTAACACTATGAAAAAGATATTTAACACATTCATACTAGCAATAAGTATTGCGTTTAGTAATTCGTGTACTGAAGAAAAACACATATCCTATGAAGGCGGTCTTGCAATAGAAGGTAAAGTCTCCAATATTCAGATAGAACCAACAGCTGGAGGAGGAATCTTAACTTACAGTTTGCCTTCTGACCAATCATTATCCTATGTGCTGGCTGAAGTCGAAATGCCAGATGGTTCTAAGCGAGAATTCGTTTCTTCCAAATATATCAATACGATTGAGATTATAGGATTGGCAAAGGAGCAAGTTCACAAAGTAAATGTATATGCTGTAAGCAGAGGTAATGTTAAGTCAGAGCCAACAACAATGAATTTAACTCCATTGACTCCTCCTTATTTAAAAGTATTTGAGAGTCTATCAATTGAGCCTGATTTTGGGGGCGTAAAAATCAGATGGAATAATGATAGTGAAGCTAATTTGGGGGCTATATTATTGGCTAATGACAGCTTGGGAGAATTTGGTCAATATAATTCCATTTATTCTAATGCGAAAAGTTTGACACATTCATTCAGAGGAATGAAGACTGAAGAAAATTATTTTGGATTATTTGTCAAAGATAGATGGGGCAATACTTCAGATACATTGTATAAACACCTCACGCCATTATACGAAAGTTTGCTAGATCGCAGTAAATTCAAAAAGGTAGAGCTTCCAGGAGATGCTATATTATTTCCATTATCAGAGCCTACTGTACGTTTTGAGTTTTTGTGGGATAATATCTATATGCGTACTTGGGCAGAAGGTTTTACCTACAAAACTATGACGACTAATGATACACGTGATTTCCCTTTACATATTACTATGGATTTGGGAGTAAATGCAAAGGTTACAAGAATGCGGTTGATGCATTACTACAAATTTGAGAATAGAGCTGTAAAAGCCTTTGAAATTTGGGGACATCCAGGTCCACCGCCTGTAGATGGTAGTTGGGACGGTTGGATTAAATTAGGAGAGTACGAACAATTTAAACCTTCAGGTATCACTGCAGCAGGCTCAGCAGCAAGTGTTGTAACGGAAGCAGATAAGAAATTCTGGGAAGGTGGAGACAATCTTAACTTAGACAGTGAACCCACTGTTCGTTATATACGAATAAAAGGTCTTAAAAATTGGTCAAATAGCAAGAACATGAGTTTTGCTGAGGTAATGTTCTGGGGTAGTGAAATTTAAGATACATTCTATGAAAAAAATATTTGTAACAATTATTGGCTGTATGTTTTTATCGACATTTTACAATTGTACGAAAAATGGAGATATTTCAAAATACATTGCCGCTGGAGAAACTCAATACGCTGCAAAACCTGAAAATTTGGTCGCTTTATCGGGAGACAATCGTATCATGTTAAGATGGAATATTCTTTCGGATCCCAATATTGTAAAAGCAAGAGTTTATTGGCGAAACAAGTCTGATTCTGTAGATGTATCCATATCTCGAAAACCTGGCATTGATACGATAGAGACAGTCATACCTCTTGCAGAGGGAGTTTATAGTTTTGATGTTGTTCATTTTCATGATAATGGTGTTAAATCATTGTCAAGCAATGTAAGTGGTAGATCTTATGGTGATTTTTATAAATCAACTTTGTTTAATAGAATCATTACTAATGTAGCATTTACACCATCTAATCAAGGTGTAGCTATTACTTGGGGACCTTCGCCCAATACATCTATTGGTACACAATTATACTATATTACAACTGCGGCTACAGGAAACCTACCGAGATACCCGATTGCGCTACCTACAGTGTCATCTTCATCCTATACTCGTGTTGAAAACAATATTAACATGGAATATAGAACAATGTATAAGCCTGATACAGCTGCAATTGACACATTCTATGCCCCTGTACAATTAATACCTATAAAATACTGATTGTGATTAAATATATTATTTTTACCTATTTGGGATTGGTTAGCTGTTCGCCAAATGAACAGCTGCCAGCTCCAGATATTGTATCTAAAGATACGACAGAAGTTATTGAGCCGATTAAAACAAAGTATATCTCAGACTTAGTTTTACTTTATCATGGTGGAACCCATAGATTAGATTATACGGAAGAAGAATTGGCTCCATATATATCCATTTCGAATGAGGGAAAACGTAGTTGGCTGTATGATGGATTTCTTTTTATTGAATTTAAAGATAATAAGGGTTCTATGTATGCAGAAGGTTATGGAGGGAAACCTGCAGGTAAAAATGAATGGATGTGGTTAATATCGAGGAATTTAGAAGAAGGTAAAGGAGTTTCTGCATTAAATAGTGCACTTGGCAAATTATATAAGCGTAAAGAGTTACCAAAGCGAGATAGAAAGGTAGTTCTTACGCTACCAGAACCAATTAAAGATTTTGAAAATTGGGGTTTGGCAGATGCTAAAAAATTAAATTTTAGAAATAACACGGACAGAGTAACTGCATCTAAATGGTATATTGATTATGCCTTGGATGAGTGGAAAAAGAAAAATTTCGAGAATGTAACATTAGATGGTTTTTATTGGGTAGCAGAGACTCAAAAGAATTCAGATAATATATTGGTTGAAATTGGAAATTACATACGTAGTAAGGGGTTGAAATTTTATTGGATACCCTATATGTATGCACAAGGAGCTGAAAAATGGAAAGAAGCGGGTTTTGATGTTGCTTATCAACAGCCAAATTATTTTTTTCAACTAGATCGGCCTAAGACATTGTTTGATAGAGCTATAGCTAATAGTGAACAATACAAGATGGGATTAGAGATGGAATTTGATGATAATATATTAGATCCTCAATTTAGAGCCCGATACTATGATTATATTGATGCTTTTCAAAATGCTAAAGCATGGGATAAATTACCTATAGCATACTACGAAGGTGGAGGTACTTGGCTTAAGATGTTTAGATCGAATGACCCTGTATTGCGAAAAGCATACCATGATTTAGCAACAATTATAATTAACAGACAATTAAGAGAAGATTCAAAATACTAACTATAAAATAACATGCTGAAAAAACATTTAATACTAGCTTTCGCTATTTGTTTAGGCTATAGCGCTGAAGCACAATTTGTGAATCACGGTCCACAAGTTTTTGCGGCAGCAATTCAGGGCAGTCATTTTATCAAAGATAAATCTAACAAGGAATATGTCTTTACTGTAGTGAGAGGCGTACCAGCACGATTAGTTGGTTATGAGTTGTCGTCACAAAAGTTGATTGTCAATTCTGAATTGCACGGTACCGATGGGGCGTGGGATATGGAGGTTTCTTCGGACAATGTAATTTACATTTCTGGAAACGGAAAAATGTATAGTTATTCATTAGGTGATAAAGAAGCGAAGGACTTGGGCGTTGTATTGCCAAATCAGAAAGTCGTGTGGGATTTGGTAGCCGGTAAAGACGGTAAAATATATGGAGGAACATATCCCGGCTGTCAGGTTTTTGAATATGATTCCAAAACAGGATTCAGAGATGTTGGCATGGGCACTGTACAACATGGCGAAGATTATGTCCGTAGCGTAGTGTTTGATCAGAAAACCAATAAGGTGTATGCAGGTGTTGGTTCGCATGCAGGATTGGTCGAAATCGATTTGAAATCGAGTGTTAAATCACAATTAATAGCAGAAGAAGATAAGCATCACGAATTCATGTACGACATGGAATTGATTGCTGATGTCAAAGGAGGTGATCGTATTATCGGTTGGTTCAATAGTGCAAAAAAACTTGAAACTGTTATTTATAACCTTAAAACTAAGAGGTACGAAAAGAGATTTTCGACGATTGAGGTAAAATCAATAGCAAAGAAGGATAAGTCTAATCTGATTTATTATACTGCTGCAGGAAAAGTTTTTGTATTAGATTTTGCAGATAATAAGTTAGAACCAAAAGAAATTGCTAAAATCAATGGACGAGGAAGAGCAGGTTATTTCGATAATAATGGACATTACAATGTGATTACTGCTTCGCATAAAGTTTATACAGTAAACGTGACTACAGGAGAAATTGTCAAAGAAATTACGCTGGATGTACCCAAAGCACCAATTAGTATTCAGTCAATTTTTTGGGGACCAGACAATAAAGTATGGAGTGGAGGTTACTTAGCCGGTAATCATGGAACATACGATCCGGAAACTGGCAAGCACGAAAACTATATGGGCTTGCACCAAAGTGAAGGGATGGGAAGCTTAGGTAATACAATTTATTTTGGTAATTATACCCATGCCGAGTTATTTTCATATGATGTGACGAAACCATGGAATCTTCGCGTTGGGAGTCCAAAATTTATTGGAGCAATCAAAAATCAGGATAGACCATTTGCTGTGTTACCAATAGCGAGTCGCCAAGAGGTTTTATTTGGTACAGTTCCCGGCTATGGACGTTTGGGAGGAGCAATTACACATTTGGATGTGAAAACGGATAAATATGAAACTTATGAAAATGTAATACCTAACCATTCCGTAATGTCGTTCATCACATTTGATGGGAAAATAATCGGAGGAACGTCTATTTCAGGTGGATTAGGAGCTATTCCAACAGAAAAAAGAGGTAAAATATTTGAATGGGATCCTATCAATAAGAAAGTTCTATGGACTGATTCCATCGATAACCATTGGTCTATAACAGGACTTTTTAAAGGTCCTGACAATGAATTATGGGCTTTCGCAGATGGTACATTAGTGAAATATGATGTGCACAAACGTAAAGTCGTATTTAAGAAAGAAGTTTACAAGTATAACCAATTTCCAAGTCATATTTGGCGTAATGGTTTGGCGATCTCACATCCCAATGGTTTGATTTATTTCACATTAACAGATAAATTTTATAGTTATGACATTAAAAATGATGAACTTAAGATGTTAATGGATAAACCTAGCTTAATGATTTTAGGAACAAATAATAAGGTTTATTTTAGGATTGGGACGGACTTATGGAGTTATACTCCACAAGGATATTAAATTGCCACTAAACAATAACCTGTGAAATTAAATACATTGATCATAATCGCTATGCTTGGTTCTCTGATTAGTACCATAGCTTGTGATAGCATCTCTCAAAAAGAATTTATTGACTATTTAAAAATAGGTGAGAATTCCTACGTAGGTATTTCAACTATTCAAGAAAATCTGGATGTTCCTTGGGATATTCAATTCAATGAAAGTACTAATTCTTTGTTTGTGACGGAGATTAAAGGTAGACTATCTGAAATTGATTTATCGGATAATAGTATGCACCACCTGTACGATGTACCCAATGTGTTTCATGAAAGGACTGCAGGACTATTAGGAATGGCAATTCATCCAGATTTCGTTAAAAAGCCATTTATCTACGTGTGTTACACGGTAAAAAATGGGGAAGAAATATTTTCTGAGTTAGCAAAATTGGAGTACAAGGATAGAAAAGTCGTAGGCAGCAAGATTCTCTTAAAAATTGAGGGTGCAAATGGACACAATGGCTCAAGATTGCTATTTGATAACGAAGGCTTTTTATATTGGGCTACAGGAGATGCTCATTCATTGACACATGCGCAAGATTCAACAACTTTAAATGGAAAAGTGTTGCGCATGACTGATCATGGTCATATCCCGACAGATAATCCTATCGCAAATTCATATGTCTATGCGTGGGGATTCCGAAATATTCAGGGCATGACGTTGACAGCAAAAGGAAATATCATGACTTCGGAACATGGTGATGCTATTGAAGATGAGATCAATTGGGTCAGACCAAGACATAATTATGGCTGGATTGAAATTGAAGGTTATCACGATACTGAACAAGAAAAAATTATAGCGTCTAAAAGTCCGCGTACAGAACCTATAAAAGCTTGGACACCAGTAATCGCACCAGCAGGATTGAAATATTATGCGAATAGTTTTATTCCCGAATGGGAAAATAGTTTATTGTTAGTAAGTCTTAAAAATCAAAGCTTGCGCGTATTAAAATTGGATGCAAACCAAACTAAAATTGTAGAAGAGAAAACTTATTTGAAAGATCATTATGGTAGAATGAGAGCTGTCACTACAGATAATAAAGGCAATGTATATATCGCAACGAGTAACCGAGATTGGAATCCGCAAAAGGGATTTCCAGTGAAAACGGATGACCGTATTTTAAAAATCGAGAAAATTGCTACTAAACCTGAAACTTATTTGAGTGAATATGTCGAAGATAAGTCATTAATCAAAGACGGGAAAACTCTTTATAATATGTATTGCATGTCTTGTCACAAAGAAGATGGAAAAGGTATTACAGGGACATTTCCGCCATTAGTAAAAACACCGACAATTGAAAACAAGGAAAAATTGATACGGATCATACTAAATGGTTTGCATGGAGAAATAAAGGTAAACGGTGTAAAATATGATCAAGCTATGCCTTCATTTAAATTCCTATCTGATCAAGAAATCGCTAAAATCGCAAGTTACGTCCGCACAGGCTTTGGCAATTTATGGTCAGCTATTGGTGAGACAGAAGTGATGTTAAGTAGACAGGATTCAATCAAGAATTAACAATATGAAAAAAATTATAAATATTTTGGGACCAGGCATCATTACAGCTGCGCTAGTATTTGGTCCTAGCAAGATGACAATTACTTCCAAGATGGGAGCAGATTACTCTTATTCACTTCTGTGGATTGTCATTGTTGCCTTATTTTTTATGGGAGCCTATACGGCGATGTGCTCTCGAATTGGTGCCACACAAGACAAAACATTATTGACCCTTATCAAAGAACATTTTAATAAAGGTATTGGTGTGGCTATTGGAATAGGGATTTTTTTGGTAGCGACATCTTTTCAAGCTGGTAATAGTATTGGCGTGGGAATCGCTATTGGCGAAGCTACGGGTACACCGATGACTATTTGGATTGTCACCTTTACCGTATTAGGTATTGTGTTGTTATTTTTTCCATCTTTTTATAAGGTAATGGAAAAATTAATGATAGGCTTGGTTTTAGTGATGTTGGCTTGTTTTATAGCTACTTTATTTTTGACGGATGTTAATTTTTTACATTTCTTTAAAGGATTTGCGCCTAGCCTTCCCGATGGTTCTATAGGTCTTATCATAGCTTTTACAGCTTCATGCTTTTCGTTAGTAGGGGCGTTTTACCAGACATATTTGATTCAAGAAAGAAAAAAAATAAGTAAGCAGAATGTTGATATTAAAAGTTCAGAGCGAGGAGCATTTACAGGCGTTGCAATATTGGGATTTATGAGCGCGTCGGTATTGATCTGTGCAGCTGCTGTTTTGAATCCCAAAGGAATTCATGTAAGTAGCGCAGCAGAAATGGGAAAAGCTTTAGAACCTTTATTTGGCAGTTACGCAAGTTCATTGTTTTTTGTGGGTTTATTTGGCGCATCTTTTTCATCATTGGTGGGTAATGCGACTGTAGGCGGCGCGTTGTTAGGTGATGCCTTAGGCTTTGGGAGCAGTCTGAGTTCCAAAAAAGTGAAAATTCTAATTTCTATTGTTATGGTATTGGGCTGTATCGTGGCAATATCATTCGGTAGGTTGCCATTAGAATTAATAGTCTTGGCACAAAGTGTAACTATTTTCTTAGTTCCTTTTATAGGGATTTCAATTTTTGTGATAGCAAATAGTAAAAAGATAATGGGTGTACATGCAAACAATGTTTTCTACAAAGTTGTAGGAGCATTGGGTTTGGCGGTCATTTTTGTCTTAATGTTTAGTAATGTATACGATATGTTTTTGAAGTAATATGGAAAATCAAAATTTAGATGTGTTAGAGCAAAAGTATACCAGACCTTCTGGTGCTTTTTTAGAGGATTTAAAGAATATTGATGGTGATTTTATTTTCTTAGGAATAGGCGGTAAAATGGGACCGAGTATGGCCAAACTATTGTTGGATGGTCTTCAAGAACTGGGTTTATCGCGCAAGGTATATGGTGTTTCTCGATTTTCGGATGCGGCGGGAAGAGCGTATTTAGAAAATTTGGGAGTAGAAACTATAGCTTGTGATTTGCTAGATGACGCAGCCTTGCAACAGCTTCCCGAGGTGAAAAATGTAATTTACCTAGCAGGGTTTAAATTTGGAGCCACAGGGAAAGAGGATTTTACTTGGGCGATGAATACGTATCTACCAGGGCGTGTAGCTGAAAAATTTAAAAACTCCAGAATAGTTGCTTTATCATCCGGTAACGTATTGCCTTTTGTGCCTCTGACCTCGGGAGGAGTGGATGAAACGATTGTGCCTGAGCCAATTGGTGAATATGCACAAAGTACTTTAGGACGTGAGCGTATATTTAGCTATTTCAGCAAAAAGAATAGTACACCAATACTGCTCTATAGATTGAATTATGCTGTAGATTTTAGATATGGTGTTGTTCGTGAGATCGCGAAACAAGTAAATAATGATACTCCTATTGATTTAAGTAGCAACAATGTAAATGTGATTTGGCAAAGTGACGCAAATGAAATTGCCTTACGCAGTCTATTGCATTGCGAATCTCCAGCAAAAGTGTTGAATGTAACGGGACCAGAGATTCTATCTATTAAATGGATTGCAGAGAAATTGGGAACCGCGTTAAATAAGCAACCACAATTTGTCAATGATCCAGAACCTACTGCTTTATTGAATAATGCATCGGAGTGCTTCCGTCTTTTTGGTTATCCAAAAGTTAGCATTTTAGAAATTATTGATATTACAGCGCAATGGATATTGAATGGCGGAGACGAATTTGGCAAAGACACACATTTCCAAGAAAGGAAGGGTAAATTTTAATGAAGAAATTAGATAATAAGCTGAAACAGCTATTAATGGAGGGCACGGTTTTGCCAGCACATCCATTATGTTTGGATGAGAATAGACAATTTGATGAAGAGAATCAACGTTTGTTAACTAATTATTATATCGAAAGTGGTGCTGGCGGTGTAGCTGTAGGCGTGCATTCGACTCAATTCGAAATCAGATTACCCGAGCACAACCTTTTTGAAAAAGTCTTGCAAGTTTCAGCAGATGTTATTTCTGAGGCTAATTTAGATCGACCTTTTATTAAAATAGCAGGTATTTGCGGGCCTATAGAACAGGCATTGCAAGAAGCAGAGTTAGCTGTTGAGTATGGTTATGACATGGGGTTATTGTCGATGGGTGGATTGCATGATTTGACAGAAACAGAGATATTGGATCGTACGCGAGCTGTTGCCAAAGTGATTCCTGTGTTTGGATTTTATTTACAACCATCTGTTGGAGGACGAATTTTTACGTACGAATTTTGGATAGAATTTGTAAACATTGAAAATGTGGAAGCAATTAAATGTGCCTCTTTCAATAGATACCAAACACTTGATGTTGTACGAGCTATTGCAAATTCGCCAAGAAAAGATCAAATTGCATTATATACGGGTAATGATGACAATATTGTTAGTGATTTGATTTCCATTTATAAATTCAATGTCAATGGCAAAGAAGAGGAAGTACAATTTAGAGGAGGTTTGTTAGGACATTGGGCAGTATGGACAAGTAAAGCCGTAGAACTAATGGACAAGGTGAAATCTTTTAAAGCAATTCCTACGCACGAAAAGTGGGTAGAGCTTCAAGTATTGGCAAATCAAACGACTGATGTAAATGCCGTTTTATTTGATGTAGCCAATGATTTTCACGGTTGTATACCTGGTATTCACGAAGTGTTGTACAGACAAGGCTTAATGAAAGGTATCTGGTGTCTGAATCCAGATGAAGTGCTTTCGAAGGGACAATCAGAAGAGTTGACACGCGTTTATCAAGATTATCCGACTTTGCATGATGATGATTTTGTAAAGGATTTTTTGAATAAGTTTAAGGTAACAGTATAAGAATTAAATGGATATTAATCGAATCAAAGATCTTGTCGCGAATATAAAAGAAGATGCTATTCACAAGAGACGCTATTTGCATCAGCATCCTGAATTATCATTTCAGGAATACAAAACTTCAGCTTATATAAAATCAGTCTTGACACAAGAAGGACTGACTTTTGAAGAAGTAGCAGATACAGGCATCCTTGTCAAAATAGAAGGTTTGAATGCGCAGAATGTAGATTGTGTGGTCTTACGTGCAGATATTGACGCACTTCCTATTCAAGAAATAAACGGCACAGACTTCGATTCGATTTATGAGAATGTTATGCACGCTTGTGGGCATGACTTTCATACGGCAAATTTATTGAGCGTTCTCACAATTTTGAATCAGCATCGGCATGAATTTGCAGGTACTGTGTTGGGAATTTTTCAACCTGCAGAAGAGAAAATTCCTGGTGGTGCTAAGACTGTTTTAGAATCGGGAAAACTAAAGCCGTACGCTGTCAAAGCCGTATTAGGTTTACATGTTTCGCCCAAACATAGGGTTGGTCATGTAGCAATTCGTCCCGGAAAATTTATGGCTTCGGCAGATGAAATATATATAACTATAAAAGGTAGAGGTGGACATGGAGCTCAGCCGCATTTGAATATTGATCCGGTAGTAATCGCTTCTCAATTGGTAATATCACTGCAACAAATAGTTTCTCGTGTTGCTAATCCTGCTATTCCTTCTGTATTGTCTATTGGAAAATTTATTGCGAATGGCGCGACGAATGTTATTCCAAATGAAGTGTATTTGGAAGGAACTTTTAGAACAATGGATGAAGCGTGGAGAGAAAGGGCATTACAGCTGATCGAAAAACAAATTAAGGAACTGCCAACTTTGTATGGTGCAACTGCAGAATTTGAAATCAGAAAAGGCTACCCAGCTTTGATAAATGACAGTAAATTAACACAATTTGTAACGGAATCTCTTACCGAATATCATGGTGAACATGCGGTTCTACAATCTGATATTTGGATGGCAGCAGAAGATTTTGCCTATTACACGGAGGTTTATCCCGCTACATTTTATATGGTTGGTATTTCTAATGATGCAAAAGGAATAAACTCAGAATTACATACGTCAACTTTTCAGATCGATGAAGATGCATTTGATCAATCAATCGGCGGTATGCTCTATACTGCTTTGAAACTGTTAAATACGTAGTATTTTAAATATAATTGCAATAAAAAATGCTCCAATTTCTACAAGTTGGAGCATTTTCTATTATAGAATGAAATTATTTCTTCCTACTTGCCCGCTCATTCAGTTGAAGAATATTTTTCTTATAATTGATTACAGCACCATACTTGTACAGAATGTCTCCACCTAGTACACCTACTACGGGATCAGCATTTATTTGGCTATATGCATAATTAATAGTAGAAAGATCCAAAACAGCTACTTCAAACTTTTTACATTCCCAATCGCCAATTTTTAAATAGGGAAGGGTAAACATAGCAGACTGCATTTCATTCGTTCCTAATCCCGAAGAAAGTATACTGGTTTCAATCAATTTTTGCTCGTCAATACCTGCTTCTAATAACGTATTTCGGTCCAAAACAGTCTTAGATGCTCCTGTATCCAATACCATTTTAAATTTCTTTTCTAATAATTCGATATGTAGGATGATGTGAAATCCTTCTTGCTGTAGGTTTAAAATCTCAAAAGGGATAATCTTCATGTAATGTCTTTTGCAAATAAATAAAAAGAGGACTGATGTAAGTCCTCTCAAATATAATAGAAAGTTTGTTAATCAATTTAGATAATATTGCTTTCTGATAAAACAGCATTCATTGCACGAACAGCGGTTGCGCTAGCTTTGAATTTTGCTTTTTCATCCTCATCTAATTGAATAGGAACAACTTTATCCCAACCATTTTTATTTATAATCACAGGTACACCGATACAGATGTCGTCTTCATCCAATTCACCTTCCAAATAAACTGAAGCGGTGAACAGCTTGTTTTGATTGAGCGCAATGCTTTCGACCATAGCTGCTGTGGCAGCACCAGGTGCATACCAAGCTGATGTGCCAATCAACGCGGTCAAAGTCGCACCACCGACCATTGTTTTTTGTACTATTTCATTTTTCTCATCTTCATCAAGAAATTCTTTTACTGGAATACTGTTCCAAGTAGCTTTATTAATCAATGGAATCATTGTCGTATCGCCATGTCCGCCAATTACAATTGCATTTAAGTCCGCTGGAGAAGCATTGAGTTTATTTGCCAATTGATACTTGAAGCGTGATGAGTCTAATGCTCCGCCCATACCTATAATTCTATTTTTTGGAAGACCAGAAGATTTTAAGGCTAAATATGTCATCGTATCCATAGGATTCGATACGACGATTATAATAATCTCTGGAGAATATTTCACAAGATTTTCCACTACACCCTTTACGATATTGGCATTGGTGCCGATCAATTCTTCACGAGTCATACCTGGTTTTCGTGGAATACCGGATGTAATAACTGCAATACTCGAACCCGCTGTCTGCAAGTAATCATTTGTTACACCTTTTATTTTGGTATCGTAGCCTAATAAGGCGGCAGTTTGCATCATATCCTGTGCTTTACCTTCCGCAAAACCTTCTTTGATATCCAATAAAATGACTTCTTCAGCAAAATTTTTTCTAGCAATGTTGTCTGCAGTGGTAGCACCTACAGCACCCGCTCCAATGACCGTTATTTTCATGTTTAAAGAGGATTATTTGTGTTGATTAAATATAGTTAATATCAATCACTTAATGAAGAATAGCCTTAAAATAAAATATCCTTTCTGGCTAGAAAGGATATCCTATTGCTAAGTTGAAGACCAAATTATCACGTCTCCACTGTGAATTTTTGAAGTCAATATCTTTTATCACCCATCGGTCATTTTTAGGGTAGTAAGGTACGCGAACTGGAATAGCTAAATCTGTCCGAAGAACTAAAAATGTAAAATCAAAACGTAAACCAGCACCCGCGCCAACTGCCAATTCAGACAAAAATTTTTTCGATAATTTTCCACCCAACTTGCCGTCATCTCTATTTTGCAACCATACATTACCTGCATCAATAAAGGCAGCCCAATTCAGAATTCCAACACCGAAGTCAACTATACGGTTGCGGTATTCGGTATTTAGTTCCAATTTGTAATCACCGGTTTGATCCGCAAAGAAATTATCTTCACCCAAATTTTCTGGAGGGGCAGAACCAGGTCCTACAGCTCTGGCACGAAATGCTCGTAACCCATTCGGTCCACCCGAATAGAATTGCTTCAAGTAGGGCAGTGAACGCGAATTACCATAGGAATAACTCATTCCTAACATTATGCGAGATGCCAATTGAGCATGTTGACCCAATTTCCAATAATGGCGACCATCGGCTTCAATCTTCACAAATTGACTGTAAATAGTTCCGAATAATTCTTTCTGATTGTCGTTTTTATAGCTTGCACCCTGAATCAATCCCAATACGTTTCCAGACAAATTTATCCCACCTTTGAAATAAAATGTATTTGTTCTAGACTCCTCCATAGTATTGGTGAAGGTGTACGTATAATTTGGACCGAAAGAAAATTGAGGTTCTACAATACGGCGCAACGTAGGAACGGTATCCATTTGCGCTTGATAGGCTTCGGATATATTGCGAGGTTGTACGTAGATAATTTCTGCTAAAGTTAAGTCATGTTGTTTTTGCTCATTTTCTTTCCACATATAACCATAGTTCAAACTCGATGAATTTAAGGTATAAGCAGTACGACGATTCAAAAACTCATAGCCAAATTTTAAATAGGTTTTGGGAATAAAACGTCTTCCAGGCGTCCATTTATAAGGTGACAAAAGCCTTGGCCAAGTAATAGCCATTTCAGCACCATAGCGGTAATACGAAGAATTTAAGTTTACATTACCACCTGTTTGTGTCTCATAACCGCCAAATACATTTACAGAAACGGTTTCAGCACCTTTGAAGGCATTACGCAGTGTCCAGGTTACATTCGCCTCCGAACCATTATAGACCGTAGCGGTCTTTGCCAACAACTCAAAACGTAATGATTTCTTTGGTAATGGTGTCAAATGATAATATACATCCAATGTGTTTGCTGAATCAGGATTTGGTTCAAAGCTATTCTTGACGAATTTAAATGCATTAAGATTTACTAAATGATTAATCGTAAGATTGTGATCGTGTCTATTGTAAACTTGTCCTTTTTGAAAGAAAATATGATTAGCTAATACTTTTTTTCTGAATGTATTCTGTCTATCTATGATATAATAATTATCATTGAATAGCTCCATATACTCCGTATTAGGTCTTCTGCTATAGCCTTGTGAGGTTAATGTATAATTGGGGTAGATAAAAATATCGCCAATTTTTTGTGGTTCTTTCGCTTGAGCGGAAGTCTCAGGTTTAATAGTTAAAAACATATCTACCTCATGATCGCCTTCGGTACTATCTACTTCTACCAAAATATTATCTGGATTAAAATAGTAATAACCTTTATTTTTCAAATCATTGTCAATACGATCGCGCTCATTCAGAATTACATCCAAGTTGTAGTTGGAACCCTTTTTAAGAAGGGATTCGGACTTTGTAGACGCTATATCTTTTCCAATATTACTTGCAGAATCAATTGCAAACACTACTGTGTCTATACGATAGATTTTACGCGGAATTCCTGTGTAGATAACTTTGGCTGTCTTTCCATTAATACTCGTATCTGAGCTAACAGTTGCATTGAAGAAACCTAAATTTTCCATACGGTTTCGGAGTAAATTCTCATTGTATTCGCGATTAACGTCACTTAGGAGTACTGGCTCTTCACCACGTTTTTTCAACCAACGCTGAAAGAAGTTATTCGTCGTGTCATATCCACCACCTGCATTCCACATCATCAGTTTCCATTTTGCACCAAAAGCTTTTTTATTTGGCTTTGGCATAAGAAGTCCCTCCAAATGTTCTTCAAAGAGTTGCTTACGTTCAGCATTTGCATTGCTATCCATTTGCAGCTTGACATCACCTTCTACATACAATTTTTCACCTTCTGGAAGATGTTTCGTTGTTCTACAAGAAATCATATACAAGCACAATGTGCTTAATAGTGCAATGCCAATTCTTTTACTTTTCATTCGATCTCCTTTCCTCGTCTTCGTTGCGAATAGCTGTGTCTTTGATGGACTTAACGTCTGTCGTATCATTCTTATTTTCGGTAGAATCACGTTGGATTCTATTTAATTCTTCTTTCTTTTGTTGTTCTTCTACACGTTTGCGATATGCTGGATTATGTGTCATCATACTATCGCGAATGACCAAACGTACACTATCACGATAAGCTGAATCGGTTTCCATTCGTTCTACATTAAATCTTCTGCGGAAACTGCTATTATTAGGGTCTGCATAGGCTGCCAAAGCTTTCTCATTCATAAATAGTTCCTTGAATTGATTGTAGCTCATGTTGATAATGAAACCAATACCTGTTTCCACGAATTGTCCTTGCAAAGTGGCTTGATACTGGTTTTTGCGGTACACTCGGGCGAAGTATCGACCATCTTTTGATAATTGATAATCCAAAGAAATATCACCTGCAATATTATTCGTTTTCTCGCCTGGACGGGTTTTTCCTTCGACTTCGAAGTTCGATCCAATCGTAATTTTTAAGCGATCATCAAATAGCATTTTGGAAACACCGATGTTCAAATCCGTTCTATTTTGAGCAGAACCAGAAAGGTAATCTTGTTCGGACTGCAAATTGAAATCTAGCTCAACTCCCTGTATCAAGTTGGAAGCCAAATTATTCAATTGACCAGTCAAGAACGAACTTACTGAGCTACGCGCAATGCCTTCTACACCGCCACCACCAGACAAACTTTCGAATGGATTCGCTGACATAAATCTGCCCATGATGATTAACGAAAAGACTTGTTTATTCAATTCTGCTGGATCATCACGCAATGCAACCAAAGCATTATTAACTTTTGATACGACATCTTGCGAAACTATCGCGTTATTCTCGTCAAGATCAATATCAAATGCGATTTGTGGTTTGAATAATTCGCCATTCAAAATCAATTTTACATCAAAAGGAATACGTTGTTTGTACAAATTACCACTTTCTGTTCCAATTTGGTTGGCTACCAAATCTAGCGTAGGGAAGCGACCTTTGTACAAGGCTGTAATATCTAGTCTAGCATCTAGCGGATCTCCGTTCCATGTAATGGTACTTCCTTTTTGGAAATCAAACTCTTTTTTGATTGGTCCAAAGCTGAATGAATAATTTCCATCTTCAACAGTGAAAGTTCCGGACATGGTGATTTTTTCGCTGGCATCAATTGTAGTAGTCAATTCCGCAACACCTTGAATATTCAAAGCGTCTTGCGAGCCTTCATCGATAATTATTTTAAATTTGGCGTCGCGATCTGTACTTAGGTTTAAAGATAAATCCATACCTGTAAGACGCGTTGCGGTAGTCATCGAGTCCAATTTCGCGAATACATTATTGCGCACTGTATCACTTTTATCTACGAATTTCACAACTCCATCTCGCTCGGCGATACCAGGGTTTTCATTTGGCACAATGAAAACAAAATCTGTGTTTTCGTTGGCAGACACATTTCCGTCGATTACTGGCTTGTCTATATTTCCACGAATACGGATGTTTGATGTCGCATACAGTTTGCCGTAAAACAAATCGTTGTCTTCGCGCGTAGAATTTACGACAGCGAAATTATTCGTTGTTAAATTCAAATTGAAATCAAAGTCTGTATAGTTTTTAGTGAGTATCGTACCATTCAATTTGGCTTCGTTTCCTTTTCCATCTTTCAACAAGAATTGTCTAAATTGAAGACCTTGATTCGTGAAACTAATCTTTTGATTGTCCATCAAAAAGTCAGCATTTAGCATCGCAACATTTAGTCTGGCTTTATTAAATGTTAGATCACCATTGATTTTTGGTGCATCCAAATTACCGGAAATGTCCAGCACACCCGTTAAATCCCCTTCACTATTTTTTAGATAACCCATGCTAAATGCTTGGATAGTTTTCATTTTTAGTGGAGCTAAATTCAATTTTGCATTGAATGTCGGAGTGCCATTAGGAGGAGCAATGTATTCACCCAATAATTGCACATCATTGCCATTATCTGTGATGCGTACATCCGCAGAAAACGTGTTTTCTTGTTGGTTGTGTACATTCACTAAAATATTTCCAACAGTATCTTGTCCAAAATAGAATTTGTTGATTTCCAAATCCGACACGAAAACAGGTTTTGCATCCAGACGAGAAATTGTCGCCGCACCGTTGATTCCACCACCAACATTCCACGTATCCGACTCTAAAATTTCTGTCAAGGTCTCAATACGGAAATTGTTAAAAGTCACATCAATTGGTGCATTCAATGTAGAATCTTGGGATTGTATACGCAGCTCTTGACCATTATTATTCAACACAAATTCATGCGCTCGAATTCCATCTTTTCCAAAGCTCAACTGATTGCTTGGAGAAGTTTGCCATGTATCGTAATTTAACATTAAGCCGTCTTCCAACAGACTCAATAGGTAATTTCCTTGATCTACGGCCATTCGTGCACCCAAATGGTAACGATCTTTATCTTCCTTATCTTTTATCCAAAGCCCAAAATCTAAATTATTTTCTACGGCTTGTCCACTCAATGTTGTGTTTTTCAGCTCAATTTGATTGACTTTTATCTTGTCAATCAGCGCAGAATAATACAATGTACTATCGACAGTAATAAAATCCATACCCAAACGATCAACCTCAATACCGCCGTAAATAATACTAGGCGCCAAGAGTTTTGCCATTATGCTTTTTTGCTGACTATTGAATGTACCATCCAAGGTGATATCACTCATTTTCTGAATGTCAGGGAAGAAATCTTTTAAGAATCGAGAATAATTTAAAGTCGCAGAAAACTCAAAATTCTGTGCATCATATTTCAATTCTTTTGGTGGCTCATTATTCGGGTTATAATAAACTCTTACAACGTCTTGCATGGAGGCTCCGAGTTCAGTCAGCTTATATTTTCCGACTAAATGGGCACGTAAAAATTCTGAGCGCAACATCAACATATTGCGCGAGGTATCTGCTCGTGCAATCAAGGAGATGGTATCTAAGGCATAACGTTCTTCATTGTAAGCAATAGACGATTGAGAAACATGAAGTCTTCCATTCAAATAATTTAAATCTGCAGTTTCAAAGTCGGCGTCTATTTTACCGTGATAACGGAAATTTTGATCCATCAATTTTAGATTTTGCAAATTGACGGAGTCGATCATCATATTCATTTTTACCTTAGGATACATATCGCGCATATCGGCTGCAAGATTGGCTTGAAAACGAATATTCGGATCGGAACTGTTTATAGAGCCAGCAATATCGCCACTTTGCGCCATCAAGTCCAAATTGATGTCATGATAAGCATAACCCATCGCATCAAAACGATTGATGGTACCTTTGACGTCAGCAGCCATGGTTTTGGGATTTAATCCTCTACCTTTTACTTGTGCATCAGCGGAGATAATACCCAATACAGAATCTTGCTTTAAAAGATGACCTAAATTGAAATTATCAATAGAAACTTGCGCATCGTATGTGGTGTCTCGTCCAGCCATATGGAGATAACCATTCACAGCGGCATTCCCTTTATCAGTGACAAGTTTCATATTGGCGTCAAATCCACTCATTCCACCTTTAAATGTACCTGCCAATGATATTGAATTTGGATATTCAATCGTCATATCTTTTGGCAACAAGGATTTTGCCACTAATCGATCCAAATCTGCTTTGCCTGTTGTTAATTTTTTAAGATTTAAATCGATGTTAAGCTTATCTGTATTTGGCAAACCTTTAATCTTAGCAGAAGCAATGATGTGTGTTTTGTCCAGCGTTTTGAATTCCAAATTTGGGATAGTTAAATCATCTAAACGTCCTACCACACGACCGTCTATGTAGAATTTACGTGTCATCAGTGGTTTCATCACATCCATTTTTTCCAAATCTGGCGCAAAGAATTTGATATCCGTCATATCGATTTGCGTTTTTTTGATGCGCGCGTCAATAGTGACAAGTTGTGGATAGTTAGATACAGCATCTAAGGATGGATAGGAAACTTTGATATAATCCTGAATGATTGTTTTAGGGGTTTGAATTAACAGATTTTCAATAACTGCGCCGGTGTTTCCGTACACAAAATCACCTTTCATTTGTTTTAAATACAAGCCGGAATGATCTTTTGCTGTTAAATTTTGAACAGAACCTGAAATGGAATCGTTGGAGTAGTAAATACTTTTAATTGCTCCTGCGAGATCTTTAATCCCTATATTGCTATAATCAAAGCCCTTCATTCGCGCTTGATTGTCGTCACGGAATAAGAAATTCGTTTTGTCTACAGCAATTTTATCTACTGATACTATCCAATTGACAGGAGCAGAAGCTGTGTCTGCTGTTTCTTTAACTTTAGTAAATTTATCAAAGACAACATACGAATCAGATTGATCTAAAATAACTTCTTTGAGATTGATTATTTCCTTGTTTAAATCAATTTGGTCAACATTCGCCGAAAGGTTTTTAATGTCAAATTGAGTTTTCATCGCCGAAGATGCATCGTCATATTTGACAAAAATGTTTTTCAATGTGATGGTTTCTGTGCCTAGATTTGGTAGGAGAGACGTTTCGGTTACAGACGCATCTGTAATACCAAAATCTTCCGCTTTAACTTCTTTGCTGTCGGTTGCTGGCGCCCATTGCTTAACAATAGCCGACAAACCATCAATATTAATATTTGGCAAATCAAAAGTCATGTTGTTTGCCAAATCAAAAGTTTTCACCCGCGTGTCCAATTTATTCAATCGAATATCGGCTGAAGTGCCGATCATATCATCATTGTACACAAAATGAATGCGTTCTAAACCAACTTTGTCTAGTTTAAAGATCAATGCGGAAGTCGTATCTGTAGCTGTTGGGGTACTTTCTTCTTCCGAAGCAAAAGCTTTTACGATATAGTCAAAATTAAAATTCCCATCAGGGGCAGTACGCTTTATTTTAGAAGTAATACCTGCTAGTTGTATTTCTTGAACTTCGATTGTGTTTTTAAAAATCTTAAACATATCGATGTCCACTTTGATCTTTTCGCCAGCGATCAAGGTATCGCGCGATTGATCTTCGAAATACACATTCTCCAATACCAACATTTTCGGAAATGTGATATTCACGTAGCCAATATTTACTGGAGTTCCAATTTTGTTTTCTAGGTAGGTTGATACTTTTCCTGCTATATAATTCTGTACAGCAGGCAGGCGTATTAAAAATACGACCAAGAGCAATAGGGCTATTATTGAACCTATTATCCAAAGGAAAATACGAACAGCGACACGGGTAAATCTATTCAAACCTGAGTTTATCTACTTAAAAATGTTAACACTGAAATAATAACATAAAAATAGTTGAAATGTTTACTATTTAATGCGGAAAAGCCAAAAATAAATCCATGTTATGGTAAATGTTCTTTTTGTTTTTCAATATCTAATATACTAAAAAATTAAAAGCTAGTCAGTTGACTAGCTTTTAATTTTAAAATGCGCGATCTTCTAAGTGTTTAGGTAGATCAATAAAATCAATTCCTTTTGCCCACCAATCCGGTGCTGGTTTGCCTTTTAGGTAATAATCAAAATATTCCATCATGCGTACTGCATAATCTTTTCGGTTAACCTCTTTCACTAGACCATGATTTTCGCCATTGTAAGTTAGCATAACCACTGGTTTGTTGAGACGACGCAAACTATTGTAATATTCCACGCCTTGTGTGTAATCTACAGCTCCATCTTTGTCATTGTGCATGATGATTAATGGCGTATTTACTTTTTTGATGTGATAAATCGGCGAATTGCGTACATAAGCATCCCAATTGTCCCAATAGCCTGTTGTCAGACGACCTTGGCTAGATTCAAAGATACTCTGATTTGATGAGCCTGTATTCCAATAAATCAAAGAATACATTGAAATCATATTGGTCAATGGTGCGCCCGCAACTGCAGCTTTGAATATATCAGTTTGTGTGATAAGGAATGATGTTTGGTAACCACCCCAAGAGTGACCGTGGATTGCTACATTTTTCTCATCTACAACCCCAGATGCAATTGCAGATTTTACAGCCGGAACAACACATGCTACTGCAGACATACCCGGATCATTCAATTTGTATTTAATATCTGGCATCAATACCGCATAACCATTATTGGTATACATTGCACGATTAAAACCACCACCTGGATAAGCTGGTTGCGAATAGTTGTTTTTCTCATCTGTCAGACGTTCGTAGATATAGGTAATTGTCGGATAAGATTGACCTTCTACATAGTTAGCAGGTAAATACAATGTTGCCTCCAATGTATCACCATGTGCAGAAACATAGGAAATGAGCTTCGAACCAGCAGATAGTACATCTTTTTGATTATCTGTCGTATTATTAGTCAAAACTTTTTCTTGCGCTAAATTTTTATCTGTTGACACAAAAATATCAGGAGCGACATTCGATTTTTCGATTGTGTAGAATAAGTTTGAGCTGTTTTTAGGTTTACGAATGCCTCCAAAGTTGATGTCATCCAATTTCAAAATTTCCAATTTCTTACCATTCGCAGGTAATAAAGCCACACCTTTTTGTTTAGTGGCGTGATTGTACAAATTGAAATACTGGTCTTTTTTTAGATCAATGAAATCATCGTCAGGATAAATATAATTGAGATTTGTAGTTAAAAGCTTTTGGTTCTTCCAATTATCTGTTAATTGAATAGTAGATTTACCATCGATCGACACTTTCCAAACATCAAAATTGTCTCTCAACAATACAAATTTGTTGTCTGCGCTAAATCCAAATGGACCAATTCCACGCTTATCCACGTTGTGATCGGCTAACATATCTACAAAAGAACTATTGATATTTTCTGTAATGTTAGTTACAGCTAACGTTTTCGTATTCAATGTATGGTAATTGCCATCATTATAGAATAACAAGTAATCAGACAGTGGAGAGAATTGTACAGCACGCATCGCATTCAAATACATTTTTTTGAAGGCTAACTGTTTTTTCCCTGTTTTGATATCTACAATGTACAAGTCACCAAAAGTTTGTCCATTCAAATTTGCTTCGAATTCGTATGGTTTGTAATCAAATCCATAGCCTACCAATTGATTTGGCGAAAGTGCGATAGATTTGATCGCGCTATCAGCTAGAGAGACGAATTTGTTATCGTCTACGTGCCAAGCGCTCATTGTTGTATAATTTTTATCCGATTGCAGACGCATTTTTTGTGCAGATTGCAAGCGTACATCTTGCCAGTTCCAGATGATCATATCTGGTTTTTCTAAGTCTTTTTTATTGACTTCTGGCTTTTTAGGCGCAGGATTTTGTTTCGTATTTGCAGCAATCTGTGTTGTGTCATTTTTGGCAGCTATAGAATCTTTTTCTGCTGCATTTTTAGCATCCGCTTTTGCGATATCGTCGATCTTCTTTTCAGTAGATTTTGGGTCTTCCGCTTTTTCTAATTTGGCTACGCCAAAGAATATTGTTTTTAAATCTTTACTCCAATATGCCGAAGAGTTCTCGCTAATGCCATACCCCGCTGTAATTTGATTTTCATCCAATCCGCTATAAGTAAATACATCTGCATTATGTGCTTTTAAGTTTTTAACACCTAGCAAAGTGTAAACGGGAGACTTGTACTTTTTATCAGATTTGGATTTCAATAATGCAAAAGCTGTTCCCTCTTTGTTCCAAGCCAATTTTGAAAAGTTAGCATCGTCATTGTGCAGCGCATTGACTATTCCTGTATTCAAATCCATCAGGAAAATACCATTTCCATTTTTGCCGTTGGCATCGATTATATATGCTAAATACTGTCCCGATTTGTTGAAACTGTATTCGCTCACATTACCTAGATTATACTTCTTTTTACTGACTAAATTGTACAACAATAAGTCCGAACCTTTTACTGCACCTTCAGGACGTGGAGCCATTGGTGAAGCTGGTGCACCGCCTTGTCCTTCAAAACGAATGGCTACCCATTTGCTGTCTTCATTCGAAAAGATATGACTCTGTACCTTATCAAAAGTCACTGATGCGGTATCTTTTAATGCCACAATTTTCAGTTTCTTACTTGACGGTCTACGCGATTTTTCATTTGCCTTAATCTCTGTATACTTTGGATTCTCAAAAAAGCTGAAATATTGCGCATTATTATTGAAAAATATTGGAGAAGTAGTACCGCCAATTTTGTAATCATACTTCGTCGTATCCGCTGTGCTTTTCAATGTCAAAGTCAGGTCCCCTTGTGTCGGTCCTGAAACATAAGCCAGCCACTTGCCATCAGGTGAAGGAGAAGAACCATTTAATCGTACGTATTCCCAGGTCGGGATATCTTGCCAAGTGAGTGGTTTTGAACTTTCTTGAGCAAATGGTGTTAACCAAGCAAGTTGACACGCAAAAAACAATATTGATTTTTTTGTCATTTATTTTCTATAGGTTAAATAATACGACATAAAGGTATTTATTATCTTTCAATCTTTTATACTGTATTAAATATGTTATAAGCGTTGAAAATAAAATATCAGTCCAAAGCTTTGTTCCTAATTGTTTTAATGATTAGCATCATGGAGGAAGTTATAAATAGGCAAAAGGAGAATAATAATATAGTGCCTAATATATAAGGATTGAATATAATAATTTGCATCAAAGTTTCCAATAATTCGAAAGAATAGTCTGTAGCTAGTCCAAGAAGTACAAAACTCATTATTGGTACTCCAAAAAATAATATGACAGAGAGAAAAATACCTTTTACAGGATTAAATCGAAAGTTTAGTAATTTACTCATCCTGTGAAAAGATTAAGTTTATAAATGTTATATCTAAATTTATGGTATTTTTGTGATTCAAAACGACTTTTGAATGAAAATTTGGCAAAAAAACATTGATGTAGATTCTTTTGTTGAATCGTTTACAGTAGGCAAAGACCGTGAGATGGACATGCATTTGGCGAGTGCAGATGTGTTGGGTTCACTAGCACATACGCGTATGTTGAATAGCATTGGCTTGATGACGGACGAAGATTTGTCTGCGGTTCAGCAAGAACTAAAAAATATATACAAAGAAATATTAGCTGGTCAATTCCAAATCGAAGCTAGTGTAGAAGACGTGCATTCCCAAGTGGAAATGATGTTGACACAACGCATTGGCGAAGCTGGCAAAAAAATCCATTCGGGTCGTTCGCGCAATGACCAAGTTTTGGTGGATTTGAAATTGTATTTCCGTTCGGAAATTCACAATGTTTTCAATACTACAGAATTGCTTTTCAACCAATTGATTAAGCTCAGTGAGCAGTACAAAAATGTGTTGATGCCAGGTTATACGCATTTGCAGATTGCCATGCCATCATCTTTTGGATTGTGGTTTGGAGCGTATGCTGAGAGTTTAGTAGATGATTTGCATATGTTGAAAGCTGCTTGGTCTGTTTGTAATAAGAATCCGTTGGGTTCAGCCGCAGGCTATGGATCTTCATTCCCATTGAACCGTACGATGACTACAGAATTATTGGGCTTCGAAGATTTGAATTACAATGTAGTGTACGCGCAGATGGGACGAGGTAAGACGGAGCGAATTCTTGCGCAAGCGATGAGTTCTATTGCCGCAACGTTGGCCAAATTCGCAATGGACGTAACCTTGTTTATCAACCAAAACTTTGGGTTTATTTCTTTTCCAGCGCATTTGACAACAGGTTCGAGTATCATGCCGCACAAAAAGAATCCTGACGTTTTTGAATTAATTCGTTCACGTTGTAATAAAATCCAAGCTTTACCGACAGAGATTGCCATGATGACGACAAACCTTCCAGTTGGTTATCACCGCGATTTACAATTGTTGAAAGAAAACTTATTTCCTGCATTCCAATCTTTAAATGAATGTTTGGAGATTGCTACATTTATGTTGGAGAATATTGAGATAAAGGATAGTATTTTGGATGATCCAAAATACGATTATCTGTTTTCTGTGGAAGTGGTAAACAATGAAGTTTTACAAGGTATACCATTCCGCGAAGCTTATAAAAATATCGGTTTGGCTATTGAAGAAGGAACATTCCAACCTTCGAAAGAAGTGAATCACACACACGAAGGAAGCATTGGAAATCTTTGCAATGATCAAATCCAACGCATGTTTACGGAAGTAAAAGCGGATTTTGGTTTTGAAAAAGTGGAAAAAGCGTTAGAAGAATTGGTAAAGTAGAAATTTTGAATATATTCGGAAGGTGTTCTAATTAGGAACACCTTTTTAGTTGTGTGCCCAGCATGGGCAATAACTCTAGGGTGTAAGTCCCGAACACGCCTTTACAGTGGGAAGTGTTAGCTTATGACAAGGGTGTCCACCGCGAGGTGGAATCTGAAGGAAGTCTGCGGCAAAACTTCGGTCCGACGAACAGAAACTACATACAAGGCCGCAAGTGTTGGGTGAGGCTGCAACACAAGCCAAAGCCCTAAACTGTACGGAAACACTATGGTAAATGTAGCGGATATATGATGTGAAAGTTATTGTTCTTACCTGGGGAGATCTGACTAAACTCTGTCAAAGGTATACGCGAATGCCCGCGAAGAAACATATAGCAGAATAATGATGCTAGATGCTTTAGTCAGAAGTCAGCAGAGGACATAGTACCCTGTTTCTCTATTTTCTACAGGGGAAGGTCTGAATGTTAGAATGGCAAAGGAACCAAGAAGTTTATGACGAAGCGCTAAAAGCCGAACCACTTAAGAGAACTGCTTACATGAGGGTAGGTCGGAAACCGATAGTAGAATGTAAGGGGAGCTTAGCCTAGTTGTGCAACCAACGGACACAATGCCTGAGGATTTTTTTTTTAGTAATACTATGCTGGAAGATATATTACACATCCGAAATGTCAAACACGCAGTTGATCGTGTCATCTCTAATGGAGGTGCCAGCGGAATTGATGTTATGCAGATCGATAACCTTCGTGACTACCTCAATACGAATTGGAAAACCCTTCGGTCGGATATTCTCTCTGGCACTTACCTCCCACAAGCTGTTCGGAAAGTAGAGATTCCCAAAGCCAGTGGCGGCAAGCGTACGCTGGGTATCCCAACGGTCATCGACCGTGTTATTCAGCAAAGCATTTCCCAATGGCTTGGGTTAAAGTGTGAGGGTGATTTTCTCACGATAACAGCTACGGCTTCCGTCCGAATCGTAATGCTCATCAGGCCGTCAGTAAAGCGCAAGAGTATCTGAACT